>NZ_JASHIC010000016.1 GCF_030056705.1 Flectobacillus longus
CAATAACTTGTAATTTAAAAGCCATACTGTAATCTCGTTGACTACGCTTCTGTTTCGCTTTTGAACTTGTTTCCATTTAATAAGTCGGTTGGATGACAACCTATTTCAGGACTAGACAAAGTAAACAAATAAAGCCCACAACTTAGCAGTTATGGGCTTTAGATATGTTTTTAGCAAATTTCCTAGCGTTTTGAAGCTGTAATAACGTCTTCAACACCCGCCAAGATACGACCGCAGTGCTCACATACGATAATACGTTTGTGGTCTTTGATGTCTGCCTGACGTTGTGGAGGAACTACGTTGAAGCAACCGCCACAGGCACCACGCTTAACCAATACTACAGCAAGGCCGTTTGCATAGTTAATTCTCAACTTGTCGTAAGGGCGTAACAAACGTTCTTCAACGAACTTCACTGCTTTGTCACGATCTTTCAACAAACGTTGCTCATCGTCTTCGCTTTCTGAAATCAAAACGTCCAATTCTTTACGTTTTGCATCAAGGTCTTTTTGACGGTGGAAAAGACGAGTTTCAGTTTCAGAAACATCATCGCGCTTGTTTAAGATTTTGAATTCGAATTCACGCATACGTTTGTCTGCTAATTCGATTTCCAATTGTTGTAATTCGATTTCCTTCGAGATGGCGTCGTATTCACGGTTGTTACGAACGTTCATCTGTTGGTCTTTGTATTTGTTTACAAGCTTTTCTGATTCTTTTTTCGTATTTCTATTCTTCGAAATTTCATCTTCTAATGAAGCAATCTCACGATTGAATTTTCCGATACGTGTCTCGATACCAGCAATCTCATCCTCCAAATCACGAACCTCTTCTGGCAAGTCGCCACGCATTTTTTTGATACTATCTAAAGATGAATCTATGGTCTGAAGTTTCAGAAGTGCTTCTAGTTTCTGAGCAATGGTTGTTTCGTTAGCTACTACTGCCATTTTCGTTATACGTTATTCGTTATGCGTTAAACGTTATTTGTTAAGTTCTATGTTGTAATGATTACCCTCTACTCCTAACGCCTGTTCAAAAATACTGTACAGGATTCGTATTTACCTGACTTTTGAGAATCGCAAAATTACTAAATTTTTCAGATAAATAACTAATTATTAATTCCTTTGTGTAAACTTCTGACTCATAATGTCCAATGTCGCAAATGATAATCTTGTTTTCTGCATCAAAAAACTCATGATATTTATAATCAGCCGTCACAAACACATCGGCACCTTGTCTTATTGCATCGTTGAGTAAAAAGCCTCCTGCGCCTCCGCATACGGCTACTTTCTGGATTTTTTTCCCTAAAAGTGGCGTATGCCGAATGTTAGACAAATTCATTACATTTTTGAGGTATTGTAAAAACGTTGTTTCCTCCACAGTATCGTCCAAATCACCAATTGCTCCTGCTCCTATTTGAGCCAAATCATTCTCTAAGTTAGACAAATAATAAGCAACCTCTTCATAAGGATGCGCTTTTTTTAAGGCGCTCAAAATTGCATGCTCTTGATGAGCTTGTAAAATCACCTCAATACGAAATTCATTTACCTCTTCATCTTTGCCTAATGCCCCAATAAAAGGGTTAGCATCGCCAGTCGGACGAAAAGTTCCAGTGCCTTCTACCCTAAAACTACAGTTTTTGTAATCGCCGATTTGTCCTGCTCCTACTTCGTACAAAGCATCCAATATCTTTTGGCCGTATTCTACTGGTACAAAGGTTACAAGCTTTTTGAGGAGATTTTTTTTCGGTTGTAAAATTTTTACGTTTTGTAAACGCAATTTTTCTGCAATTTTAAAATTCACACCTCCTACTACATGATCTAAGTTGGTATGGGAAGCATAAATAGCAATATCATTTTTAATAGCTTTGATAACGACTCTTTCAACGTAATTTTTGCCATTCAATTTTTTTAATCCTTTAAAAACGATAGGATGATGCGCTATAATCAGATTACATCCTGATTGTATAGCCTCCTCTACAACGGCTTCTGTACAATCGAGGGTGCATAAAACCCCTTTTACTTCTTCGCTAGGATTGCCCACAATTAGACCTGCATTGTCATAGCTTTCTTGTAAAGACAACGGAGCCAGACGCTCCATATAACTAGTAATATCTTTGATGAGAGTCATATTTACTTTATTGGTTGCTAAGTAAAATAGACTATTAGAGAAATCCTTTGAAAACTTATAGTCAAACAGTTAATGCCTGTAAGATTCATTTTACTATTAAGTATTGTAAGAAAAATTGAGGAGATGACATCTCTAATACACTATTAACTAAAAAACAATTTGTAATAGTACAAAACTACAGAATGTTCTTTTAGTTCGATATAAATAATTTTGTATTATTTATATCTTAATCTAATAGATTACTTTGAGTGGTTGATCATTGAAGATATACGTCTTGATGATTTTTTAAAAGTGATATTTAACAAAAAACCCAAGATATACTCAAATTTTGAGCATATCTTGGGAAATGTATAATTTTAAAATGTAAGAATTGAGTATTATTGAACTTAGACGAATATTGTATTAATGATAATATTAAAGTCGAGTACTTAAACGGATTGTAAAATATTTATAAACTACTTAAGCTATTTCTTTATCACATCGTTCTTGAGTTTTTCAAGACTTGATGCAAGTCCTTAGGCGGTCAGATATTTAAGAGTATTCAGTAAGGATGTAATTGCATTACAAAACTACAATTTAATATTGATGTTGAATATTGTCCTCAACTGATAGCTCACCAACTCACAAATTATCCCATGAATTGATGAACTAATGTATCAATTGAAGCCTTATTATTTATGAATTGAATGAATATCACACAAACGTGCAGTATTTTAATTTATAGATGGTAATTTCACACCAATAAATCATATAAAATATGAACAAGTTTTTTTTACAAATAGGAGCTGTATTGGCAGCATTATCTGTTGCACTTGGAGCATTTGGCGCACATGCTTTTAAAGCTAGTTTGGAGGCTATGGGTAGGACAGAAACATTCGAAACAGCTGCTCGTTACCAAATGTATGGAGCTCTAGGACTGTTGGCAATTGGCATACTGTCAGCAACATTCAAACATGCTTTTGTAAGATATGCAGGCAACGCCTTGTTGGTTGGTACTATTATCTTTGCTGGGGCACTATATATGATTTGTGCTACTGGAGTTACTATGTGGGGAGCAGTGGCACCGATTGGTGGTACTTGCCTAATGGTAGGCTGGGTATTGTTGGCTTTAGGAATTACTAAAAGTAAGTAAGCATATTCCTAATTTAGTGAATTGAGATTGAGTGAATGAGTGATTATTTTTAATTTGATTTTTTCTTGTAGAGGCGCAATGTATTGCGTCTAAAGAGGTATCATTTTAAAATAAAGTCATGAGTCATCCCAAATCTTAGAATTAGGTATATTCTCCAACTTTTTATCAAAAAAAGCGGTCGAAAATTGTTTTTAGACTCAAAGTATTGCGTCTCTACTGCTAGGATAAGATTTTAAAATAATCACTCATTCACTCAATTTCAACTCACTAAATTAGGTTTTACCTATTAATGAATCAAGACTTGCTCTAAACTTGCCCATACGATTTCGCCCATCGTTTTACATTTAAGAAATCTATCTGATTGATACCATCGAGCTAATTCTTTTTTCAGTGATTCGGTGTTATCTACAGAAGCTATTTCGTCTCTTGCCATCACTGACATTAGTTCATACATTCGCTGCTGCTCTACTTTTAGCCTTCCTGCAATTAGTGACCTTTCTTCAATCTGATACTGCTGCACCGATTCAGAAGTCATATATTTCATCCCAATTTCGACTAGAGGATAGTTTTGTTTAAAATACTGAGGCATATACACCGACCGTTTGCCTTCGTAGCTTTGCTGATCAAAATCGATAGCTCGAATACGATAAAATACTTCTTCAAAGTCTGGTGTAATATCGATAATAAAATTTGATGAGTGCATATCTCCCAGTAGTCTCACAAAGCATCTTTCATTAAACTTTACAAATTCTTTGGCTAATCTACGATAATTAACTTCTTCGTAGCTTGGCAACTGTTTAAAAAACAAATCTCCTGGAATACCAATAATATGTTCCTCTACAACTGTATCTTCAAATGTCAAATAACTCATTCTATTGGGCGAAAGAAGGTGTTCTAGTTCCATGCCATATACCCGTGAGGAGTCGGCACGTTTGACATAGAAATAGTCAAAGTTATCATTCATTTTATTGATAATTCTAATACGAAATGGCTGGGTGTTGCCATAAGTACATAAATCAATCCTATCTACATTGAGGTGTTTGATAACTTTTTCGTCACCATCGGTACGTAAATCTGCATAGATTTTTTTTAAGCCTTCGTACACAAATTCAATGTCATTATGTGGATAGAACACTGTTTGCCAAAGTGTATCATTACCAAATTTGTCATAAAGATTAATTGAACTCTCAAACCTCAGCAAATCAGCATACTGTAAAGGCATGACAATCTCACGTCCATATTTTATTAAATATTTCCTGAGCTGAAGATTGATTTTGAATGGAAGTTTCTTTTTTGAAATAAGTGCCATATTGCAAGATTTAGGCTGTAAACATCATCTTTTTCAAGACTAAAATCAAGTCTTTTATTGGTAAAAGGTATAGATATTGATTCCTTGAATTATTTAGTAATAAAACCTCCATGAATAGATTTTATCCTCTTTTGCTCAAGTCTCAATGAAAAATTGAGAGTGATGAATTGTGAATTTAACAGACTATTTACTGGCATTAAATAATGCTAGAATTATATTGTTACCCTTTGTAAGATTGGCTTCAGAAAAACTTCTTAGTAAGCTACAATCGTAGTTTAGTATAATTAATAAAGTTTATTTTGCTGATAATTAAAACTCACAATTCACTCACTCATAATTCGACATTGACACCTAGTCTATAAAATCTAAATCCTTATCAAATGTCTCTTCTGACATATAGGATGCCCATAGAGCTGCAAAATTGCAAATACAACCTACAATCAAGGCGGCATAGATTAATCCCACATGTCCCATCAAAAACTTAAAGCCTAATGTAATAAGAATCAATGCCCCACGAACGAAGTTTGGAACTGTCGTAGTTACTGTAGCCCGAATATTAGTGCCAAACTGCTCAGATGCCATGGTGATAAATACCGCCCAATATCCTCCTGAAAAGCCCAAGGCAAAACATAGGAAATAAAAAATCGTAGTACTGAGTCCATGGACTAATAAATAAATACCCATTAAGCCAATACTAGAACCTACAAACCAATAAATAGTCTTTTTACGGCTTTGTAAAAATTGACTTACGAGTCCGCTCAAAAAATCACCAGATGAAAGTCCTGCATAACACAAAATCACAACGGTACCTGCCTTAATTTCACCTTGAATGCCAATCGCCTTACTGAGTTCGGGTGCTACCAGTACAAGAATACCCACTGTGTACCAAACAGGAAGTCCTATCAAAATACAATAGATATATCTTTTGAGTTTATTTGAATCGGTGAATAGACTAAGAAAATTACCTTTAGGAGCACTTTTTTCAATGTTTTGAAACAATGACGATTCCATTGTACCAATACGCAATAGCAATAATGCTAAACCCATAGCACCCCCTATATAATAGGTCATACGCCACCATTCTGGGTCGGTACTCAAGCTTGCTATATAGGCAGCGGTTACGGCACCCAATGCTCCTGTGCCTGCAATGAATAAGGCACCATACCCACGTTTTTCTTTTGGTAACGATTCGTTTACTAATGTTACTCCGGCTCCTAATTCTCCTGCAAGACCGATTCCTGCCAAAAACCTTAGGATAGCATATACAGTCAAATCTTGTACCATTCCATTAAAAGCATTGGCTAAGGAATACAACAAAATAGAGCCAAATAAGACAGACTTACGTCCACGTTTGTCACCCAAAATCCCCCAGATAAGTCCCCCCAAAAGCATACCAGCCATCTGTATATTAAGTAGGCGAAGACCTTCTGACAGTTGCCCGTCTTTATCAAGTCCGAGACTTGCCAAGCTAGCATTACGGATTACTCCAAACAGAATGAGGTCATATACATCCACAAAATAGCCCAAAGAGGCTACAAGGATTAATAGTTTGGCATTTTTAGAAATAGTAGTTTCCTGCATAGAGATAGGTTTTATGTAAAGGAAAGATTCATTCCGAAAATAAGAATTTTAAAAGTCTATAACAAAAAAACTACCGATTATCTAGATAATCGGTAGTTTTTGTATGAAGTGCTATTTTACCATCTTGAAAGCATCTGCGAACGATGGGCATCTAATTTTAGAAAAATAAATAGTAAAATAGAAAACGACCAAAGTGAAGAGCCCCCATAACTAAAAAATGGAAGTGGAATCCCAATTACAGGCATCAAACCGATAGTCATACCGATGTTGACGAGAAAGTGGAAAAATATGATGGAAACGACCCCATAGCCGTAGACTCGCGCAAATCGGGATTTCTGTCGGTCTGCGAGATAAATAAGCCGTAGCATCAAGCCAATAAATAAACCGACCACAGTTAAGCTCCCTACAAAACCGAATTCTTCGCCGACAGTACAGAAAATGAAGTCGGTACTTTGTTCGGGCACAAAGTCAAATTTGGTTTGCGTTCCCTGCAAATATCCTTTGCCAAGCAACCCACCCGAGCCAATCGCAATTTTGGCCTGACGAACGTTATAACCTGTCTTTTTGCGGTCAAAATCAGGGTCGACTAATACTCGAATACGATTGCGCTGGTGTTCTTTTAGTACATTATTAATCGCCCAATCTACTCCTGTAACAAACAAACCCATACAGAAAGCAACGCCTAAAATGGCTAAAATATTTTTGGTTTTGCGTTCATAACGAGGCATTGCCCAAACGACCAAAGCAGATACTACAGCCAAGCCGATATAAATCTGCCATTCTTCAAAAATAAGAGATAAAATAAATAAGGTTACTACCGCTAAGAAAATAGCAGGATACATCCCTGGAAGTCCTTCACGATACAATAGAATCAAGAATGAAGCAAAAACCAAGGCTACCCCAGTTTCGTTTGAGGCCAAAATCAAGATTGGAGGAATCGCAATGATGATTGCTACATTGAGCTGGTCTTTGAATCTGGATAGATTGGTTAGTGGCGTACTCAAATATTTTGCCAGTGCTAGACAGGTAGCCATCTTAGAGAACTCGGCGGGCTGTAACTGAAAAGAGCCAATCCTAAACCAAGAGTGCGAGCCTTTTACTTCTGTTCCTACAACAAGCACTGCTAGCAACATAAATAGGAAAAAGCCATAAATAGGGAACGCAAAAGTATCGTAAAAACGATGGTCGATTACTAAAATTGCAATAATGAGCAAAACGGTTGTTCCTATCCAAATGAGCTGTTTTCCTGAGTTGGTATCGAAAAAGCCATCATCAAAAATCCAAATTGGGTGCTCAGGATTGTAAATCGCAGCATAAATATTGAGCCAACCAGCTACAACACAAAGTATATATATTAACACGGTCACCCAGTCGAGGTTTCGCGATATTTGTTCTTCTCTTTTCAAGGTCTTATTCTTAGGAAATGCTAAATCTATTTATTTGGGACATTCGAGTATAGTGCTAAGCAAGAGTTTGGGGTCATCAAACTGAGTACTTATATCATCACTCACTCTTAATGTATTTTTTTCGATGTTATTTTCTGATTTTTAGGTAAAACCGCCTCTGGCTGCATCGGAATTTTGAATGCAGGAGCTTTTGGTTTATTTACCTGATCTAGTTTAAATAGCTCTTCTTTAAGGTTGCGCAATTGATAGTCTTCGATAGTTGAATCTTTTTCAGCAGTAGCTTTTACCTCTTTATTTGGTTTGGCTGAAGCACTTTTTGCGCTCAACACATTGGCCAAATAGCTCTTATTCATCCATCGAGTTTCCATGGCTTTGCGTTCTACTTTACCCTTCAAGTATTTTTCGATACAAAGCGACGCAATCGGAGCGGAGTGCGTTCCTCCAAAACCAGCATTTTCGATAAATACCGCAATGGCAATTTTAGGGTTTTCTCTTGGGGCAAAAGCAATAAAGATGGCATGGTCTTGTCCATGTTTATTTTGAGATGTACCTGTTTTACCACAAATCTGAATATCACTCAAGCGTGCTTCAGCAGCTACAGTTCCTGCATTTACAGCACCAACCATTCCTTCGATAACGGGTTCGAAATGGCGACGGTCAATACCCGCAGAAATATGCTCTTTATATTTGTTGTCTATGTTTCCGATTTCGTTAATACCTTTTACTAAGTGCGGACGAACATACCAACCTCTGTTGGCAATGATAGCAGCAACATTCGCCATTTTAAGTGGGTTAATAACAATTTCCCCTTCTCCAATACCTACAGAGTAGATATTAGAAAATTTCCAACGAAGAGGACCTTTATACACTTTGTCGTAATATTCGACGCTCGGAAGTTTTCCTTTTGTTTCGTTTGGTAAATCAATGCCTAATTCTTGCCCAATACCAAACTTGCTAGCCATATCATTCCAGCGTTGAAGACCAACAGCCGATTTTTTGAAAAGATTTTGTTCCTTGTTATTATAAATAATTCTTTTGAAAACATTATAAAAATAAGGGTTACAAGAGTTTTTGATACCTAACTGAATCGATGAAGATGTACCTCCACAGTGACACTTCATAGGTACACCCGCATGACCAAATCCTGTACTTGGACTAATTACTCCTAATTGCAAACCAATCAAAGCCTGAATCAACTTGAAAGTCGAGCCAGGACGATAATAAGCACTTGGTGGGCGGTTGATGAGTGGGTGTAATGGGTCTAGATTGAGCGTTTGGAAATACTTTGAGAAAGTTCTACCCGATAGTTTACTTGGATCATAAGTAGGAGCTGACACCATCGCTAAGATTTCGCCTGAAGACGGCTCAATTGCCACCACACTTCCTACTTTGTGTTGCATCAAACTATCAGCATAATCTTGTAAGGCAATATCTACCGACGAAATTAAATTTTTGCCAGCTACGGGTTCTCTATCAAACTCACCATTTTTGAATGCTCCTTTTTCTACGCCGCGACTATTGACCATTACGTATTTTTCGCCACGTTGCCCACGCAGTTCGTCTTCGTAAAATCTTTCAAGTCCAGTAACCCCCACATAATCTCCTTGTCGGTAGTATTCGTTACCTTTTTCTTGTTCTTTCAAAAGACGTTCTGGACTAATTTCGCCAACATACCCTAAGGCATTTGCCATACCTTTTGATTGATAAGTACGCAAAGAACTAATCTGGAAAGAAAATCCAGGGTAGTCTACCATAGCATCTTGCACGCGAGCATATTCTTCTTTTGAAAGCTGACGTAAAAATAAAGAAGGGCGTACAGGTGAGTAAATTCTTGCCAAATGAGTTAAGCTATCAAACTCACTGCGGGTAATATCAAAAAGTCTACAGAATTTTAAAGTATCCTGAACATGTGCTTTTTTGGGCGTAATGTACAAATCATACACAGGAGTATTATAGACAATCAACTTTTTGTTGCGGTCATAAATCAACCCTCTAAACGGAACTTGTACAATTTTACGAATAGCATTGTTTTGAGCATCTAGTTTATAGGTCTCATCAATAACTTGTAAATAAAATAGCCTTCCAATGTAAAGTATGGCAATAAGGATAATGAATCCTTGAATAAATCTCTTTCTAATCTCGTCCACTGGCTTTAATATGATTTTAGGGATATATAGAAAATGTTTTCTACTTTCAGGCAAATTTGACGGGTCATAAACAATTTTATTACCAGCCTATCTGTAAATAACCAACCAACTTTTACTGTTTTTGTATTTTGAGTAAAAGCTTGTTTTATAGTTTAAACGAAAAAAACTATCTGAAGGAACAT
The DNA here is from genome assembly GCF_030056705.1 of Flectobacillus longus. GTDB lineage: Bacteria > Bacteroidota > Bacteroidia > Cytophagales > Spirosomataceae > Flectobacillus > Flectobacillus longus. The sequence continues at coordinate 9,882 of NZ_JASHIC010000016.1, forward strand.
AATCAAAATACAAAATTTGCTGTTTTTCAATAATTTGTCAACAAACTCATTGAGAATCAAAACATAATTTTGCAGTATGATATTATTCTTTGGGGAGGCTACGAATCAATAAATAAATCGCAGCAAAAATGAATAGCAATGAACAGCCAATAGAATACCAAGGAGTGGTGGTATGAAAGGTCTTATCAAGCCAGTTACCCAACAGTACGCCACTTGCAATGGTTATAAGCATTTGACTTCCTGCTCCCATATAGCGCATATACTTGTTGGAATTTGGCGAATCGTTTGACATGAAAATAAAGAAAAAAGGTTGTTCAACGTCGAAAATAATATGGTATTTTTTCGTAGAATTATAATAAAAAAATCCTAAAACGAATGTTTGATATACCTGTAACAAAAATACTTAATTGGCACGGAATCTGATAATAAAATCTCGTTATTTTGCGTTAAAATCCTTGTTATTCAAAACAGAACTGAGTTCTTGACTCGTGGTCTTGTTTTGAGTACCCTGAATCTTATCTTAAGAACCATCAAATTGACCTATATTTGTATTTTGGATGGTAAATCAATCAAATCATTGTAGTTTTTCTGCATAGCTACTTCACATGAATAAAATACTGTTACTTTTAGTACTTGCCATATTTTTGTGCATAGGAGGATGCTCCCAGTATAGCTCTTCGCCTATCAGCGTGGGATTCCATAATCTTAATGCCAAATACAATGCGCTTTTTCAGGCTAATCAAAAATTATTTGAGGCCGAAAAAAAGCTCTTTGAAGACCGTCACGACAATTATTCTCAAATACTACCTGTACTATTACCTCTCGACTCGGCAGTAGCCAGTACGGTTTCGACCGAGCTTGCAGCAGTTATCAAAAAGGCTTCGATGGTTGCCGAGCGCCATCAAAACTCGCGTTGGCTCGACGACGCCTATGTGCTTATTGGGCAAGCTCGTTTGATACAAGAAGACTATAAAAATGCCATTGAGACCTTTAAATACGTCAACACCACTGCCGAAGATGATAACGCTCGTCATGCAGCGCTCATTGGCTTGATGCGAGCTTATATAGAACAAGAGGAGTTTACAACGGCTTTGAGAGTAGCCGAATTGTTGCGTGAAGAAGATTTGAATAAAAATAATACTACTAATTTTTATTTAACAAAAGCGTATTTACATCAACTCAAAAAAGAATATGCTACTTCTGTAGCAATTTTGGAGGAAACATTTCCCCTACTTCCCAAAAATGAGCAAAAAGCCAGATTGTACTATGTAGCAGGACAGATGTATGAGATATTGGAAAAATTTCCCAAATCAAGTGAATGTTTTACAAAGGTTGCTAAAAACAGACCTTCGTACGATTTAAGATTCTATGCCTCATTGAATAGTGCTTTGGTCATGAATCAAAAAGGTAATTTTGATAAATTATTAAAAGATAGCAAGAACAAAGATTTATCCGATAAAATTTATGAAGCTATGGCCTCGGCAGAAATGCGCCAAGGAAATACCGCCAAAGGAATTGCATTATTGAAAAAATCTGCCAGTATCAGCAAGGATACTAAACAGTTGCCTTATACTTATTTGACATTGGCAGATTTGTACTATAATAAGTATGCTGAGTATGAAACTGCTTTTGCGTATTATGATAGTTGCTTGTCTTTATTACCTAATACTGATGCTGCCTTTGCCAAAGTAAAACAAAAACAACAAGTACTTGGAGATTTTGTGAAGCAAATGAACATTGTCAAAACAGAGGATTCTTTACAAAAACTTTCTAAGCTTACTCCATCAGAATTGGATAAAGTTTTAGAAAAAGCTATTCGATTGAAGAAAACTCAAGAATTGGCAAATTTGGCAAAAGCAAAAGAAATAATCGCTAATTCCACTAATGTGACTAAAGATCCATTTGCCACTTCGGGCAAAACAGATTGGTATTTTTCTAATGCTATGTTGGTAAGTCAAGGTCGTACTAGTTTTATTAATCGTTGGGGAAACCGCCCTTTGGAAGACAATTGGCGTAGAAGTAGCCGCGACGATGCCGCATCTTTTGGTAGCTTTAATACAGCAAGCACCGAAAATACCTCTACTTCAAAAAATACAATTGAAGGTATAAGTGATAAAGAGCTAGCGACAGAAAAAGCACTCCTGAAAACCAAAATTCCATTTAGTGCAAAGGCACTTGAAACTTCACAAATCAAACGACAAGATGCAATGTTTGAAGTCGGGAAAATCTTTAAGTTGAGTTTAAATGAGCCTAAGAAATCCATTTCGACATTCAAACAATTACTTTCGGAATACCCAAATTCAATTCATGAACCAGAGGCTCTGTACTTTTTGTATTTATTACACGAAAATAATCCAACCGAAAAAGCAGGCTACAGAAAATCACTCTTTGATAAATTTGGAGACTCGTATTTTGCAAGAATGTTAAGTCGTGAAAATATTGTAGAGTTGAGTTCTGACAAAGAAACAGAAGCTCAAAAACTTTACACTGAAGCATATCAATACTACCAACAAGGTAATTATGCAGATGCTTTATCATTTGTGGATACAGCCTTGAAAGAGTATCCCAATAGCCATACAGAAGATAAGTTAGCCTTTTTGAAAGCGTTGTTATTAGCTAAAACTCAAAATTTTGATGGATATGTCAAAGCTTTAAATGACTTTGTTAAAGACTATCCCAAAAGTCAATTATTAGGCTTAGTAAAAGAAAATCTAGCAGCAGCAGCCAAGAATGCCAAACCATAGTTTTGTCATTCTTGAGAAAGAGGATTATTCATCTATCGATTTTAGAAAGTATAGACGAAACAATTATTTTTTTTACTTTTGCCAAAACGTTATCACCATTGCGATTGACGATTTATTATGCAAACAAGACATTTATCCTACATATTAATAACTGCTCTAGGGGCAGTTTTTTTTATCCCATTTATTGGTAGCTCCCATTTATTTGATTGGGACGAAATCAACTTTGCCGAATCGGCAAGAGAAATGATTCTGACAGGAAACTATGCTACTGTACAGATTAATTATATGCCTTTTTGGGAAAAGCCTCCTTTATTTTTCTGGATGCAGGTATTAGCCATGAAAGCATTTAATGTATTTGACCCAAATTCTGGATTTGCACCAGAATTTGGCGCACGTTTCCCAAATGCTATCATAGGAATTATTACCCTTGTAGTGTTTTATCGAATCGGACGGAAACTCTATAATGAACGTTTTGGATTGTTGTGGGCTTTAGGATATTTAGGCTCATTTACACCACATTTATATTTTAAATCAGGTATTATTGACCCAACCTTCAACCTATTTATCTTTTTGGGGGTTTGGTATTTCTCGCAAAGTGTTTCTACAAATCAAAATACATCTAAACGCCAGACCTATGGCTTACTTTCGGGGCTATTTGTAGGATTGGCGATTCTAACCAAAGGACCAGTAGGAGGTTTGTTATGGGGACTTACGGTATTTACGTATTGGGGCGTCAATGGTTTTAGTGCTAGTTTCTTGAAAGATGCAATCAAACCATTTTTCTCGGCTATTGCCATTGCTTTTTTAGTAGCTTGTATTTGGTTTGGGCTATCTATCTATCAAAATGGATGGGGCTTGTTTGTAGAGTTTATTCAGTACCAAATTCGCTTATTGACCACAGGAGATGCTGGACATGAACAGCCATTCTATTATCATTTTGTGGTTGTATTAGTAGGTTGTTTTCCTATTTCTGTATTGGCGATTCGTGCATTGGGGACCTCAGGGTCGGGCAATTCTCAAGGAGAATATTTTAGAAAATGGATGATTTATTTGTTTTGGGTAGTCATGATTTTATTCACGATTGTCAAGACCAAGATTGTTCATTATTCATCAATGGCATGGTTTCCTGTGTCTTATTTGGCGGCGTACCATGTCAACAACTTATTAACAGGTAATTGGAAGTGGTCAAAACTCACAGGTTTTGGACTGTTCTTTATTGGTTTGGTGATGGCTATTGCTCTTACAGCAGTGCCATTGGTAGGTCAGTATGCTGCTCAATTGATTCCATATATCAAAGATGATTTTGCTGTGGCAAATCTTAGTGCAAAGGTTACTTGGGGCGGATGGGAACAATACATGGGCTTGGCGTATATTGTGGCGGTAATAGTCATGGTAAGTATGCGCAATATTCGAGGTTTGTATATCGCAACGGCTTTATGTTTGTTTGGTTATTCGGCTGTAGTGGTAAGTAAAATAGAAGGATATTCTCAACGTGCAGCGATTAGTTTCTATGAGTCATTGAAAGGTAAAGATGTATATGTAGAGCCGATTGGATTCAAGTCGTATGCACAATTATTTTATTTCCAAAAACAACCTCAGAAACCTAAAACAGAAGCCTACTTATTAAATGAACCTCATTTGGACAAACCTGCATATTTTGTAATGAAAATCACGGCAGACAGTGCGATGAAAGCACATCCTAATCTACGATTGATTAAAGAAGAAAACGGATTTTTGTTTTACAAAAGAAAATAAAATGGAAAAGCTGGCAGTGATGCCAGCTTTTTTGGTAAAGAAAAATATATGTAGTCAGGTAGTAAACAATTTTTTCGAAGCCATTGCTAGCTTGTAACTTTTTATTCAAAACTCATTAATCATGAGCAACTAATGTTCTCGGACGGTCTTCAAGAGCTTTGAAGAAAGAATACATTGGATTGACATCCAATTTAATAAATTTCTGCCAAATTTTAATGGCTTTCGTAATCAATTCATTTTCTATCAAGAAGCCATCATGGCCATATAACGAGTCCAAAGCCTGAAATGTAGCGCCAGGAATATGTTTAGCCAAAAATTCTTGCTCATTAATAGGAAATAGCGCATCCGATTTAATACCCATCACTAAGGTTTTGGCTTTGACTTGCGAAAGCGCATTGATAACCCCACCTCTTCCACGACCCACATCTTGTGAATCCATTACTTGTGATAAGACATAGTACGAAAAAGCATTGAATCGTTGGGCTAGTTTTTCCCCTTGATAACGCTGATAGGTCACCGCACGATAGGTTTTGTCCAGACCTTCCTCACGACGAGCTTGGGTTACACCATAAGTTTCGTAGTTACGATATGAAATCAAAGCTGTTGCACGAGCGGCTTTCATGCCATTAATACCAGCCAGAGGGTGGCTTTCTGTCCAAGTAGGGTCTACTTCAATAGACATTCTTTGTGACTCATTGAATGCAATTCCCCAAGGAGAATGTTGAGCATTAGTCGCAATTAGAATCAAGTTTTCGATCAGTTCAGGCTGAGAAATAGCCCATTCTACTGCTTGTTGCCCCCCCAAAGAACCCCCAACACAAGTTTTGATTTTTGAAATACCCAAATGCTCTCTCAATAAATCAAATGAGTTGACTATATCACGTATCGTAATAGTTGGAAAAGTATGATAATATGGTTCGCCAGTTTCGGGATTAATCGAAAGCGGACCTGTACTTCCATAATGTGACCCCAAAACATTTACACAAATTATAAAGTAATGTTCTGGGTCAAACAATTTGCCTTTGCCAACCAAGCCCTGCCACCAATCTGCAACATCTTGGCTTCCTGTAAAAGCATGACATACCCATACCACATTTGAACAGTCCGCATTGAGCTGTCCAAGTGCTTGATAAGCTAATTCAACTTCTGGCAAAACTCCCCCTGCTTCAAGTTTAAAAGGAGTATGATATTTAAAAACTGACGTATTCAACACGAATTGAGATGCTGTTTTTGAAAATAAAAAGAATCAATACGAGAACTGTTAATTGAATGTTTTAGAAAAAGAATCAAGTTGTTGGTTATTTATCTAAATGATGAAAACAACAACTGTTCACTTGATCAGTTCTCCATGAGTTTGGTTGAAATCTCTTCAAAAGACTCTTCGTATTCCCAGTACATCAAACGACCGAACGCACCAGTCACCAAAACATATTTTTCGCTTAAAGACTGAATACGGTTGACTGCTACAATTTTTAGGCTTGCTTTTTCTACCTCGACACTTTCGATAATTTCTCGATTGTGTTCGTCATAACCATGGACAACAAGATAGTTGCCTACGGTAATTGGAATGAATTTTTTCATGGATACGTACAGACTTAAAGCCACAATGAATTGTGACAGTGAAACGATACATCGTAAACCTGACGAATACTGAACAGCAGAATGTAAAAATGTAGCTGGATTAGTTTCGTAATTGGTTTATATTTCCCAATAATGATGAATTTATTGGGTAGGAATTAGCACCTTGCCTTTACGAATCAGTAGGTTGCCAGAAGTTCATAGAGCCTATTCTCTCCCTTCTTCTTTATAAATCAACTACTACCTTTTGTGAAGAGTAATTGACTTGATGTTGCAAATATAATAGCTAGAATCTCGAAAATGCAAACGTTTTAAGGATTGATTATACTCACATAGCCCATTTTGTACTAAAAACATACCTATATCTTCAAATGTCTTCATTTGAAGATATAATACCAGTCATCAAGAAATCGTTGTAGATTCGCTTTTCTTTTTTTAAATCGCTAGTTCGAACTATTTTGTTGTTCTAAATCAAACCAATTGTAATGAAAAACAATTTAACCTATTGCTTTATTATCTTATTAAGCTTGCTGTGTTTTATGAACACTTCACGTGCACAAGACCAACCTGTTTATGAAAAGCTCAGAGCTACTTTAACTAAATATCGCTATTCGTATCCTCAGGAAAAAGTGTATCTCCATTTGGATAAACCATACTACATGGCTGGTGAAACTATGTGGCTAAAAGGCTATTTGTTCGATGCTTCTTCTAATGGTGTGGACTCGGTGAGTCGAGTACTGTATGTAGATTTGGTGCAGCCTGCTACGGGTAAAGTTATAGTTCACAAAGTACTAAAAGCTTTGGCTGTTTCGGTAGGCGATATTCAATTGCCAGATACCCTTGCTACCGACCTTTATCTCATACGAGCCTATACCAATTACATGCGAAACTTTTCAGAATCTTTATTTTTTGAAAAAGAGGTAAGAGTTTGGCAAAATACCAATATGTCTTCTATGAACGAAAATAAAGCTCAGGCTCTCAATGAGGTAGCGTCTATCAACTTTTTTCCAGAAGGAGGATATTTAGTTGAAAACCTAGAAAGTAGATTAGCTTTCAAAGTGGTTAATAAGTTAGGAAAAGGCGTTGAAACCTCAGGTTTTGTTTTGGCTAATGATAAAGATACTGTGGGAGTGTTTAGCTCAGTGCATTTAGGACATGGGGTTTTCAATTTTCGTCCTGAAGCTAATAATATTTATACTGCTTATGTAAAAAAAACAGATGGTGGCTATATAAAACAAGAAGTACCCCAAGCTCAAAAAGGTGGCTATATCATGAGTGTAGACAATGTTACATATAAAGATAAAATCCGACTCTACATTCAAAACGCTAGCCCCCAACCTGCTGGACAAGGGAAAGAACTCCCTATCATTGTTCAACAACGAGGAGAGGTTTGTATGATAGCTAAAGGTTTGGAATCTAGTAAAAGTTTTGTAGCGAATATTCCCAAAAATCAAATTCCTGACGACGGGGTAGTGCAAATCACCTTATTTTCGCCCGATGGATTACCTATTTGTGAGAGATTAGTATTTGTTGAACGTGGAGATAGAACACTACAATTGAAGGTTTCTTCAAATAAGACAGAATATAAAAGTCGAGAAAAAGTAGATTTGAATATTGAAGCGAAAGATGCTGAAGGAAAGCCCATTCAAGGAACTTTCTCTGTAGCAGTTACTGATTTATCTCAAGTAAAAAGTGAACCTTATGCCGACAATATCTTGACTTATGTATTGCTAAATTCAGAGGTAAAGGAATCGTTGAGTGGACAGTATTATCAACAAATACAAGGTTCGATAGAGCAACCACAATATTATTTTGACAATACACAAGAAAATCGCCATTTGCATCTTGATTTACTAATGATGACTCAAGGCTGGCGTCGATTTACTTGGCAACAGATGCTAAATGATATCAAACCTAAAATGGATTACTTCGTTGAACAAGGATTAGAAATTACAGGTAAAGCTCTTCGCCCCAATGGTAAAGTAACCGATAAGCTTACCCTAACACTAATGCTAAAAAAGCCAAAGGAAAATCCTATCATAGCTATGACAAGTGTCGATTCATTGGGTAGATACGGTTTTTATAACTTGGATTTTACAGATAGTGTGGATGTGTATCTACAGGCAGTAAAGGCTAATGGTGCACGCAATTTAACTCTAACGATAGACGAAACTCTCTCGTTACCAAAAACAAGACCGCTTCAAATCCCAAATGAGGTGCGAATTTTTGACCCTAATGCTTTTGCTACATTTTTAAAATATTCAAGAGAATCCCTAGAATTAGAAAAAAAGCTGATTACAAATAAAGTGCAGATGCTACAAGAAGTAACCGTAACAGCCAAAAAGGAACCTGAGGATAGCCGTAAAATTTATGGACAAGCGAGCAATACGCTTAAGGTTGATGATAAGCTCTGTGGAGGTATGTTTAGTGTACTTCAAATGCTACAAGGTAGAGTTCCAGGGGTTCAAGTAGTACAAACAGGGTTGGGAGCATTTTCAGTCGTCATCCGTGGACAAAGTTCTATTAATAGCTCTAGTGATCCCCTATTTTTAATTGATGGTATGCAAGTAAGTAGCGATGTTATTAACACCATCCCTCCATGTGATGTAGAAAGTATTGATGTATTGAAAGGTGCAGATGCTGCCATATTTGGCGTTAGAGGAGGAAACGGGGTTATTTCTGTGCTTACAAGAAGAGGCAACGCTAACTATGATTGGAGTAAGGCTAATATTGAAGGAGTAAAAATCCAAAAACGTATGGGCTATGCAATGACTAGGGAGTTTTTTGCTCCACAATATGACCAAGCTAAGCCAGAACATGTGCGTCCCGACTATCGCTCTACACTTTATTGGAACGCGAATGTCACAACTGATGCTTCTGGAAAAGCCACAACAAGCTTCTGGAACAGCGATGCCAAGGGCAATATGAGCATCAAGTTAGAAGGAATGTCAAATCAAGGACGAGTTGGTGTAGCTCAAAATGAATATTTGGTAAGGTAGTATATTCGAGAGGCATTCGCCTCACTGCCATCAGCTTATGTGTCTCGTATTTTTCTTATATCATAGTTAAAAGCTGATTACTCAAAGTCATAAGATAATCTTATACAATAAAAGGGGAATAAATTGCAGTAATTTATTCCCCTTATTTCATTTCTGAATAAAGGTTTTACGTATCTTTGCGCAAAAATTCAGAACCTACAATGTTACGTATCATCCTACTGACTGTTGTGGTCGGTTTAATCTTCTTTTTGGCTCCATACATTGGTTTATCAGAGTATATCCATGCTGATAAGTGGTTCATGCTTGCATTTTATGCAACACTTTCTTATTTCAATCACTTATTGATGCAACAAGGTTTTGCCAATGACCGGAAGCATTTTATTGAGTTTTACATGGGAAGTATTGGCGCTCGCTTAATTTTGAGTTTAGTATTTATTGGATTCTTCATATATAAGGGTACTCCAGACATATATACATTTATTAGCAACTTTTTTGTACTCTATTTATGTTATACAGGTTTTGAAATCTACGATTTGTATCGTAACTTGCGACACTTTTCATAGGCCCTGTGTTAATAATAAGTATAAGTTGTTGATTTTCAGGTGGAGTAAAGCATACGAATAAGAAAGTCAAAATCATAAACCATTATACGTTCATCCCCCACGTCGAGATGAGAAAATTATATTTTTCAAATATTGTAGCATTTTTATTTTTATTTGCTACTTCAGTATTTGCACAATCCGAGCATCACTCAGCAACTTCCGCTACGGCTGATTCAACAGTAGCAGTTCATGGCGTAGAGGCAACTGCCGAACACGCTGCTGGTGCTGAAGCACACGAAGATGGCAAAGTTGACTTAGGTCACATGATTATGCACCACATTGCTGACGACCACAAATGGGAGTTTGCACATGGCGTTGGTGTTCACCTTCCTGTAATTGCTTATACGAAAGATGGCGTAAAAGTATTTTCTTCTAGCAAACTGGAAGATGAACATGGCAACCCAGTAGCTTATGAGGGGCTAATCTTAGAGCACGGCAAATTGCATGCTGAAGATGGTTCTCATGTTTTGGATTTGTCAATCACCAAAAACGTAGCTTCTTTGTTGATTAGTGCAGTGTTGTTGCTATTGATCTTTATCAGTATTGGTAATGCTTATAAAGAAAGAGGAACTAAAGCTCCAAAAGGATTGCAGTCTTGGTTAGAGCCAATCATCATTTTTATTCGTGATGAAGTTGTAAAAAACAGCATCGGTGAAAAACACTACAGAAGATTCCTTCCGTATTTGTTAACCTTGTTCTTCTTTATTTGGATTAACAACCTTTTGGGTCTATTACCAGGTGGAGCAAACGTAACAGGTAACATTGCTGTAACATTAGTATTGTCAGTACTTACGTTGTTGATTACCAACTTAAATGGTAAAAGCACTTATTGGGGACACATTTTTGCAATGCCTGGCGTTCCGAAATTGTTGTTGGTGATCTTAACTCCAGTAGAAATTATCGGTATATTTACAAAGCCAGTATCATTGATGATTCGTTTATTTGCTAACATTACAGCAGGTCACATCATCATGTTGAGCTTTATTGGTTTGATTTTCATCTTGAAAATTTGGATGGTAACACCAGTAATTAGTGTATTTGCCGTATTCATGAACATTATCGAATTATTAGTAGCATTCTTGCAAGCATTCATCTTTACGTTGTTGACTGCAAGCTATATTGGTTCGGCAGTTGAAGAACATCACCACGATGAACATCACTAAAATTTAAGTTAGTGGTCAAAATTGAATTATTATCTGCTATATGCTCTAAGCGTAAGCTAAAGGAATAAAAGCATTTCGTATATTATAGTAGAAGTTTTTTGGCCTAATGCCTTCGGCATATAGCCTAAAGCACATTAATACTTAAGTTAGTAGGCAAAATAAAATTTAAGATTATGCTTGGGGCTTTCAGGTAACAGCTTTCGGCGGTGGGTTTTGGGAAAAAGCATGGTTGTGGGTAATAAAAAACATTTTAACACTCTGTGCCTTGTGCCTAAACACATAACTTAAATCTTATTCTGCACGATTACTTATGTTCATATTTTTAATTAGTAAATATTTTTTTTCACTTACATAAACAAATAACAATCATGTCACTTTTGTCAATTTTAGCTGAAGTTTCTTTGGGTACAGGTTTGGCTGGTATCGGTGCTGGTCTAGTAGCAATCGGTGCTGGTTTAGGTATCGGTAACATCGGTGGTCGTGCAATGGAATCAATCGCTCGTCAACCAGAAGCTTCTGGCAAGATCCAAGGTGCGATGTTGGTTGTAGCTGCTTTCGTTGAAGCGGTTGCTCTTTTCGCAGCAGTTATTTGCTTCTTGGTAGCTAACAAATAATTCGTAGCTAATCAAGAATATCAGGTAGCCATTTGATTGAAAATTAGTTTCTGTCTTATTCTACTTCGATATAGCACAAAATTATCTTCGTACTATTACGCATTAGGCCGATAGTACGAAGTTTTTTGAGAAAATTCATTTTTCAAATCATATAGTAACACTCTGATAAAAGCACTTCGTAATTACACAATACAAGAAATGCTTTTCAATCGCAAAAACATTTATTTAATATGGAATTACTTACTCCTGATTTAGGTCTAATCTTTTGGCAGTTGGTAGTTTTCGGCCTTTTGTTCTTCGTATTAGCAAAATTCGCTTGGAAACCAATCATTGCTTCTTTGCATGAGCGTGAAGAGTCTATCGAAAGTGCTTTGGCTTTGGCGGCAAAAACTCGTGAAGAAATGATTGAGTTGAAAGCTGGTAACGAAAAATTATTGGTTGAAGCTCGTGCCGAACGTGATGGCATTCTTAAGGCTGCAAAGGAAGCTTCAGACAAAATGATTGCTGATGCTAAAGCTGAAGCTCAAAAAGCAGCTAGCGCTGAAATCGAAAAAGCTCGCGTAGCATTCGAACAAGAAAAAGCTAGTGCTGTAGCTTCAATCAAGAAAGAGACTGCTGCTCTTTCATTGGAAATTGCTGAGAAAATTCTTCGTACTCAATTAGCAGATCGTTCTGCTCAAGAAAAATTGGTTACGGATTTATTATCTGATGCTAAATTAAACTAATTCAGTGATGAGCCTCACAGCTCGCAACTCAAAGCGTAAAGAGAAATGTCAGAACAAAGTGTAGCTTTCCGATATGCTAAATCATTGATTGGTTTGGCCGCTGAAAAAGGTGTAGTTGAAAAAGTTCATGAAGATATGAAATTCTTCGACCAAGTTTGCGACGAAAATCGCCAACTTGTTTTAGCCTTAAAAAGCCCAATCGTAAAACACTTACAGAAATTAAGTATTTTGACTGCTATCTTCAAAGATAAAGTTGACCCTGTAACGTTTTCGATTTTTGAAATTATCACTAAGAAAAACCGTGAAAAAATTCTTCCTGCTATTGCTGAAGAGTTCCAACGTCAATATGCTCTCTATAAAGGTATCCAAAAAGCAGAGATTACTACGGTATCTCCTTTGACAGATGCTCAAAAAGCAGAATTTATTCGTTTGGTAACTGAAGCAACTGGAAAGACTGTTGAACTGGTTGAAAAAGTGAACCCTGAATTGATTGGTGGTTATGTACTTCGTATCAACGACCGTCAAATCGATACTTCAGTAAAAGCAAGATTAAACGACTTGAAAGTATCTTTCCTTCAATAGTTTTAGGAAGAAAGTACTTATTAATATCAAAAACGACAGCCTCTGTGATTCACGGAGGCTGTCGTTTTTTTATATTTGAGGTAAAATTGTTAAAGGCTGAAAGTTTTTTGTTTTTCTTCAAAATTCCCAATTACTATGTCAGTTCTAGACGAATTAAGTCAGGTTTCGATATTAGAGGTAGCGCAAGACCTTGGATTAGAGATAAACCGTAATCGTATGGTTTGCCCTTTTCATGAGGAAAATACGCCATCTTTGGTACTGTATCCTCACACCAATAGTTTTTACTGTTTTGGTTGTGCCAAAACGGGTAACTCTATTACGCTATTTTCTGAAATTCGACAGTTGAATATTAAGGATACGATTCAAACGATGGCTCAGACGTATTTGTCTGGATATTCGCCTCAACAGTATCAGAAAAGCACAAAACCTCTCCCAGCAAAGAATACCTTACAAACTGTAGATGTAAAAAAGTTACAAGAAAAAGAAAAGCCTGTAGATGAAATTCACTCTCAGATTTATGAAGCATTTAGAGATTGTTGTTTGCAACAACCTTCCAACGAGCTATCAAAATCAGGCTTGGAGTACTTGAAGTCAAGAGGATTTACGGATAAAACAATTCAGGATTTTAGGCTTTTTATGGTCAAAGATTATGCAAATGTAAGTTGGTATCTCAAACAACGTTTCTCGACGCTAGACTTGCAAGAATCGGGGCTTTTTAACGATAAAAATAACTTAATCTTCTATGCACACCCCTTGATTATTCCATACTATCGAAATGGTAGGATTGTATATCTACAAGGGCGCGTATTAGGTCCACCACCTGAAGGGCATGGACGTTATCAGTTTTTGTACAAACACCCTCTTACCTTGTTCAATGCCGATACTTTGGATAAAATTAAACTTGACCAAGATGTGTACATTACCGAAGGAGCTTTTGATTGTATGCGATTGGTGCAAGCAGGCAAAACTGCCGTGAGTTTGGGTACGGCTAATGTATTTAAAAAGGATTGGGCAAAACTATTTAAGCGTGCGAATGTGATTTTTTATCTGGACAATGATAAGGCTGGACATAGAGCCGCCGATGAACTAGAGAAGATATTTAGCCACTTTGGACTTACTTGTTCGCGAAAACAATTACCTGACGAATACAAAGACGTAAATGACTATTATACCGATAAATTGGGTAGTAATGAACAGTTAAATCTTTTTTAAGGTGAAAAACTAAAAATCCGAAAGCACTACGATGCTTTCGGATTACTTATTACTTCGTTGAGTCCTTTTTAGCTGGCTGTGCTTTTTTGAAAATACCATCAAGTACTCCTTTCTTCTGACTTTCTAATAGCTTTTTGGCTCTTTCTAGGGCTGCTTTTTTCAAGCTATCTGCCGTTGCTTTGGCTTGGGCTTGAATATCTCCTTGACCTGTTTTAAGCTTATCCTGTGCTTCTTTTAAAAGCTTTTCTTTTTCTGCCTTTAGTAAGTCTTCCGCCTGTTGCACTGCCTGACTTTTGGCATTATCAATTTGCGATTTAATTTCAGAAGTCACTGCATCTTTCAAATTTTGAGCAGTACTACTGTTCTCAAATCGTACAATGGGTGACTTGAGTGTTCCTACTAGAGATAAATCAAATTTGACCCTAGGTACGTTATTTAAGGCTTTTCCTGTCCATTGGGCAAAAAGATTATTAAAACTTTGTCCTGCTTTCCCACTTGGTATATCAAACGCTAGTTTATAATCCATATCGCCAATGATACCGTGTTGTCCGCCAATATTGACTGCGTAGTCATTCCACTTCACGATAAATGGTTTAATCTTTAGTGTGCCTTGGTCGATTTGAACCTGCATAAGTGCATTGTTCAATTGTAGGTCTTTTAATTGGGTCAACTTAGTATTTGCTACTAACTTTTCGATTAATGGACTATTTTGTAAGCTAGCTTTCAAGAGTTTCAATAAACCTGAACCGTTTAAGGTGGCAAAATTCGGCATCATATCTTGCGTTAGCTCACCATTGATTTTAAATTGAGAAGATACCTCACCAACCATAAACTGAGCTAGAGGCATAAGATATTTCACGACACTTAAATGCTGATAAGCCTCAGTAAAGTTTACTTTCTCCAAGTTTAACCCAAAATCAAATTTAGGATGAGCAATATCACTTGGGTCATAGCTACCTGTTGTGGCAAAACGTCCTCCTAATGCATCAAAATTGGTATTTTCAAGGCGAATAGTACCGTTATTGATTCTGATAACCCCTTTTGCATTATTCATGGTCATTTTGTCATAAATAATCTCGTTGGCTTGTGTATTGAGACTTAATTGTAGGTTTTTAGGAACCTCCACGACACTAGGATGTGCATTGGGATTTGGGGCTTGACCCGAAGTGGTAGCTTTGGGTTCAGAACTCATCCATTCATTGACATTAAAACGATTTGATTTAATCTGAAAATTTCCTTTCAATACATCATTTGTAAGCGCATAAGCCATGTAGTTATTCATTGTACCTGTTGCCTCGAAATCACTACTCCCTAGATATCCTTTGGACTGAGTAATAGTAAGACTGTTGGGCGAAAGCTTTGCTTGTCCTTGTTCGATTTTGATACCTTGTGGTAATTCTTTTGAACGGTATTCAAAATTGGATACGGCCATTTGTCCATTTGTATTCAAACTACCATATCGCTTCGCTTTCAAATCTTTGAGATTGCCTTGGGTACGAATATCTGCATCGATTTTACCTTTGAGTGTCATGTTTTCTACAGGGAAAATCTTTGTAATTTGTGTTAAATCAAGCTTGCCTTTAGCAGTGATATCCCACTTAAATGATTCAAAGTCTTGTACCGAACCTTTGGCTTGGAAGGTTTCATCCAAAACATGAAAAGTTGCTTCCTGAATCGCTAATAGGCTATTTTTAAGTGTTCCGTCTTGGTTGGTTAGATTTGCTTTAAAGTGAATATCTTCAATGGGTTTGGCAAATTGCTTTGAAAGGATATATCCATTTTCTAAAAGCATTTGAGCATTTGTTACAGGAAATTGCCCTGTAAGTGAGTCATACGTGCCTTTACTATGAAGGTCAACGCCAAAGCGACCTTTTAGTTGAGTACCTTCGATAGGGAATAACTTTGTGAGCTCTTCTAGTTGGAACTCACCCTTTAGGTCTGCATCAACGATACTACGAGATAACCCCTTGATTTTAGCTTTTGCTTTGATAGGGTTTTTACCAAAAAATAAATCAAAACGATTAAGAGCAATTTGAATACTATCAAGTTGATTACTGGCGTTGTTGATGTCGCAATCTACCCAAACTTGACTGATGCCAGTTGGAAGAGAAGGATATTGGAAACTGCCATTTTTTACCTGTACATTCAAATGGAATGACGGAATTGATTGAGAAGAATATAGCCCCTTCACCTGTCCAGTACACTGAATATCACCTTCTGCTTTCAACGCATCAAACTGATTTTGATAAATCATAGGAACGAGCGAAACCAAATTTTTAAAATTAGTTTCGGGAGTCTGAAATGCAACATCCATAGTGTAGGTAGAATCCCGTTGTTGAACTTTTCCTGAAAACGATAATTCAAAATCGTTGAGACGAATGCGAGTATCTTGAAATGAATAGCTTTTGGCAGATTGATCAACCTGAATTAATGATTGCCATGCTAGCTTACGCTGGCTAAAATAGTTTTTCCCCTCCCAAACTACCGAGGCCTGATTGATTTCAGTATTGGTGGCCAAGTCAAAAATCTGTTTATTGATATCGCCACTACCATTGTGTTCAATATCTGTCAGTAGTATTTCAGAGTCTTTTTGAAGGTCTTTGTACAAAATTGTTCCTTTTTCAATTTGCCAATTTTGGATTTGTAATTGAACCCCTTCTGAAGGTTTTCCTGAAGTACTAACTGTATCTTTAGACGGCACAAAAATGTCATAATTCGCCTGACCATTTTTTAGGATTTTGAGGTAAATCTTGGGTTGCTCTAAGCGAATGTTTTGTATTATTTTTTGTCCTTTGATTAAACTCATTACATCAAACGACAACTCAAAACCCTTGGCCTGAGCCAGCGTATCCTGAGAAAATGGGGCAAGACCGACGATTCCAAAGTCTTCGATAGTGATAGCCAAATAGGGAAAATGACGAAACAAAGAGAGGTTCAAGTCTGAGTAATAGACTTTCCCCTTCACTTGTTTGATAATGGCTTTATTGACTTGCGCTTGAATCTGATCCTTAAAAAAATAGGGTAAGGTATAGGCAAGACCTAACAATCCTGTTAAGACGGCCAATAGGGTAAGGCTTAGCTTTTTCATAGTTGTTAGATAAAAACATGTACTTCGTTGTACATGCAAAGTAAGTAATAATGATTATACTTTAGGCAATAAGCCATAAGCCTTAGGCAAAATGAATAAAAGGACTAATTTTCTGCCTATAGTGACACTAAATAATTGAAGCACTATTACTTTACAACGAACAATAAGTTAAAAATTGTGAGTTAATTGAGCAAATGGACTATCGATATTTAGTGAATTCGTGATTATTTCTACTTGTAGAGCCGCAATGCTTTGTTTCTAAAGAGGTGTATCAAAAAAGGCGGTTGAAAAACTAATTTCGACCGCCTTTTTTGATAAACAATTGGAAACCAACCCAAATGGTAAATTTGATACTATATCTTAGCATGTTACCTCTTTAGACGCAAACATTGCGCCTCGACTGCTATCGTACAAATTTTTCGAATAACCACTAACAATTAACCGATAACTATTCACCAATAACCAATTTCTCGATAAGTAAAATCAGAATATGAATTACCTTGATATGTACTTCTTGAATACGATCAGCATAGCCAAAATGTGGAACAATGATTTCTACATCTGCTTGCCCTGCTAGCTTTCCACCATCTTTTCCTGATAAAATCACGATTTTCATGCCCTTGGCTTTGGCAGCTTCTACGGCACGAATCACGTTGGCAGAGTTGCCACTGGTAGAGATACCCAATAGCACATCTCCTGTATTACCCAAGCCTTCTACAAAGCGAGAAAAAATATATTCAAAGCCATAATCATTACCTACGCAAGAAATATGTGAAACATCTGATATGGCGATTGCTGGCATCGAACGGCGTTCGTTACGATAGCGACCCGAAAGTTCTTCGGCAAAGTGCATGGCATCGCAATGCGAACCACCGTTTCCACAAGAAATAATCTTATTATTTTGCTTGATAGCATCAGCCATTAATTGTGCTGCGGCCTCAATTTGTTGGATATTATGTTCGTCCGATAAAAACTTTTGGAGAACAAGTTGAGCTTCGTTAAGCTCTTGTGATATGATATTTTTTAGCACTGATTCTCAAAATTTAATGAAGCCTAATGGCAATTTGGAGACTGATTTGGGATTTTTGAGAAATATCCGTAAGCCTATGGCTATTTACATTTCTCGCATAATTTTATTTTGTGTACAAAATTACAAATTCCCCATCGAGTGGTCTACGAAGGATTGAAAAAATTTCGGATGGTGGATATTGGATTAGGGTTGTACGAAGGATTTCCAATAATTGCGGATTTGGGATTTCTGATTTCGGAAATTAAGAAAAATACCTTTACTTTTACAAAATAAAAAAGATTATACTTCCGAAATCCAACATCCGATATCCCCAATAAACGGTTTTTAAAATCCTTCCTAAAACCCTAATTCACAACTCACAATTCAACACTCATACTTAATAGTCTCCGCCAGCGCCACCGCCACCGAAGTCTCCACCGCCGAAGCCGCCGAAGTCAAAACCACTGTCACCTCCGCCACCTCCGCTACGATTACCCCATGACGAGCCGCCAGTAATGATAATTGGAGGAGTCCAGCCACCACCTCGGTAGCCTCCACGACCACCGCCGCCGCCACGTTTTGAAATAATGATAGAAATAACGATAAATACAATGACGAGAATAACAATGATAAAAAAGCCTAATGGACTGTCATCATCTGAGGTAGCATCAGATTTGAATTCACCACTAGCTCGCTGAATCATTTCATCAGTAGCCTCGTTTAGACCCTGATACCATTGCTGTTGCTTAAAATTTGGAACAATAATCGTATTGATGATTCTCTTACAAATAGCATCAGGCAAAACATCTTCGATACCTCTACCTGTTACGATTCGAATTTTACGAGTTTCGGTAGCCCATAAAAGCAAAACTCCGTTATTCTTATTTTTGGCGCCAATTCCCCATGTTTTAGCAATTTTCATGGCGTAATCATATGGATCAGATTCGCCAGTATTTTTTACAATGACAATTGAAATTTCTGTGGAGGTCGAATCACGATAGCCTCTAAGTTTTTGTTCTAATGCGTTGCGCTCTTCTGGTTTGAGTTTCATCACGAAATCACTCACCATGAGCGGAGGGTTAGGCTGTGCAGGAATATCTTGACCAATCGCTTTTACCAAAAACGATAAAGACAAAATAAGAACTGCCAAATATTGTTGTATTTTTCTAGACATGACTGATTAGATAGGATGGCATGTTATGATTAATCACCAAATGAAATTTCGTCCGAAATCTCATTGATATCATCCGATTGATAAGGGAAGAATTGCTTGAGCGCAACTCCCGTTTTTTGAATACCTTCTGCAAAACCTGCTGCAAATTGATTCATGACAAAATGAGACTGCATAGAATTGCGAATGTCTTGCCAAAAGTTAGTAGGAACGGCATCATTAATACCCTTATCTCCCAAAATGGCAAATTTACGGTCTGTAAAAGCCAAATAAAACAACACACCATTACGCTGAGCTGTTTTATGAAGTTCGAGTTGAGTAAATACTGCTTTAGCTCTTTCGAGCACATCTCCAGGACAGAATTGTTCGATATGAACTTTGATTTCGCCTGAAGTTTCTTTTTCAGCAGCTTTGATAGCATCTACAATGATACTTTGTTGTTCTTCTGAAAGTAGCATAAGAATATTGGGAAAAAGAAAACAGCTAAATTTAAGCACTTTTCAACAATAGCTTTGTCGAGAAGTCACTTAAATTTAGCTGTTTCGGACGATTATTTAGAAAAATCTACCGATGGTGCTTTTTGAGCAGAAGCATCAGCTTCGAAATAGCCTTTTTTGCTAAAACCAGAGAACCCTGCAATTAAGCTGTTCGGAAATGTCACCACTTTATTGTTGAATTCCTTTACAGTATCATTAAAACGGTCACGTTCTTCTTTGATTCTATTTTCTGTACCTTCCAATTGCGCTTGTAGTTCAGAGAAGTTTTCAGTTGCTTTCAACGTTGGATAGTTTTCAGCTACTGCCATTAATCTTGAAAGCGCACCGCTCAATTGGCTTTGAGCGTCTTGGAACTTCTTCATATTTTCAGGCGAAAGATCGCTTGCATCTAGCTTGATTTGGGTCGCACTAGCACGAGCACTAATTACGTCTGTTAAAGTACTTTTCTCAAAATTTGCTACTCCTTGTACTGTTTTTACAAGGTTTGGAATAAGGTCAGCACGGCGCTGATAAGCAGTTTGTACTTTTGCCCAAGATGCTTCTACATCTTGTTCGCTTGTAGCCATTCCGTTTCTTACACCAATTCCCCAGAATACTAAAACTGCTGCAACAACTAATGCAATGATGGTTCCTTTTGACATAGTCTTGGTAAATTTTAAAGTTAAAATTGTGGATAAACTCCGAGTGGATAGGTTACCCCTTGGATATGCCACTTAGACGGCACTTTCCAAATATAAGCCTTGATTTAGATTTGACAAGTTAAGTATTTTATATCAGGAAAAAAAAGCTTTATCCAAAACCTAATGTCATACTAATCTCGATTTTTTGTTAAATGTATTGGAAAAAAGCCTAGCCAAAACAATTTCTAGTTGAGATGCTTTTTTTATGGATGAATGGTAACCTGTGTATTTGAAAATTAGGAAAAACACGAGTAATCAAGCATAGGGCATCAACTACTTTTTTCGCCAACGATTTACATCAAACAAAGCTTTTGGGAAATTTACGCCTATATGTACATTGTACTTTTGCTGTTCTAAAGGTGGCAATACCGAAATCAAATGAACTTTATCAGCTGGAACCGAAGCTAATGCTGGCAACCAATGTTTCACATATTCCCCTTGGCTATCATAACGAGTGGCTTGTGTCAAAATATTAAAATAGCGATTTTCGCGAGGGTCATTCCCTACGCCTGCTACATAATTCCAGTTGCCCCAGTTAGAGCATACATCATAATCGAGTAGCTGGCTTTCAAACCAACTAGCGCCCCAAGTCCAATCTATTTTTAAATCTTTTACCAAGAAACTAGCCACATTTTGTCGTCCGCGGTTTGACATAAATCCTGTAGCAAGAAGTTCTTTCATATTAGCATCAATCAAAGGAATACCTGTCTCTCCGTTTTTCCATAGCTCAAATATTCTCTTATTTTGACTCCACTGAACGTGCTGATCTTGTTTGATACCTTTTGCCGAAAAAATTCTATTGCCATATTTCATCGAAACAAAACGGAAGTAGTCACGCCAAAGAAGCTCAAAAATCAGCCAATACGTTGAATCATTTTTGACACGCTGGTATTCATACTCTTGGACTTGCTGATAAATATGCCTTGGCGAAATACAGCCATTGGCTAGCCAAACAGAGAACTTTGACGAAAAGTCCATACCAAGCATTTCGTTGCGTGTTTCCTTGTAAACTTTGAGTAAATCTTGTTCCCAAATATATTCTTTCAAACGTTGATTTGCTGCATCTTCACCACCAACATAATGTGTAGTAGCATCGGAAGAGTACCCGAGCAGACTTTCAGCTGTGGGCATTGTACCAATACTTACATTAGTTTTGAACAAAAGTGCATAAGGCGTATCAAAGCAAGAGCGGACTTTACACGATTTTTCTACCCTATTTCTAAATTGTGTAAAAACGTCTGGCAACTGGTCAATATCGAAAGGTAAATCATCAATATGAAACAAGGTTGAAGTCCAAAAAAAGGATATCGATTTGTCCATAGCTAGCAAGGCCTCCTCTACTTTAGCATCTACTGCTGTTTCTTCGGAAGTGACTTCTTCTGAGCAATACACTGCCTCAGCCTCTAACTCGATTGCTAATCTTGGGAGAATTTCCTCTGGCTTTCCTACCCTAACAATTAGACCTGAGCTAATTGACTGGAGATTTTTTCGAAGATTTTGAACTGATTCTATCAAAAATTGGGTACGAAGCCAGCCTGTTTTTGAGAAGCCTAATGATAGCTCTTCAAATTGCCTAGGGTCAAAAATATATACAGGAAATACATTGGTCGTTTTTTGTGAAGCTTTCCACAAAGGTTCGTGGTCATGAACTCTTAAATCGTTGCGATACCAAACTATAATACTCATTTTAAAATGTTTTTTAGTGTATAACCGACAAGGATGGTTTTAGTTTTCGGAAATACTTATTCTTGGTGTGTCTCTACTACAATTTCCCAACGGAAAGCCCATCTCCAACGAATCTGATAGTGATGAATGCCAGCTCTTTCAAGCAATGAAACTATTTCCGACTTTTTGAAGGCTCGCCAGACCGATAGTTTGGCATCGTGTTTTACAAGATATGACTTAAGGAAAAGTTGAGTAATCCAAGCAATCGAATGGTAGGCAAACCAATGTCTATGAATATCATTGATGACAAAACCCAAGCGGCATTGTTTTTTAAGTAATTGAAAAAGTCGAATGAGTTGTTCGTCGGTAAAATGATGACAAAATAGCGTCATACTCACAATATCAAAACTATGTTGTTGAAAACTTTCTGAAAAAACGTTTTCATGCAAATACGAAATATTAGGAAAATCCTGAGTTCTTTTTTGGGCAAAACCAATCATAAAATCGTTAGCATCTATACCAACAAGCTTACTTTTATATCCTTTTTGCTGAAGCCATCGCGCCATTAATTTCAACATATCGCCACCACCACAGCCCAAATCACCAATTACTATAGCTTGAGATTTATCATGATTGTTCAACAAGGTTCGTAATCCTCCAATAGTAACTTGATTTCCCCCAAGGTATTGATTAATGAGTGCCAATTCCTCTAAATTCTGGCGAAGAGCATCGTTATCAAGCTCAAAATCATCGATGAGTTCGGGCTGATTGCTTCGATATGATAAGTCTGGCATAAGGTTATGAGTAAATGAATTTTCAGTAGAGACTTAATGTTTTAGGTCTTGTCTAATGATAATCAATGGAAAAGGAATTCTTTTTGATAAATTTCTTGGAGATACAATGCGATGTTTCTCTATTCTATAATGATAAATTAATCAATTTTGTTTTGTAAAAAGAGCAATGAATGTACTTGTAAGAAAAAACTACGAATACTAACTTCAGTATTATAAACTATAACCCAAAAGAGAACTCGAATGAATTTAGATTTAAGACATAAAAATGCCATCGTTTGTGGAAGCACACAAGGTTTGGGCAAAGCGTCTGCCATAGAGCTCGCTTTATTAGGGGCAAATGTAACACTTGTTGCTCGAAACGAAACTTCCTTACAGAAGGTAATCCTAGAATTGGATATTAGCCAAGGGCAAAAACATCACTACTTTGTAGCTGATTTTTCTAATCCTGAGCAAGTAAAAGTAGGCATAGAACAGTATTTGGCGAAGTTTCCAGAAATACATATCCTAGTAAATAACACAGGAGGACCGAAAGGTGGTCCAATTTTAGAGGCAACCATCGAGGAATTTACCCAAACCTATTCAAATCATCTGATTTGCAATCATATACTCGTACAAGCATGTGTACCTGCTATGAAAAAAGCAGGATTTGGCAGAATTATCAACATTATTTCTACCTCTGTCAAACAGCCAATTAGCGGTTTGGGAGTATCGAACACAACAAGAGGGGCTGTAGCATCATGGGCAAAAACTTTAGCGGGCGAGTTAGCACCCTTCGGCATCACAGTCAACAATGTGTTGCCCGGTTCGACCAAAACAACAAGATTGGATTCGCTTATAGAGTCAAGAATGAATACTACAGGAGCGTCTAGAGAAGAAGTAGAAAAGGCTTTGCAGGTAGATATACCAGCCAAAAGATTTGGAGAACCTGAGGAGTTTGGCGCCGCAGTGGCATTTCTATGTTCACCAGCAGCTTCTTATATTACAGGGGTCAGTTTACCAGTTGATGGTGGAAAAATCTTGGGATTATAACCTGAGGGAGTGCTGAGTTTTGAATTTTGAGTGCGGAGTGAGGGCTGAAAACCTAACTCCACACTCAAAATTCAAAACTCAGCACTGATCAGTGCCACTTCTGGTTTATTTTTCCGACGTATTTCCCTAGTTGATTCTGAAAAAGAACATCTTGTAATTCTGCTCCAACATTAGGGTACATTTCTAATTGGTTAATCTCAGAAAGAGGAATCCATTTAATTTCTAACGCACTCGTCTCCGAAGGATTTAATATAGGAATCCCACCTATAACCTGAGCGATAAATACACAGTGCAATACATCTGTTTTTTGCTGTGGCAAAATCACCTCCCCTGATAACAACATAGGTCCTACTTCTATCTCAACGCCTAATTCTTCACGAAGTTCTCTTTCCAAAGTACTTACCAATGTTTCGCCGGGGTCAGTGTTGCCTCCAGGCAAATTGTAAACTTGGGAGTTACCATACTCATAACGCATCAATAGTAGGTGGTTGTTTTCGATAATCGCTACACTTGGCCTTACTTTCATAAACTACTTGTTTAAAATTATTGAGGTTCGACATGAATAGAGAATGTTTTGGCTAATGCCATCAAAGTACCCTCTATCCACTTTTTTCTTAATGAAATGTTAACGTATAAAATATTCTAGGGGTAAAATACGATTGATTTGTCAGTAAGACAAATGAACCTCAGAAAAACTTCTTAATCAAAAAGCCTTCAAAAAAGGCATAAACATGTATAGTTATTATGAAAACTTCAAAGAAAACTCTATTCCTAAGTCTGTTAGGTCTAATGATATTTACCCTAACTAGCTGTTTTGTTCGTGTAGATGATGTTAACCCTCGTGGCTATGAAGTCGAACAAGAAGTTCGCATTCGTAATTTTGATGGTATTGATATGGGAAATGCTTTCAAAGTAAATGTAAGAGCAGGCAACACCTTTAGTGTTTTTGTTCGAGGTGACGAATACGATTTAAACGACCTCGATATTTATGTAAAAAATGGGGTATTAATGGCCAACTATCGTAACTATCGCAATCGTCGCTACCAAGTTACATTTGACATTGTTATGCCTTCGTTACGCTCATTTGAACTTTCGGGCGCGAGCACGGGTAAGGTATATGGTTTCGACGAAAGAGATATGTATGTGAATCTTTCGGGCTCTTCTTATTTAGACCTAAACTCCGACGCACAATATTTTACCTTTGATATTTCTGGTGCTTCTACGATGGATTTATTGGGAGATACCCAAAAAATCTCTGGAGGAATCTCTGGCTCATCATTAGTAAATGGTTTTGCCATGAGAAGTGAGGAAGTCTATTTAGATGTATCAGGTGCTAGTAAAGTAAGAGTAATGGCCTCTCGTTACCTCAATGTAATAGCATCAGGAGCGAGTTCCGTATATTTCAGAGGTACACCCGTCGTAGATGCAAAAACTTCGGAAGGAAGTGTAGTAAGACACGATTAACATCTTCATTTGACAGTATATATTTGTGGCGATTTAAAGAAGGCGGGATTTTCTCGCCTTTTTTCTTTGCTGATATAAGTAATAAAACTTTTGAATTAACTTTGAACAGAGGTGGAAAGCATATTTAAAGATACCTTTTCACCTTGACCTTTTGCATAAAACTACCTAATATGAATCAATACATAGCCCATATTGCTATCGTGGTAGATGACTACGATCAAGCTATTGAATTTTATACCCAAAAATTAAAATTTGACTTAATCGAGGACACCTTTATGAGTCCAGAAAAACGTTGGGT
Source organism: Flectobacillus longus (assembly GCF_030056705.1). GTDB lineage: Bacteria > Bacteroidota > Bacteroidia > Cytophagales > Spirosomataceae > Flectobacillus > Flectobacillus longus. The sequence continues at coordinate 35,551 of NZ_JASHIC010000016.1, forward strand.
ATTAGTAAAGCCTAAAGGAGCTCAAGAATGTGCAATCTTACTGGCCAAAGCTGCCAATGACGAGCAAAAAAGTAGAGTTGGTAACCAAACAGGAGGGCGTGTATTTATGTTTTTATATACAGATGATTTTGTGAGAGATTATCAAAACTTATTGATAAATAATATCAATATTGTTCGAGAGCCCAAAGAGGAACTATATGGAACAGTGGCAGTTTTCGAAGATTTGTATGGTAATCTTTGGGATTTAATTCAACCTAAAAATAAAGTAGACTAAAATATTAACCATCAAGTATCTATTTAAAGCCTACAACTAAATACACAAGCAATCTTGTTACTACTAAATCTTAATATAGGTAATAAGGAATTATTATCTAGCATTACAAAAAACATATACTACTGAAAATCAAACAATTATACAATTTTGTAATTTTTAATATACCATCTATTTATTTTATCCGATTACTTATATTTTATTTTTTAATAAAAATCACGTAAGTTGCGATGCAAAAAGTATTCTTGGTATTATCCCTTTATGCTTTTTGCCAAATTAATAAGACCTTCCCAAGATTAACTCTAGAAGTTACCATATCTTTTAGCCAATTTAAAAGAATAATTCACCTAATTCATGACAATTTATCGATGTGTCATTTTAGAAGACGATGACATCGCTCAGAAAATTTTAGAAACTAATATCAAAAGGTTACCACATCTTGAAATCGTTCAAGTTTTTAGTAATCCAATCGAAGCCATTCCTTTGTTACATCAAGGAAGGGTAGATATTCTATTTTCTGATGTTGAAATGCCCGAAATTTCTGGATTAGATTTGATTAAAACACTCGAAGCTCCTCCTCAAATTATTCTTACTACGAGCCACTCCGATTATTCGATGGAAGCATTCGACGTAGGAGTAACAGATTATCTGCTCAAGCCCTTCAGTTTTGAGCGATTTTTAAAAGCTGTTAATAGAGCTATCGATACTATTAATATCAAGAATAAAGCGTCACAAAAGCCAGTTGTTCAGGAAGAGCAAATTATCTTTTTAAAAGCAGGAAGAGAGTCTTTAAAATTCTTTGTGAATGATATTCAATATATCGAGGCATTAGGAGCTTATACGCGTGTTTTTAGTAAAGAAAAGCCTGTATTGATTAGTGAGTCTATCTCTGATTTACAAATAAAGCTTCAGCCTCTTAATTTTATTCGTGTTCATAAGTCATATCTTGTTCCAAGATTTAAAGTAACAGGAATTTCGTCGAGACATGTAATTCTAGATAAGTTAAAAATTCCTTTGGGAGTATCTTATCGTGAAACAATCGAAAAACTTTTTGAAGAAAAATCTGGTTCATAAAAAAGGGGCTTTTGCAAATGCAAAGCCCCTTTTTATTATTCTATTTTGCTATATTACTACAAGCTTTTCAAATCAAAATTCTCCATAAAAGCAGTTGTAAATTGACCTGATTTGAAGCGTTCGTCATCCATCAATTTAATGTGGAATGGAATCGTAGTTTTGATACCATCGATTACGAACTCTTGCAAAGCACGCTTCATACGCAACAATACCTCTTCACGGCTCTGACCTGAAACAATTACTTTCGCAATCATTGAGTCATAGTTTGGTGGAATTGTATAGCCTGCATACACATGGCTGTCGATACGTACTCCGTGACCACCTGGCAAGTGCAAATTTGTAATTTTACCTGGCGATGGGCGGAAGCCGTTTGCTGGATCTTCAGCATTGATACGACACTCTAATGCATACAATTTTGGGGTATAATTTTGACCCGAAATTGCTACACCAGCAGCTACTTTGATTTGTTCTTTGATAAGGTCAAAATCGGTTACCTCTTCAGTAATCGGGTGTTCTACTTGGATACGAGTATTCATTTCCATAAAGTAGAAATCGCCATGCTTGTCTACCAAGAACTCAACAGTACCTGCTCCTTCATATTTAATAGCAGAAGCACCTTTGATAGCAGCCTCACCCATTTTCTCACGAAGTTCTGGAGTAAGCGCTGGTGAAGGAGTTTCTTCACAAAGTTTTTGGTGACGACGCTGAATAGAACAATCACGTTCAGAAAGGTGACACACTTTACCAAATTGGTCACCAACCACCTGAATTTCGATGTGACGTGGTTCTTCTACATATTTTTCCATGTAGATACCATCATTACCGAAAGCATTTGCCGCTTCCATTTTGGCATCATTCCATAGCTTTTCAAATTCGTCTTCATGACGGATGATACGCATACCACGACCACCACCACCAGCCGTAGCTTTGATGATAACAGGGTAAACAATATCTTTTGCAATACGCTTAGCATCCTCTACGGTATCAATCAAGCCTTCTGAACCTGGAATTACAGGTACGCCAGCGATTTTCATAGTAGCTTTTGCTGTAGCTTTGTCACCCATCAAATTGATTTGTTCGGCAGTAGCACCAATAAATTTGATACCATATTCAGAACAAATACGAGAGAACTCAGCATTTTCTGACAAGAAACCATACCCTGGGTGGATTGCATCTGCGCCAGTAACTTCGGCAGCTGAAATAATCGCAGGGATGTTCAAATACGACTGACGGCTTGGCGGTGGGCCAATACACACAGCTTCGTCAGCAAATTTTACGTGAAGGCTTTCACGGTCAGCAGTAGAATAAATTGCTACCGTTTTGATGCCCATTTCCTTACATGTTCTAATGATACGGAGGGCAATTTCACCTCTGTTGGCGATAAGTATTTTCTTAAACATTCTTTAGCTTTAGTTATAAACTCAACCAAACAATCTCTATCGGCATTTAACTGGTACTATTAACCAATTAATAGTATTGAGTGTTTTTGACTTATTGAAAAATAAAACCAAATAGATGGGGTAATTCAATAAGAGTGGCTTATTGTTCAACTACGAAAAGAGGTTGATCAAACTCAACTGGAGTTGCGTTTTCTACTAATACCTCAACGATACGACCAGATACCTCTGATTCGATTTCGTTAAATAATTTCATAGCTTCGATGATACAAACTGGCTTACCTTTTGATACCTCTGAACCAATTTCAACGAATGATGGAGTGTCTGGACTAGAAGAACGGTAGAATGTACCAATCATTGGAGATTTGATAGTCACACGGTTAGAAGCTACCGCTGGAGCTGCTGCTGGAGTTGCAGGTGCTGCTGGTGCTGCCGCCACTGGAGCTGCTGCTACTGCCACTGGAGCAGGAGCGGCTACAACTTGTTGTACCACTGGTGCTTGACCATAACGCTTTACTGAAAGTTTCAACTCAGAAGTTTCGATGTTTACCTCATCAAGAGTTGATTGAGCAATAAAATCTAATAGCTTTTGGATTTCTTTATTTTCCATTGGAGGTTGGTGTTACAATGTCTAATTGATAAATTTTACGTATAAGGGAATTTCAGATAAGTAATTGTTTTCAAGAATACATCTCACAAAAATTAAGGCCGAAAAAGGACAACGTCCTATAAATTCAGGACTAAAGATACAGTAAATATAAGTATTTTTAGTTGAGCCAGTAAAATCTTGAGGAGTAAAACTTTATTGAAAATCAATTACTTATCGCAGGGTATTATTTTACACGTTCTACGTATTCGTAAGTACGAGTATCTACCTTGATTTTCTCATCGTTTTGGATGAATAACGGTACAGTAATCGTTGCACCAGTTTCAACAGTAGCAGGTTTTTTAGGAGAGTTGGCTGTGTCACCTTTAATACCTGGTTCGGTATAAGTAACAACAAGCTCCACAAATAGAGGCATTTCGCAAGAAATAGGTTGTTCTGTTTCAGCATTGATTAAGATTTCAACCAATTGCCCCTCTTTCATGAGGTCAGCACCTTCAACCATTTCTTTGTTCAATGTTACTTGTTCAAAGTTTTCGTTATCCATGAAAGTATAACCAAACTCCTCTTCATACAAGTATTGGAAAGAACGACGCTCTACACGTACCGGGAAAATTGCTACCCCTGAGTTGAACGTGTTATCGATTACCTTACCTGAAGTCAATGATTTCAATTTTGTTCTTACAAAAGCAGGGCCTTTGCCTGGCTTTACGTGTAAAAACTCAACAACTGAAAAAAGATCGTTGTTAAATTTGATTACTAGTCCGTTTCTGATGTCTGCAGTAGTTGCCATTTTTTCAATTATTTAGAAAACAAGAAATACCATAAGCAATTTTGCTTTCTGAACACTAAATAGTTACAAATTTGATAATTACAAAAATTTGAATGTGCAAAATTACAAAAATGTTCTCTGAACTTAGCACAAAAAAAAACAGTAAACTACCCAGTTTAATGAAATTTAGCTAGGAAGTTTACTGTTTTGATACTTTAGTACGCCCATTTGAGGTAAACACTCCCCCAAGTAAAGCCTCCACCAAATGCGGCAAGGATCAGATTATCACCTTTTTTAAGCTGACTTTCATAGTCCCACAAACATAGGGGAATAGTAGCGGCAGTGGTATTTCCGTACTTATGAATATTGAGCATTACTTTTTCAGGACCAACACCCATTCGGTTGGCAGTAGCGTCAATAATTCGTTTATTAGCCTGATGCGGTACCAAAAAGGCTACATCATCGCCCGAAAGATTATTACGCTCCATGATTTCAGCCGAAACATCTGCCATACGAGTTACAGCAAACTTAAATACAGCTTGTCCTTCTTGGTGAATATGATGCCACTTATTATCAATCGTTTCATGTGTTGGAGGATATGCACTACCCCCACCTTTCTGAATCAAGTGATTAGCCCCTGATCCATCTGATTTTAAGATAAAATCCTGAAGACCTAAACCATCAGTGCTAGGCTCAAGCAATACAGCGCCAGCGCCATCGCCAAACAAAACGCAAGTAGAGCGATCGGTATAATCAACAATAGCTGACATTTTATCGGCACCTACTACTATTACTTTCTTATAGCGACCTGATTCGATAAACATAGCACCCGTTACTAAGGCATTCAAAAAGCCTGAGCAAGCCGCTGCAATGTCATAGGAAGCATTGAAAGAAATGCCTACTTTATCACAAATCAAATTTGCAGTTGATGGAAAAAAATGATCAGGAGTTACTGTAGCACAAATCAACAAATCTACCTCTTCAGGCTTTGTATTGGTTTTTTCCAATAATTTTTTTACAGCTTCAGCTCCCATAACCGAAGTACCTTGGCCTTCGCCACGCAAAATACGGCGTTCTTTAATACCCGTACGGGAGATTATCCATTCATCTGTGGTATCAACAATTTTTGCTAAGTCAGCGTTAGTTAATACTTCCTCTGGCACATATCCCTGAACACCTGTAATTGCTGCAATGATCTTTGTCATGTTCAATAATATAAATAGTGCCCTGCGAACCAGCATTATGTGTGGTGTATTCAAACGCCACACGGTAGTTGGCAGGAGCACTCCCTATGCACTCAGTGCTTCTTTGATCTTTTCTGTAACTTTAGATTCTACGATTTTAGTAGAAAGATGAATCATATTTTTAATAGCTTTTGCCGATGAAGCACCATGTGCAATGATAACATTGCCATTTACTCCAACGATTGGACTACCTCCTACGGCTTCATAATTAGTTTTGTCAAGGAAATTGGTTTCAACACCTTGATCTTTCATGATACCATATAATGATTCACCCATTTTTAAAAGGATATTTCCAGTAAAGCCATCTGTTACAATCACATCGGCTTTTCCTTTAAAGAAATCTTTTCCTTCGATATTACCAATGAAGTTCATTTTTGTATTTTCCTTCATTAGTTTATGGGCTTGTTGAGCAATGACAGAACCTTTTTCAGCTTCTTCTCCAATGTTCATCAATCCTACTTTGGGATTTTCCTCCCCTGTTGTTGCTTGGTAATAAATAGAACCTAACAAACCGAATTGCTCAAGCATTTCTGGCTTCACATCGGCATTGGCACCAATGTCCACCATTACGGCCATTTTGCCGTTGGTCTGTGGTGCAAAGCCTGCGATTGCAGGACGCTGAACACCCTCAATTGCTTTTATCGAGAAAAGTGACCCAACCATCATGGCGCCAGTATTACCTGCCGAGCCAAATGAATCGATTTCACCTGTCTTTAAAAGTTTAAACCCAACTCCGATACTGGAATTGGGTTTAGCTTGTAAGGCTTTTACAGGATGCTCACCCATTTCAATTGTTTCGTTAGCCTCAACAATTTTAATGTTTGATCCCGTATAATTTTGTTTATCAAGAACTGCTTGAATTGCCTCAGTTTGACCAATCAATACGATTGTCACTCCTTCGGGCAACTCATTAGCTGCTAATACTGCTCCTTCAACTATGGCTTGCGGGGCGAAGTCGCCGCCCATTGCATCAACTCCTATATTCATTGGTTATTTTTGTTTACGCAAAATTGGTAACTGCAAAAATAGCATTTTAAGAAGTTGAAAACAGTATTTTTTTGTGTTTTTTATATATTAAAAAACACATTTATCAGCTATACCTCTGATAATCAGAAACTTTAGCCTATTTAATACCTAAAATATTGTATCAATTACGCTTGTGCAGCATAACCTTCTACTACCATTTTACCTTTGTAGTAAAGGTTACCTTCGAATACGTGTGCACGGTGACGCAAGTGAATTTCGCCAGTAGTTGGGTCTACAGTGATTGCTTTTGGAGTAGCAAAATCATGTGAACGTCTCTTATCTCTGCGAGTTGTCGAATGTCTTCGTTTAGGATGTGCCATTTTCTTATTTCCGTTATTTTGTTACGTTGTTACTTAACTTATGTACGAGCTTCTTGCTCTAAAATTAATTTTGATTATTTTTCAAATTCTTTAATATAGCCCAACGTGGATCTATTGGTGCTTCTGGGTCATCTTCGGGGCTTTCTTCCTCCTCCTCTTCATATTCTTCTTCTTCTTCATCCTCGTCGTCGTCATCTCCGCCTTCAGTGGTATAAACAAACTCTCCTTCTTCATCTTCCCAAAGCAAGTCATCGTCGTCCCAGTCTTCCTCATCGTCCCCCTCTACTTCTTCTTGTTCAAATTTGGGGTGCAATCTCTTAATCGGAATTTCCAGAAATATGAAGTCAAATATATCTTGTGCTACATTAATCTGTTGTACATGACGGTCGATTAACATCAGTTCATCCGTGACTTCTTCAGTACGATCAGCAAACTTCAGAATCATTTTTTTTGTGATGCTAATAGGGTACTCAAACTGCTCAAGACTTCTATCACAAGTTAATTCTACGACTGCTTCAATTTCATAAAGTAACTGAATCATCGTTTCTGATTTGTCTAAATTTACTTTTGCTTTGAAGTTTCCTTTTCCGATTTCATCTTGTTCGTACTCAGCAAAAAACTGACTATCGCCCTCAAACTCATGCACATACTGCTTGTTTTCAAGGCGAAAGATATCAATCTTATAATTTGCTAAATAATTCTTTTTCAAGGCTTTTAATCAAATAAAGGTCTGTAAAACAGACTTGGTTTGGATACTCTACACAACTATGTATTTTGTATTGCACACATGCTTTTAAGCTAACCTAAAGCTAGGTTATCCAGAAAAGACTGCAAAATTAGGTACTTTTTTTGAAAATGACAACAATTCGAAGCAATACTTTTGAGAAAAAGATTTTTTATTAATTCTCAGGCAATGAACCACTTACTACACCAATAGGTTTGGCAGTATTTAGTCTACTATCAAAACAAGAGAGTTTGAAGGAGGCTCAATTTTTACGAACTTTGTAGTTATGAAAAATCTTTTGAAAAATAATCTCTCTTTTTTTATTCCTTTTATCCTTGTGTGGTTTGTGAGTCTGGTGTGGGTTTTAGAAACGCCCAAGTTAGACCAAATGATTTGGATTAATACCCATCGAACTTTATGGACCGACTCTTTTTTTTGGTGGGCGACCCAGTTGGGGGAAGGATGGTTTTTCGCTATTACGATTATTATTTGGCTATTATTAAGATACAAGTATGCAATAATCGGCACTATCGCTTTTGCTATTAGTACAATTATTTCACAAGGTTTAAAGTTTTCGTTTCAAACCTTACGACCTAGTGAGTTTTTTAAAGATATATCATACCCTTGGAAATATGTAAATGGTGTTGAACTCCATGGCTTTAATAGTTTTCCTTCAGGTCATACAACTAGTGCATTTTGTGTATTTACTCTTTGGGTGTTTTTTTCTAAGAAATCTGCCCTGAGTCCCGTTTTTCTTGGATTAGCACTCCTTGCTGCTTATTCTAGGCCATATCTTTTTCAACACTTTCCTGAAGACTTATTAGGGGGGGCTGTCGTCGGAATAATAAGTGCTATATTATCTGTTGAAATCTATCAAAAATATTTTGGTAATAAATATCCTCAATTAAGTCGAAAAGGGTTATTGACAGGTAGTAATTGATATGCTCCGAAAATATTAAAATATTTTTGGGTATCAAAAATTATCCATTTACTCAATAATTATGATAGACTCGAATACTTTTCTGGTAAATCAAGCGTATATGTATTAAATTTTTAAATTTGTAAAAGAGAAACTCCCTAATTGCAGATGTTAGATGGCAGATTTTGGAAATAACATTGAATATACCCAAATACATCAACGCTCTTACATCAAAACTTTTTAAACCCTATAAACGACTCAAGTCATAACTATAAACTCATGATAAAACTCCAACCCGGTAAATACCAACGTACCATCCAAAGTCTCTGGAAGTGGTCTATTCGTGGTTTTATTGCACTTGTTTTATATGTTCTAGCTGTTAACTATAACTTCTTCTGGTTGTTTGGAGGAATGCCTAGTCTCCAAGAGCTTGAAAATCCTAAAAGCCAATTAGCCTCTGTTTTAATTTCGGAAGACGGTGTAGAACTAACCAAATATTTCAGAGAAAACCGTAGTCCAGTAGAATTCGAAGAACTTTCGCCCAATATTATCAATGCCTTGATGGCAACCGAAGATGCTCGTTTTGCCAAGCACTCAGGTATAGATTTACGCAGTACATTTCGTGTAGTGACTAGTTTTGGTACAGCAGGTGGTGGTAGTACTATTACCCAACAATTAGCCAAAAACCTATTCAACACTCGTCGTGCCGAATCTGCTGAAGACGGCATGGAATATAAAGGTCTGTTGATGCGTATTCCAAAAATTAGTACGATAATTGCCAAAACAAAGGAATGGATTTTGGCAATTCGCTTAGAAAGTAGATATACCAAACAAGAAATCATGAAAATGTACCTCAACGAGGTAGAGTTTGGAAATAATGCTTATGGAATCAGAGTAGCTTGTAAAACCTATTTCAGTAAAGAAGTGGGCAATGTGAGTGTCAATGAAGCTGCTACATTGGTTGGAATGCTACAAAACCCTAACCTTTACGACCCAAGAAGACGTCCAGAAAAATGTCTTATTCGTCGAAATACAGTTTTGGCACAAATGGTAAAGTATGGGTATCTTCCTGAATCAGAAGCTCAAGAACTACAAGATCAGGCTATACTTTTGAAATTCAAGGTTGAAAACCATAACACTGGTTTGGCACCCTACTTCAGAGAAGCTATTAAAAAACAGCTGATTGCTATTATTGAAGACCTCAACCAAAGTAGAGGCGATGATGAGCAATTAAATCTTTATACCAGTGGCTTAAAAATTCATACAACACTCGACTCTCGTATGCAACAATACGCAGAGGAGTCGATGCGTGAGCACATGATGGCTCAACAAAAAAAGTTTTATGAACACTGGAAAGGACGTAATCCTTGGGTTGATGAGCACATGCGTGAAATCAAAGGCTTCTTGAAAGATGCTATGAAGCGTACTGACCGTTATCGTCAATTAATGGAAGAAATGGATGGAGACGAAGATAAAGTATGGGAAGTACTCAAGAAACCAGTACGTATGACGGTATTTTCGTGGCAAGGTGAAAAAGACACTACACTTTCTCCGTTAGATTCTTTGAATTATTACAAAAGAATTTTGAATGCTGGTTTTATGGCTATGGATCCTAATAATGGGCATGTAAAAGCGTGGGTTGGAGGTATTAACTTCAAGTATTTCAAATATGACCACGTTCGTCAAAGTAAACGCCAGCCTGGTTCTACTTTCAAGCCTTTTGTATATGCTTCGGCTATCGAAAGCGACATAGTGACTCCATGTGATTATGTAGTTGATGAGCCAGTTACTTTCGGACAAGAAGATGGTATTATGAAATCATGGACGCCCCAAAACTCTGACGGAAAATACTCTTATCAAAGTATGTCTTTGCGTAGAGCAATGGCTCGTTCTATCAATACAGTTTCGGCAAAATTGATGAAACAGCTAGGACCTCAAAAGGTAGCAGAATTTGCTCATCGTGTTGGTATCACAAGTCCTTTGAACGAAACGCCAGCTCTATGTTTAGGGGCGAGTGAAGTATCTATATTTGAGCAAGTAGATGCTTACTGTTCTTTTGTAAATGAAGGCTATCGTATTGAGCCACTTTTGATTGTAAGTATTGAAGATAAAAATGGGAACGAGCTTCGCCGTTTTGAAACTACTACTAAGCAAGTAATGAATAAAGAAACAGCCTATAAAATGGTACACATGCTTCAAGGTGCTGTGCAAGAACCAGGAGGTACTGCTGAGGGTTTGCGTCGCTATAGTTGCGCACAAGGTAACGAAATAGGTGCTAAAACAGGTACTACATCCAACTACTCAGATGGTTGGTTTATGGGCATAACACAAAGTTTAGTCGGTGGTGTTTGGGTTGGTGGCGATGACCGTAGTATTCACTTCCGTAGTATTAGTTTGGGGCAAGGTGCCAAAATGGCCATGCCCGCCTATGCGATGTTTATGGATAAGGTATATGCTGACCCTTCACTCAGGATTGCAGGATACAAGAAGGAACCTTTCAATAAACCAGATGGCGTAGATATTAACTGTTATGCTGCTCCAAGCGATTCGACACAAGTTCAATCGCCAACGGTAAAACCTAAAGATGAAGATGGATTTTTGAATTAAAATAGAAAAGGGGCTTACGCCCCTTTTCTATTTTAATTTAGTTTAACATTCTCTTCTGACCTTTTTCATTCATTGCTTGAGCTTTTATGACATCACTTCCTACTATGAGTTTGTGAGCTGATTGTGACAAAAACGATGAACCATAAGGAATTTCTACTTTCCGAGTTTTACCATTTTTAAGTGTCAACAATGCACTACTTTCGTTTGGTGCGAGCTTGAGCACTTTATAAGGTTTGGAACTTTCGAAAAACTTCAATTTATCTCTATTTTGAGAAGTAACAGTCAATAAACTACCTTTTGCAGACTGAAGCTCTACTAATGCTTTGGCATCTCCAGTTACACGATAACCACTTTGGTCAATTGGTAGTACTGTAAAACCTCCTTTTCCATCACCTTTCAGAAGATTTCCCTGTGACCCGTCCATACGTCCAACAGTTAACTCCGTTGAATAGTCATTCCCCGTTATGAGTATATCCAAGTTACCATCTTGATCGAAGTCTTGTACCACCATACCAAATACAGGAGCAAATTGCGTTTGGATAGGCAACTCTTTTATCTTAAACTTACCATTTCCTTGGTTTTCAAGATAGCTTGTTTTCATCCAATTTGCTTTTAAGATAATAGCATCCTTCAATTCTTCAGGTTTTAAGACTTCATTGATAGTAGCTTTGGCATATTTTGCATACGAATCAAAACGTTGACGAGTTTGGATAAACTGCTTTGCTAAATCATCACGAGTATTGAATGGAAACTCTTTGCGAACACCATCCAAGTCTTTGTAAAATACCGTAGGAATAGCGTCATAATGTCCATCGTTATTAAAATCTTTTGCGTAAACAGTAATAGGATTCGAGTCTGAAGCACGATTCAAAGAGTTTAGTCCCAAGTTACCTGCCACATAATCCATATCACCATCATTGTCAAAATCACCTGCACTAAGACTATTCCACCAACCTTTATAGGATTCAATACCTGTTTCTTTTGATGAAACTAACTTACCATTTTGGTTTTTCAAGAAAGTAATTGGCATAAACTCACCAGCCAATGCTAAATCCATCCAACCATCATTGTCATAATCTGTCCATAAAGCATCACAAATCAAACCAATTTGATTCAATTGCGGTGCTACCTGAGCAGTAACATCTGTAAACTTCAATTGTGGAGCCTCATTACGAAGAATATAACTATTCACTGGCTTAGGATATGCTCCTGGCTCTACTCTACCCCCAATAAACAAATCCAAATCGCCATCTCGGTCATAATCCACAGCTTTGATACAAGAGCCACTCTTTAGTAAAGCAGGAATAGCTTGATCAGCAGACTGAAAGTGTCCTTTTCCGTCATTGATAAACAAATGGTCTTTGTAGTTTTGGTCTCCCGCAGGGAATTCATAACTTCCACTTACTACGTACAAATCTAAATCTCCATCTTTTTCAGCATCAAAAAGCAATACTCCCATATCTTCAGAGAGCTTTTCTTTTCCTTCAAGCCCCGGCAAAAAGTCTTTTACCTCAAATTTACCTGTGGCATTTTGTAACAAGAAACGTCCTTTATATTGACTTGCACCACCTACAAAAATATCATCCAATCCGTCGCCATTGACATCTCCTACTGCCAGTGCTGGCCCAAACTGTGAGAATTTATGAGGCAGTAACTTTTGGACGTTAAAATCAATAATATCTTGTTCTTGATGAATATATCCTGTATTGATTACATCAGTAATATCTACTAATAAAGGGCTTACAGCATTTTCTTTATCATCGGGCAATACCTGAGCTTGAGCTTCGTCGACATACAAGGTTGTATTAGTTTTGACATTTTTAAAAATTTGTCCTTTACCGCTTTGCCATGTTACTTTTACCTCTGTCACAGTTTGTGTTTTACCCAAACCAAAATGTGCAGTTGGGTCTACGCTCGACAGATATCCACGATATGGCGTATATTCATACACTTGTTTTTGACCATTTGCATACGCAATTTCAACCCATGCGCCATATCCTTGAACATTGTCTTTGCTACCTTTAAGCTGAACTTTGAGGTAATTGCTTTCACTTGGTTTCTGTTGAATCACATTATTTCTAAAAACAGATGCCGAATCATTGATATTATTAACGATGTAATCCAAATCGCCATCATTATCTAAATCAGCATAGGCTGCTCCATTTGAAAAACTAGGTTGTGTAATACCCCAAGCTTCTGTTACATCATCAAATTTCAAATCTCCTTTATTTTTGTAAGCAAAGTTTTTGATTTTGACAGAAGGAATCGAATCCAACAACATCATACGAGTCATGATACTCGACATAGACGCACGATAGGCAATAAAGTCCTGGTCAGTAATATCACGAGGAAAGCCATTGGTGATAATTATGTCACGAAGACCATCATTGTCAAAATCTGTTACCATAGGAGTCCAGCTCCAATCTGTTTCTGCTACACCAGCCAACAAGCCTACTTCACTAAATAACGGACGATGCGAGTAAGGGTCTTTTCCTAAATTAACCTGAAGGGTATTTCGTGGATATTGATAGCCATAACCATATTGCTCATTATTTTGATAGGTTACATAGTTATTGGCGGGAGTCATCATTTTTTTACGATAGTTCGACTCTGGCATCATATCTAATGCAATAATGTCAACCAATCCATCATTGTTAATATCACTTACATCATTTCCCATTGCAGAGTAAGAAGTATGTTTAAAGTACAAACTTGCTTGGTCGGTAAATGTGCCATCATGGTTATTGATATAAAGCAAATCATTGGTTAAATAGTCATTGGTCACATAAATATCTTTCCAGCCATCACGATTGATATCTGTGATATTGAGTCCCAAGCCATATCCCTCAATCTGAATTCCTGCCTGTTTAGACACATCAGTATAAACTGGATGTTTTTTGACAGGATCCCAATCATTTCTATAAAGTCTATCAGTTCTTTTTGAAGAACCATCTACAATTTTTTCGTGGTACTTGTTCGGAAAACGGGTATCATCCATTTCGTTGACAAGTACATAAAGGTCGAGGTCACCATCATTATCATAGTCAAAGAAAGCAGCATTGGTGGTATGAGTTGTGTCAGCAATACCATACTCTTGTGCCATTTCTTTAAAAATAGGTACATTATTTTTATCTACACCTTGGTTAACATACAACAAATTAGCACGTTCAGAAGCCACTTTTTTAGCTGTAGCACATACATAAATATCTAATTTGTTATCATTATTAATATCTACAATAGCCACCCCAGAACACCATTTTTTAGCCCCATCCACGCCTGCTTTTGCAGTAACATCGTCAAACTTAAAATCACCTTTATTCAAGTATAATTTATTGCTAACCATATTTCCTGTAAAATAGACATCAGGCAAGCTATCGTTATTAAAATCGCCCACGGCAACGCCCCCACCATTATTGATATATTCAAAAGTAAGAACATTCATCGTATCACTCTCTGTAATTCTATTTGAGAACGTAATACCTGTGTCTTCTGCATTGAGTTGAGTAAACAATGCTGTATCATTAGTACACGAAACTTGCCAAACAACAGGGAGTAAACAGATACAAAGTCGTAATAGTTTTTTCATGATATTAGAGTTAAATCTTATAAAAAAAGAGATGGCAATATATACCATCTCTTTTGTATTAAAGCAATTTACAATTGGTTAAAATTAATAACCAGGGTTTTGCTTCAAGATATCTTTACCTTGAATATCAATTTGAGTTTGAGGAATTGGTAAGTACTCGTTTTTGTTTGCTGTAAATTTAGCACTACCCAAAGCTGTAATCAATTTAGCTCCTTCATAACTCAAGTAAGCGTTAATTGTTGATTCAGCAATACCCCAACGAACTAAGTCGAAGAAACGGTGGCCTTCACCAGATAATTCAAGTTTACGCTCAAAACGAACTGCAGTACGCGCAACAGCCTTATCAGTCCAAGCCGCAGTGTAAGTACCAATTACGTATTTAGCAGCAGGAGCACCATTTTTAGTTACCCAGCTAGCTGGATTAGCCGCTCTAGCACGAACTAAATTCACGTAATTACGAGCTGTTTCTAAGCTACCAACTTCAATTTCGCATTCAGCAGCCATCAACAATACATCTGCAAAACGAATAAGAGGCTTGTTCATTGCAGCATATCCACGAGTCCAAGAGCTACCGTCTGTTAAAGTTCCTTCTTGAGACTTGTAATAAATATATTTCTTCGGTGAGTATGGACCTGCATAAGATTGGTCACGAATCCAGTCAAATCCCGGGTGGTCTTGCCAATCTAAATAAGGAATACCACGACGACCTACTGAGTGGTCCAAACGAGGGTCAAGGTTACCAGCATCAGGAGTAAATGCAGCTGATGACTGAATACCAAAATCCGTTTTCAAAGCGTTTGCAGCACTGTTATATGAACCATCTAATAATGGTAAGCCGTTAGCATCTGTACGGAAAGAGTTTGCCAACTCGAAACTTGGTTGGAAGAAACCACAACAGTTACCAGGACCACTAGAACCAGTGTTATATGGGTAGTTCAAATCATCATCAGAGTTAGCATTGTTCACGCTACCTGTATTTGCAGCCGATTGAATAGCAAAAACTGATTCTTCGTTATTATCGTTTTCTGCATTAAAGATTTGAGCATACTTAGTAACCAAGCCATACTTTTTACCATTAGCAGTTTTACCATTTGCAATCACTTGGTCAAACATTGCTTTAGCTTCAGTATATTTCTTTTGAAACAAATAAGCTTTACCTAAATAAGCAGCAGCAGCCCATTTGTTAGCTCTACCAGCAGCAGCCTGAGTTTCAGGAAGGTTATCCATTGCATACTTCAAATCTGCCTCAATCTTAGGCCAAACATCTGTAGCATTTGTAACTTTTTCAATACCTGTACCATAATCCATTGTTTCATCAATATATGGAACGTTGTTGTACAGTTTTTTCAATTCAAAATAATAGTGCCCTCTCAAGAAACGAGCCTCACCTGAAATACGTTTCTTATCGTCAGCAGTCACGTCTGAGCCAGCTTTTGCAAGCGATGCTAAAGTTGTGTTACAACGCTGAATACCTTCGTACTTCACTCTCCAAGTATCGTTAATTTCAGTATTTGTTGGAGGAGTTTCAAATCTCTGAATTGGGTTGATAGCAGTATAGTCACCTGAGTTTGTGCCTTTATTAGCTTCACCTCCTAAAATACTACCAAATACCCAGTTTGCACTACTTGCTAAACGGACACCTCTACCGTTCAACATACTATAAGCTCCAATCAATGAGCCTTCAATACCTGCTTTTGATGTTAACTGAGCATTTGCTAACTGGCCAGTTGGAGGTACCTCCAAGAAACTATCCTTACAGGCTGTTACCAATATCGTTGATAAAAATACTGACGATATTAAAACTTTACTATTTATATATTTTCTCATTATCAATCCTGTTTTAATTGGTTGTATAATTTCTTTTTTGATAATCAGTACTTTTAAGTACTAGAAGCTTAAGCTAAGAGCCAAGTTGTAACTTCTAGTGATAGGTACGTTACCAATGTCAATACCAAAGTTTGTATCCGCTGCACCACCTACACTTGGGTCTAAGCCTTTGTAGCTTGTAATTGTGAAGATATTGCTGGCAGAAGCACTAACTCTAGCACTCTTCAAACCAATTTTTGTCAATACATTCTTAGGAATTGTATAGCCTAAAGACATATTCTGCATTCTTAAATAATTTCCATTCTCTACATAGAATGAGTTAAACTCTCCATTTGTACTAAATCCAGATTCACCTTCAAAAATTGGCTGATCTGTATTTGTATTAGTTGGCGTCCAAGAGTTTTTAACACGAGCACTAACAGCAGCACCAGTAAATGAAGGGTAGAAATCTGTATACCATTTACTTACGTTAGCGATTTTATTGCCTAAAGACACTGCCATGAATGTTGAGAAGTCAAATGCCTTGTAAGTCAATCTAATTGTCATACCACCAGTAAATACTGGAACAGGACTACCTAAGTACGTTCTGTCATTTGCATCAATGATACCATCTCCATTCACATCAGCATAACGGAAACGACCTAAGCCAGCTCCTGTTTGTTTTGGTGCAGATGCTACCTCTGAAGTAGAGTTAAACAAACCAATTACTTTGTAGCCATAGAATGCTGACATTGGATAATTTAACTGATTTTGAACAGGAGTTAGTCCACGATAAGTAGTTCCTGGCAAATACGTAATATTCGGAGCAAATGAAGTGATTTTGTTATCCAAGAATGAACCCGTAGCTGTTACTTCGTAGTTCAAATCCTTAATAATATTACCACGGTTAATAATCTGGATATCAATACCTTTGTTGCTTAGTGTACCTACGTTTACAGCTGGAGCTGCAGCATAGTTACCCAATACACCTGGAAGTGGCACATTAAACAAGGCATCAGTAGTCTCTCTGTTCCACAAATCAACTGCTAAATCCCATTTACCTCTGAACAATGAACTTTCAAAACCAATGTTTGTAGTTGTGTTTGTTTCCCATTTAGCATTTGGGTTACCAATACGGCTTCTATAGAAACCAGAAACTGCCGATGTATTTGAACCGTTGATATCATAATAAGAGTTACCTACGTTTGCAGCGTAAAGACTGTATTGGTTATTTGGATCTACAGAGTTTGAATTACCCATTTGTCCCCAACCACCTTTGATTTTCAAATCGCTAATCCAAGGAAGATCTCTCATGAAGTCTTCTTTTGATACACGCCAAGCTCCTGAGAACGCAGGGAATACACCATAACGGTTATTGATACCAAAACGAGAAGAACCATCACGTCTTACAACTCCAGACACATAATATTTGTCACTCAAGTTATAGTCCAACTGACCAAACACAGAAGCAAACGTAATACCTGGGTTAATATAACTATTCACAACTTTACCAGTTGAAGAAACTGTTGTCATTGTGATATAATTGATATCTGTCGAGAATGGATTAATACCAGATGCTGACATACCTCTACCTGAACCAGTATTCAATGCTTCATAACCAACTAAAGCTTTGATTTTGTGATCGCCAATTTGCTTTTGGTAGTTAATTGTATTTGTGAAAGTCCAGCTAAATTGATAACCTGATGACTCATTATAACCAAAGCTTGCGTTGTTTTCAGAGTTTTCGTATTGCAAACGTGAATAAGCATACTGATAGGCATTAGAATATTGTCCACCAATACTAGAACGTAATACTAAGTTTGTAATTGGCTCATATTCTAAGTAGATATTACCAAAGCCATTTGCTGTATAACTTCTATCATTTTTAGAACCATCACGAGAAGCAACTGGGTTTCTTGGGTTGTTAAATCCTTTTGCTGCAGTACCTGCATATCCACCAAACTCATCATAAATAGGAATAATTGGAGACATACGGAACGCAGATAAGATATCACCTTCACCCGCTACTGTTGACAAACCACTGTTGGTAGGGTTCAATAAGTCATTACCATCTTGTGCTAGTACAGACTTATAAGTAAATTGTAAGTTTTCTCCGATACGAACCTTTTTGCTTAAGTCAAACTCAGAGTTTGCTCTAAAAGTATATCTTGAAAATTTATTGTAAATCAAAATACCAGCTTGTTCTTGTGCTGATAAACCGAAATAATATCTTCCATTTTCTGTTCCTCCAGAGAAGCCCAAATTATGTCTCGAAATAGGAGCCATTCTTGTAATAGCACCATACCAGTCTGTCCCAGCTTTATTTGCTTTAACGACTTGGTAAATTGCTCCTGCAGTCGGATCAATATTGTATTTTAATTTTTCAGAAGCCAAATCAACAGAACCTATTACTCCCGAACGACCACCTACATTCAGGTAATCAGGAAGTACAGCTGACGTTCCTGTACCATATTGTGGATGACTATATGCTGGAGTTGTACCATTTGCAGTTGCAGTGTTACGAATTGCGTTCCAAGTCCAATCTGCTTGTTCTTGTGGATTCAACATTGCTTGACCTTTTCCTGGGTCAGTTACGCCATATAAGCCATCATAAGTTACTTCAAGGCTTCTTGCTCTTTTAGTACCTTTCTTTGTAGTATATACGATTACACCATTTGCTGCTCTTGCTCCATAGATAGAAGCTGCAGCTGCATCCTTAAGGATTGAAGTACTCTCGATGTCACCAGGAGCTAAGAAGTCTGTAGACTGTACAGGAACTCCATCAACAACATACAATGGGTTGTTATTACTGAATGAGCCAAAGCCGTGGATACGTACTAAGCTAGCTGCACCAGGCTGACCACTTGAAATTACCGTAACCCCAGAAGCTCTACCTTGTAATTGTTGTTCAACGTTTCCAGAAGGTACCATTACCAAGTCTTTAGACTTAATCGTCGCAACCGAACCTGTACTTTCTTTCTTTGAACTACTTGAGTAACCTGTTACTACAACTTCTTCCAAAGCTGCGATGTCCTCATCTAAAGTAACATTGATTGAAGTTTGACCTGCTAAATTTACCTCCTTAGCCTTGTAGCCGATACCTGACAGTTGGAGTACGTCATTTGAAGATTTTGAATTGATGGAAAAATTACCATTAGCATCTGAAGTAGTACCCGTACGTGTGCCTTTGATAACAATACTCACACCTGGGATACCTTGGTTGTCAACACCAACAACCTTTCCTGTTACTTTTTTGTCTTGAGCTACTGTTGAAACAGCATACAATAGCATTATACTCAAGACACATACATGCTTGAAATAATTTAGTAATTTGTTTTTCATATAATTGGTTTTTTGGATAATAATGAACTGAAAACGATTAGGGTGATGTGTCCTTACTTTTTTGTGATGTCCTCCTTTCTTTAAGCGTGAAATATTGAATTTTTAAAAGTTTTTTTATCAACCGTTTAAAAATAAGAAAAATACAATAAAGGAATATTCAAATTGATGTTTTGATAACTTATATATTAAAAAAAGACAATTCGAATCGTGTTCTGTACTGTTCTATGAAGTAAAATTCTATATAATATTTTTTTCATGCAAATATTTCTTCATTTTTTTATAAAAAACTTATTAGTTTTACCACACATAATTGCTTTATCGATTGTCGCACTTATTCTACTTAAGTTAATCGCACCACCAAGCAAAATTTTCATATCAGCAATTTCCTGACTAACTTGGTCTATTATCCATTTTAGGCACTAGGACTGGAATCATTTATTTAAAAATGGGCAAATACTTACAAATAGAGCCAAACGCTCAAAAACCCAAATACCAACAACTCATTGATGATATCATTGAAAAAATTCAGAATGGTTCACTTCAACGTGGTGACCAACTACCTACAATCAATGAAATTACTCAATCATTGGGTGTTGCTCGTATGACTATCATTAGGGCTTATGAAGAATTAAGAGAACGTGGAATTGTAGCAGCTCAACATGGAAAGGGATATTTTGTAGCGTCAACTGACGTGCAAACAACTATGCACGTGTTTGTCCTTTTCGATGCTATGAATGCCTATAAAGAAACGCTATTTCACTCACTTAAAGAAGCTCTAGGTGATAATGTAGCTATCAATTTGTTTTTTCATTATCATGATTTAAAGGTATTTGAAAATGTACTAATCAATAATATTGGAAACTACAATTTTTATATTGTAATGCCTCACTTCAATGAGGATGTTTCACATATTGTAGGACAAATACCAAAAGATAAGCTTTTAGTTTTGGATATTGACATAGATGAATTTGATAATGACTATGCGGTTTTGTATCAAAATTTTGAAGAAAATATCTACTCAGGTTTACAGGAAGCACTACCTCTTCTTAAAAAATATAAGGCTATTACGCTTTTCCTTAGTAAAAATCAATTTCAATATACTCCAAATGGTATTACTAAAGGATTCAAAAGATTCACAAATGATTTTGGAATAGATTCTCGTATCATAGATAATCTCGAAGTTGATTGTATAGAAGCAGGACAAGCTTATATCCTTTTTCTTGAAAGTGATATCATACGCTTTATGAATCATGTCAATAAAAAAGGACTAAAATTAGGAGAAGATGTTGGTCTATTAACTTATGATGATACGCCTATCAAACAAATTTTAGGCGAAGATGGCATTACCACAATCTCAAATGACTTTCAAAAGATGGGAAAACTAGCGGGGCGAATGGTAAGAAATAGACAAAAAGGAAAAGTCGCAAGCCCATGTTCACTTATTGTACGTGGTAGTTTGTAATAAATGAGGCTATCTCTAATTAAGATAGCCTCATTTTATTGTTATTGATTAAAGTAAACGATACTTAAGTAAAAGACTGAAATTATAAGCAGACTGAGTTGAATACAACCAATTAAAAGCGTTATTTACATTTTCATATTTTAATTCTACAGCTACTCTCTTGTGTACAAAACCTAACCCTCCATATTCTCCACTCAAATCTATTGGACGAACCCAACTATTGTCCTTTTGCGCATTAGATAATTTTACATAAATTCCATACCCTGCTGTTACATATAGTCTTGTTTTCTTATTATTTAGAAGGTCATATTTAGGACCCAATGTTAGGTTGATGTATTTTGACTCAGAGGGATACGAAATATTATTTCCGTCAAATGAGTGATAATTGGCATCAACAGTAACCCTAAATTTGTTTTTTGTTCGAGGTATTACCATGTCCAAGCCTATACCAATTACTGGATGAATATTATTAAAATCTAGTGGCGTTTTTTTGTAGTCGTACTGCCTCTGAAAACCCATACCTACACCAAGTTGTGCCCAAACTTCAAAGACTTCATTGTCTTCTCGAACAACTTTGACAGTAGCATCTCCGACACATTGATTATATTTTACCAATGTTTTTATTAGAGAACTCTTTGTTAAACTTACCCCCGAAAAGTCATTTAACTCATTACAATTCTTAAGTACAGATAATTGCGCTAGGTAATCTTTGCTTGTTGCCAATACTCTTTGTCCATTTCGCAGAATATACTCTTTTCTTTCAATCAATTCTTCTGGTTTAGCCTCTCCTTTTAATTGTAGATAAAAGTGCTCCTTTCTGCGATTATCCATGTAATATAACAATCGAGCTTGTCCTTCAACTAAAACTGACAAAAATACCGTTGTATCTTTTACGATTATTGACTCAGCATTAGATGTATAACTATTACCCAACATGCTCAAATCCATAGAAACAGTATGTGTTTCATATTGTTCTCCAGATTCTCCAACTTTAAACCCTTTAAGTTGTGTCGGAAAGTATTCAAGGGGTTTGCTCTCGGTTGTAATAAATTTAATTTTTGAAGGATTTTTCATCCATTCTTTTTCCTTCAGTGTGCCTATTTTTGTTTCTCCAGAAGCCAAAACAAGAGTATCTAAAGAAACGCTTTGAGCAAAAAGGTGATAGTGACAGTATAATATTAAAGCAATTAGGAAATAGTGTTTTTTCATTGTTTTAGGTTTTAATTTTAATGAGATGTTCTAATTATATAAGATTTTACCATTGAAAATTCTAAGATTTTATCAAGTAAAAAATATTTCACAACTAATAACTATTCAATGTTAATCGTATAAAATTATACACAATATATGATTTTTCTTATTTTTAATAAAATATTTTCACTTTTTATAAATAAAACAAAAAATCCCTCTCACAAGTGTAAGAGGGATTTTTTATATCCATTATTCTGTTAATACGAACTTTTACTTTTAGATATATTGGTTAATGATATTTTCCAAAAGCTCTTGTTTGCCACTTGTACGAGCTGGCTCACCGTGTGCTAAAGCAATATCACGCAAATCTTCTAATGTTAATTTACCTGCTTCGTATTCTGCTCCTTTGCCTGAATCAAAAGAAGCATATCTGTCTGAACGAATTTTTTTGTATGGTGATTTAGTCAAGATATTATCAGCAATTACCAAAGCTCTTGCAAATGAATCCATACCACCAATATGTGCAAAGAAAATATCTTCTAAATTAGTCGAGTTACGACGGATTTTAGCATCGAAGTTAATACCTCCTTGTGTAATCCCTTTTCCTTCTAAAATGATTAGCATTGATTCTGTTAATTCATTTAAGTTGTTAGGGAATTGGTCAGTATCCCAGCCATTTTGGTAGTCACCACGGTTGGCATCCATACTGCCCAACATGTTATTATCTACAGCTACTTGTAATTCGTGTTGGAATGTGTGTCCAGCCAAAGTAGCATGGTTTACTTCAAGGTTCAACATGAAATCATTTTCTAAACCGTATTCTTTCAAAAATCCAATTACAGTTGCTGAGTCAAAGTCATATTGGTGTTTCGTTGGCTCACAAGGTTTAGGTTCGATGAAGAATTTACCAGTAAATCCATTTTTACGAGCATAGTCACGAGCAATTGTTAAGAATTGTCCCATGTGAGCTAATTCACGTTTCATGTCTGTGTTCAATAAGGTCATATAACCTTCACGACCACCCCAGAATACATAGTTTTCACCATTTAAGGCAATCGTAGCGTCAATCGCATTTTTCACCTGTGTACCAGCGTGTGCAACCACAGAGAAGTCTGGGTTTGTAGAAGCGCCATTCATATAACGTGGGTTAGAGAACACGTTTGCAGTACCCCACAATAACTTTACACCAGAAGCTGCTTGTTTTTGCTTTGCATAGTCAACGATTGACTGTAGGTTTGATTCGTACTCGCTCATTGAGTTTCCTTCATCAACTAAGTCAATATCATGAAAACAGTAATATGGAGCACCGATTTTAGTAAAAAATTCAAAAGCTGCATCCATTTTATCTTTTGCTCTGTCAACAGCACCCGCTTTTATATCCCAAGGAAATTGCTGTGTTCCTGGACCAAATGGATCTGCACCTTGTCCACAGAATGTATGCCAATAAGCAACAGCAAAACGCAAATGCTCTTTCATCGTTTTACCTGCAATCACACGATTTTCATCGTACCATTTGAATGCAAGAGGATTGTCTGACTCACGACCTTCAAATTGAATTTTACCAATACCAGCGAAATATTCTTTATCGCCCAATGTAATGTTTGCCATCTTATAGGGATTGTTTTTTAGTTAGCTTTTTTGCAAAACAGACGACCAACTGTTCTGTACTGTTCTGTTATTTTATTTTACCACGAAAATACAATTATATCTTTGAATCAAAAAATATTTAAAACAATTTAATTCTCGATTCTTATCGAATGGATATATTGCTAAGGATGAATGGATTTAGTTGTGTTTACTTTTGAAAAGAGCTCTCAAACATTTCTCTTTCATCGTTGATTTTTTAAGTAGATTTGTTGTTCTAGTTACTGTACAAAGGAATTAATTCTATGAGTGATTTTGATTACAAGGCCGAATTGGCCAAAGTTCCAGAAGAACCTGGTGTGTATCGATATTTTGATAGCGAAGGAACTGTTATTTATGTTGGTAAAGCCAAAAACCTTAAAAATCGTGTTAGTAGCTATTTTGTAAAATCAAACCAGCACGACCGAAAAACCAAAAGACTTGTTAGCCAAATTCGCAAAATCGAATTTACGATTGTGAATACTGAATTTGATGCCCTACTTCTGGAAAATAACCTTATTAAAAAATACCAGCCCAAGTTTAATATCTTGTTGCGTGACGACAAGATGTACCCTTTTATTTGTATCACAAACGAACCTTTTCCTAAGGTAATTACCACACGAAGGGTAGACCGTAAGTTGGGGACTTTTTTTGGCCCATTTGCCAACCAAAAAGCTATGTATGCGATTTTGGAAATGTTTGGGCAACTCTATAAATTCCGAACTTGCACCCTCAATCTTACCCCTTCTAATATAAATAATCGCAAATTTAAGGTTTGTCTTGAATATCATATAGGTAACTGTAAGGGTCCGTGTGAGGGATTACAAAAGGAGGAAGAATATATCGCTGAAATAGACCAAGCAAAACATATCCTTAAAGGCAATTTGAATTTACCTAAGGGGTATTTTGAAGAAATGATGCTCGCAGCAGCCTCAAAACTTGCTTTTGAAGAAGCTCAAGAGTTTAAGGAAAAGCTTTTGGTTTTAGATAAATTTCAGAGCAAATCAACAGTTGTCAATCCCAATATCAAGGATGTTGATGTGTTTTCAATTGTATCTGATGAGCAAACAGCATTCCTAAATTTCATGAAAATTACGAATGGCTTTATTACTCAAACTCAAACGTGGGACGTAAAAAAGAAATTAGATGAGCTAGATGAAGATATCTTGACGATGATGGTATGGGAAATGCGTGATAAATACCAGAGTGAGGCTAAAGAAGTTATCACAAATATTCCACTGGCTATCGAATTAAAAGGCGTCGAAAATACTCTTCCACAGATTGGGGATAAGCGAAAAATTTTGGATATGTCTCTTAAAAATGTTTTATACTTCAGAAAAGAAAAGGCAGATAGGCAAGTTGCTGAAGAAAGTGGCGGCGATCGTAAAATGCGAGTTTTACTTACCTTAAAAAATGATTTACAGATCAAAACTCTTCCGAGACATATCGAATGCTTTGATAACTCCAATATTCAGGGTACAAATCCTGTATCTGCCATGGTTTGTTTTAAAGATGGGATTCCTTCTAAGAAAGATTATCGACACTTTACCCCTAAAACAGTCGTAGGGCCAAACGATTTTGCTACGATGTATGAAGTAATAACACGTCGCTATTCAAGACTTTTGGAAGAAGAAGCTGACCTTCCTGATTTAATTATTGTAGATGGTGGAAAAGGGCAGCTTTCGGCATCGTGCGATGCCCTGAAAGCTTTAAATCTTTACGGAAAAGTTCCGATTATTGGCATTGCTAAAAGACTTGAAGAAATCTATTTTCCAGAGGACAGTATCCCTCTTTATATTGATAAAAAATCGGAGTCGTTGAAACTCATACAGCGACTAAGGGACGAAGCTCACCGTTTTGGTATTACCAAACACAGAGACAAACGCAGTAAGAATTTTATTATTAGTCAACTCGAAAATATTGAAGGAATTGGAAAAATAACAGCAACCAAACTCTTAAAACATTTTGGAACAGTTAGCAAGATTTATGAAGCTCCTCTTGAAGAATTAGAAACGCTATTGGGCAAAGCCAAAGCTAAATCACTCAAAGAACAACTCAATATCATCAATCATGAATAATAAAAAAGGAGATTCGACGTATCGAATCTCCTTTTTTATTACAAAATATCACGACTTGATTTTAGTATTCCCAAAGGTTATGTTCCATCTCCATTAGTTTGTATTCTAACTGTTGAGACATTACCAATCCTTTTTTATCGCCACCATACATCTGAACCAAGTCTTTATCCTCTGGGTTACCGAACTTAATTGGGCGAGCACTAAACAAACGTAAATCAAAAGCATCTGCCATATTTTTATGCTGAGCTTCGTTTTGCGTGTTGTAGTAGATACAATTTGGATTACTACGGAATAATTTATCTAAGTCTTTATAACGAAACGACGCCACAGTTTTATCAAAACCAGCAGCAGTTTTGCTTGCAGGAATAATGATTGTAATTGCTTGGATATCAAAATACAATCTTGAGCGTTGTTTGTCAAAAACTGCATCTTCTTTGATTTCAAGAATAGTCAATTCTCTTGGAAAACGGTAGTTTCCATTAGTAGCTACAACAGGTGCTGGTTTTGAGCCAGCTACTTTGTTATCACCAGCTTTTGGCTTAGGGTCACCCCAACCATCGTCTGCACCACCACCTGAAGTTGCAGCTGATTCGTTACCAAAACCAGCAGCTTTTTCTTCAGCAGAAAGGGCTCCATCGTTAAAATCTTCGTCGATTTCGAGATTCTTCATAAACTCCTCTTTTGAAAGTTTTCTTTTCAAAGAATCGTCTTTATATGGTTGTAAAACACCACTCTGAACCCATTCAACCAAGTATTTAGTGATTTCGTTATTTTTAGAGAAAAACGGCTGATTTTGTTTTTCATTCAAATCCATTCTTCTCCACAAACGTCGCTTCCACATGATATTTGAATCATCAATTGGACGAACAGAATCTGGATTTTTTCCGTTGTTATCTTTTTCTTGCGCTGTTGCCAACGAGCAAGTTGCCAATGTTATAAGGGCTACACTTGCGTATTTTACTAAATTCTTCATTTGAGTTAAGTCGCTATTAGTTTTACAATTACCAACCAAATTTCAGGAAAGAGGGTTGGCTTTTACCAATAAACCTCGAATTCTAAACGACAGATTATCAATATTTATTGAAATCAAACTAATATTTTATTCTGCAATTAGTTCAATGGAAGTACCTTCGGCATGTTATAAGGGATATTTTCTACAGCTCCCTTAAAGTTTCTACGTTGTACTCCTCTTACTTCAATATAATATCTATCGCCTGCTTGTGCTTGTGATGCCAAACTAGAAACATTTACAGAACCACTACCTGTAACCTCTCCTACTTTCTTCGTTCCACGAGCTAATGCTACATAGATTTCAGATACACGGAACTGAGCATCTTCAGGGTTAGTTGCTTTAAATGATTCATCAGCAAGGGCACGAGCCTCGATTGTACGAAGACCACTTGCGCTAGCGCCACGTTTTTCATCAATTTCACCACCATTACCATAGATTTTAACTTCTGGTCTTGGTACACGTCTTACGCGGAAAGTTTCTTTACCCAACAACGTTCCACCGTTTGTTACATTCAAAGTAACAGTGGCGGCACTTGGAACGATGGTAACTTTACCGCGCTCTCCAGCAATTGTTTCACCACCATCAGCAGAAAAAGATGGATTCCATAAAGCACCCAAACCTGGGCTTACAACACTCAAACGGTTTGCACAACCCAAATATAAGGCAGGTAATGTTGCTGTTTCGATGTTATAGGTTGGTTTCAATACAAAATATTCTTTTGTAATTGATTCTGTTTTAGCACCTGTTGGACTCATATATGATACCGAAGCAGTATATGACTTACGAGCTAAACCATTTTTGTCATATTCGCCACCAGCCGTTTTGAACTTAATTTGACCACGACCATCTTTCACTGGAAGTGCCGAACCGTTCAAGCTCATGCGTGGTGTAAAACCACTTGAAGTAGCTGCAATAAATACCTCAGCTTCATAGTCCATACCAGCAACAACAGTATTAGCATTAGCAGAAACTTGAGCAAATACTTTGTCAAATTTCACTTCTTTTGCCCCTACTTTAGCAGCTAATTGACCTAGAACTTCACTTTCATAACGTCTAACTTCAGCTTGCTTTTGGCTCAATGTTGCCAAAGCCGCAGGTACTGGTGTTTGAGCAAAATTTAATTCTGCAAAGTCTTTATTTCTTTGATTTGCATCTCTCGATGCAATAGGATCATCCTTAGCACCTAAAGCTAAAGCAGGAAATACAGTGCCTTTATCAGCAATAGCAGAAAGCTTGCTAACATAATCTTCCATTGAAGAAGCTAATAGGTAAGCAATGCCTTTTTTACCAGAACCTACCATTATTTGATACACTTTTTCTTCTTCTTTAGGGTTTTTGATTTGACCAGTTTCAGGGTCAATACCACCACCCGACTCAATTACTTTAGCTTTTGCTTCCTCAATTTGAGAAATTACAGCCTCAGCAATCTTATGTACTTCAGCAGCTTTGCGTGAAATATCTGCATAAGCACCAGGGTTTGGTAACTCCTTAATTTTTGAATCAATACCTTGGATTGTTCCTTTATTTTTCTCAGCTGCCGACTGGTTAGCCGTTTCCAAGCTGTTATTTAATAGCACAAATTTCTGTAAGAGGGCATCACTTACTTGCAAAGCAAGCAAGGCTGTTAGCACCAAATACATCATCCCAATCATCTTCTGTCTGGGCGTTTCTTTTAAACCTGCCATCGTATATTATACTTGAGGATTTTAACATTTAAGAATGACTACTTTCGAAACTTTCGTTTCTATCTCTTTGACATTACAATCAGCTACAGATTATTAGCCTTTCATAGCTGACAACATACTTCCATAAACATTGTTCAAAGAAGTTAGGTTGTTAGTCAATTTAGCAAGCTCTTGCTTAAACTGTTGAGTATCCTTGCTAGCATCAGACATATTTTCCATAGCAGAAGTAAGATTGCCATAGAAAGTATTCATCGCCTTCAAATGCTTGTTAGTATCTTGTAATTCCAATTCATATACTGCATTAAGAGCAGACATACTTTGTGTGATTTTTTGGAACTGAGCACGGTAGTCTTTTGCATCTTGTGTAGCTGTAGACAATTCTGAAACGGCATTTAATGTAATGCCATACGCTTTGTTCATTTCGCTAACTGAAGCAGAAGCAGCTTTTACATTTTTAGCGTATTCAGTAGTTGCAATAGTTGCATCTGATATTTCGCCAATTTTTGAAACAGATTCAGTCAATGATTTAAGACTTTTACCTAAGTTATCGAACACCTCAGGAGAAACCTTTGCGTTTGCTAATGCTTCATCCATTTTAGCAGTCAAACCAGAACCTCCAGTAAATGAACCACGAGAAGATGATTTTGGTAATTCTCCTTGGAAATCTTTTGATAATTCAGGGTAAACTCTTTCCCATTCGTATTCTCTTTCAGGCTTAGCCGTAGCATAAAGGATGGCAAAAAGGATAAAGATAGCAGCCTCTGTTAGCATACCTACCATTAGCATTTGATTGGCTCCTTCTAAGTGTAAGATTTTAAACAATGCTCCAACAATAACTACTGCGGCACCAGCACTGGCGATAACGTTAATAATTTTTTCTAAGCCCTTCATTTGATCTGAAAATGATTAAAAGTGGAATTTAAAATGTACAGTTTCGAGTTTTGTTTTTAAAAATTGAAAAAAACCTAAGTCTTTTTCGTATTACTTAAATCTAAAATGATTAAAAAGTAGTTTTTTTTCAATATTACTTTACGCTTTATTTCAAAGTAAAAGGTAATCAGTTGTTGATGCACACTTTGCCCAAACAACTGATTACCTTTTGAAAATATTCTATCTAAATTCTTTTCCTGACGAACGACCCAAGTGCGTCATAGCACAACGGAAGCCGATGTAAGAACGTTTTTTATCTTCATACTCATAAGAGCGAGTACCTGTCTCAAGATAATAGGCAACGTCTTTCCATGAACCACCTCTAATTACTTTACGTGGCTCATCTTTATCATCGTTCAATGTGTTCAAATCCCAAGTAATAGCTACAGCGTTATCAGAATAAGCATCAATACACCATTCTGCTACGTTACCTGCCATGTTGTACAAGCCATAATCATTAGGGTTATAAGCATTTACAGGTGCTGTATAAGCATATCCATCCGAATCATAATTACCTCTATGTGGCTTGAAGTTAGCTAACAAACAACCCTTTCCATTTGCTACATAAGGGTTACCCCAAGGATATTTAGCTGAAGCTTTTCCGCCACGTGCAGCCCATTCCCACTCTGCTTCAGAAGGAAGTCTATAACGAGGGGAAATATACATGCCTTCAGCAGTACGATAATCATTTAGTGCTTTTGTACGCCATTCGCAGAAATACTTAGCAGCTCTCCAGCTTACACCTACCACAGGATAAAGGTCAAATGCTGGGCTTGAGAAGTAGTACTCTGTCATAGGGTCTCCATTGTGATAAGTAAAGTCCTTACTCCATACAGTTGTATCAGGATAATACTCTGACATAATTTTCTCTTCGCCTAATACAGAAATAGAGTCTGTCAACATAGCAGTTGTAAACTGACGATACTCATTGTTACTGATTTCTGTATCATCCAAGAAAAATTGTGCAACAGACACACGCTTGTTGAAGTTTACAGATGATGAAACGATATCTTCATCTGCTTGACCCATCATGTAAGAGCCAGAAGGAATTAGTACCATTCCTAGTGGAGTAGTTTGTTTCCACCCTTTACGAGCGGTAGCAGCAACTTCACCATTGACCATGCCAATGTCGTCTTTTTTGCTGTTACGTCCCTTCTTACCTCCTTTTCCTTTCGAGGCAACTTCTCTACCTTTTCCACTTTTGCTTTTACTACTTGAAGTTTTTCCACCTTTTTTACCAGATGAAGAACTACAACTATCTAACAATAGTACAGGAACAGCTAGTAGGATTAATAATAGAGTTTTCCTGAAAATTACACTGTAATTCATATTGATTTTACTTTTGCGATTGATACCTGCTTTGAAACGGGTAAATAATTCTCAAAATTGTAAGTGATATTGATTTTATTACTAATGGTACACTAGAAAAAGTTTCTTGCCCAAAATATTGTGAATGGCAGAAATTACTCAGAAAGCAAAATTATCTTTGTTAATTTTTCTTAAAACGAGTAAAAAAAAAATTTAGTATGCTATCTGAGATAAGCAAAGTTAATAATTTTTTACCTAGTACTCTAATACAATAGAGATTTGATTCACAAGCATCTGATTAGAAACTGTGGTTTTTTAAGCTTCTCCGCTAATTCGGAAGAAACTGAGCCTTATTTTCTAAATCTTGGAGTCCTAACAGGCGCTTTTTTGCCTGCTAAAAGTTTAGGAGCCGGTAACGAATAACTGAGCAATATTTCATGCGAGGTTGGGGCTTTGGCGGATGCTCCTCGCGTTGAGGTCAAATCTAACGAATAACCGATTCGTAATGCGTTATTTTGTAATAATGAAATGCCAGCAATAATAATGCCAGCATCATTCAAGCGATAAGAGCCTCCAAACCAGTATTTTTCTTGGTAGTTCAATATAGCTCCTCCTTCTAGTACTTGCGATTTAAAGTCTGTTTTAAATAATGCAGTTGGCACTATTTCTATATCTTCACTCAAATAATAATTGATATTCCCATGAATATTAACTGTCTGAACTGCTTTGTTTGACAAACTTGCAATTCCAAAATTATATTCAGGCTGGTTCACATGATTAAAACTAGCTCCTATCTGAAAATTACTGCTTTTAAAGATAGCACCTACACTAAAATCAGGTCTACTTTGACTGATTCTACCTGTTAATCCGTCCAAAATTGGATCGTTCTCATCCCTTGGACGAAAGCTATTATCATAATTTTTGATATGAAACCCTCCACTTGCTCCTAAAGATAATAGGCTAGCATCAGAAAATTTCAATTGAAACGAATAAGCAAGCTTTAAGTCCTGATATCCTGCACCTGAAGGGGTTTTATCATTAACAAACGACAAACCTACTCCACTTCTAAGGCCATTGAGGGGCATAGATACGTTAAAGATTTGGGTACCCAAAGACCCAGAACCATCTAACGAAGTTTGATAACCTGTCCATTGATTACGATAGTGTAGCTGGAATTTAAGTACCCCATCAAGCCCTGCTGCTGCGGGGTTGATATATAAAGGGTTAAACATATATTGACTTAACTGAGCATCCTGCTGTGCGCTTGCAGGGAAAATCCCAATTAATCCAAAGGCTAACAAAATGAATAATAGTTGTTTCTGCATAATGTTCTTGAACTAGGTATGCTCGTACATCAATGTACTCAAATGATTAAGAGGCAATCGTTCACATAGTTTTTGCAGAAGTTCAGCATAACCTAAACTTCTGCTTTCCCAAAACTAATAACAATTTCCAAATATTCACTACAATTTCTGTTTTCAGAGACAGGATTATTACAAAAATCGTTTCAGATTTTACGGGAAAATTTTAACTACGCATAATCACGAGATATAAACGGTTGAACTAGTGCTTTTGTTGTAGGTAAAACAAAAAGAGGTCAGACTTGCATAACAAATCTGACCTCGTTGATTCAATAGTAAACTTTTCTACAAGCCGTTTACTTTTTTGATGTATAATTCCAGTGCACCCGACATAGAAGGGGCATTAGGAAGTGGAGCTTGAATATCCAAAATCAATCCAGCGTCCGTAACAGCTTTGGCCGTAGTAGGTCCAAATGCTGCGATACGAGTTTTGTTTTGCTGAAAATCTGGGAAGTTATCAAACAAAGATTTTATTCCAGATGGACTAAAGAAAGCTAAAATGTCATAGTATACATCTTCCAAATCAGATAAGTCTGATGATCCTGTTTCGTACATCACAGCTTCAGTCAAATGCAAATCGTTTGTACCCATAAACTCAGGAATATCGTTGCGACGTTTGTCTGAGCAAGGAAATAAAAACTTCTCACTTTTGTGCTTCTTAATCAACTCTAATAAATCTGCTGCTGTCTTTTGCCCTGAGAAAATTTTACGTTTACGAATAACAATATATTTCTGAAGGTAAATAGCTGTTTGTTCTGTAATACAGAAATACTTCATATCTGCTGGAACCTCAATACGTGCTTCTTTGCAGATACGGAAAAAGTGATCTACAGCATTACGGCTCGTGAAAATAATAGCCGTATGGTCTAGAATGTTGATTTTTTGCTTACGGAAATCTTTGAATGAAACGCCTTGTATCTCAATAAATGGACGAAAATCTACCTTAATATTGTATCTTTTTGCCAACTCAAAATAAGGTGACTTTTCATCAGTTGGCCGTGCTTGTGACACTAAAATGCTGGATACTTTGGTTAATCTGTCTGGATGTGCGTTTACTGTTGTTTCGCTCATGCTCAATGCAGTTAAACTTTAATGTGGTGATAAATGTTGAGGCCTATTATATGGCAAATCGTATCCCTACTATCAAGGGGATTAATTCAACGATGCAAAGATACGAAAATAAATACAGATTTTTTAACGGTGTCAGCTTATTTATCGTAAAGTAAATCAATATTAATCTTACGATAAAAAAGAATGAAATAGGTACAAACAGGATTTCTTGAGCATTTCGAAGTACGTCGGGATACGATACTGAGCAAAAACTCAACCCTATTGCCAACAATAAGAAAAATATACTTGAAGCCTGAATAACTTTAAAAAAGTGAATATTGGTAATGTTCTCTAATCTATAAAGGTTGGTCAAAATAGCCAGTGCCATGTATTTTCCAATCAAAATAAAAAATACAACTACCCCTAATTCTATAAAGTTGGTAAACAAACCCATTAAACTTTCGCTATCCATCAAAATTGTGCTTACTGAAAACAAATCGGTTTCCTCATTTTGCACTAACATGATAATAAACGATAACGTAAAGCTTAGATTAAGGACAAATAATAAATTAGCCAAATCAAATGGTTTATTTATCACTAAGGAATCTTCTCGAAGATTAATGGTAAGTAAATCCCTAATACTAAAATATCGGTCAAATGCCTTTGGCTGTATATTATACAAAAACGCATAGCATATTGCCAAAAATAAAATACTTAGTATCAAATAATCTTGAAAAGGTGTCAGCTCTCTAGGAATTACTGTCAGCAAAGAATCGGAGATTTGGATACTCTTTTCTACCTTCGAAACCTTATTTCCTACTAATACAGAGATAGCTTCAACGCTAGTATTGTTGCCATAGAAAGTCAAAAATACTTTAGTCTTACCATATTTCTCTTTCAAACTATCTACATCCATTACCACCCACTGATCTACTGGGAGTTTGCGCTGTAAAGAAGCGTTGATAAAAAGGTAGTTTTCTTTACTTGAAAAGTATAACAACTTATACCCTCGGTAATTTTCCGAATCAAAAAATAAGCTGAAGGAGTTGTAATCTTTATGTTCGTTACGAATGTAAGGAACATAGGCTTTATATTGTTCGTCAAATACCTGCCAATCATCATGGTAGTCATATACCAAATAATAGGCGCTGTTTGGACCCACATTTCCTGCCAACGAAGACGACACTGTGCAATACAAGAGCATTCCAACTAAGAATGCTTGTAATGGCATGAAGCACAAAAACCTGACAAATATCGATTTGTCAGGTTTTGCCGTATTTTGATAATATGAATCGTTAACTTGTTGCAATACCGTGTAATATTTTTACAAAATTACATCACCTATCAGCAAAAGCCAACTACCGACTCACAATTATTTCAAACCTAAAGCCTTCAACATGGTTTCACCAATGTCAGCTGGTGAGTGTACTACATGGATACCACACTCTTCCATGATAGCCATTTTAGCAGCAGCAGTATCGTCAGCGCCACCGATGATAGCACCAGCGTGACCCATACGACGACCTTTTGGAGCAGTTTGACCTGCGATGAAACCAACAACTGGTTTTTGGTTACCAGTTTCTTTGATCCAACGAGCAGCTTCAGCTTCCATTCCTCCACCGATTTCACCGATCATTACGATACCTTCAGTTTCAGGGTCATTCATCAACAACTCAACAGCTTCTTTAGTAGTAGTACCAATGATTGGGTCACCACCAATACCGATAGCTGTAGTCTGACCTAAGCCAGCTTTTGTTAATTGATCTACTGCTTCGTAAGTTAAAGTACCTGATTTTGAAACGATACCAATTTTACCTTTAGAGAAAATAAATGCAGGCATGATACCTACCTTACATTCTCCAGCAGTCATTACGCCTGGACAGTTAGGGCCAATCAAACGAGTTTCTTTGCCTTTGATGTATTCTTTAGCGTAGATCATGTCCTTTGTAGGAATACCTTCAGTGATACAAATAATCACTTTGATACCTGCGTCAGCTGATTCCATGATAGCATCTGCAGCAAATGCAGGCGGAACAAAAATAATCGAAGTGTCAGCACCTACTTGTTGAACAGCCTCCAATACAGTATTGAAAACCGGACGGTCAAGGTGAGTAGTACCACCTTTTCCTGGAGTAACACCACCTACGACGTTCGAGCCGTATTCTATCATCTGCTGAGCATGGAAAGTACCTTCCGAGCCCGTAAAGCCTTGTACAATTATTCTAGAGTTTTTGTTAACAAGTACACTCATTTTTTCGTGTCGTTATCTGTTATTGAAAATTCCTATTATTAAGAAAAGTTTCGTAAAGGTAAAAGGTGAATGCCAAAGAGCAAAAAGTAATTATTATTTAGCTCATTTTTATTCGGGGGCAATATTACAACAATTTGAAATACAAGACTTTAATATTCAATTAAATTCTGCTAAATTTTTATAGATTCATTCTGTAACAAAAGAATTCTTATCTTAATCTTTCAATATTAGGCTAAACTATTTTTAACATGGAAACACTTCTGTTCAGCATACAAAACCATATTGCCCAAATCACCATCAATAGACCCCACAAGGCTAATGCGTTAGATACTAAATCGTGGGAGGAATTAGAGTTGATTTTTGAGCAAATCAATGACGATGATACCATCCGTGTAGTGATTGTTTCGGGAGGAGATAGTAAACATTTCTGTGCGGGAATTGATTTGTCATTATTGATGTCAATCACACAAAATACCATATCTTGCGAGGGTAAAAGAAGAGAAAAGCTTCGTAAACAAATACTCGACCTACAAACACCTATCAATGCCATCGAAAATTGTACAAAACCTGTTTTGGTGGCTATTCATGGCGGGTGTATTGGCGCAGGTGTAGACTTGATTTGTGCGGCAGATATGCGCTATTGTACCAATGACGCTTATTTTATGATAAAAGAAATTGACATGGGTATGGTAGCTGATCTTGGTACTTTACAGCGTTTACCCAAACTCATAAATCCTAGTATAGCTAGGGAGCTAGCTTTTACTGGCAGGGCGGTTTCGGGTATAGAAGCTCAACAAATAGGGCTCGTTAATAAAGCATTCGAGTCGAGAGAAGAACTTGATAAATATGTATGGGAAATTGCCACACAAATTGCTTCCAAATCGCCTGTAGCTATTAGAGGAACTAAACATATTCTGAACTACAGTTTGGAGCATTCGACCAAAAACAGCCTTGAATATATGGCTACTTGGAACGCAGCGATGCTATTGTCCAATGACTTGCAAGAGGCATTTTTGGCGCAAACTCAAAAACGTAGCGCAAAATTTGAAGATTAAATTTACCGATTGATAATATTATAGATTGTATTTTTGTAAAAATGTCGTCGTAGCTTACGGTTATTAGCCAAGAGCTTAGAGGTTTGCTTAAGATTTTGACCAAACCTTATATACTTAATCAAGATACATCATCTTTGGACGGGTAGTTTTACCTTTCTGGATTCTTCATAATGCGATGCTTACTCATTTAAAGATAAAAAACTATGCGCTGATTGAGCGCCTGGAGTTGACTCCAAATCCCGCCTTAAACATCATCACGGGTGAGACAGGTGCGGGTAAGTCTATTATGTTGGGAGCTATTGGCTTGTTGTTAGGGAATCGTGCCGATACCAAGACCCTCTATAATCCAGAAGATAAATGTGTGATTGAAGGTGAGTTCAACCTTTCTGGCTTTATTATCAAAAACCTTTTTGATGAAGAAGAACTCGATTATGAGGATCATTGCATTATTCGTCGAGAAATATCGCCTCAGGGCAAAACTCGTGCTTTTATTAATGACACTCCTGTAAATCTTGAAACGCTCCGTCGAATTGCTTCCCAATTGATGGATGTGCATTCTCAACATGATAATTTGTTGTTGGGTGCTACCGAATATCAACTTCAAATAGTTGATACTTTTGCTCAAAATGATACCCTTCTCGAAAAATACAAACTTGATTTTAGTAATTATCAAAAAGCCTACAAAGCTTATGATGAATTAGTTAGTGATGCTAAAAACAGTAAAAAGGAATTTGATTACAATTCTTTTTTACTAGAAGAACTTCAAAAAGCTAAACTAAAAGGCCATGAATTGGAGGGACTCGAAGCTGAACTCAATAAGCTCGAAAATGCAGAAGATGTAAAGTCCAAACTTCAACAATCTGTTGAGATACTGAATGGTACTGAGCAATCTATCATTTCTTTATTCGGAACCACTTTAGCCAACCTCAACGCTATTAGTCAATATGGTGAGCATTTCAGACAATTGCGAGAAAGACTTAATTCTTGTTTGATTGAAATAAAAGATATTACCAATGAAATAGAAGGAGAATCGGAACAAGTAGAAATTGATAACGAAAAAATTACCGCACTACAAGTTAGGGTAGATACAATCTATCACTTGTTACAAAAGCATCAAGTAAAAAAAGATACAGATTTACTGAAAATTCAGGCCGATTTAGAAGTCAAAGTTGGTAAGGTTTTGAATCTCGACGAAAATCTAGCCGAAGCAAAAGCCAAGGTTGAAAAGGCAGAGAAGGCTTTGCAAAAAAGTGCAGAAGCCCTTTCGAAGTCTCGACTAAATGTCTTGAGCACGATTGAAGCTCAAATTACAAGCCTTTTGATAGACTTAGGAATGCCAAACGCTGCTCTAAAAGTTGAGAATGAATTTATCAAGCCATCTCCTACGGGAATCAATGTGGTAAATTTGTTATTCTCTGCCAACAAAGGCATTAAGCCACAGCCTCTCAAAAATGTAGCCTCTGGTGGTGAATTTAGTCGTTTGATGCTGGCAATCAAATATATTTTGGCCAATAAACGTGCTTTACCAACGATCGTTTTCGATGAAATTGATACAGGTATTTCGGGTGAAGTGTCTATCAAAGTAGGGAATATGATGCGTGAGATGAGTAAAAGTCATCAAATTATCGCTATTACACACTTACATCAGATTGCAGCTCAAGGGGCAGTACATTATTTTGTGTACAAAGACCATTCGTCAGAAAGAACCGTTTCTCGAATTAAGGAGTTATCTAAAGACGAACGTATTATGGAAATTGCTCAAATGATTGGTGGACAGAATCCCTCAATAGCAATTTTGAATAATGCCCGTGAAATTCTTGAAAAACACCTTCAAGAATAATAACTGACCATTGTCATTTTATCAGGGACAAACATCCGCTTTTTTTGTTGTTTGATTCCATCAAATCACACAGTACCCTTTGCTAGTTCACAGAATGCTATATTTTAAATGCTTATGAAAAAGATTATTATTCCTGTGTTGTTCCTTTTTTTATCAAGCTCTTGTCAAAAAGCACAACAAGAAGACCAACAAAAAAAACTCATCGATGAGGTGATTGCGGTACATGATGAAGTAATGCCAAAGATGGATGAAATCATGACCCTTAAAAGCCAACTGGATAGTGTTGCCAAAGTTTCTAAGGACTCAGTAAAAGCACGAGACTTGTTTATTCAGCTTGATTCAGCAGATATTAAAATGTCTAACTGGATGGCCGAATACAACCCCGAATCTGTAAAAGGCAAAGGCAATGATGAGGTTATTAAATACCTTGAAAACGAGAAGAAAAGAATCAATGATGTAAAAGATATTACCAATACAAGTATTACTAACGCCAAACAATTTTTAAGTAAATAATGCGACTATTTTCATTAACCCAAAAAGCTTTAATGGTAGGCATAGCATTATTGGCTTGGTCATGTTCTGATGGCTCAAAAAAACTCCCCTATCTTGGTCAAAAAAGCGTAGAAATCAGAGTAGAAAACGGTAAAAGCATCACCGATTCGGTTTATCATACGATTCCTGACTTTAGCTTTATCAATCAAGATTCTGTAGTTTTTACGCAGAAAGATGTTGAAGGCAAAATTTATGTGGCTGACTTTTTCTTTACGACTTGTCCTACGATTTGTCCTAAAATGAAAACTCAAATGTTGAGAGTTTTTGAAAAATATAAAGACAATCCACATTTCATGATTTTGTCACACACCATCGACCCTCGTCACGACACGCCGAGTGTATTGAAAGAATTTGGACAAAACTTAGGGCTTGATTCTAAAAAATGGCAAATGGTGACAGGCGACAAGATGAAAATCTATGAACTTGGTCAAAAAAGCTATATGGTTACCGCTACCGACGACCCCACTCAGCCAGGTGGAATTGTGCACAGTGGAGCCTTTATTTTGGTAGACAAAGACCGCCACATCAGAGGTATCTACGACGGAACTGTTCCTGAAAAAGTTGATAATTTAATAAAAGATATTGAAGTGCTTTTAGCTGAGCAATATCCACAAAAATAGTGTTGAAATAAGTTAATGGGCAAAATTAGATTAATTTTACCCGCAATAGGCATTAAGCTATATGCCGTAAGCTAAAAGTATAAAAGTATTTTTTAAGAAATTATTGATACATTTTTGCCTAATGCTTACGGCTTATTGCCTAAAGCATATTAATATAGGTATATTCTTATGAAAAAATTCTTATTCGGTTTGTTTGTTACGACCTTGATGATGGCCTGCCAAAGTCAAGAAGAACTCAAGCTCAAACAATATTATATCGACGGACAAGCATTGTACAAAACACATTGCGAAAACTGTCATCAAGTAGATGGGAAAGGATTAGCCGGGCTATACCCTCCTATTAATGGTTCTGATTTCTTGAAAAAGAATAAAAATCGTATTATTTGTGGTATCAGAAATGGGTTGAGCGATACCATTGTCGTAAACGGAAAAACCTATCATCAGCCAATGCCCGCAAATAAACAATTACAGGGTATAGATGTAGCCGAAATCACAACCTATATCTATAATGAATGGGGTGGCGAAACGACTATTACCGATGTCAAATCAGTCAAGAAGGTATTAGATACCTGCGATAAATAAGATGTTAGATTTTAATAAAAACCTCGGAAGCAGCCTAACTGAAGCTTCCGAGGTTTTTATTTTTTACAGTGTTAACCATTCTATTTTCCATTCAACAATTTCTGTGTACATCTATCAAATCAATAGTTACTTCCATCTAAAACTTAGCTATTATTGTAACCTAAAATCGTATTACACCCAAAACAACTCTCTCAAATGACTAAAAAATTATCCTTATTGCTTATTGCATCAATCATTGTTAGTTCATGCTCAGTAACCAAAAACTGGAAAAGTGAACAGCTTAATAACGACTACCTAAAAGCTAGTTTTGATGAATTTACTGGAGTTGAAAAACTTAAATTTTCTCAACAACCTCATACAATAGTATATCTGAGTTCAACAGTAAATACCTCAAAAGGAAAGATTTTACTTTCATCAAATAATACAATACTGGCAACACCCAATAGAGTCAATCATCAGAAAATTAGTTTGTCGAAATCTCAAGTAATAAAAATATCAGGAGAGAAAGCGCAAGGTTCTTTTGCATTGCTGTATCCAACTTTAGTAGAAAAGAAGATACAAGTAAACTATCATCAAAATATTGAATTATTAGGTCTATGCTATACACTATTAAACCTAAGCGATTTTAATGATATTCCCGACGACCAAACATTCGAGATGAATGGGGAGAAAGTCAAGATAAAAGATTTGTATGCCCTTACTACTAAAATTGGCAACGAGTTCAAGCCTTTTCTAACCTCCAAAAACTTAGCAATCATCAAAACCTTCTTTGATAAAGATTTTTATCTCCATAATTCCAACTTCTTATTACAACTAGATAATTTCCCTAGTGCAAAAGTGAGTGAAGACAATCCTTTTTTAAGCCATTATAGCTCAAAAGCTGAAGCCGAAAAATTGATAAATGCCTTCAATGAATTTGCTATTGAAATTAATTTTCAAGATTTTTTGAAAAAATACAGTCCATACTATCAAAAAATGATTCAAGAAGTGGCGAAAAATATTCCCCAAGAAAGTTTCATTGTTGAGATGGAGCACCTGTACGGGAAAAATGTTCAAAACTATCGACTATATCCTAGCCTTACGATTCCTTTTGGACAAGGTTTTGCTGTGGGGAATACTGATACAATAGGAAATATATTCGCTTCTTTTAACAAACCTAAAGAAGTCAACCAACAATCAGCTCTTGAATTAGGATATGGCAATCCTGTTTCGTTACGAGATATTTGTGTACACGAGTTTGGTCATTCTTTTGTTAATCCAGCTAT
Organism: Flectobacillus longus; assembly: GCF_030056705.1. GTDB lineage: Bacteria > Bacteroidota > Bacteroidia > Cytophagales > Spirosomataceae > Flectobacillus > Flectobacillus longus. Next base: position 77,108 of record NZ_JASHIC010000016.1, read on the forward strand.
TGATAAAGTAGATGAAAGCTTGTTACAGGACAAAGAATCTTTATTTGAACCTATCAGAGAGAAGATGACACAACAAGGTTATAATCAATGGAAGATATGTCTTTATGAGCACTTCAATAGAGCTAATGAGGTTATCATTGCTAGATTGCTTGGAGATAATACCAAAGCAGATATGATTTATCAAGATAATCTCAAAAATAAATCATACATCTATCTTCCCCAAATCGTGGAGAAACTTGAATTTTGGTATAACAATGAATTTTTAGACAAAACGTACGAACAAAAAGTAAGCGATATTATTGCAGAATTGAAATAAGAAAGCCCCAATAAGCAAAAAGGTCAACACTGATAAGTGCTGACCTTTTTGCTTATTGGGGTAAGTTTTTTACACTTAATACTCCTGTAACTCGACGAAGCGTATAATCGGTAAAATCTTGATTTGAATCCATTCCTACACCGTGTAAGACTTGTTCAGGGGTTTTGATATCAACGGGTTTATCTGTGTAAACTTTCTTTGTATCTGGACTCCAAAACATCTCATCGGTTTGTAAAGTCTCATTTTTGATTTGGTTATTTACCAACACACGCCCCATTATGTGATAGAGGTTTTTGGAGCGAATAAATCTTGCCGAATCGCCTCGGAGCGTTGTGGTATTATTTCCTAATTTATCAAAAAAGAAAATCCTTACTTCTTTAGGATAGACTTTATCTTCATTTTGGAGGGTCAATTGTGTTTCTGTAGACATTTTTACCATAATTCTTGCCGAATCGGTATATGCCATATTGATGCCATGCAGCTCCGACAATGGGCCATTGTAAATTCCCTTCTGCACAATTTTCTCCTCTTTTTTACAACTTATCAGCGTCAATGTACAGCACAAAATAACACCTATTGCCACTTTATATCTGTCTGTTTTCATACCAAAATCGAAATTAGTATTTTGATAATTCTTTAGATTTATAAAGAATTATCTCACTCAATAAGATTAGTCGATTTTTGGTTTACGGAACCAAGAGAAGTCACCTAATGAGAAACCAACTACAATTTTTGAATAAACCTCTTCAATACCATTTGTTGCTAAAGTACCTCTTTTGCCATGTACAAAAGCTACGTTGAGGTATGAAATCGTACGCATTGGGAAAGAAGCTCCAACTGAGAAATTATAGTCTTTAGCACCTGCTGTTCCTGTTACGGTATATGGAGATTGTGTATAACTAGCACCTACACGATATACTACGTGATTGAAGTAACCAGAGATAGCTTCAAAATCAGGAATATATTCTGCCCCAAAAGCAATTGTTGAGGCATCTACTAACTTTTCTGAATTACCTTCAATATTTCTGAAGGCTGTCCACTTTGTCATTGAGTAATCAAGGGATACATTCAACTGACCTGGTTTTTCTAAACTAATCCCCAAGCGGTAAGTTGATGGCAAGGTGACATGACCTGTAGTTTGTGTCAATGTATCGGCATTGATTGCTGTAATACCCGAAGCATCAAAAGTACGAAACTGGCGAAGCGATTTAGCTTTGAGAGTTTGAGAAAAATCAGCAGTAGCAGCAATATTCAGGAAATATTCTTTGCTAATTTTTGGACGCCATGCTCCACCCAATTTGAATATGAAACCAGAATAGTTAGTACGATCAGCCAACTTGATTTGGTAGTTTTGACCATCGCTATAGTTTTGTGTTGTAATATCATTATTAATTACACCAAAAGTATAGCTTGTTTCAAGTCCTACATAAACATTTTTGTTCAGCCTAACGCCATTTGACCAAACGGCTTTGTTCAGACCACCACTTCCGTTATAAGAAATGGTTGTACTGTCTTTACCCAACAAGTCGAGCTTATTTACAGCAAAAGTAGAATAATCTACGTTGGTAGACGGGCGCAAACCCAACAACATTGTCCAACGAGAGCTCACTGGCAACGCCAAAGAGATTGGACCAATAGTACCACGAGTAGTATTAGAACGTTTTGAGGAGCTTTGCAGACCTTTTACTTCCGTATTGACACCCATTTCGAATAGAGTGTAACGATTACGAGCCAATAAGGCAGGGTTTAAGTTGTTGATATATAACCCAGAGGCATTGGCAACGCCAAGTCCACCCATCATATAGTTTACAGAACCTGCTTCTGTAACAGCCTCGCCGATACCCAAATAAGAATAAGGAGAGTTGGATTGCTGAGCGCTAGACCACTGTGAGTGGAGTACTAAACCCAGTACCAATAGAGAGACAATTTTTAATTTAGCCATAACAGGCAGGCGTTTACGATTATGTAAGCTTGTCTGGTGAGCTAGCATTTTTAATTTCGACATTATGTTCTAATATTCTGTTAAGACCAATCAACACTAAAGCTGGTTCTACAAAGTTCGGTGATTTTATGCGGTTTGCAAAAAATGTAGCGTCTCCCCCGCATAAAATGACGTTAATTTTTGTTAAAAGTGCCTTGTACTGTTCTATAAAACCATCGATTTCTGCAAGAAGTCCATTTATTACACCACTTTGCATAGCCTTGGCGGTACTTTTTCCGACTAACTCTGGAAAACCCTCGGGCTCTATTAACGGTAATCTTTGGGTAAAAGTGTGCATTGCTTTAAACCGCATTGCCATTCCTGGTGAAATAATACCTCCATGAAAATTAGCTTCAGCATCTACCAAATCATAAGTATTACAAGTCCCTAAATCTATAATCATACTATTTTGATTGGGGTATAATACCGTTGCTCCTACAGCAGCGGCTACTCGGTCGGCACCAAGGGTATGGGGCGTTTCATACAGCTTGGTAATAGGGATGGGTGTTGTAGGTTGTAATAGGATTAGTTCTGGGTCGTATTTCCCCAAAATAGCCTTTAACTGCTCCTCCGAATAGCTCACTGTTGAAATAACTATGTGCTCTGGCTTAATAATATCTACATATTCGAGCAATTCACTGTAACTCAAGCCTTTTTTTAACTCTTGAGGTTTTCCATCGATAAATACCCCCGTTTTGGCAAAAGTATTTCCTAAATCTATAGCTAAATTCATCAGTGTAATATTTCTAAAATAAGACAAAGGTAAGGGTTTGACAAATAGAGACAAGGGTAATCGTTTATGACTAATATTTTCGAGAATCTTAGGACAAGAAATATAACTTGCCATTTATATTTGTCTCAAGAGTTGATTTTAGACAATATTTATATGTTTTTCACTCAACTCCCTCATCTAAAACATCTTTATCAAACAAGCACTTTATGAATTTTTTATCTCAATCTATACTCGAAAACACAGTGATAGACCTTCTTTGGTTTGTAAGCATTTGTATGTTTGGAGTATTGATTAAAAGGTATTTCTCTATTGTCTTAAGTAAAGTTCTTTATCGGGTTTTGCGCCATGACAAAGTACCTATCTATACCTGTATCGAACTGCTTAGGAAGCCTCTTGAGGTGTTTTTTATTCTCAATGCTATATGGCTAGCGTCCTATCATATCAAAGTCCCTAGAGCTTGGCATTTAGCGCCAGTTGAACAATTTGGTATCCTGATGTTTGTTTGGAAAACCTTTCAACTTACGCTTATTATGTCATTTTCTTGGATACTTATTCGTATCACAAAGTTTCTGGCAATTGTTTTTCAAGAAAAAGCGGCACTCACTGAAAGTAAACTCGATGACCAGTTTGTGCCATTCACCAAAGATTTAGTGATTGTAGCCTTGGTATTAATGACGTTTTTTTCGATGCTAGGAATAGTATTCAAAATTGACGTCATAGCACTGATTACTGGTTTGGGGATTGGGGGTTTGGCAATCGCCTTGGCTGCTCGTGAGACTTTAGAAAACCTATTTGCTTCGTTTACGATTTTCTTGGATTTACCTTTTTTGGTGGGCGATACCATTTTGCTCGATAAAGTAACTGGCGATGTGGAAAAAATTGGATTCAGAAGTACCCGCATTCGTACAGGCGACGGTAGCTTGGTAACTGTACCCAATCGCCTCATTACGGCACAAGCATTAGAAAATCTCAGCCAAAGAAATTATCGTCGTGCTCGTTATGTCCTACGCCTACGTTTGGATACGCCTACCGAAGCAGTCAAAGCCATTGTGAACGATATTCAGGCTTTGGTAGAATCACATGAAAAAGTATATCATAGCGACCCTGGTAAAACTCGTTTTGATGCTATCAGCGATAATTCGCTGGATATATTAGTGTCCTATCATGTCGCTACCAATAGTATTGTGGTCTTGAATGAAGTAAAAGAAGAAATAAATTATCAGATTTTAGTTATTGTCCAAAAACATCAGGCGCAATTAGCCTATCCTACTTTCCGAATTATCAACTAATTTTTTGCCATCCTTAAAAACATCCATTTACCCTGATTTCGTGTGTCTGGTGTAGAAAATGTGCGTGGATTAAAAAGAAAAACACAACTTTAATCCATGAACAAGCGCAAGATACCAATAGAGCTAATCGTCTGGGTAATTGGTCTTTTATGGCTGGTATTTTCCCGTCCAGAAAGTACTCATTTTACTGTTTGTCCTTTAGCTTTAGCAGGTTTTGAACATTGTCCAGGTTGCGGATTAGGTCATTCTATTTCTTATTTGTTGAGAGGTGAATGGCAATTATCTTGGCAAAGTCACCCTCTTGGTGCTTTTGCATTGCTAATACTTATTAAACGCATTTTTGAACTTGGTAAAACAGCATTTTGCTCAAACGTTTGCTCAAACAAAACTGAAGACTTTTATCCATCTAAACTTTTAAGAAAATGAATCCCAACTTCGTAATTATGATGGCCAACTTAGAACCTGAGGAGGCTCTTTTTATCCAAAGTTTAATCAGAGACTTGGACGAACCACAACAACAGCAGTTTTTGGCAATGTACCAAAACAAACGTCGTGATACAACCTTGATACTTATTACCACCATCATGGGATTCTTTGGTTTCGCTGGTATTCAACGCTTTTTGACAGATAGAATTGGTATGGGTATCCTTTACTTCTTCACAGGAGGACTTTGTATGATTGGTACAATCGTCGATTTGGTTAACCATAAAAGCATGACATTGGAGTATAACCGCCAAGTTGCAGCCGAAATATTAGCTTCGATTAAGCTTTGGCAAAATAGATAATGGCTGTCAAGTAAAAATCTATTAGGTAGCTTATTTCTCTTTTCAACCTTTAGATGACAAATCGAGATGTTCGGCAATAAGGTATCATTTATCAAAAAGATATTGTAAATTTCATAGGAAAACATGGAATGAGTATATTATCCATATATTCGTATTTATCCCATGTAACATTTTCATTATCGTACTTATGGAAAACCCAATATCTCGTCGTTCGGTATTACAAAAAACCCTAGCGGCGACTACTGCTACCATGCTGACATCATCCCTCAACAACCGCATCGAAGCTGCCGACAACCATATTGGTTCGGCTCTCAAAGGACGCATCAATCACTCGGCTTGCCGTTGGTGTTATGAGTCAGTTCCTTTTGAGGATTTGTGTAAATCTGCTAAAGAAATCGGCATGAAGTCGATTGAATTGACAGGCCCTGAAGAATGGTCTATTATGAAAAAATATGATCTTACAGCAGGTATGGGTTGGGGAAGCTGGCCAAAAGGTACTGGGTTAACAAGCTTCTTTAATGACCCTAAAAACCATGATATCTTGGTCAATTATTATAACGACTATTTAATTCCAGAAGCAGCAAAGGCAGGTATTAAAAACTTGATATGTTTTTCAGGAAATCGTAATGGTATCAGTGAAACACAAGGGTTGTTGAACTCTAAAAAAGTGATTCAACGAATCATCAAAACAGCCGAAAAACACGATGTGACACTTTCGATGGAATTGTTGAATTCAAAAGTAAACCACAGAGATTATCAGTGTGATCATACCGAATGGGGCGTGGAACTTTGTGAAATGGTTGGTTCTGACAAATTCAAATTGTTGTACGACATCTATCACATGCAAATCATGGAGGGCGACGTAATTGCAACAATCAAAAAATATAATGAGTATATCTCTCACTATCACACAGGTGGCGTACCAGGACGTCATGAAATCAACGACTCTCAAGAATTGAACTATCCTGCCATTATGAAAGCTATTGTTGATACTGGCTACAAAGGCTTTATAGGACAAGAGTTTATCCCAACTCGTACCGACAAAATCGCTTCATTGCGTGAAGGTATCTTGATTTGTGATATCTAGATCTTGAGTGAATTAGTGGTTGAGCGATTGATTTTAATTTACATTTTCTAGTAGAGACGCAATACTTTGCGTCTAGAGATTTGTCAATAGGAATTTTAGCTTTAAAAAGGCAGTCGAAATAAGTTTTTCGACTGCCTTTTTTTTCAGAATAATACATCTTAAGACGCAAAGTATTGCGTCTCTACTGATGAAATCATTATTCACTCAACATTCTTGTACTGAAAACTTCTATTTAAGACTATTTTCTCATACTTCCGAAATCGACATTGCATTATTCTTCTCTGTTTACGGTATCAATTGAAAAGGCAGGAAGGCATACGCTCCAATATTCACAAGCCTCGTCGAAAGGATTGCTATATCTGACCCTACTCCCCTTTGTTATCAAGATACTTTGTCCTGCCGAAATCTCTATTACTTCGCCATCGACTTCAATCAGTTTTTTACCTTTACTGACTAAAGTCCATTCGTCGAAAGCGGGATTTTGGTGTGGCTCACTCCAACCAGAAGGAGCAATCATACGAGCAATACTAATATTTTCTTGTTGTGTGGCTACTCTTCCGAAATGTTCTTCGATGAGTTTGCCGTCTGTAGTAGGCACTACAAATGGCTTAGTTTGATGAATGTAACTCATATTACTATTTTGTAAAAACGTTTAACAAGATGTGAAATAAATCGTCTTTGACTTAGAAGGTATTGTTATAAAACACAAAACGCCCCTAAAAGAGGCGTTTTGCAAAGAATATGAATAGACGTTGTAAATTTTACAAGTTTTTCTTTTTCAATTCACTTACAGCAAAATCAGCAGCACGTGCTGTCAATGCCATATATGTCAACGATGGGTTTACGCAAGAAGCCGAAACCATTGCTGCTCCATCTGTAACGAATACGTTTTTCACAGCATGAACTTGATTGTGTTTATTCAATACTGAAGTTTTAGGATCACGACCCATACGAGCAGTACCCATTTCGTGAATACCCAAACCAATGTGAGTTGATTGGCTATTGTAAGTACTGATGTTTTTGAAACCAGCCGCTTCCAACATTTCAGCAGCGTCGTTCATCATATCTTCACGCATTTTCAATTCGTTTTGTCCAAATTCAGATTCGAATGAAAGTACTGGTAAGCCCCATTTATCTTTTTGGTCACTCAAAGTAAAGCGATTGCTTTCGTTTGGAAGGATTTCACCGAAACCACCAAAACCAATAGACCATGAACCTGGGTGAGTTAAATCTTCTTTGAAAGAAGCCCCAAAACCATCCATACCAACACCACGACCCCAACCTGCACGGCTAGCACCACCTTGGTAGCCAAATCCACGAAGATAATCACGCTTGTCTTTACCCCAGTTACGGAAACGTGGAATATACAAACCATTTGGACGGTTACCGAAGAAGTAATCTTCATTGAAACCTTCTACTGATGCACTTGCACCAACTCCTAAGTGGTGGTCCATGATGTTGCGACCTAATTGATCACTTTCGTTACCCATACCAGTAGGGAAACGATTAGATTTTGAGTTCATCAAAATTGAAGCAGAAGGAATAGCACCTGCGTTCAAGAAGATGATTTTTGCATAGTACTCAGTAACAGCCATTGTATTTTGGTCAATTACACGAACACCTTTTGCTTTTTGTGTTTTATCGTCAAAAATTACTTCAGATACAATGGCATTGTGTACCATTACCAAGCGTTTTGTACGAGCTGCTGCTGGCAAAGTAGCCGATAATGAGCTAAAGTAACCACCATAAGGACAACCACGCATACACTTGTTACGGTATTGGCAAGAACCACGACCAACAGCAGTGTGTTGTGGGCCTGGCTTAGTCAAGTGAGCAACACGACCTACAGTTACAGGGCGTCCTAACTTGCTTTTTACTGCATTTGTGAAATGAGTTTCAGGAGCAGTCATTTGCATAGCTGGCAAGAAGTGGCTATCTGGTAATACGTCCAAACCTTCTGCTTGACCCGAAATACCTGCAAATTTCTCTACATACGTGTACCAAGGAGCAAGGTCTTCATAACGAATAGGCCAGTCAACCCCAACACCTTCTTTTAAATTAGCTTCAAAATCTGCTTTGTTCCAACGGTAAGACTGACGTCCCCACAACAAAGATTTACCACCTGTGTGATAGGCACGAATCCAGTCGAAACCACCTTTTTTCTCGATATAAGGGTTTTGCTTATCGTTTTCGAACAAATAGCGGTGCTCTTCGTTGGCTGTATAACCAGTACGCATATTAGCCCAGTACTCTTCTGCAGCCATATTTGTTGGACGACCACGGTGCGCAAAATCCCAAGGATCTTTCATTGCCGTTTCGTAACCTTCGATATGCTTGATTTCACGACCACGCTCAAGTACTGCTACTCTCAAACCTTTTTCTGTTAATTCTTTGGCAGCCCAACCGCCCGAAATACCAGAACCAACAACGATTGCGTCGAAGGTTTGGTTTTTTACTGCATCTATATTAAGATTCATTTTATGTCTTCTATAAGTATTGAAAGAAATTAAATAAGTGGGTAAAATGAAATCTATTTTACCCGCATTAGGCTGTATGCTTTAAGTTAAATATTTAACAAGATTTTTACTCATAAAGTAATTATTTTGCTTCATACTTACAACTTCTTTCCTAAAGCCTAATAACGCTTCTTAGTAAGCAAAAGCTTTTTGACCCGGCTTCAATTTGATGTTCTCAAACTTACCAGGAATTGGCTCATACACGAAAGAAGCTTTCAAACCTTGCTCAGAAGTATAATAACCCGTCAAAGTAAGTTCTTTCATCAAACGCCAGAAAGGAACACCCAATGCAGCATCCATACTTTCTTTGTCTACGTTATCGCCAACTTTTACTTGCTTCACATTGTATTGTTTCATCAACTCTTTAGTATCTGATTCAAGTTGCTTCAATGTTGCAATTTGTTGGTCTTTTGATTGAGCTAAGAAGTTTTTCTTTTCTAAATCAGATACACCCGCCAAGAAGCTTTTGTGCTCTGGTGCTTTGTAACAATCATTCAACATCATTTCAATGAATGCTGGTACTCCTGCATCTTTTGCACCAGGAGTGGTAGTTCTTGGAATGATATGCTCGGCTACTTCTGCTACTATCTTACGCTGCGTATCATTGAGGCTAAACGACTCAAGCGCTATAGAAGTGTTTTTTGCTTCACCTGCTCTGCTCATTGCCAAAAGGGTTGGTGCCGAAAGCGTCCCTCCAATTAATAAGGCAACTTTTGAGAGTGCGTCTCTTCTGTTCATTTTAGATCGGGATTTTGATATAGTATTTATAAATTAGTTTTTGTTCTTTCAAAAATATTCAATGGAAAGTATTCTCTTAAACCTCATTGTATCTATATGACAAAATAAAGGTATTTTATTTTTCCATTCAACGCCAAAGACAAAACTTTATTTGAAAAGTTTTATTTTTTGCGAGTTTAAAGATAACCAATATTCGGCAATACTTTGCAAGGAATTGCCATGGAAATATCGTATTTCATCCCTTATGATGAGGTAAAATAGGGGTGATTTGTTTTTAGGAAAATACTTTTTACCATAGAAAAAGAAATAATGTGGTAAAAAGACCAAATAAAAATCCCCAAGGCTTGCTACAGCATTGGGGATTTTATGAAAAATATGGCTGTTGAATATCAACTATTGACCATTACTACAACCTATTTTACAAATTCTGCTTCTTCAATTCGTTTACAGCAAAATTAGCAGCACGAGCTGTTAATGCCATATAAGTCAACGATGGGTTTACACACGAAGCCGAAGTCATACAAGCTCCGTCCGTTACAAATACGTTTTTGATAGCGTGTAATTGGTTATTGCCATTTACTACCGAAGTTTTAGGGTCACGTCCCATTCTAGCTGTTCCCATTTCGTGGATAGCCATACCTAAATATGAACCTCTATCATAAGTTCTCACGTTTTTGACACCAGCAGTTTCTAGCATTTCTTTGGCGTCGTTCATCATATCGATACGCATTTTCTTCTCATTTTCTTTCAACTCTGCATCGAATACTACCACAGGAATACCCCATTTATCTTTCGTGTTTTTGTCGAGATACATACGGTTTTCATGATATGGAAGTGTTTCGCCAAAACCACTCAAGCCCATAGACCATGGTCCAATACCACTTGCTTGCTCTTTGAAATCTGTACCAAAACTTAGTTCAGATACATTACTTGCCCATGCTCCACGACCACGACCGCCACCGCCTTGATAGCCAAAGCCACGTAAATAATCACGTTTGTCGCTACCTATATTGCGATAACGAGGTACATAAATACCATTAGCACGACGACCATAGTAATATGTGTCTTCGTCGCCTTCCCATGTACCCGACGCACCTACACGGAAGTGGTGATCCATCAAATTATGACCTAATTCTCCAGAATCGTTACCCAAACCATTCTGGAAACGGTTAGACGTTGAGTTTAACATCAAAGCTGTAGTACCCAAAGCCGATGCACACAAGAATACAACTTTGGCGAAGTATTCGGTAGTTTGCATAGTTACAGAGTCAATAACTCTTACACCTGTTGCTTTCTTTTTATTTTCGTCATACAAAACCTCACTTACAATAGAATCAGGGCGAAGTGTCAAACGACCTGTTTTCATACAAGCTGGTAGCGTAGATGATTGCGTACTAAAATAAGCTCCATAAGGACAGCCCAACGAACATTTGTTGCGATACTGACAACCTGTACGACCAACACCCAACTGAGCCTGAGCAGCCTTAGATAAGTTGGCAACACGTCCGATAGTCATCACACGTCCTGGGTAGTTTTTTTCAATACGTTTTCTTACCTCTTTTTCCACACAATACATATCCATTGGCGGTAAGAACTCGCTATCTGGCAATTGAGGCAATCCAAGTTTTTCGCCTGAAATTCCTACAAATTTTTCTACATAAGAATACCATGGTGCTACATCTTTGTAGCGAATAGGCCAGTCTACAGCAATACCATCTTTGAGGTTTGCCTCAAAATCAAGGTCACTCAAACGATATGATTGGCGTCCCCACATGATAGATTTACCCCCTACGATATTAGGACGGTACCAGTCAAAACGTTTTTCTTCTTTATATAATGAATCCGCATCGTTGAACCAGTATTTTTCGGTCATTTCGTTGTACGGATAATCACGCATCAATTTTGGGTGAGTTTCTTTTTGCTCTACCGTTAGGCGACCATTGTATTTGGATTCCCAAGGGTCTTTCATGGCATTTTCGTAACCCGTAACGTGCTCTAAGTTTTTACCTTTTTCGAGCATCAATACGCGCAAGCCTTTTTCAGTAAGTTCTTTGGCAGCCCAGCCACCCGTAATACCCGAACCCACTACAATAGCATCGTAGGTATTGCCTTTTACGGCATCTATATTTAAGTAAGACATTGTTCTGATTAAGTTAAAATAGGGAATGATAAACCGTAATTTTTTACAAAGCCCAAGCTTTTTGTCCAGGTTTTAGAGGTACACAACCCTCAAAACGTCCAGGAATAGGCAAGTATTCTAAAGCTTTAGTAGCGCCAATTTCTGAAGTAAAGTAACCTGTTACAGTTAATTCTTTCATTTTCAAGAAAAATGGTTTGTTGTCTACCGTTGTTTGCTTTACCATTTCATTCTTTTGAGTTACATCCAAATCAACAAAGCCTTTTCCAAATTTGGTTTTGCTATCAGCATCCAGTTTGGATAATCCTTCATAAAATGCCTTTTGTTCCTCCTTGGTATAGCAATCTCTTACTACACGCACAATGAATTTCTCCACGCCAGCAGCTTTTGCGCCTGGGGTATTAGTGGTAGGAATAATAATGTCTGCTACCTCAGCCAAAAGGGATTCTTGGTCCAAAGTCACTTTGAGGCTTTCGCCAGTGTAGGTTTTTTCGCCCATAACACCAGCCATCACTGGAGCAGATATAACACCTCCTAAGAGGATTGCTACATGCTGGAGTGCATCTCTACGGTTCATAGTTTTACAGAATTAATGAATTGAATAGTTGAGTTTGATTTGTATATGCGAGCAATTCTCGCTCGAACTGCTCTTGGTCTTTGGTAAGTGCGTTGTTGGATAGTTTTGAGCCTAAACATGAGCACAAAAACTCTTGAAATACATCTATTTTTTCTCTAAAACAGACAATTTAATCGAATAGTCAAAGTTATTGAATTTCTTCTAGAAAAAGCTCCTTTCTTATAGGTTCAAAGTATCATTTCGATACTTTTTACTACTAATCCTGTCAAAAATTCGACATAATGACTGAAATATTAGCCCAATTAAAGAGTAGCTCGTAAATTTAATATACTCTTTCAACGCAATTTAATTGATAATCAAGCATGAAAAGAACTTTTATCCTCACACTTACAAGTCTATCATTGTTACTTTTAGGGCATAATACCCATGCTCAAAAGGTAACCAAACTCAGCGAAACCGATTTGATGCTTGCCAAAATGCAAGGAAAGATATATGGTTGGATGACCGAATGGCAAGTGCCAGGTTGCGCCATCAGTATCGTCAAAGATGGTAAGGTATTGTGGACAGCGGGTTTGGGACAAAAAAATACCACAACTAAACAGTTTGTTACTCCCCAGACCTTATTTCCTATCGCGTCTTGTAGTAAATCCTTTACTGCCGCAGCTATGGCAATTTTGGTAGATGAAGGCAAAGTGGATTGGAACAAACCCGTCAAATATTATTTACCTGACTTTGAGCTAAATGACACAGATGCAGAGCATATAGTTATGGTGAAAGATTTACTTTCGCATCGCACGGGTTTACCACGCCATGATTTTGTTTGGCTGTACAGTTCGCTCGACCGACAGACTATTTATAAAAGCCTCAAACATCTCAAACTTAGCAAAAAGCCTTACGAACAATATCAATACAACAATTTGATGTATATGGTAGCTGGCGTTTTGATAGAAAGAGTAAGTGGGATGACTTGGGAAAAATTTGTAGAAGAGCGCCTTCTCAAACCTCTCAAAATGAATCAAACGGTATTGACATATCCTGAATTATTCAAATCTATGGATTATTCAAAATCATATCGTAAACTAAATGACCAACTATCTGAAGCAGGATTTGGAAGTAACGTCGATGCAATAGGACCAGCAGGTGCTGTAAAATCAAATGCTGAGGATATGAGTCATTGGCTCTTGATGCAGTTACAACAAGGCAAATACGAGAACCAACAAATTGTTTCTAGTAAAAATTTAAAAGAAAATCATACTCCTTTAACTGTAGTATATCCAACAGAAGCTAAATACCCCGAATTGGGGTTTAGTACTTATGGCATGGGCTGGAATCAAAATGTTTATAGAGGAGCTCAACGCCTTCAACACAATGGCTCAATAGAAGGATATCGCTCTCAAATGACACTTTTTCCTAATAATAATATCAGCATATTTATTACAACCAATAGTAGTGCCGCCGACTACTACTTTGTTAATGTGGTTACAAACAGTATTGTAGATATGCTTTTTAGTCTTCCAGAAATAGATTGGCATCAACGAATGAAACAAGAAAAAGAAGATGCCACTTTTGCTGAGGAGAAACGTGCGAAAGAACAAAATGCCAATCGAGTACTCTTTGCTTCGATGTCACATAACCTCGATAGTTACACTGGAATTTACGAGCATCCTGCTTATGGAATCTTGCAAATTTACAAATCTGATAAAGGGCTTATGGCCAAATATCATAACCAAACAGTGGAGTTGTTGCACTTTCACTACGATTATTTTTTAGGAAAAGATATGCTCGATAATATACCTATTCAGTTTATGACCAACTTAAGAGGAACCATCGATCAAGTGCAAATTGATTTTCCAAATGCAGGAATTATCCAGTTTTTGAAGAAACAATAATTTAGCAAAAATAACAGCGAAATTTCGCTAAACGAATTTTAATCATTTTTTCTAATAAAAATATTATTTCAAAAGTGATAATCTAAACAGAATTTTATACTATAAATCAGAAAAAAACTGTTTTAATCCACTAAAAATGAATCAAAATCCCCAAAATTAAAATTGGCATAAGTATTTATTACTAAAATTTTATTTGGCATTTTCTTGCATTTAAAAAATATACCTCTGTATATTTGTAAAGTACTATTAAAAATGTCAGCGAAATTTCGCTAAATTTTATGAAAATTTCAGGATTTGTAAATATCATTCTCGTTCTCGTAATTCTCTGCTGTGAAGTGTGAGACGGGCTTTTATGCATATAATTAAAAAGACCTTTCTCACACCACGAGAAAGGTCTTTTTCTGTCCAGAAATATAGAACTTAAAATAAGTCAAAAAATAGAAGAATAATACAAACCCTCTGGCTCGTGTTTTCTATCCTGTCGGGCAGAGTCTAAAGCATCTTTTCAAGTTATGGAACTGAACAAATTCTCAAAAACACTGACTCAAGAAGTAACCAACCCTGCAGCCAAAGCCATGCTTTATGGAATTGGTCTTACTAGCGAAGATATGCAAAAAGCACAAATCGGTATTGCTAGTACAGGTTATGAAGGAAACACATGTAACATGCACCTCAATGGGCTTTCGGTACACGTGAAAAAAGGTGTCCAAGAGAATGGAATGGTAGGATTGATTTTCCATACAATTGGTGTATCTGATGGTATGACCAACGGTAACAATGGTATGTCTTACTCATTGCCATCACGTGATTTGATTGCTGATTCGATCGAAAACGTAGTAGGTGCACAATGGTACGATGGCGTGATTGCGGTAGTAGGTTGTGACAAAAACATGCCAGGAGCCATGATGGCTTTGGCTCGTTTGAACCGCCCGGGTATGTTGGTTTATGGCGGTACAATTCGTACGGGTGAGTATAAAGGACAAAAACTAGATATTGTTTCGGCATTCGAAGCATTGGGTAAAAAATTCGCAGGTAATATCTCTGACGAAGATTATGAAGGTGTTATTCGTAACGCTATTCCAGGTGCTGGTGCTTGTGGTGGTATGTACACTGCTAACACGATGGCATCTTCGATGGAAGCTATGGGATTAACGCTACCAAACTCGTCTTCATATCCAGCTACACACGAAGGCAAAAAAGCTGAGTGTTTGGCTATTGGTGCTGCGATGAAAAACTTATTAGAGCAAAATATTTGTCCAAGAGATATTATGACTCGCAAGGCTTTCGAAAACGCACTTACGATGGTAATGACAATGGGAGGCTCAACAAACGCTGTATTGCACTATTTGGCAATTGCGCGCGCCGCTGAAGTTGAATTTACGTTAAAAGATATTCAAGCTATTTCTGACCGTACTCCATTAATTGCCGACTTGAAACCTTCTGGTAAATATTATATGGAAGATATGCTTTCAATCGGTGGTGTACCTGCATTAATGAAATACTTGTTGAAAGAAGGCTATTTACATGGTGATTGTATGACTGTAACAGGCAAAACAATTGCTGAAAACTTAGCTGATGTTCCTGAATTGGATTTTGATTCACAAAAAATCATTTTACCATTAACAAGCCCAATCAAGCCAACTGGTCACTTACAAGTATTATATGGTAACTTGGCAACAGGTGGTGCTGTAGCAAAAATTACTGGTAAAGAAGGAGAACGCTTTGAGGGTATTGCCAAGGTTTGTGAGCGCGAAGAAGAAGTTATTGAATACTTATCAAAAGGCGAAATCAAAGAAGGACAAGTTGTAGTAATCCGTAACGAAGGTCCTAAGGGTGGCCCTGGTATGCCAGAAATGTTGAAACCAACATCGGCTATCATGGGAGCTGGCTTGGGTAATAAAGTTGCCATGATTACAGATGGTCGTTTTTCTGGAGGTACTCATGGTTTTGTAGTAGGTCACGTAACACCAGAAGCACAAGTTGGCGGTAATATTGCCTTGGTAAAAGATGGTGATAAAATTACAATTGATGCTGCAAATAATATCATTCACTTACACGTATCTGACGAAGAATTGGCTGAACGTCGTAAAGACTGGAAACCTCTTGAATCGCCATTCAAACAAGGCGTATTACGCAAATACGTAAAAAACGTTGCCTCAGCAAGTGAAGGCTGTGTAACGGACTTATAGTTAACATTATTTTTAGTATCAATATCAGTAATTACTGGTATTGATACTAAAAATCAATCTAATCACAGATTAAAGAATATTTTATTACGATAACACAACAAACTTAAATCGAGAGAAAACTAATTATTATTTCTTATATAATAGCAAGCTTTATACCTCTTAATATTACACCAAGAAAATAATTAGTTCGATATCTTGTAATTAACCACATAATAACACTTATGCTTTTTAATTCTACTTTGAAAACGTACACCTATATAAGCCTAGCAGTTTTTATAGGACTATTAACTTATGTTTATATCAATGTTCCAAATATACCTACAGCCGATGAGTGGGAACTCTCATATTTTGTAGAAAAGATATATAATAAAAGTTTTGTTATATCTGATTTGATGGTACCGCATAATGAATGCAGAATGCCATACCCTCATATCATACATTTGATCATTCTTTTTATTACTAGATGGCATTCGTTTTCGTTGATTGCGTTTAATCTAACATTACTACTTGTTTTTTATTTTACATTAAGAAAGTACACTTTTGAGTCGTTAAATCCTAAAAGGATAAACGCATTTGGTGTAAGTTTTATATTGATATTACTAGTGATTTTTTCGCTTAAACAATATGAAAATATTGTTTTAAGCTTTGACCTAAATTATTATCTATCAGTAATTGCTGGTTTATGGTCATTTATTAGCTTGAAAAAAATCTCATGGAAAAGTATCACTGTAAGTATGATATGGGCACATATTTCACTGTACTCATACGCTTCAGGATTTACAATTTGGCCGTTTTTAATACTGCTAATCTGGATTGTTAGCGAAGAAGGCAATAAAGCTAAAGTAATATATTCGTTAGTAGTAGCTACAGTATTTGTCTGCAACATTGCTCTGTATTTTTACAATTATCATCCATTGGCTAATGCAGAAGCAGAAAAATCAACTAATCCTGTAGAATTGATACCATACGCTTTGACATTTTTGTCTAATAATTTTGTCACGACTGGCAGTACAGCTATCAAGTTAACAATTGTCCAATTGATATTTATTGTTTCAGCTATTTGGATTTTGTTCAAAACAGACAAAGTAAAAGCGTTACAATTGAGCCCTATATTTGCTTATGGCTTTTGGGCAATATCAATTGGATTTATGGTTGCACATGGCAGAGCTTCTTTAGGTATAATGCATGCGCTATCTCCACGATACTGTACATTAAGTTTTCCGTTTGCTATATGTTCCATTATATCTTTGATTATACATATTGAGTATATAGGATATTGGATAAAAATAAAAGTTATCAATCGTTATGTTACTCTTCAAACCTACATTCTCGTAGCGATTTTTGGAGTTCAGCAAGTAAGGTATCTCAAAGCAGCCAATCTTAGAAATAACAACTTGGCTGAAGCTGTAAAACACATAAAAGCATCGGATTTTGATGCTCCAATTGTGAAAGAGATGCTCTATAATAGGTCAGATATACTCAAAATAAAAGTGGACATGATGAAAAAGCATCATTTAAGTCTATATCGATAGCCTAGTTAATTTTTCATAATTATCTATACATATTGACTAAAACAGATGTCATATTATCATAGATACTTACATCAGCATCTTTAAAATAGCTCACTTTAAATTTTATGCCCCTGTTCAATAGAGAATTAGAGCAAACATCAATAATTAGATTATGGCGTTTTTTGTTCATCTTAACACCTCCCGTACTCTATTATACATGGGTTTATATTTGGGGGATTAATTGTCCACAATTAGATGACTTTGCTGTTTTGTGTACAATGGTCGATTTAGAAAAAGCACAAACGCTAAATGATCAATTAAGTTTATGGTTTACTCCGCACAATGAACACCGAATTGTATTTACGCGACTAATCTTTTGGTTGGTGGGTTCAACAAACAACGGAGCTGTTGATATATATAAAGTATTATTTATAGGTAATCTTACATTGGTAGGTATTGCTAGTATTTTTTATCGAGCACTTTGTCAAATACAACAATCATGGCTTTATGCACTAGCAATTAGTTGTATGTTGTTTCAGATGCAGTTTTTTGAAAATACCTTTTTTGGTATGGCTGCTGTGCAAAACCTAGGTATATATTTTTGGTTAGGTTTAAGCTTTTGGAAACTAACACAAGTTGCTCAGCAACCAAGGCAATTAATATGGGCTTTAGTTTGGGCCATTTTTGCCACCTTTACTTCAGGTAATGGTTTGGTTGTATTTCCGGCGGGAGTATTTATTTTATGGTTTTTAAATACAAAAAAATGGATGATTCTCTGGATTGGATTCGGGGTTATTATCACAGTTTTGTATTTACATAATTTACCTCATCAAAGCCATTCCTTCAATTATTCACAATTACTGAAAAGCGCACTGGGATATTTAGGAAGCTTTATTGGAGCAAGTACGAATACGCTATTACCCATTTTTGTAGGGTTCTTGATACTAGTAATTGGAATCTTATTAAATCTCAATTTAGTCTTTGCTCAGCAAATACCATTGAAAGTACATTCGAAGCAAGTACAATTATTTTTGTTAGCATTTTTTATTGCGCTCTTGGCTACAAGTTGTATGGTAGGTCTAAATAGAGATATTGCATCAGCTATTTCAACACCACGATACAAAATAGGTTCGGCAATTACAGTATGTTTGATTATCCTCATGATAGCAAATATTCAGATGAACCCAAAATTCAGCTTTTTAATTGGATTAGGGGCTGCGACAATCTTTAGTTTTTTTTGCTTCATGACTTATTACAAAATGACTCCAATTATAAAAGCTAATAGAGTTATTTATCAAAGTAACCTTGAAGCATTCAAACTCAAAACTAAAGGTAAAGCCCACGCTCCTATTGTTTTTGAACAAGAATGGTTAAAAATCTGGAAAGCAGAAAAATGGACTTTTCCTGATTCTAGAAATTAGACAAAACCACAAAACATAGAATTAGCATTTAACTCTTCGGAGTTCAACATTTTAATTAAAAAAATCGCATGGCAGCACAGACACAAACCATGACCTCAGAGCCCAAAGCAAAAGAAACTGAACAGTTTCTTACGGGTGCACAGGCCATAATGCAATCTTTAGTCGAGCAAGGTGTTGATACAATCTTCGGCTATCCGGGCGGCGCCATCATGCCTACTTATGATGCGCTTTATGATTATCAAGATAGACTCAAGCACATTCTTGTGCGCCATGAGCAAGGTGCAGGGCATGCCGCACAAGGTTATGCTCGTATGACTAACCGTGCAGGTGTAGCCATGGTTACGTCTGGTCCTGGGGCTACAAACCTTATGACTCCTATTGCTGATGCGATGCTAGACTCTACGCCATTGGTTTGTATCGTAGGGCAGGTAAAAGGAAATTTGTTGGGTACCGATGCTTTTCAAGAATGTGATATCATCGGTATTTCTATGCCTATTACCAAATGGAATTATCAAGTAGTAGATGCTGACGAAATTCCTGAAGTTATTGCCAAGGCTTTTCATATTGCAGAAGCTGGTCGTCCAGGTCCTGTATTGATTGATATTACTCGTACAGCACAAACTGACAAAATGACGAAACCTTTTCACTATCCTAAAGAAGTGGATGTTATTAGTTATCGTCCTCGTACTGTACCCAAACAAGAGCATGTTGAAGCTGCGGCTAAATTAATAAACGCTGCCAAAAAGCCTTATATATTGGCTGGCCATGGTGTGTTATTGGCAAATGCTCAAGACGAATTAAAGGAATTTATCGAAAAAGCTGGTATTCCTGTAGCTACAACTTTATTGGGAATGTCGGCTGTTGATGCCGATCACCCGTTGTATGTAGGCTGGCCGGGTATGCACGGTAACTATGGCGCTAACGTACTGACAAACGAATGCGATGTCCTTATTGCAATTGGTATGCGTTTTGACGACCGTATTACAGGCGATTTGGGTACTTATGCCAAACAAGCAAAGGTTGTGCATATCGAAATTGACCCAGCCGAAATCAACAAAAACGTATTTGCAGATGCTCCAGTTGTTGGTGATGCTAAAGAAGCGTTAAAAGCATTGATTCCTTTAGTAAAACAAAACTCATACCCCGAATGGCGTGCTGAGTTTGCTAAATACGATGCCATTGAATACGAAAAAATCACGAAGAAAGATATTTTCCATGAAGGTGACCAAATCAAAATGGGAGAAGCCGTAGTAATGCTTTCTGAGAAAACAAAAGGTGAGGCCGTAACAGTTACCGACGTTGGGCAACACCAGATGATTTCAAATCGTTATTACCGTTTCAAAAAGCCATTCTCAAGTGTAACTTCAGGTGGTGCAGGAACGATGGGCTTTGCTCTTCCAGCGGCATTTGGTGCTAAAGTTGGTGCTCCAGACCGTGAGGTGGTTGCAATCATCGGTGATGGTGGTTTCCAAATGACTCTTCAAGAATTGGGAACAATTGCTCAGAGTGGCTTACCAGTAAAAATTATCATTCTTAACAATAACTTCCTTGGGATGGTACGCCAGTGGCAACAGTTATTCTTCGACAGACGCTATTCTTTCGTTGAATTACAAAACCCTGACTTTATTACTATTGCCAAAGGCTTTGGTATTGCTGGACATACCGTTTCTGACCGTACTCAACTTTCGGAATCATTAGACACTTTATTGAACTCAGATAAACCATATCTTTTGGAAATTATCTGTGAAAAAGAAGAAAATGTGTTCCCAATGGTACCAGCAGGAACTTGTGTTACAAACGTGATTTTAGAGTAAAAGAAGTGATCCTACTTCTTTTACTAACACCATATTTCATTAAAGCACAGGCTATTTGTATCTTTGATAACAAAATCATAATAAATACATTCCTAGTGTAGAAAAATTGTGTAATGAAATTTAATAGCCTAAGAAAACAAGTTAGTAATAGAAGTCAAGTAAATTCAGTACAAATGCTAAGAGGAATTGCCTGTTTGGCTGTATATTTTGTTCATTTCTTTTATGACCAAAAATTACTTCCAGTAAGCAAACTTTTAGTCAAAGCATCTGGATATGGCTATTTAGGAGTTCAAGTTTTTTTTGTTATATCTGGGTTTATCATACCGCTATCGATGTATCGAAACAAGTATGACATTCAGAACTTTGGAAGTTTATTCAAAAGACGAATAATTCGAATTGAACTACCTTATGTAGCATCTATTGTATTATTTGTGCTTCTCAAATTCATAGGATATACAGCTTATGGCACACAAAAGACTTTTGATATAGACTGGTCTACTGTATTACTCAACATTGGATACCTCAATGTATTTTGGGGTAAGGAGTTCATAAATCATGTTTATTGGACTCTATTTGTCGAGTTGCAGTTTTATATCTATATCGGATTGTTTTTTGGGGCAATAATAAATAAGCGTTTCTGGGTACGACATGTGGCCTACTTGGTGATATTTGGCCTTAATTATTGGTGGGTGGGTAGTTTACTTTTTCATTCTCACATACTCATATTTATGGTTGGGATTTTTGCTTTTCAGTATGCTGTCAAAATAATAGGATTACCAGAAATGTTAATAGGCAGCGCTATTGTCTTATTTGGAAACTACTATTGGACTAGCAATATCTTGCATTTAGATAATAGTGCTCTAATAGCACTGGCGAGTATTTTTGCATTGGGTTTCATTTTTTTTGTCAAACAAAGATGGCGTGTACTGGATTTTCTAGGGAAGATATCATTCTCTCTCTACTTAATTCACGTTCCAGTTACGCTGGTCTTATTGCCAATTTTAGAACCATACTTGCATCGGCCTTATTACATTTTAATATACAAATTAGGCATTTTGATTTGTACAATAGGTATGTCATATATCTATTATGAAAATATAGAAAAGCCAGCTATGAGTCTTTCTCGCAAAGTATAGAATAGACTTCATATTTAACTAGATATAACTCATGAAAACAACATACACGTTATCCATTTTTACCTCCAATACCATCGGTTTGCTCAACCGTATTACGATTATATTTACTCGTAGACGTTTGAACATCGAATCGTTGACCGTATGTGAAACCGAGCGCGTAGGTGTATCTCGTTTTACAATTGTTATCCGTCATGATTCACGCGAGGCGGTTGAAAAACTCGTTCGTCAAATCCGTAAGGTAGTCGATGTATTAGCAGTATTTGGATACCTTGACCACGAAATCGTTTTTAACGAAATCGCCCTTTTCAAAATTGCAACACCGCTTGGAGGAACACCTTTGAACATCAAAGAAATCAACCTTGACTGGAATGCAAAAGTTGTTCACTGGGGACTTGATTACGTAGTAATCGAGAAAAATGGTACAGAGCAAGAAATCTCAGAATTTTATGAATACATCAAAAACTGGGAAATTCTTGAATATCTTAAGTCAGGTCGTGTAGCTGTTGGTAAAACAGAAAAAGGCTTGGTAGAATATCTTCCTGAAGGAAACTGGGAAGTGGTGTAAGTGAGGAGTGTTGAGTTGTGAGTGTTGAGTATCGTATCTTCCAACTTCAATCATTCAATACCTAAAGTTTATAATTCGTAAATAATTTTCAGTAAAACATAATTCCAAAAAACAAATCAAATCATGGCACAAATTAATTTTGGCGGAGTGGTAGAGGATATCGTGACTCGTGAGGAGTTCCCATTAGAAAAAGCAAGAGAAGTATTGGCTAATGAAACTATCGCTGTAATTGGATACGGTGTACAAGGTCCTGGTCAAGCTTTGAACATGAAAGATAACGGCTTGAACGTAATCGTTGGTCAACGCAAAGGTAAAACTTATGACAAAGCTGTAGCTGACGGTTGGGTTCCAGGCGAAACTTTGTTCGAAATCGAAGAAGCTTTAGAAAAAGGTACTATCATTTGCTACTTGCTTTCAGATGCTGCTCAAATCGAATTGTGGCCAACTGTTAAGAAATATTTGACTGCTGGAAAATCATTGTATTTCTCTCACGGATTCGGTATCACTTACAAAGAAAAAACTGGTATCGTTCCTCCTGCAGATGTTGACGTATTCTTGGCAGCTCCTAAAGGTTCAGGTACTTCTCTTCGTCGTTTGTTCGTAGAAGGTAAAGGTTTGAACTCTTCTTTCGCTGTTTACCAAGATGCTACTGGTAAAGCTCGTGAGAAATGTATCGCTATGGCTATCGGTGTAGGTTCTGGTTATTTGTTCGAAACTGACTTCTACAAAGAAGTAACTTCTGACTTAACTGGTGAACGTGGTACTTTGATGGGTGCTATCCAAGGTATTTTTGCAGCTCAGTACGAAGTGTTGCGTGAAAACGGTCACTCTCCATCTGAAGCATTCAACGAAACAGTTGAAGAATTAACTCAATCGTTGATGCCATTAGTAGCTGAAAACGGTATGGACTGGATGTACGCTAACTGCTCTACAACAGCTCAACGTGGTGCTTTGGACTGGTGGAGACCATTCAAAGAAGCTACTAAGCCTGTATTCGCTCAATTGTACAACTCTGTGAAAACTCAAGCTGAAGCTGAGCGTTCTATCACTTTGAACTCTCAACCTGACTACCGCGTGAAGTTGGAAGCTGAATTAGAAGAGCTTCGTGACTCAGAAATGTGGAAAGCTGGTGCTGCTGTACGTAGCCTTCGTCCAGAAAGAAGCTAGTTTTTTAATTTGAAAATAGGAGAATTTTGAAGATTAGAAATGCGACTTCGCTCTTAATCATCAAATCATCTCACCTCAAATTGACAATAAAATGAGTGAGTAATGGATTTATATCTATTATTCACTCATTTGTGTTTTAGAAAAGCTAGAAAATTAATAGCATATCAGTTTTGGGAATACAATCAGAAAGCACAACATAGATATACAATTCAGTCACTTAATTATGAGTTGTGAGTTATGAATTAGGACTATGCGAAGGATTTCAAACATTTTCAGATTTGGGATTTCGGAAATAGAGAAACTTACACTTCCGAAATCCAACATCCGATATCCGAAATAGACACTTCGTTCACTGCTAATTCATGATTTACCATTCATCACTCAAAATTGTTTTCTCATTATCCCCAACATTTAATCTATCGAGTAAAAGAATTTATTAAATTGATTCTATTGACCAATACTAATTACGGATATACTGTTAACCGATAACATCTTTTACCATCAACAATTTTTATGAATACACAAACAGCACAATTTCCTTCGCTCGAAAGCATCTATGATGCGGCAGAATGCCTCCGTGGAGTGGCATATCATACGCCTTTGATGGAAAACCTTATTTTGTCAGAACGTTATGAGGCTAATATTTTCCTAAAGCGTGAAGACCTTCAGATTGTGCGTTCTTACAAAATTCGTGGAGCTTACAACAAAATGTCTAAACTCTCAAAAGAGGCACTCGACAAAGGCGTTGTATGTGCAAGTGCGGGTAATCATGCTCAAGGTATGGCTTATGCTTGCCATAAAATGAAGGTGAAGGGTACGGTTTTTATGCCTACTACAACACCGAACCAAAAGATTAAATCCGTAAAAATGTTTGGTCGTGAGCATATCGATATTCAGTTGGTTGGCGACACCTATGACGATGCTTCAAATGCAGCCAAAATATATTGTGAAGAACAAAATGCGACTTATGTGCATCCATTCGATGATATGGACGTAATTGCAGGACAAGGGACTGTCGGTTTGGAGATTTTTAAGGATGCCGATGTCAAAATAGATTATATCCTTTTGGCTATTGGTGGGGGTGGTGTTGCGGCTGGCACATCTACGGTATTTAAACAACTTTCTCCACATACCAAAATCATTGGGATTGAGCCACAAGGGGCACCATCTATGAAAGTAAGTATCAATGCTGGGCATGTGGTAGAATTGGAAACGATCGACAAATTTGTGGATGGAGCCGCTGTAAAACGTGTAGGTGACAAAACCTTCGAAATCTGTAAGCAAACCCTTGATGATATTATTGAGGTTCCTGAAGGTAAGGTTTGTACCACTATTTTAGAGCTATACAACGAATCTGCGATTGTGGCTGAGCCGGCTGGTGCTTTAACGATTGCGGCTTTGGATTTTTTAAAAGAAGAAATAAAAGGTAAAAATGTAGTATGCTTGGTGTCGGGAGGCAACAATGATATTACTCGTACCGAAGAAATAAAAGAGCGTTCTTTACTTTACGAAGGACTAAAACATTATTTTATCATTCGTTTTCCACAACGTGCTGGAGCTTTGAAAAATTTCCTCAATAATGTATTGGGCGAAAACGATGATATTACCCATTTTGAATATCAAAAGAAAACCAACCGTGAGTCAGGACCTGTATTACTTGGTATCGAACTAAAATACAGAGAGGATTTTGAGCCTCTTCTGACTCGTATGGAAGAAAATAAAATCCAGTATCAACTGCTCAATGAAAAACCTGATTTGTTTACATTTTTGATTTAATCATATCTGTAACCTTTTCATATCATAAAATCATAACTTGTTCAACCTTATGACTCAACGCCCAACACCCGAAGAATTACAAAATAACATTGAGTTTGAATTGATAGATGCTTTTCATATTGATGAAATGGGTACGTTTTTGGCAAGAGAAATGAGTACAGGAACAGATGAAAACACGAATAAACCTCTTTCAAAATATCTTCCTTTAATCTTATTGATGTTTTTGGGAGCTTTAGTAGGTTATGGCTTAGTGAGTATAATTCCAGCGGCATTTCGAGGTGAATGGCATGGATTAAGTTCACTGTTTGGCGGAGTTTTGCTATTTTTTATATTGTTATTGCCCGTACATGAGCTTATTCATGGAGCAGTATTTAAAATATTAGGCGCACCAAAGATAGGTTTTGGTTGGAGCTGGAAAGGCATGATGGCGTATGCTTATGCTCAGAAATTTGCGATAAATCTCAGAGAGCTCATCTGGTTAGCCATTATGCCTTTTGCCATTATTACTCCACTGCTAATAGTATCAGTTTTTCTTTTCCCTCATT
Organism: Flectobacillus longus; assembly: GCF_030056705.1. Lineage (GTDB taxonomy): Bacteria > Bacteroidota > Bacteroidia > Cytophagales > Spirosomataceae > Flectobacillus > Flectobacillus longus. The sequence continues at coordinate 103,280 of NZ_JASHIC010000016.1, forward strand.
GGCAATTTACGACTATCCTCTTATTAGCGCTTCATACAATGGGTTGTATTGGCGATTTTATGTTGATAAAATATGCCCTTCGTAACAAACACCGGGAAATATACACCTATGACGATATTGAAGGAAAAGGGGAAACTTATTTTTATGAAAAAGTATCGATAAAATAGAAATGTTAGGATTGGGCTATCGGCTTTTAGCATGGGGCTTAATAGATATCTTTCCTAACTATTAGTCCTAATTCAGCATTAATACACTTTAGACTATAATCTGTAAGCATAAAGTAAAAAAGCTTCTTTGAGTTCATGGGAGATTTTTGCCGAAAGCCCATTGCTGAAAGTCGAAAGCCCAATTGCTATATGCCATAAGTAAAAGTATTTCTCAATATCATGAATATAATTTTTGCCTAATTCCTACGGATTATAGCCTAGAGCGTATTAATAATTACTCAAAAACTGAACAACGTATTCTTTTGATTTAAGTACTTGCTTGTGAAATTCGAGTTGCTTTGTAGCCTTTTTAATAGAATTCATTTCTGTGATAATACTGATATCCATTGTTTTGTAATTGCCTCTACCAAACTGCCAATATGCTCCTAATTGAATATCTTTTAATTCTTTTTCCAGAAATAAAATCTGCTTAATCAAAATCTTATTGTATCGCTTAAGTTGTGGTTCTACAAACGTCTGAGGCTTTTCTTGTTCTGTAATCAGCGTCATTCTAAGCTTTAATAGCTCATAAAGGTCATTTTTGGAATAAGCCTCTGTAATTAAGTGCATCAATTTGGTTTTACGAAGCTTTTCCTCCTCGTCCGATTCCAAATCTGGGTGAAACTCCTTTACCAATTCCATATAAATAGAACGAGCGGTTTTGTTGGTAATGGGTGGTAGGGTTTCTTCTACCTGTTCAAAAATACGACTGTCTTGCTCATTCCATTCTTCTGGAATATCCTCCTCTTCTTCCTCCTCTTCAGCAAGCATATCAATTTCTTGAGAATCTGACATCAGATATTCTTGATACTTGTCATACAAAGGTTGTAAATGTTGTAAGCCTGATGCCAATAGCTGTCTAACCATTGTAGCAATATAAAAGCCCAATTTATAATTTTCCTCATCTGTTAAGGCACCATAATGTGTGTCCAATATGAGCAACATATCTCCCAAACGTTGATTGTATTTTCGGTGTAAAGGAGCAATATCCTTAGCCACCTGCACTTCTACTGCATGTTCAAAGGCTTTTGCTTCGGCAACTTCTACTTTAAGAGCTTCAAGACGTTTAAGATTTTGTACAAATTGCTTTTGTAGCTTACTGGTAACTTTATCAAAGGTTTGGGAAGCAATCAAACCTTCATAACGGGTAATGTGATTGGACATGAATTTGGGGTACAAATAAATTAGGGTGCCGATTTCGACACCCCAAATGTTTTATTCAATTTCTATACTTTCTTTTTCGCCTACTTGCTGACGCCACATCGCATAATAGAGTCCTTTTTTCTCTAATAGTATTTGATGCGAGCCGTATTCAACAATTTTTCCTTTTTCGAGTACAAAGATATTATCTGCGTGCATAATAGTGCTTAATCGGTGCGCAATCAAAATGGTGAGATGCTCTCCATGAACTGATACCTGACGAATCGTTTCTGAAATTTCTTCTTCTGTTAAAGAATCAAGCGCAGAAGTTGCTTCGTCAAAAATCAATAAATGTGGATTACGTAATAATGCTCTGGCAATACTCAAACGTTGTTTTTCGCCTCCCGATACTTTTACTCCTCCTTCTCCAATTACAGTATCGAGGCCTTTGTCGGCACGAGCTAAAAGTGGCTCACAAGCTGCCTTTTTCAATACTGCCAAACATTCCTCATCAGTAGCTTTGGGATTGACAAAAAGCAAGTTTTCACGAATGCTACCTGAGAACAATTGAGTATCCTGAGTCACAAAGCCTATTTTTTCTCTTAATTGATCAAAATCTATCGTGCGTCCATCGTGACCATTATACAATATCTGTCCGTTTTGAGGCTTATATAACCCTACTAATAGTTTTACTAAAGTACTTTTACCAGAACCCGAAGGACCTACAAAAGCGATAGTTTGTCCTGCTACTGTTTCAAAGCTTACTTCACGAAGTGCATTTTTAGATGCAGACTGATGTTTGAACGAAACATTATCAAATGCCAATGATTTGATACTAGGAATAGGCTGTGGAGATGCTGGTTTTACTTCCACTGGAATATCGAATAAGGACTCATAGTTTTGTAACGAAACTTGCGCCTCACGATAGGTATTAATCACGTTACCCATCTCCTGTAATGGACCAAAAATAAAGAATGAGTAAATATTTAAAGAGAAAAACTGACCAAGCGTAATATCTCCACGATAAATCAGATACATCATGATAAAGGTCAAAACTACACGAAGTAAATTGACACTTGTACCTTGAATAAACATCATACTACGCACATAGCGCACTTTTTTGAGTTCTAGTCCCAAAATCTTTTGAGTAGTACTATTAAGATGGTTGATTTCTTGCTGTGCCAAGCCCAAAGATTTTACCAACTCGATATTGCGTAAAGACTCCGTTGTAGAACCTGCCAAAGCTGTTGATTCTTGAACAATAGATTTTTGGATTACTTTTACCTTTTTACTGAGCAATGAACTAATCCAACCAATCAAAGGTCCAATCGTTAAAAATAAAGGAACAATAGACCAGTGTACTGAAACGGCGTAAATCGTTACAAATACTAAAGCAACTAAGCTCTGAAAAAAGATATTGATACCCGACGAAATAAGCTTTTCTACATCGACTCTTACCTTCTGTAGTTTGCCGAGTGTTTCACCAGAACGCTGGTCTTCAAAAGTCTCATAAGGTAATTCGAGAGAGTGGCGAATCCCATCGGCGTACATTTCGGCACCAATTTTTTGGGTAATGGTATTGATAAAATAGTCCTGAAAGTTTTTGGCAACCCTCGATACAAAAGCAACTCCGACAGAAGCACCAAGCAATGGCAAAATGGCTCCTATAAAATCCTGAAAAGTATGATTCTTTTCGGTAAACTTTGTGGCCACATTGTCGATAATATGTCTGAAAATCAAGGGGTCTAATAGTGAAAAAACTTGATTAATAACTGCTAACAATAAAGCTAGCCATACCGTCATTTGGTATCGTTTAAGATAGGGTAATAGTATTTTCATGATTTGGATATATGCAATTGTTGGTTGGAGAATAATATAATAGAAAGGTGTACATTTGTCTAGGTCAATAGTAGACTTTGACTAAGAGTTAACCACAAGGTTTTTAAAATAGTTCTGTAAATACATAGAGTCTTCAAAAATGATACTTATTAGGATATTGAAAGGGTTTAGAATAATTTTGAGTAAAATTATAAATTAGCATTAGCACTTAATTCACAGGTTATCAATCTAAATATTTTTTACGTATCAACAAAACCTGTCTTTATAGGGACTTATACCAAACGTCCTTCATGTCCTTACAAACTAACGTTTATCCTTCCTTTTCAATTAATTATGAAACATTCCATTGCCTTGTGTTTACTTCATATATTAACGATGGGTATTGCATTCAGCCAAAAGAGCAATCCTGTACCTTGTGATTATGAGCAAAAAATGATACAACAAGGCTTGATCAATGTCAAAAGTCTTGACCCCAGCATTGCGGTTTTACTCAAATATTCGACTATTGATAATTTTGTTAATAAGGATGTATATGGCTGCATGACGGCTTGCTACTTACAAAAAAAGCCCGCTCAAATGCTGGCAAGAGCGAATGCTATTTTGAAAAAAAAACATCCACATTATCGTTTGTTGGTATATGATGGAGGGCGTCCTTTTACAATTCAAAAAATTCTTTGGAATAGTCTTTCTCAATACCCACCACACCAGCGCGAAACCTACGTGGCAAGCCCAAGCCAAAAGTCGATTCATAACTATGGCTGTGCCGTAGATTTAACGATTACTACCAACAGAGGCGTGCCTTTGGATATGGGAACACCTTTTGATTTTTTTGGCAAATTAGCCTACCCAAGCCACGAAGAACATTTCCTAAAAAATAAGCAACTTACAACCCAACAGGTAGTCAATCGCCGTCTTTTGCGAAGTGTCATGCAACAAGCTGGATTTATGCCTATTAAGTACGAATGGTGGCATTTCAATGCACTTGCACGCAGTGACGCCAAACGCATTTATCAGATAATTGAATAAAAATAAGATTGGGTCTATACGAAAACAAACCACTAATCCTTACCCACGAACCACTTATCCAAAATCGCTTCATGACTTGATTTTTCATTCGTAGTATTGATTATTCAAAAAACTCTAGTGGCTATAACGAAGAGCGGATACTCAAAACTATCAAACGAAATATGAAATCAGGCGTTTACAGACTTTTAGTGGGAGCTGCACTTATCGCTGGGACACAGGCTCAGGCGCAAACCGCAGTAGAGGCTCCTAGTTCAAAAGGCCCAAAAATCACTCTACAACAGGCGGTAGATATTGCACTTCGCAACAATATCTCTGTAAAGCAATCAGAAATACAGCTTCAGAACGCCGTGTTGAACTATCAACAAGCTAAAAATAACCAGCTCCCTGGTGCCAATGGTACCGTCAGTGAATTCTTCAACTTTGGTCGAAGCCTTGACCCATTTACCAACACTTATGTAGCTCGAAATATTAACTACAATAGTTTGGGCGTAAATGCTGGACTTACGGTTTTTAACGGCAATCTCCTCAAAAATACGGTTATTCAAAACGATTTATTGGTCAAAGCCAATCAGTTGGATATGCAAGCCATGAAAGAGAATATCTCGATGCAAGTGGTATTGGCTTATTTGAATATCCTCAATGCTGAAGACCAACTTACGATTGCACAAAGCCAAACGGCTATTACCAAATTGCAGATTGAGCGTACAGAAAAATTAGTACGTGCTGGTTCGCTTCCACAGTCTAACTTACTAGACCTAAAAGCTCAGGTTGCTAACGAAGAAACTACTGTTGTAAACAATCAAAGTACCTTAGATTTGGCAAAACTCAATTTAATCCAATTGCTCAACGACAAGGAAATTGCTAATACAGTCAATCTTGATAGAATTTCGGTACCAACGCCATCAACTACAGCGTATGATGCACCAGTTGACCAAATCTATCAAACTGCCGAAGGAACTCAACCAACGGTAAAGGCATCGGATTTGAGAGTAAAAAGTGCTGATAAGGGAATTGAAATTGCCAGAGCTGGCTTTCTACCAACCATCAACCTTTCGGCTTCGACAGGCGCCAACCAGTCCAATGCTCAAAAAATCTATAAAGTTGATGGTACCAATCAGCAGAATTTAGGAACGGTTAGTTTTAATGGACAAGATATTCCGTTGGTTGTAAATACACCACGTACTGTTGAAGCAGGAACGGTAGGCTATTTCAAGCAACTAGAAAACACTTTTAATTATGCCTTCGGAGCGAGTGCTAATATTCCAATCTTTAGCCGTTTTGCGAACAAAACTCGTGTGAGTCAAGCCAAATTACAAAAAGTAAATGCTGAATTGGAAGCTCAAAAAACACGCTTGACTTTGCGTCAGAATATCGAACAAGCTTATACCAATATGTCAAATTCGGCTAAAAGATATGAAGCTTTGACCGTACAAGTAACTGCTTTGGAAGAATCGTTCCGTGCTGCCGAAAGTCGTTTCAATGCAGGAGCAATTGATTTTGTAAGCTACAATTTGCAAAAAACAAATTTGGACAAAGCAAAAGCAAACCAAATTCAAGCCAAGTATGACTTTATTTTCAGAACCAAGATATTAGACTATTACCAAAATAAACCGCTCACATTTTAACCAAACACTCGATTGAATGTAAAACCTTGAAAAACTATTATGTTTCATCGTTTTTCAAAAACCTTAACATCAATCTTTCAAAACTTTATATACAATGAAAAACAAATCCAATAAAATCTGGGTCATTTTAGCCGTTGTCGCAGTCGTAGTGGTAGGTGGGTTGATTTTAGCGAAAAAGAATGGTTGGATCGGAAAAGAAGAAGCTACAGAAGTAGAGCTATCTAAAGCTAAACGTGCAGACATTATTGAGCGTGTTTCTGCTTCAGGTAAAGTACAACCTGAAATCGAAGTAAAACTTTCTCCAGATGTTTCTGGTGAGATTGTAGGTCTTTATGTAAGTGAAGGCGACTCGGTTATAGCAGGTCAATTATTATTGAAAATACGTCCTGATAACTACGAATCGTTATTGGCTCGTGCCGAAGCACAAGTAAACTCTGCCAAAGCTTCATTGGAGCAGTCAAAAGCTATCCAATCTCAATCAGAAGCTCGTTTGTTAAAAGCAAAAACTGATTTTGATCGTAACAAAAAGTTACATGATGATAAAGTAATTTCTGATTCGGATTACGAACAATTTAGCTCACAATATTCTGTGGCAAAACAAGATTTGGAATCGGCAAAAGCAAACGTTCAAGCTGCGGCATTTAACGTAAGAAGCTCAGAAGCGGCTTTGAAAGAAGCTCGTACCAACTTGACTAAAACAACGATTTATGCACCGCAAAGCGGTACTATCTCAAAGTTGAACGTAGAGCTTGGCGAAAGAGTTGTAGGTACATCTCAAATGGCTGGTACTGAGTTGCTTCGTATTGCCAACTTGAATAAAATGGAAGTTCGTGTAAATGTGAACGAAAACGATATTACCCGTGTTAGTCTTAATGATACCGTAATTATTGACGTAGACTCATACAGTGCATCAGGTCGTAAATTTAAAGGTATTGTTTACGAAGTAGCAAGTTCTGCTAATGGTTTGGCAACTTCTTCGGCGGCAGCTTCGGTATCTAACGACGCTGTTACTGAATTTGAAGTAAAAATTAGAGTACTTCGTAGTTCTTATGCTGATCTTATTAAAGGCAAACGCTCTTATCCTTTAAAACCAGGGATGACAGCTTCGGTAGAGATTGTTACCGATCGCAAAAATGGTGTTTTGTCAGTACCTCTAGCAGCAGTTACAACTCGTGACCCTAAAGCTGCTAATCAGGAGAAAAAATCAGAAGAAGAAAGCAATAATTCTGAAGAACCAAAAGTTATTAAAAAAGAAAAGCTCAAAGAAGTAGTGTTTGTTTTGACCAAAGACAATCATGCTAAATTGAAAGAAGTTACCACTGGTATCTCCGATTTTGATAATATCGAAATTTTAAGTGGATTAACTGAAGGAGAACAAATCATTTCGGGTCCTTATGTGACAGTTTCTAAGAAATTGAAAGATGGAGAATTAGTGAAGAAAAAAGAAGCTAATAAGGATAACAAAGAGAAGAAGTAAAAGATAGAGTCGTGAATCTCTAGAAATGATTAAAAAATGAACTAAGATTATTATTAGATAAATTTAGTTTGGTTTAGGGTTTATGGAAAAGCCATCTCAGATTGTCGGAGATGGCTTTTTTTATGGCTTTACTATCTTAAATGTCGTTATACCTTGTGTAGTTTGAAGGTGTAATAAATACATACCAGAGCTCCAATCTTTACTTTCAAGAGCTAACCTGTACTCTCCTGCCTCTTTGTACTCATTCCGAATCAACTCTACAATGGGCTCCCCCGAGGCATTACTCACAACTAAAGATATTGTACTCGATTGTGGAATTTTAAAACTGATAGTGGCTACATCTTGTACTGGATTAGGCGATACTGTCAGAGAACTTGTAAATAAGGCCTCTTTCAAAGGAAAATATTGAATTTTGGCACTAAAACTATTTTGTCCTTTTGCCCTAAATCCTGATTGCAAAACAATCGCCTTTGATGCTCGATAATGTGTCGGAACAGTGGTTACTTTGCTCGACTTTATATAATCTGATTGTACTTCCTGTATAGAGGTACTTTGAGGATATGCTTTTGTAATAACTCCTATAAAAAAAGCAATAAAGTAGTTTTTAGTCATGATATTAGGCTGATAAAAGGCAATAGCAAGAATATGATAAAGAAATATTAGCGTTTTATCTTTTGAGAAAAACCTCCTTTTCGAGTTTTTTTCAACGATTCAATATCTTGTTTCATTTGTTGATTTTCCTTTTTCAACTCAATCATATATAGGGTTAACTCTTCGATTTTTTCAAGAAGCTTGGTATCTGTTTGATGCAAATCATTGCCAGAAATGACCATTTCTGCTGCTGAAGGAATATTGGGTAAGTGTTGATATTTTTTGATATAATCTTCTACTTTTTGTAAAGGCATTAAATGATGTTTTTTTGAAAAAACATGATCTGCCCAATCTTCGGTATTTTTCAAAGCTACCTTTACTTGTTCCGTCAAAATACCTTCTGAGACATATAGGTTATAGCCTTCGGGCAAAGAATTAATACCATCTCCAATCACCACTCCTCTAGTACTGTTGTTTTTTAAAAAACCTGACTCATTACTTGTCCAAAGGTTATTATTAGTGATACTGTTGGCTGTGAGTTTTACTTCTGGTAACGAATTGGCAGATGGTGTAATCAAAAATGTCACAAGATTTCCTGACTCATCAGCAAAAAGCTGTCTCAAACCATTAACCGTATTTCTTGTTGGGATATTTCTCAATTGTAAAACACTCGCATTATTTCCTGCACCAACAACTACCAGTTTGGCACCACTCGTAACAGGGTCATTCGTACCGATTCCAACATTAGCATTATTTCCCAACACAATAGAGTTAGAAATAGCCAATTCTGTATTAGCACCAATAGCCGTGGCGTTGGTAATATTACTCGCGCTCGAAGCCACACCTGTCAATGCACCAATAAAAGTATTATAGTCGCCCGACATAAGTTTGCTGCCAGAGCTAAAGCCTACAAAGGTATTTTGCGAACCAGATACATTATCTTGCCCTGTCAAAGTTCCCAGTCCTGTATTATTGTTACCAGTGATTGTATTGATACCACTTGCTGTACCGATATAGGCATTGCCATTTGCCAAAGAGCGACGCCCAGCGTTGACACCAATAAAGGTATTGGAGTAACCCACAGCATTAGACAATCCTGCGGCAGTTCCCAAAAACATATTGTTATTGCCAGTCGTGTTTGAGTATCCCGCCGATTCGCCAATAAAAGTATTGGCAAAGCCAGAAGCATTCAGAAAACCTGCCGTTTTTCCAATGAATATATTATTTGTACCTTGATTGTTAAACCCCGCACCATCTCCTAATAAAACATTGGCTATACCCGCAATACTTAGAATGGGCTTCCCTCCGATTTTGTAGGCACTATCCGACATGATATTAATACTACCTCCTGCAATATCTAGAGGATTATTAATAGTCAAGCTTTGACCATAAGGAGCCGTTATGGTCTGGGAAAATGAGCTAAAGGTGATACAAAGTATCACAAATAATAGAGAGTAGTAGCGTTTCATTTTTACTTAGGACAAATAAAAGAGTACAGCCTTTATCAAAGACTATTCTCCAAGTTAAAACTGTTCAATAGACTATGTCAAACAAATCCTGTACTAAAGAGTAATCGGGCAGTTTGATACATCAAATTTAAGGGTGGTTAGTATAGTGGAGTGTGTTTTAAGATACTTGGTATGCCACAAAGGAGATGACTCATCAAGCAGGTTATTAGCAGGTAATTAATATTCTTCTCAACAATCTTCTTGCCAGAATTCCTTCAAGTTATTTATGATGAATGAGTTACTATTTTAATACGATGAAATTAACGTTTTCTTTAATGAAATTGAAATTTTGAGGACTCACAAAAACTATTTTTATAAACTGTGATAGACTCATTAATAAAGTTTTCTCTAGAATAGGTACTTCGGGTTACTAAAGCGTTGGTTTTTAAGGCTTGATAAAGTTGGGTATTCTTTTCTAATAACTCGATAGATTGAATAATACCTACTATTTCTTCCTCGTGATCTGGTGATGGAGGGATAAGAACGCCATTATGCAAATGTTCGATAATTTCATTGTTACCTCGACTATCTGAAGCAATCACTGGTACGCCCATCGCCAAGGCTTCGAGCACACATACAGGAATACCTTCTTTTTTACTCGGAAATACAAAATAGTCCGAAATCGACAAATATTCTTCTACTTTGGAGGTAAACCCTGTTATTGTAATATCAGGATGTTGTTCAATATATTGCCATTGCGATGTACTTAGCCCGCTCGAATGCACAGGATCGAGACCACCTATCAACAATAGCTTAAACTGCTGTGGATAACTTTGTACCAATTGTAGAAAAGTCTTTACCACAATATGAAAGCCTTTAAAGGCGACAAATCGTCCTGTAAAAGCAATGACTCTTTGTTGTTGAATTCCTAAGCTTTGGCGTAGGTTTGTTCGAGTATTTTCTGAAAAATTATGAGGATTAAATTTTTCTAAATTACAGCCCAAACCAAGACTTTGATGTTTGTAAACTTTGCTTTTATAAACAGTCTGAACAATGTCGGTATCAGATTGATTGAGCAAAAAAATTTTATCAAGCTTTTGAAAACAAAAATTTTCTAAAAAATAAAAAAGTCCTTTTTTCCAGCCATAACTACTATTTAGTCCTAATCCATGAAAAGTACCCCAATAAGGAATATCCATTTTTCGAAAAAGAATGGTAGGAAATATGCCTGTAGTAAAATGTGCATGCACCAAATCAGGTTTGATTTCTGACACCAAACGTCGAATCTGCCATGCCACTAGCAACTCATGCTTGATTCGAATGCTTCTGGGAATACCTAAATAATGAAAATGGATATTGAGGTGATTGAAAGAATAAAGATTGGGTATATCTATGGTTTTTTCAGCCGAGCAAATAATATGTAGCTCGATATCGGGAAAATGCTCGAATATGGATAAGGATAATTCCGATAGAAAGATATTGAAACTACCTACATCAGAAATAATAAACATAAATTTCATAAACTTACTAGGCAAAATGATGGCTTAAAAACTAGGTAGACAACCTACTCTTACCCACTCTACTGACGATACCGTCGTACCAGCCACAAAGAATGTACTTGAGATATTTTCTTTTTTGAGGGACTAAGGCTATATAAACAACAACTCGAGATACGGTATAGAATAACTCACGGACTTTATACTGCCAATGAATATGTGGTTGCTTGAGCATTAGTATCGAATTTCGAGCCAAATAATATCTTCTTAAAGGACTATGAACCGAAATTTCTCTTCCCAAAACCTTCAGACGGTCGTCACCCACCTGATGCCACATAACTGCTGTCGGAATAGCAAACATTTCGTACCCCTTATTGTAAGCCCGAAAGCTCCACTCGATATCAATATAATCAATAAAAAAGTCTTCATTCATCAACCCTGCTGTCTCAAAAGTCTTACGATGAACTAAGCAACCTGACGAGATAAGAAAAGAAGCAGAAATAGGTTTAATATCCTTGTTTTGTGGATATTTATGAATCAAACGAAATCCCCGAAAAACCGAAATAGGATAATTACGTAAGGTGCGTGGGTCTTGATAAATAGGACCAACGGCTCCAAGATGATGCCCATCGATTGTCAGCGATTTCCATGCTTCTACTAACTTTTGAATCATTTGCTCTTCTGGCAAACTATCGTGGTCAAATAAAATAACCCCATCTATTGCTGAATTCTGTAAAGCAAATACTATTCCTTTATTTTGTGCAAAGCCTATTCCAAAGTTATCTGCTAGCGAAATAAGCGTCACTTGAGGATAATTGACTAATATTTCTTCTATTTCTTTGACATTATGACTTCCATTATCTACAATAACAACACTTACTACTTGCAACCTAAGTCTCTCAAGTAGCTTTTGAATATTTATAATTAATGGATGAAAAGTGACAATTACTGCCGCTATTTGATTGGTCATAAGTAGGAATGCTGAATTGTAAGTGATGAATTGTGAATGAATTTATTAAACCAGAGAAATTTATTGTTTTCTAAATCAAAAATCACTTGGTATCAAACCATTTTATCTCTACTTTTTTCAAAAAAAACATTACCAAAACAATATAAAACCAATTGGTTAGCCATCTGAAATATTGCTCCTCGATGGGTTGCATTAATAAAGCATATATCAAAAAGCCCAAAAGATAGCAGGAAGTTATATGAAACCTTTTCGCTCGAAAATAAAGCAGATTATAGCCAAAACCCAGTAACAAAGGAATAACAAATACCCCTATCATACCAAAATCCAGATAATAAGGTTTGAGATATGAATAAGTGTTAGTGGGCAGTGGTGTACTAATCCATTCTGAGATAACTGGTGCTACAGGAATATTAAAACCCAAACGCCCTATCCAAAGCCACACCACTCTAAAAGTATTGTAACCAAAATACGGAACAGGGTCGATGCTTACCAAACTCAGAGCGGGCAGTGATGCCACCGCATAAGTCAACAACATAGGAATAATGGATTCCCCCGAAAAATCAGAAGTTCTACCTATCGTAATAAGTACAATCAAGCTTATAAGCATGAGACTTCCCAGTATAGCTTGTCCTGCCGAAATTTTGTTTTTCCAAAGTAAATCATAAGCCAAAGGCACCACAAAAAAAATCAATTGTCCACGTGAGCCTAGTAGGTAAGTATAAACTAAAAACACTACCACTAGGATGCCATTGCGCCAAGAAAAAGAGGTATGGGTCAGTAACAAAACCAAATAAACGGAGCTCAAGGTTTGAATCAACCCGTAAAGTCCGAAACGTTTTCCATCATTTTCGACTAAGGTATTCCGTAATTCTTGAATATCACCCCATGAAAATTGCCCTACCTCTTTCACTACCATCGGAAGAGTAAGCACCAAAGAAAGTAAAACGATTGGGTAAAAGAGGGAAAGATTTTTGACAAAAAGCGTATCGTCATCAAGAGGCTCAGCAATAGTTATTTCGGGTATTACTTTTTGGTATAGCCCCCAACAGATCAAACCTCCCAGTGAAAACCCCAAACAACTTAGCCCTATGAAGGGGGAAATCTCATCGAGATTAACAGAAAAATAAGCTTGATTATACCAAAAAATAAAATAATACATCAACCATAACCCTGTTTGTATTACGATAGGATTCAGCAGGCTTCTGTAAAGTAGACTGTTCCCTATCAATAATATCAAAAGTAAAGCTAATGTCATAATTTATAATTTTGGACAGTCGGATAGTAAGCTAACTTACCCTCTAAAAAAGTATTTCTTTGCTTTAATAATGACTAAAACACTTATCATACTTTCGGTAACTAATAGCGCTAAAGCAGTACCAAGTACCGAGAAATAAGGAATTAGCAAAACGTTTAACAAGATACATACCAAAGCCCCCCAAGATAAAATCTTCGTACTACTTTTTCCATGGTCTGAGATAAGTAATAGCTGATAAAAAGGGATATTGATACACACAATTACAGGTATAAAAGCCATATATCTCACCAATTGAATAAACAGGCTTTTTTCTGAAATATCTAATTTTACCAACGTACTAATCAGTGGTGCTCCCAACCAACATACCAAACATCCTACTCCGACCAAAATACAGAAAGGAAAGAATAGTTTTCGCAAAAATGACTGCATCGCTTCATACCCTTGTGTGAGAATATGGCAAAGTTGTGTATAAATAGCTTGTGAAAACATGACCAATACTTGGCGAAGTAAAAGCGCTATTTTTTCGGCTATGCTATAGACCCCAAGCATTTGCTCATTGACAAACCACCCTAATAGGATAATGCCAGAGTGCATATATAGACTTACCGAAAAATGGGATGTAAAATAGAAAAATCCTTCTTTTAGTTGTCTAGGAATACCCTTCAACCATCGTTTCTGGAATACCAACTGATATTTTTTTGACAAATAAATATTGGCAATAACTCCAATCAAGATATTGCTTCCACCTAATATCATATTTACCCAAATGGCTTCAGATGCCCTATATACCCATAAATAAATCAAACTAACACTAAGGATTTTTGAGCAAAAATTGGCATAAGTAGCCCAAGGCATTTTTTCAACTCCTTGAAAAAACCAAATAGGCAATAGCGCCTGACCTACAACCATTATATAGCTTCCAAGAATCAATTTCGTGTTATGCGCAAGGGTAGGATGCAAGGGTAAAATCACCAGTAAAATACCAAAACCTAAGATAAGAAGGATCATTTTGGATAAACTCACTTCATAAAAAAGTTGACCTAAATCTTCTTTTTGACGGTGCTTTTCACTCAAGGTTTTGACAGCCGAAAGACTAAAACCATAATCAACCCAGACATAGAAATATAGCATGGTACTTTGTGCCAACGCCACAACTCCATATTGAGCCAAGCCAATACGTTGAAGTAAAAGAGGAATTAACAAAAGAGGAATTAATAGGTTAGTCGCTTGCAAAAATGCCAACGCCACGAAGTTGCGAATAACACCTCGGTATTCATGAAAGGTATTTCGAATCGTAGCAAAAAACTTCATTGTTAGAGGATATGTATGAGAAGCCTAAAATAAAACATGAGTCATTCCAAATTTAGTGATTTGTGATTGAGTGCATGAGTGATTATTTTATTATTTGTATGCTAGAAGTAGAGTCGAAATTTGCGTCTAAAACCGTGTATCAAAAAAAGCGGTCGAGAAAACAATTTTCGACCGCTTTTTTTGAGAATAGCCCTAATTTAAAAATTAAGAATGACTCATATTTATAGCTATTGAAGACGCAAAGTATTGCGTCTCTACTGATTTTCATCAAAATCAATCACTAAATCACAATTCACCAATTCACTCAATACGCTACAGTCTCGCGTCGGAGAATGATTTGTCCCAGAAAGATTTAATATCATAAATCACGGCGTCTTCACCTTTGAGTGCATCAATGTTTAAGCTTGCAAACTCGTTGTGCGATACACATAGCAAGATACCTTCGTAGTCAGTGCCCAATTGGTCGAGCAACTGAATGCCATATTCTTCCGAAACTTCGTGTTTGTCGGCCCAAGGGTCATATACATCCACATCGATACCAAACTCTTTTAGTTCGTTATACACATCAATGACACGAGAGTTACGAATATCTGGGCAGTTTTCTTTAAAAGTAACTCCTAAAATCAAGACTTTACAACCATCGATTTTATGTCCTTTTTTAATCAATAACTTCACTAATTTGTTAGCAACAAAAATCCCCATATTATCATTGACACGACGACCCGAAAGAATCACCTGAGGATAATACCCCAAACTTTCGGATTTATGCAGTAAATAATAAGGATCTACACCAATACAGTGACCACCAACCAAACCTGGTTTGAATTTGAGGAAGTTCCATTTTGTCCCTGCTGCCTCTAATACTTCGGTGGTATCAATACCCATTTTATCAAAAATCAATGCCAATTCATTCACAAATGAGATATTGACATCACGCTGGGCATTTTCAATCGCTTTCGAGGCCTCTGCTACTTTGATGGAAGTCGCCAAGTAAGTACCTGCTGTGATGATTGAACTATAAAGGCTATCCACAAATTGGGCGATTTCAGGAGTTGAACCAGAAGTGACCTTTTTGATTTTGGTCAAAGTATTTACCTTATCTCCTGGGTTGATACGTTCTGGAGAATAGCCACAGAAGAAGTCTTGATTGAATACCAAACTACTTTCTTTTTCCAAAATCGGCACACAATCTTCTTCCGTACAACCTGGATATACCGTTGATTCATAAATCACAACATCACCTTTGCGAAGGACTTTTCCTACAGTTTTGCTGGCAGCAATTAAAGGAATCAAATCAGGTTTTTTGAAACGATCTATCGGCGTAGGTACGGTTACAATGAACACATTGCAGTCTACCAAATCATTGATATTGGCCGAAAAACTCAATAGAGTAGAAGACTGTAAATTGTCGGTCTCTACTTCCTGTGTGCGGTCATAACCTTTTGAGAGTTCATCGATACGACTTTGATTAATATCAAAACCTATCACTGGAAATTTTTTCCCGAACTCAACAGCCAATGGAAGCCCTACATATCCAAGACCGATTATTGCTATTTTACTTGTACTTAAGTCCAATATTTTGAGATAATTTTATGGAAAATCAAAAACCAAAAAGTCAGTAAAAAATTACTGAAACAGAACGTCTATTGTATACCTATGAGCATGTTTAATATTTCATTTGGTATTTGATGAAACAAAATTTCCATTTGACACTCCTTACTTTTCTTGTCTTGACACAAGAAAAGTAACAAAAGAAAGTCAAGAAATCCTAAACTCGCCTACGGCTCAAACAACAGGATTTCAGAAAATAAATATATCAAACTATGATTTATTTATTTTAAACAAAATGCAAAATTTAAACATATACTAAAAAGTGAAAATCAAAGGTAATCAATTTATTTTTTTAGTGGAAAAACAAATAACTCACCAGAATCGCTGTGATGATTCCAGCTAAATCTGCGGTTAAACCAGCCCAAAGAGTGTAACGTGTTTCTTTGATGTTGACAGAACCAAAATACAAAGCAATCACATAAAAAATCGTATCTGCCGAACCTTGGAACACACAAGCCAATCTACCCGCAAAAGAATCAGCGCCGAAAGTTTTCATCGTATCAATCATCATGGCTCTTGAGCCACCGCCACTTAATGGATGCATCAAAGCTGTGGGAAGGGCATCAGTAAAGTCTGTATTGATATTTGTTAGGGCAAAAAGGTATTTCATGCCATCAACAATCCAAGTCAAAGCTCCTGAATTACGCAATGCTCCAATAGCTACCAACATGGCTACTAAATAAGGAATAATACGAACAGAAGTCTCAAAACCACCTTTTGCACCTTCGATAAAAGCGTCAAATACATCTACTTTTTTACGTAAAGCTCCTAAAAGAAATGAAATGATGAGCCCAAACAAAATCATATTACTCGATACCTTCGAAAAGATTTCGATTTGTTCTTTCGGAATGCTTGATAAATACCAAAGCAATAGCCCGATAGCAGCTGTAATACCTCCCAACCAAGTGATAATGACTCTATCTAACAGATTAATTTTTTGCTTGAAAGAGACAAATAGCAAGCCTGTAACCGTAGCAACATAGGTAGCAATCAAACATGGGATAAAAATGTCAGAAGCGTCTTTGGCACCATAAATCGCACGTTGTGCCATAATACTCAGAGGAATCAAAACTGGTCCTGCGCTGTGCAACACCATAAACATAATCTGAGCATTAGAGGCTACGGTTTTGCTTGGGTTCAACTCTTGCAAACTCTGCATTGCTTTTAGTCCAAAAGGTGTAGCAGCATTGTCGAGCCCTAACATATTGGCAGAGAAGTTCATAATCATTTGCCCACTCGCTGGGTGATTTTTAGGAACCTCAGGAAAAAGACGATTAAAGAATGGTCCGACAATACGAGCCAAAAAGTTGATGGCACCAGCCTTTTCACCAATATTTAACAAACCCATAAAGAACGTCATTACCCCAGCTAATGGAAGTGCAATGTTCATGACCGAAGTTTCAGCTGAGTCAAACATACCATCGACAATCAGTTTGAAGATTTCGGTGTCGCCCAAGAAAATCAACTTAAGCAAAGCCACAATAAAGGCAATCAAAAAAAATGCAATCCAGAGGTAATTAAGAGCCATTCTATCAGGTTGGGATTTGTATATGTTTATTGACAAGTATCAGCCTTAAGGGTACATAATTGCTGCATGGCGGAATACTGCCAAAAGTAAGGCAAACAAGGTTAGCATTACCGCCGAAAATGGAATCCAATGCCACTGTTTGATTACTTTAGCCAATTCATACGAAGCAACAGTAAAAGCAAATGCAGCAATCACATCGGCCGTATAATGTACATGTTGTAAAAGTAGGAAAAAAGCGATTAAAATACAGGCGATACCAGCCAAGATTTTAGCAATACGCCCTTCTACAATAATCCAAATCAAGACCATTGTAGCAGTATGTCCCGAAAAGAATAAATCTTTGGTTACAGGCGAAGCCGTACCATACACCGCTGCTTCAGCAAAAGGGTCTGCCAAATTAATTAATCCCACGGGCGCATCGAGTGGCACTAAAGTGATAGTTACCATACGAAAAATCGTCACGCAAACGTAAGTAATAGCATAAAGTAAAAACACTTCGGCCTTTTTTAGACTTTGTATTAATGAGAAAATCAAAATACTGTACAATACCGTAAATATGGGTACAGATACGTCTATTGAAGGCAAGGCGTTCAACACTAAATCCTCAAGAGCGGCTCCTGGTCGTTTTTGGATATGGTTCAAATAACTCGGAAACTGCGTAGCACCAATAATTAAAATCCCTAGGGTTAGAATTATCTTTACGCTAAAATCGATGGTTTGAAAACCTTCTTTCCAACTCTTTGCAAATGCCTGAAAGTAGGAAAGTTTTTTCATTTCTTGAGATGTTGTTTTGGGTTTTTGTGTTAACAAATCGTTATCCATAAATCATGAGAAGATTATCGAGTCGTTGTAGCGTTTTGTCGGAAAGATGACAAAACAACTCTAAAAAGATTGCAAACTTACATCAAGTTTTAAATGTTATCAATTATGAAAAGAAAAATTAGTGCCATTGTTCTTGGAATATTAACATTAGTAGTAAATATTTCATGTGCACAAAAACCTGAAAATCAGAAAAATACTAAAATGGAGAACAAAGAAAAAGATAAACCAAGTGGCAAAACAGAAATCGCAACTTTTGGTGCAGGATGCTTCTGGTGTGTTGAAGCAGTATTCCAAAACCTCGAAGGAGTCGAAAAAGTTGTATCTGGTTATTCTGGAGGCTCGGTTCCTGATCCTACCTATCGTGCTGTTTGTACTGGTACTACTGGACATGCCGAAGTTTGTCAGGTAATTTATGATCCTCAAAAAATTACTTTTGAAGAGCTTCTAGAAGTTTTCTGGAAAACACACGACCCAACCACTTTAAACCGTCAAGGAGCCGATGAAGGAACACAGTATCGTTCGGTAGTTTTTTATCATAATGCCGAACAAAAACAACTAGCAGAATATTGGAAAGAAAAACTTAATGCCGAGCACGTTTTTCCAAATCCTATCGTAACTGAAATTAGTGCCTTTACAAAATTTTATCCAGCTGAAAATTATCACCAAGATTACTTTAATCAAAATGGCTATGAACCCTATTGCCAAATTGTGATTAAGCCAAAGCTAGATAAGTTTAAAAAGGCCTTCAAAGATAAATTGAAGCATTAATATGAGTCATTCCAAATTTAGCGATTTAGTGATTGAGCGAATGAGTGATTATTCTCACAAGTAGAGACGCAATGATTGCGTCTAAAGAAGTATCATTCTGGAATATAGTATCAAACATGAGTCATACTGAATTTTAAGATTGGGGTTATCCTCCAAGTTTTCATCAAAAAAGCGGTCGGAAAATATTTTTCCGACCGCTTTTTTGATGCTACCATACTAGATTTTTATTCAGCATAAGACGCAATCATTGCGTCTCTACCACGAGAATACAAATTTTAACATAATCACTCATTCGCTAAATCGCTAAATTCGGAATGACACATGCTTCATCCCGTGAATTTTCCTAGAAATTCAGTGGGTCTAAGTTCTTAAAATGCCCATTCATACGAATACGCTCCTTGGTTCTTTCCAGTTCTTGTAAGACTGGCAACACTTTTTCTAAATGTTTGGAGATATACGCCTGTCTTTCGGCTTCTGTTGGCATTTTGAGTAACTCATATTCTTTCTCTATCGACAAGCCTATTTTGTGTGCTACTTGGAAAGAATAAGGTTGTGGCTTTTGGAGATTGAATTTATTTTCTTCATCAAGAAGTAAATAGAGATCAGTGATTTGTTCTAATAGTTTTGGAAGCACAGAAGGACTAATTTCTGGGTCTCTTAGGGCTTCTACCTCGCCCCCTGCATATAGTTTACCAGCTACAGGATTCTGAAAATCTAAAATTCTAAATACTCTCACACCTTGTGTTTTGATGTCCATTCTACCATCATCATACACCTTATAAACCGACATAATCTTCACCTCGGTTCCAAACCCTTGCATTTTACCATCAATAAACGCTGGAATACCAAAGGTAGAGTCCTGTTGAATAGCCTCTTTTATTAACTGACGATAACGAGGTTCAAAAATATGAAGATTAAGGTCTTCCAAGGGAAAAACCACCAAATTAAGCGGAAACAGTGGTAAAAACTTTTGCATGTGATTAGTATCTACTTAAAACCAATGAGTAAGTGCTGTTGGCGATTAGCAGTAGGCATTAGGCTAAATTTACCGAGTGCCCATAGCCGACTGCCGAAAGCCCAATAATGCAATTTTATTTTGCCTTATTACTTAATGACTGCTTTTTCGATGGTAAAACCTACGCTAACAATATCAGCAAGTGGATTTTGGCGCATATATTGTTTTACCTGAATTTTATATTTTCCTTTTTGGGGAAATATAAAATTTTTGAATGCTAAAATTTTATGGTCATATACATCACCTAAACCTTCACCTAGTTTTCTGCCAGTGTTGGGGTCAAAGAGAACTAATTCATCTAGTTTTTGATGAATAATTTTGCCTTTATTGTCTGACAAATAATGGGTCAGGTATAGGTTATAATACGGATAAGAACGGTTGTTACGAACATTATAAAATACATTATAAGCGATCGTTGTGTCTTCGACGTTGAATTCGAACTCAGGGGTATCTTTAATAAACCACTTGGCCTCAGCAATGTTATAATTATCTTTCAAAATAGTATTTGAATCACAAGCTGACATGGCTATTGCCAATAAAATACTTCCAATAAAAATTTTCGATTTCAAACTTTTGAGGAACATAAGAGTACGATGGATTAAAAAAAGGAGTTGGATTTGAAATGTTTCATTTCTCACCCAAACTCCTTTCTTATTTATATAATGAGTTCACCTTCGATTTTGTGAAAATGGGTATTACTCTTTCAACTAGCTTTGAGAAGGTTTATTGTTATCGTTCTTGCCATTTTTGTGTTGATGTGGCGGACGATTATGATTTCCTTTCGCATTTTTACTAGCACCTTGAGGATTATTTTGCTGAGGCTTCTGAACCTGTTTTGCTTGCTGCCCTCCTTGTGGATTATTAGGGTTATTTCCTTGGCTTGGGTTAACCTTTGGTGCACTACTGGCTGGTTGTACTTGAGCCTTTGCCTGAGGGTTTTTGTTGTGATTAGTCTGATGCTTATGATTATTACCCTTTGGATTATTGCTTTGTGGTTGTTGTGTTTTTTTCTCAACAACTACAGGTTTTTCTTTTTTATCAGAAACATCAAGGCGACTATCTTTTCTCTCGTGCTTGTACTCTTTTCTTTCAGATTTAACCTCTTGGTGTTTATCATTCTTTGACTTATTATGAGGTTTTTTCTTATTGTTGCTGTATTTCTTGTCCATTTTGTCCAAGTCAGCATTCAACCCAGAAGTAGACTTATCTAAGTCTAAAGATGCTGGAGTATTCTCAAGTACGTCTAAAGATTGAGGTTGAATTCCTTTTTCATTTAGCTCAACTACCTCTCTTACTTTATCGACTGTTACAGGAATCCAATTACTTTCTTCGCCACGATAGCCAAACCACATGACACGTTTGAATATGTCAGTTTTTTGTAAAAGTGCTTCGCCTTTCAAGGTTTGTAGAGGCTTCTCGATAGTCGGTATATCTTTAAGTGCATCCATATAAGTCTCAAGCTCATAGTTGAGACAACATTTCAGACGACCACACTGCCCTGATAATTTTACAGGATTCAATGAAAGATTTTGGTAACGAGCTGCCGAAGTAGTTACGTTTTTAAAGTCTGTCAACCACGTCGAACAACAAAGTTCACGACCACAAACGCCAATTCCTCCCACACGTGCAGCCTCTTGACGCAAAGAAATTTGCTTCATTTCGACTCTGACTTTGAACTCACTTGCCAAAATTTTGATAAGCTCACGAAAGTCAACACGGTCGTCGGACGAGTAATAGAATATCGCTTTGGTATTATCAGATTGGAACTCTACGTCTGACAATTTCATGTCTAACTTAAGTTCTTTGATAATCTCGCGAGTACGATACATCGTTGGTAAATCACGGGCAATTGCTTGCTCATGTTTTTCTAAGTCTTTCTCATTGGCTTTACGATAAACCACACGAACATTCTCATCATCTTTGATGCTTTTTTTCAACATTTGAAGGCGAACTAATTCACCTTGAAGCGAAACGAAGCCAAGATGATGACCGTTTGGTACATCTACAATTACAGGGTCACCAGCGTATAATTCGATTTGATTAACATTTCGAAAATACTCTTTACGACCACCCTTAAATTTTACCTCAATGATATTAAACTTACTAAATGCGGGTACTTCCATATTTGACAACCAGTCAAATACGTTCATTTTATTACACCCACCTGTACTACAAGCACCGTTGTTTTTACAGCCACTTACAGCACCATTGTTATTACGAGTACCACAACTACCTGTGGAACATGATTTGCATCCCATATATCTTCAAAAGTAAACGAGACAATGAGGATAAGTAAGGTTTGACTTTGGAATATATTTCCTGAAATCTTTTTTACTATGGCTCAAAACTCAGTGAAACACTGACCTCCTAAAGTGCTAAGTTGACAAACAAGCTAATTTGTTCCATTTTCAAGTAAATCCAAATACGATTTTACCTGATAGGCATACATTCGCTTTGTGTTATTTCTCGCTCTTTAAGAGACCTAGCGACTAACTATATCTGAGCACGTCCAAACCAATATCGCGACGATAATATTTACCTTCAAATGAGATAGTACTTGCCGCTTTCTGTGATTTTTGGATAGCTCTTTCTAATGTATTGGACATTCCAGTCAGAGCCATTACTCTACCACCATTCGTCACTACAAGGTTTCCATCAAGTTTGGTACCAGCATGGAAAATTGAGGCATCTTCCACATTTTCGTAACCCACAATTACATCACCTTTGTTATAGTCACCCGGATAGCCTCCTGCTACTACTACTGTAGTTACGGCGTGTTGTTTGCTCACAGAAAACTCTGCTTGCCCCAATTCGCCTTTAGCTGTTGCTATCATGAGGGTTAATAAATCAGACTCGATACGTGGTAGAACAACCTCTGTTTCTGGGTCGCCCATACGTGCGTTGTATTCAATCACGATAGGTTCTCCTTCGTGATTCATCAAACCGATGAAGATAAAGCCATTATACTTAATACCTTCTGCCTGTAAGCCAGTTAGTGTAGGTTTAACGATGTTTTCTTCAACAGATTGCATAAATTTTTCGGTAGCAAAAGGCACTGGCGAAACAGCTCCCATACCACCTGTATTCAATCCTGTATCAGCTTCGCCGATACGTTTGTAATCTTTTGCTTCAGGAAGAATCTTGTACGATTCTCCATCAGTAAGAACAAACACCGAAAGTTCGATACCTGTCAAAAACTCTTCAATTACCACTTTGTTACTAGCATCGCCAAATTTGGCATCAACAAGCATTTCAGAAAGTGATGTTTGAGCTTCTTCTAATGTTTGGGCAATAATTACTCCTTTGCCCGCCGCTAATCCATCAGCTTTTAGTACTATAGGAAGTTTTTGAACAGCCAAATATGCTAGTCCATCTTCTAATGTATCTTTCGTAAAAGTTTGTGATTTTGCAGTAGGGATACCATATTTTACCATAAAGTTTTTCGAAAAATCTTTCGAACCTTCTAGCATTGCTCCTTTTGAATCTGGGCCTACCATCAAAACGTGTTGTAAATCTGGGCGACTTTGGAAATAGTCACGAACACCTCTTACCAGTGGTTCTTCAGGACCAACAATTACTAGTTCGATTTGATTTTCTAAAACTTGCTCTGCGATTTTTTCAAAATCATTGAAGCCAACAGCCAAGTTTGTAGCAATAGCAGCTGTACCAGCATTACCTGGAGCTACGAATAATTTTTCGCAAAGGGGGCTTTGAGCGATTTTCCAAGCAAATGCGTGTTCACGTCCGCCCGAGCCTAAAATTAGTATGTTCATTGAATTGGTTAATCTAAAATAAACAGCCTTTAAATAAGACTATTTGTTTGAAATTGAATTGAGTACAAAGGGATAACAAAATTAACGCACAAAGAGGCATTTATGAAATCCTAGCTCAGCATTTTTAACAAAACTATCAGAATCTTATTAATTGGAAGATTTTGAAGATATGTTTCGAGCAATAATTTGCAAACAAATTTTGTCTACTTTTTATTCCTCAAAACAATAGTTTGTTTATCTAAAATGCTTAAACAAGGTTTTCTTAATACCTCTTTGTCTTATTTTTTTGATAGTCTAGTTGGCAAGTTCGCTCAAGAATTTAATTCTCATCAAGCGTAACTCTTCCTCTGTAATATCATCAATTCCACATTTATCTAATGCTACTGCTATATTATCCGTTTCAGCATGCAAGAAATAATCGTAAATTTCATCTTGTTTGTCTGGCTCAACTACTTGATTGATATAATAATCCAAGTTGAGTTTTGTACCCGAATAACAGATATGCTCGATTTCTTCGATAAGGTCTTCCATTGCCAACTCTTTTTGTTCGGCAATAATGTCCAAATCTACTTTACGGTCTACCTGCTGGATAATATGAATTTTGATTTTTGACTTATTTACTGTCGATTTTACGACTACCTCAGTAGCAGTTTCAATTTCGTTGTCCTCTACGTACTTTTTGATTAAGTCAATAAATGGACGACCAAATTTCACTACTTTACCCATACCCACACCGTTGATTTGAGCCATATCCTCCTTAGTAGTAGGATACGTTGTGGCCATTTCTTCGAGTGAAGGATCTTGGAAAATTACGTAAGGAGGCAAGTTTTTGTCTTTCGCAATTTTCTTTCTAAGGTTTTTCAACAATTCGAACAATGCTGCATCGTACGAACCGCCACCACCAGCTAATGACTCTTTTTCGTCTTCTTCCTCAATATGCTCGTTTTCATAGTCGTGATCTTTTGAAAGCGTTAATGGGAAAGAATCTTTTAAGAACGCATGGCCTTTTTCAGATACTTTTAAGATACCATAATTTTCAATATCTTTTTCTAGGTATCCCAAAACTGTAATTTGACGAATTACAGACAACCACTGTTCTACAGGCTCTTGCTGTTGAGCCTTTTTCTTAGTTGCTTTTGGTGCTTTTTTAGCTTTTGGCTTCGGAATCGGATTTCCATCCTCATCTTCTTCATCTGAGTATTCTACATCCTCATCTTCTTCATCTTCCTCGTCCTCATCGTCGTCGGCTTGAAGTTTGAAGTAGCTTTTACCCTTTCCAAAAATATCTAATTTATGATGCTCGTAGCTTGTTACATACTGGTTTTTGTGACCAAGCAATACATCAGCCAAATGCTGGGCGTCAAAACGCTCCCCTGTCATAATAGCTGCCTGTAGCGCCAAAACCACCTCTTGTTCTACTTTGAACTTTGCCGTTGGTTTTTTACAAT
This sequence comes from Flectobacillus longus, assembly GCF_030056705.1. Taxonomy (GTDB): domain Bacteria; phylum Bacteroidota; class Bacteroidia; order Cytophagales; family Spirosomataceae; genus Flectobacillus; species Flectobacillus longus. The sequence goes on from NZ_JASHIC010000016.1 coordinate 128,629, forward strand.
TATCACAATAACCACAATCTTTGTCTACCTGCTCACCAAAATAGTGAAGCAATTGACGACGGCGACATACTCCTAAAGTAGAGTAAGATACCATTTCGTTCAATAACATACGGGCATTGTCGCGCTCGTTGATTGTTTTGTCTTTGTTAAACTTATCCAGCTTATTGATGTCCTCTTTTGCATAGAACATGATACAAATACCTTCCAAACCATCGCGACCTGCACGACCTGTTTCTTGGTAGTATCCTTCTAATGATTTTGGTGCATCGTAGTGGATTACAAAACGTACATCGGGCTTGTCGATACCCATCCCAAAAGCAATAGTCGCCACCATTACTTCAGCCTCCTCATTCAAGAAAGCCTCTTGGTTAGCCATACGAATATCGCTATCTAAGCCTGCATGATAAGGAAGCGCTTTGATACCGTTGACATTTAATACCTCGGCTACTTCTTCAACTTTTTTGCGACTCAGACAGTAGATAATCCCTGCCTTACCGTGATTAACCTTGATGAACTTGATAATTTGCTTATCAATATCATCACGCTTAGCACGGATTTCGTAATACAAATTTTTGCGGTTGAAAGACGACTTAAACAAAGTAGCATCATCCATATTCAGGTTTTTCTGAATATCCTGTTGCACCTTAGGTGTTGCAGTTGCGGTGAGCGCAATAATTGGCAAAGTGCTATCTAAGCTTTCGACAATACTACGAATTCGGCGATATTCTGGGCGGAAATCGTGTCCCCATTCGGAGATACAGTGCGCTTCGTCGATGGCCACGAAAGAGATTTTGGCTTGCTTCAAGAAAGCAAGGTTATCTTCTTTGGTCAAAGACTCAGGAGCAATGTACAACAATTTCACTTGGCCACTGATTACGTCATTTTTTACTTTCGTCATCTCGGCCTTATTGAGCGACGAATTCAAAAACTGAGCATTGATACCAAAAGCGTTCATCTGATCCACTTGGTTTTTCATCAATGCAATCAATGGAGAAATAACAATAGCAGTCCCTTCAGTGGCTATGGCTGGTAATTGATAACACAATGACTTGCCTGCCCCTGTTGGCATGATTACGAAAGTATTTTTTCCTGCTAAAGTATTCTTAATGATATCTTCCTGCTCGCCACGAAACTGGCTGTAACCGAAGGTTTCTTTGAGTTTTTCCTTCAACAAGTCGGTGGTCTCTTGACTAACACTCATTGTCTTCAAACTTATTTGAGGTTATGAATAAAATTGATATTTGGTGGTTGTGAGACTGTACTTATATAATAGTTTATCTTTGCACTAAAATTAATACAAAACCAGTCATTAAAAACCGTTTCTAAAATTGAAATTAGTAAAAAATATTCAATCAACAGCAAAAAAAGTTTTGCAGGAAGAAGCCGAAGCGATCCAAAAAATTATTGATAAAATTGATTCAGATTTTGAATCATGTGTAAATCACTTACTTAACAGTCGTGGTCGCTTTGTGATTACAGGTATTGGTAAATCTGCAATCATTGCTCAAAAAATCGTTGCAACACTTAATTCGACAGGTACGCCAGCTTTGTTTATGCACGCTGCCGATGCTATTCATGGTGATCTTGGTATGATTCAAGATGGAGATACCGTTATGTGTATTTCTAAATCTGGAGATACTCCTGAAATTAAGGTACTTGTGCCGCTGATTAAGCGTACAGGGGTGAAACTCATTGCGATGGTTTCGAATCCTCAATCGTATTTAGGGAAAAACGCTGATTTTATTTTGCATGCTTTAGCAGAGAGAGAAGCCGACTTACTCAATCTGGCACCAACGACTAGTACTACTGTAGCACTTGCCCTAGGCGATGCCTTGGCTGTATGTCTATTGGAATGTCGTGGCTTTAGTAGTACAGATTTTGCAAAATATCACCCCGGAGGAGCTTTAGGTAAAAAATTGTATTTGAAAGTAAGTGATATTTATCCAAATCACGAATTACCGATTGTTCAATTCGATACTTCTATCAAAGATGCTATTGTCGAAATTAGCTCGAAACGTTTGGGAGCTACAGCGGTTGTGAACTCAGATGGTACTTTGGCTGGTATCATTACCGATGGTGACGTTCGTAGAATGCTGAATAAGTATGAGGTTCTTACTGGTTTGGAGGCAAAAGATATTATGACGCCTAATCCAAAAACAATTGAACCTGATGCGTACGCAACAGAGGCACTTCAAGTAATGCAAGAGAAAAATATCACTTCTTTGGTCGTACTAGAAAATCAAAAACCTATTGGTTTTGTCCACTTGCATGATTTGTTGAAAGAAGGACTGGTTTGATTTTGATAGGGGTCAGGCAACAGGCACTAGGCAAAGAGTGGATGTAGAAGATTTTTTTGTTATCTTCTTCGAAATAAATCTGAGTCATTCCAAGCTTTGAAATTAGACTTATCGTCAAATCATTCATCAAAAAAGGCGGTCGAAAATTGTTTTTCGACCGCCTTTTTTGATACTACTATACTATATATGGCTCAGCTTGAGACACAAAGCATTGCATCTCTACTGACAATCACCAAATAAGGTTTATCATATTCTTGAGTTCATTTATTCTAACAACTCAGCACTCTACCCTCTAAACTCCTCACTTACAACTATCTCATTCTATCTGCTGAGCGCACTAGCATTTCGTCGCGACGGATTAGACGATTGGCAATCATATTTGCTAATAAGGCAAATACGCCAGCGTAAAAACCTAAAGCATAGTTCCCTTGGTTTTCTGGTTCGAAAAGTGGAATACCTTCTTTAAAAACATTATAAAAACTTGCGCCTAGTACACCCGCCAATACAGCCGAGTTTAAGGCTCCTAAAGACATTTGTAATACTCTTTTCTTGTATTGAGAAAGAGAAACAATAGCAATTACAGCAGCTATACCTGCCAAAATTGCAATATAAATCGTGCTTGAGCTTACTGTTGTGGCTCCTTGTGTGTGTTCTAAAGTTTTGGCTGTCAATACGACTTTCTGATTGAGTGCAGCGCTACTTTTTTCCCAAATCGGGCTACTAATTACAACTCCCATGGCAATTACTATTAATGCCAATAAAAGACTTTGTGTACGTTGAATCATTTTGTTATAGCTAAATCTTGTTTTTCAAAAACCCACAGGGTTTGTTTTGATTTGGCAAAGTTCCGAAACTTTAACTAAGTAAACAAGTAGGTATTTCAAAGTTCCTTTGCCATGATTTTGGCCGAAGACAAAGCCAATGGAATTCCTCCGCCAGGATGTACGCTTCCTCCCACAAAATATAAATCTTTGATGGTTTTTGAAAAATTCGCATGTCTCAAAAACGCCGCATATTTGTTGTTAGAAGAGTTTCCATACAAAGCTCCTTGTGCCGAAGATGTTTTCTGCTCAATACTTCTTGGGTCTAAGATAGCCTCAGTTTCTATCAAAGAAGCTAAGTCACAAGACAGTATTCTCGAAACTTTTTGAATTACCTGTTGTCGAAGGTCTTGAATTAGCTTATCCCAATCTTGCCCCTCATTGGCTGGTGCATTAATGAGTACAAACCAGTTTTCACAACCTTCTGGTGCGTCGTCTGGCTTGTGTTTGGAGCTAATATTGATATATACCGTAGGGTCATTGAAGATTTTTTTATCCTCAAACATCACTCGAAATTCTTCGCGATAATCATCACTAAACAGGATATTATGAAGCCCCAACTCAGGAAAAGACTTTTTAACTCCCCAATAAAAAATTACGCCCGAACTTGATTTGGGTTGATTTAGTAGCTTATCAGGATGTGGCGATTGTGGTAATAACTTGCGATAGGTATGAGTAACGTCCATATTAGAAACTACCTTATCGAAGAATAGCTCTTGCTCTTCTCTATCCTGAGATGCAACACGAATCCCTTTTACCTGTTGATTTTGAGTAAGGATTTCCTTTACTCGATGTTGAAAATAGAATTTTACCCCTAATGATTTTGCTAAATTCACAAGTACATTCGTAATATCTACCATTCCTTTTTTCGGAAAAAAAGCACCTACATTGTATTCCAAATGTGGAATAATATTCAATGTCGCAGGAGTTTGATATGGATCTGAACCATTATAGGTGGCATATCTATTGAAAAGTTGTACCAACTTAGGATGTTGGAAATACTTTTCATTGGCATGATTCATGGTTCCGAATATGCCAAGTTTAGGAAGATTGAGGTATCCTCGTAAGGCCTTTTTCGAAGTCCATGTGGATAACTTGTGTAAAGAGTCTTGTAAGAATAACCCATCTAATACTTCGTATTTGAAAGCACTATCCTTCAAAAACTGTTCTACTTTCACCGCCGAAATACCCAGCACCTTTTCTACCTCTTGAGCAAATTTGGGAGGTTCAGCGTATGCATTCAGTCTGGTTCCATCTTCCCAGAAATAATGGCAAATGGTGGATAGACGCTCATATTCAAAAAAATCAGAAGCTTTTTTTCCTACTAACTGGAATAGTTCTTCTACCAAATGTGGCAAGGTAAACAAGGATGGGCCTGCATCAAATCGGTATCCATCTTGCTCAAAACTACTGAGTTTTCCACCAGCATACTCATTAGCCTCAAAAACTTCTACTTCATAACCCTTATGCGCTAAGCGAATCGCCGAGGCGATTCCTGCAATACCTGCTCCTATGATTGCGACTTTTTTCATTCTTTTTGTGTTAGCATTCTTCCTTCAAATATCACTTTCCCTTCTTTTATGAAACTACTGATTAGTAAGAATGTTTGAGGCTTATACGTTTGTTTTCTTCTCTTAAGATGTGATTTTTTCTGGTAACAAGTAAAAAGACAACCTCTCCAAGCCTACAAATACTTACTAAGAGGCTCTTTTATCTTGACTTTTTTTTACTAATCCTAAAGAAAGTTACAGATTCTCCTTAAATAGATTTTAAATTCTTTTGGGTGACACCCTACAAATTCTGTAATTTTGCGAATTATTTAGCTCGGACAAGCATGTCCATATTTTTTCATAAATAAGAGATTACATAGACGGACAATACCGTCCGTATCAAAAACTTATGTTAAGAACTCACAACAACGGCGAACTTCGTATCGCTAACGTAAACGAAATCGTAACGCTTTGTGGCTGGGTACAACGTACTCGTGACAAAGGTGGTATGATTTGGATTGACCTCCGTGACCGCTATGGTATTACCCAATTGATGTTAGAAGAGGGTAAAACTCCAAAAGAAGCCATCGAAACTGCTCGTTCACTTGGACGTGAATTTGTGATTTCGGTGACTGGTACTGTAGTTGAGCGTCTTTCGAAAAATGATAAACTACCTACTGGAGATATTGAAGTAAAGGTAACAGAATTGAATATTTTGAACGCTGCAAAACTTCCTCCATTCTTAATTGAAGATGAAACAGATGGTGGCGATGATATTCGTATGAAATATCGTTACCTTGATTTACGTCGTAATCCTGTTCGCCAGAACTTGATTTTGCGTCATAAAATGGCTCAAGAAGTACGCTCGTACCTCGACAAGCAAGGATTTATCGAAGTAGAAACACCTGTTTTGATTAAATCTACGCCAGAAGGTGCGCGTGACTTTGTGGTTCCTTCACGTATGAACCCAGGTGAGTTTTATGCATTGCCTCAGTCTCCTCAAACATTTAAGCAGCTTTTGATGGTATCAGGCTTTGACCGTTACTTCCAAATTGTAAAATGTTTCCGCGACGAAGACTTACGTGCAGACCGCCAACCTGAGTTTACTCAAATCGACTGCGAAATGTCATTTATCGAGCAAGAAGATATTCTTCAAATGTTCGAAGGATTGGTTCGTCAATTGTTCCAAAACTTGAAAGGTCTTGAAATCAACGAAATCTCTCGTATGACTTATGCTCATGCCATGAAGTATTATGGTTCTGACAAACCAGATATTCGTTTTGGTATGGAGTTTTATGAGTTGAAAAGCGAAGAGGTTGATTTAACTTCTGGTAAAAACTTCCCAGTATTCGATGCCGCATCAGTAGTAGTTGGTATCAATGCAAAAGGTTGTGCCGAATACACTCGTAAGCAAGCAGATGAGTTGACAGACTTTGTAAAACGCCCTCAAATTGGCGCAAAAGGCTTGATTTATGTACGTTACAATGCTGATGGTTCAATCAAATCTTCGGTAGATAAATTCTATTCGGAAGAGGATTTGAAAAAATGGATTGAAGCAGCAAATGCACAACCAGGCGATTTATTGTTGATTTTGTGTGGTGATGGAGACAAACCAAGAAAGCAATTAAACGAATTGCGTTTAGAAATGGGTAACCGTTTGGGCTTGCGTAATCCTAACGAATACTCAGTACACTGGGTTGTTGACTTCCCATTGTTGGAGCACAGCGAAGAAGAAAATCGTTGGTTTGCAATGCACCACCCATTCACGTCTCCTAAGCCAGAAGATATCGAATTCTTGAAATCAGGTGATTTAGGTAAAATCCGTGCCAATGCTTATGATATGGTTATCAACGGTGTTGAAGTAGGTGGTGGTTCAATTCGTATTTTCCAAAAAGATCTTCAAGCTAAAATGTTTGAAACGCTTGGATTCTCTGACGAAGAAGCAAAACACCAATTTGGCTTCTTGATGGATGCCTTCGAATATGGCGCTCCTCCTCACGGTGGTTTAGCATTTGGTTTCGACCGTCTTTGCTCATTATTTGGTGGTTCTGACTCAATTCGTGACTTTATTGCCTTCCCGAAAAACAACTCAGGACGTGATGTAATGATTGATTCTCCATCTACGATTGATGCGAAACAATTGGATGAATTAAAAATCAGAACTATCGTATAGGATTTGATTTTGAGTTATAATAAAAAACGGCAAAGATTAACTCTTTGCCGTTTTTTATTTCCCGCTATAAATACCTTACTCTGGCAAAATATGATTACGTAGCAATCGAGCCTGTTTGAAATATAAGAAATATTGTCCGTCAGCATTTTTTACTACTTTAAACTCAATATCTGTACTATACAACTGATTATCGCCTGATTGTTTCTGACGATTTATCAGTGCTTGATGTACTTTGATTGCATTGATTCGTAGTACCTTAAGTAAGGTCGCAACTTGTTCATTATCCAAAAACACTTTTCCTATATTTGAACGACCTTTTATTGAGCTTACAACGCCATTTTGACCTACTAAAAAGGCCTCGGGCTTATCATTTTTCTTCGGGTTTGCTACTTCATTTTCGCATGGTTGGGTATTGACTAATACATCCACATTTCCACTCTTTTCATGTGGCGTAACCAAAATGACCCCATTGGCATATTCATCTACAAAAGCTGGACTCACCAAAATAGCCATAGCCACCTTTTTGTGGTCAATCCCAAAATATTCTCTTTCCTCAAATGCTTCATCGTTCCACAATGAAGCATAAACCTTTGTTATTTTTTCGGCTAAAACTTTATCATTATCTGCCACATTAAATCCTTTGGAGGTATATAAACCTGCTCCATTGAACTGGGGCAAATCTTCGCAATTAGTTGAGCTACGAAGTTTCACTTTTTTTCCTGCATAGTATTTATTCAATATCCCATGCAAAGACTCAAGCATTGCCACACTTGGGGTGCTTTTAGTAATCACACTTCGAATTCTAGCTAGTGCTTTTTGTTTTTCAGACTTATTTAAAGTGTGTTTTTTACTCAAAAAAAAGTTTATTTCTTTATCAGCTCCTTGTGTTAATAAATCCATATAGGGCTTAAAACCAATTGCATAAGCAGGTAAAACATATTCTTCGCCAAGCAGTTCATGTATCAGGGCATAATTATTGGCTTTAGCACCTATTAAGCTAACTTTTTGGTACTGTTTAAAGTGTTTATTGAGCGGAATAGTAGATTCAAACGTCAATTCGGGACTAGGTATATTTACTTTTTGAGGTTGATTTTTTTCTCGAAATTTAGTTGCATAATCTGCTGTAACAGTTTTGATAATCAGCTTTTGAAACTTCGGATTTATTTCGACTATACTCCCAATATTAGCCTTAAGTTCGGGCCAGGCCGAAAGACTTGTCAATGAAATATTTAAGGTTTTTCGATTTTTAGCTAAAAGATTTATATGTGAAAGTGGCGTCTGAGGCTCAAGTGTAATAATACCCGCCAATGGAGGTACTCTTTCAGGAATATGCTCAAAGATTGCAATATCTTGTGGGGTTAAGGTGGTCATATCTTTTTCATTTTTGACATAAACCAAACGCCCTACTGCCACAACCTCATTGAGCACCTCCATCTTAAATCCATCAAAATGCTTAATGAGTGTCATTGGCGCAATTGTATTGAGCTGTTGTTTTTTGAAAAAAGGCTCTAATACTTGTTGACTCAATATGTGTTTTTCTTTGGTATTGACTACCACCAAAGGCTTACCTTTAAACTGCTTATACGTAGTGGATATCAGTTTTGTTAGCTTTATAATATCATTTGCCATCAAGGCAGGCGTATCATCGTAAGAATAATCTTCAACCCTTACAGCATAGGTATATTTCTGCCCTTTTATTACATAAGGTTTTGTGCTTAAATCATATACAAAAAAAGGAAGGTATTCTCGTGTTTTTGAAGTAGATACAAGTGCCTTAAATTGTTTGAAAGTAATAGTTCTACCTAATTTTTTATTTACAAACTCAGCATGCCCTCGTGTTACTTTGGGGTCGTAGATATATACCTTGGCAGTAGAATTCCAGTCAACAGCGACACCTGTCCATGCTGGTAAAGCTCCGTAAGCTAAGAACTTATATTTACTAATTTCTTGAGCCTGTAATCTGATTTGGCTAAAGCACAAAACTAAGATAACAACATAATAAGTTGACTTTGACATAATCTTCAAGGTTGTATTATTTTTAGGATCGGGTATAATTATTGGTAAAAAATTTATTGGTACTAATCTATTTACACCTTGAATATACGCTAAGATATTGAGTGAACACTCAATTATTAAAAGTTATAATCAAAAACTTATCTAATGGTCGTCAAAAAGAAAAGGTCTTTATGTAAAAGAAAATTCTTTTACATAAAGACCTTTGATACTTATATCAAAATAGTAGAGCTTAGCCCACTAATTCTTTCAAATCTTCGTCGTTTAATTGTTTACGCTCATCGGCCATCAACAAGAAACGTGTGTACAACTTATCAAGCTCTGGTTTTTCAAACTCAAAACCTAATAATTGCAAACGGTGACGCAAAGCAGCACGACCCGAACGAGACGTCAATACAATTGCTGAAGAAGGAACACCTACATCTTCAGGATTCATGATTTCGTAGTTTTGTGCGTGCTTCAAGAAACCATCTTGGTGAATACCCGACGAGTGAGCAAATGCGTTAGCACCAACTACTGCCTTATTAGCCTGTACTGGCATACCCATCAAGTTAGAAACCATCAATGAAGTTGGGTACAAGAATTTAGGATTAATACCAGTTTCGAAATCTAAGCCTTTGTGTACATTCAAAATCATCGCAATCTCTTCCAATGAAGTGTTACCAGCTCTCTCGCCGATACCATTGATTGTTACCTCTACCTGACGAGCACCCGCTTGGATACCTGCAATGGTATTGGCTGTAGCCAAACCTAAGTCATTGTGGTTGTGCATTGAGATGGTAGCTTGGTGAATATTCGAAACGTTTTCGAATAAGTAGCTAATACGCTCGTGCATTTGGTTTGGCAACAAATAACCTGTTGTATCTGGTAAGTTTACTACAGTAGCTCCTGCGGCAATAACAGCTTCAGTCAATTGAGCCAAAAATGCTAAGTCTGCACGACCAGCATCTTCTGCAAAAAACTCTACGTCCTCTACAAAACTCTTTGCATATTTTACAGCCCAAACTCCTTGTTCAATGATTTTTTCACGAGTAGAGTTGAACTTGTACTGAATGTGAACATCAGAAGAACCGATACCCGTGTGGATACGTGGCCTTTTGGCATGTTTTAAGGCCGCAGCGGCTGCATCAATATCCTCTTTTTTGGCACGAGTCAAACCACAAACAGTGGCATTCTTCACGAGTTTAGCAATCTCCTCTACAGAACGGAAATCACCTGGAGACGAAATTGGGAAACCAGCTTCGATAATATCTACCCCGAGTAATTCCAATTGTTCAGCAACCTGCAATTTTTCTTCTGTGTTCAACTGACAGCCCGGAACTTGCTCGCCATCACGCAATGTTGTGTCGAATATTTGAATTCTTTGACTCATGACTTTTTTAAGGGATTGATGATTTGTTTAATGTTGTTTCTTGGTTACAAAATAGTCGTTGCAATGGGTAAAAAAAAACCTTTCCTCAGTTGGTTGTGAGAAAAGGCTTCAATTTGCACAAAAGAACCTTATCTCACTAATCAGCGAGGAGCTTAATGATGATAAAAGATTTATTTGTGCTATTATTTTCCATATATCAAAGCTATATAAAATTATTGACTATACAAAAATCAAGTTTGCCAGAAAGGATAAAAAAGATTGGATTTTTAATTATTTTAAAGAATAAAATTCTATTATATATACCCAATAGGCTATCTTTTTAGAATAAAATTCTAAAAAGATTGTTACTAAAAACTATTCTTTATGTAAAAATAAGATTTTTTTTCGATTCTTAACTTTTTTATTATCTCAAACTCATTCAGAATTCATACTTTTTTTGAAACTTTACTTTTTCAATAAAAATTGTATTTTATTAAGATTTTAAAATTAAAAGAGCATAAGCACAAAAGGATAAAACGTGATGCTCTTCTTATATCATGACAAACAATCCTTATATATCTCTTTTAAAAACTGCTTGGCAATATGCTCGACAAGAGAAAAAACGTTTCTTGCTGGTTTATGCACTTTTTATTGTTGCCAATGTTATTTTTTCCTTGAATCCTATTTGGTACGGTTGGTTTATCGACAAGATTCAGCTCAAGGGCGTAGACGTCCTCAAAGATACATGGATTTATGGCTTGGGCTTTTTGCTATTACGCTTTATAGAATGGTCATTTCATGGTACTGCACGTGTAATGGAACGCAGTTTGGCTTTTAATCTTAGTCGAAATTTTTTACAAGAGCTTTATCATCAAACCCTGCATTTGCCTGTAAAGTGGCATCAGGATAATCATAGCGGTGCTACCATCAACCGTATTCGTAAAGCTTATGAAGCTTTGAAAACCTTCTTTCAAGATGGGTTTATGTATTTGCACGCATTTTCCAAGTTCTTCTTTTCCTTTATTGCTATGCTTTACTTTTCTCCACTGTTCGGCACTATTGGGGTACTTCTTGGAATTTTTACGATTTGGGTAATTGCTCAATTTGATAAACCTTTTATCAAAGCCCTCGACGAAACCAACGAACGTGAACACGTGGTATCTTCAACGCTTTTTGATAGCCTTTCTAACATCATTACAGTGATTACGCTTCGTTTGGAAAAACAAATGGAACAAAGTTTAGTCGACAAAATCAAATATGTATTTGCCCCTTTTCGTAAACAGGTTGTAATCAACGAATGGAAGTGGTTTGTAGCTGATATGCTTGTAGGAATTATTTATGTTGTGATTACGGTAGGGTATGTGTATCAAAACTGGGAAGTTGGAAAAGTTTTTATGGTGGGAGGTTTGGTTACGCTTTTGGGTTATGTGAATAATTTTACGAGTGTGTTTCATGATGTTGCTTGGCTTTATACTCAAATTATTCAGCATAATACCGACGTTCAAACGGCTCGGAATATCTCGCAGGCGTATCGAGAACACCATCGCCCAGAAGAAGTCGAATCGCTTCCAATCAATTGGAATGCTCTGACAATTTCAAATCTCAATTTTTCTCATCAAGAAAATTACAGTTTAGAAAACAAATCTCAGGCATTACATAAGCTCAAAATCCAAATCAATAAAGGAAAGCGTATTGCTTTTATTGGCGAAAGTGGTTCAGGAAAAAGTACGCTATTGGCTTTACTTCGTGGTTTGTATGAGCCCGAAAAAGGTGTTCAAATCGACTTGGATGGTAAAACCAAGAATGATATTGGTATTTTGGCGGAAACAGTTACGCTATTTCCTCAAGAACCAGAGATTTTTGAAAATACCATCGAATACAATATCACTCTCGGCTTGCCATTTGAGGAGTCAGATATTTTGCAAGTCTGTGAAGTAGCTCAATTTGCAGATGTTATCAAACAATTACCCAATGGCTTACAGTCCAATATTCAGGAAAAGGGCGTAAATCTATCGGGAGGGCAAAAACAGCGTTTGGCTTTGGCACGCGGCGTACTGGCAGCACGTAGTTCACAAATTATACTGCTCGACGAACCAACAAGTAGCGTTGACCCTAAAACCGAGGTCTTGATTTACCAGCAATTATTTAGAGAATTTGAAGGAAAAGCCGTGTTATCAACCTTACACAGGTTGCATTTATTGAGTCAGTTTGACTATGTGTATATCCTCGAAAAAGGACATATCGTAGATGAGGGCAGTTTTGAGTATTTGCTAGAAAACAGTGCTATTTTTCAAGAATTATGGAAACATCAAAAAGAAAGTCAACGCATCTCGTAGGCTAGTTTCTTTATCCTTCTTTATAATGACTTGGCGTAACGTGGTATTTCTCTTTGAAGGCTTTGATAAAATGAGAAACGCTCTCGTAGCCAATTTCCATACTAATCTCCGAAACGTTCATGCCCGTATTTTCTAGTAAAAGTCGGGCATGTTCTAATCTTTTGTTTTTGAGCCAAAGAGCAGGCGAAGTATGAAAACGTTTTTGAAAATCTCTTTTAAAAGCCGACAAGCTTCTTCCCGAAAGTCTCGAAAGCTCCTCCATCGACAAAGGTTTGAGATAATAACTATCCATCAAAAACTCCAAATCAGCCTTTTCTCCTTTGTAAATATTATAAACAATTGATTTGAGTTTACCAGTGGGGTCAATTTCAAGTAAATGCAATAAAAGCTCTTGAAGCTTTAGATTCAGGAAGTGATTGAGATATTGTGTTTCGAGGTGAAAATAAGGGAAAATCGAGTCGATATATTTCTCCAAACTTTCATTGATACCAAATACCAATAGGCCTTGATTCGGGTCGGGTTCGACTAAGGTATTTTCGTGAAAAAGGCTCAAATGTCCTGCCACAAACTCTTTGAGTAGCTTTTCGTTAAAAAAGAAAACCAAACTTCGGTATTGCTTATTGATAGCCTCCTGCATGGTGTAATAGCCACGAGGAATGAATACGACATTACCTTTTTTGACACGAATATCTTGCTCGGGAGTGACAAACTTCTTTTCGCCCTCCAGTACAAATATTAAAGCATGTTCTTCAAAAAACACTTCATTTTTGAGCGGTGGGTCCTGATTTCGATAAGCTACAAAAGTCATATCCTTAATTTTTAAGGACTGAAACTCGCCTGCATGTATGAAAGAAGGAACCCGTATCATAAGAAAAAGAAGCCGTTGCATGCAACGGCTTTAATGAATATTTTTAGAAACCACCTCTATCGTAGAAAGTACGACGACGTGAAAGTTTCAACTCTTGTAACAAAGAAGATTTCACACGTAAATCAAACGAATAACTACTAGCACGGCCATATAATGGACTGGCAGCAGGTGTCCAGTTAAATTGCATTTCCCAACAGTGCAAATCACGATGGATACTGATATTGGTTAGAGATACCCCTTTATTGATAAAGTCATAACCCGACTGCACTTTGAAATCCCACTTCTCAGTTAATTTTACACTACCAGAAAATGTGACAGCACTTACTGTTACGGCAGGAGCTAAGCCTCGTTTGGCATAATTATATTGATAACTAAACTGAAACTCCCAAGGCACACTCCAGTCTACATAGGAATCAATATTACGATTGATTTGCTGCATTTGACCTTCGGTACCATTGGTGCTAGTTTTGGGCTTGCTGCTTTGAGGTTTAAAGCTTTTACTTAACGACATATTAAATGCCGAAAGGTTAGCTAATCCTTTACCCGTTGTAAACATATACTCGTCTAATTGCTCCCCAACAGTACCATAGTTAGAATTGACTTTGTACACATAAGGGTCGAGCGTACCGCCTATATTGATATCAAATTTTTTAACCCTCGAAGTCGCACCAAAGGATACAGGTGCTAATCTATATTTGGTAGCAAAAAAGTTATAATTGGTTGACAACGAAAGGTTATCGATGATCGTAATTTTCTCAAATTCTTTAGCTGCTGTATCAGACTTTGCTTTTACTTTGGCTTCTATGGTATTATTCAAACTAAAGTTAATACCACCCGACCTACTTCCGATATTGGTAAGTGTTGGGTTAAAAGACGAAATCCTGATGGTATCTTTTTCTCCTGTATTTCCATTTTTCAGAATTACATCTTGATAAAATCCATACTTAGGATCGGTAAAATCTGGCGTATAGCTAACACTAACCGAAGGCGTCATTACGTGACGAATACCTGCCAAACGTCCAAAGTTTTTAAAGTTTACAGTTCCATACAAACGAGTGTTCATACTCATCGTAAAAGCGTACTGGTAATCAACAAAAGTTCCATTTGTGGTATCAATTCTGACAGCTCCAAGCTTTTTCAATGAATCCGTAGCGGCATAGTCATTAATATCTTCGAACTTATAGGTATATTTTCTGGTATAAACATTACCTGACAAGCTCATTCCTGGGGTTAAATTGATATAACGTCCAAGTTTGATATTGGGCAAAGAAATAGGAATAGAGTATTGCATTTTCAACTGAGCTTTTTCTAAAATAGAAGCTAAAGTCGAAAAATTAAATGGAATAACTCCATCTCTAGCCAAATTGGTTGTGGTACTTACAGTTGTTGGTACCAAAGGCTTAGTATAGTCGGTATCTGTAGAATCGGTTTTGCGATATACCGTGTAAGGAAGCGACAAATAAGAACGGTTGTCGAGCGCTACTTTGTTGGTAATACTAGCTGAGCCCGAAAAATCTAAACCAAAACGAAACTGGTCAATAAATCTTTCTGTTACCGATTTCTTTTTCTTAAAAGGTTGAATTTGGTTTAAACCAAAGTTATAGTTAATCGCCGAGGTCACTTCTTTGGTAGTAGTGTTCTGGGATACGTTCATGCTAGCTCCTGTACGAATAGTCTGTCCAAAGTTTTTAGAGTATTGTACAGATGAGTTGATGGCATTTGAAATATAGTTGGACGTAACAAAACTATTATATTGATTGTAGCTATTACTAGCAATATTGACCGATGCCGAAAAGCTTGAATTACCTCTGCTTTGTGGTGAATGTGACCATTGAATAGAAAAGTCATTACGAACAGTAGGATTAGGAATAGACTCATCTGAACTAATTCCTTTACGATACTGCAAATTGAAGTTTCCACTATAACGATAACGCTTTACATACTGCGAATTGGCTCCAAGACCCCAGCTACCGTTGGCATAAAGCTCACCTGTTGCACGTAAACCGATATTAGGACTTAGCGCAAAATAGTATCCCCCGTCACGCAAGTAAAATCCCCGTCCTGCTGGCTCCTCTCCATACTGAGGCATCAAAATACCTGAAGTTCCTGATTCTTGTGGTGGGCGATAAGGGAAAAACCCAAAAGGTAAACCAATAGGCAATGGAATATTGTTGAGCTCGATATGAAAAGGTCCTGCTACAATTTCTTTCTTTCCTACAATTTTAATCTTAGAGGCATTGATATGGAAGTGCGGTTGTGCCAAATTACAGGTAGTATAAATTGCATTACGGATATATAAATTGTCCTCATCATCCTTTTTTACTTTTTTCCCTTGTACATAGCCTTCTCCCTGTTGTGTAACAATTCCTTGAATAAGTGCCTTTCTAGATTTGAAATTATACTTGATTTCATCAGCATTGTATTCATCACTTCCTTGCTTAAAAACAGGCTTCCCTTTTACTTTTTTAGTTGTAGAATCCATAGTTCCATGAGCGTCCACTTGATTCTTTTCCCAATTAAGCTTGATAAAATCTGCTTGCAACGAAATATTTCCGTACGTTACTTTGGCATCACCATAAAGATACACGATTTGTTTTTCGGTATCCATGATGGTCGAATCCTGTGCCGTGTACTGTACGGTGGTTTCTAGTTCCTCTTGCTTTTTGAGCGAATCAGGAACAGTTTTTGCACCATTCTTTCCCAAAGAGTCGAGATTGTTTTTACGCAAAGTATCCCCTTGCAAAACTTTATTAGAAGTTGCAATGGTTTTGGTAGATTTGCTGTTGTCTTTACCTTTTATGAGCCTTTGAGCATTTGCCGAATACGCAAAACCTAGTACTAACATCGTACCGATTAAGAGTAGGACTTTTTTTGAAAGACTTAAAAAATTATATTTGCCTGTTCTATAGGAATTATCCATTGTATAGGACGCGTTCTAGTAAATTATTGGAAATAAGGTTTTCATTATGTTGAAGCCTTCCAATTTTATCAATTCAAAAAAGATTTAAAATACAAAATTACTTTATATAACGTTCTTGTTAACGAACCAGCCTGAAAATAATGTTAAACTTTCTTAAAGGTTTCCTTCTAATACTAATGATTGGTGGTTTAACTGGCTTCAGTTTGCCACAAATAGCGATTGAACCCGACTCTATTGCTACTGAATCGGCAAGTACCAATATTCGCACCATTGTGCTAGATGCAGGTCATGGAGGCAAAGACCCTGGCTGTTCGGGGCATTCGGGAGTTAGGGAAAAAAATATTGCCTTGAAAATCGTGTTGGCACTTGGCAAAAAAATCAAAGAAGAATATCCCAACATTAAGGTATATTATACTCGCCAAACCGATGTCTTTGTCAATTTACATGAACGATCAGCTATTGCTAATCGCAATAAAGCTAATCTTTTTATTTCTGTTCATTGTAATTCGCACCCTTCCAAAAAATTCAAAGGAACTGAAACATATACGATGGGGTTACATAAAACAGGAGAAAACTTGGATGTTGCCAAAAGAGAAAACTCTGTAATTTTGCAAGAAAGAGACTATAAAAAGACTTACAACGGTTTTGACCCTAACTCTCCTTTGGCTCATATCATGATGGCAAATTACCAAAGTGCCTTTATGAATAATAGTCTTAAATTTGCTCAAAAAATCGAACGTCAGTTCAAAAGATACAGCGACCGCACGAGTTATGGAGTAAAACAAGCGGGCTTTTTGGTTTTGTGGGAAACAGCCATGCCAAGTGTATTGGTCGAAGTAGGCTTCTTAACAAACCCGAACGAAGAGGAATATCTATCATCTTTAGATGGTCAAGATGAGGTAGCTAAATCTATTTTTAGAGCATTTAAGTCCTATAAAGAAGAAATTGAAAACTAAGCTAGTGGAGAAAGGGGTTTCCATTGTCATTGCTTTATAATACCCTAGTTAAAGAGTTTGTACGAAAACTCTAATTTAGTAAATAGTGGTTTTTATAAAATCACGCTCTTTACCATTTCTTACATCGATGAATATATCAAAAGAAACGAAAGTCGGCATTTTAGCTATAATTTCATTTACAGCGCTCTATCTCGGATTTAATTTTCTGAAGGGCTCTTCCTTTTTCTCCTCAGAAAAAACCTACTACGTTACCTTCAACGACGTACAAGGCTTGGTACCTTCTAGTCAAGTGGCATTAAGTGGTCTTAAAGTCGGGATTGTCAAAGACGTAAAACTTCAAAACAATGCTCAACATTCAATTCTTGTAGTTTTGAGTATCAGAAAAGACCTCATCTTACCTCAAGGCACAAAAGCCGTGTTAGCATCAGATGGTTTATTGGGCGGAAAACTCATCCGCCTTGAAATGGGTAATGGGGCTGCACTTGCAGATGGAGGTAAACTTAAAGGTATTTTGGAAACAGGTTTGACAGATGTTTTAAAAGAAAAAGCTTTACCAGCTATGTCACACCTAGACTCGTTGTTGATTACTCTCAGAACCGTTGTTGTAGGCTTTCAATCTACTTCAGCCGCTCTTAATACCTTACTCAAGAATTCAAATAGTACCATCACCACGCTTGGTACTTCTATGAATAGTACAATTGCCGAAAATCGTTCAAATCTTAATGGTATTACAGGCAACTTGAAAACCCTTTCTGGTAATTTAGTAGAAACAGAAAAGCAGTTTAAACCTCTTTTAGGCAAATTCAATAAAATGGCTGACTCGCTCAATGCCCTCAAAATTAATCAGGCTTTGGCTAGTACTCAAAAATCTTTGGATGAATTACAAAAAGTAATGGCAGGGATTCAGGCAGGACAAGGAAGTCTTGGAAAAATTTTGAAAGACGATTCTTTATATACCAACCTCAACAAAACAATGGTTGATTTGGACAAGCTTCTGATTGACTTCCGCTTGGCACCAAAACGCTATATAAACATATCTGTTTTTGGCAAAAAAACACCACCACCAGCGGTGAAGTAGTGATGAATTGTGAGTTTTGAGTTCGGAATACTAATTACTACTATCAGTATTCTGAACTCAAAACTCATCACTTACTAGACTTGTATCGGAACGGGCGTTTGACTTTTGATTTCGTTTACAACAAACCTACTTTGTGCATTTCCAATATTGGCTAAAGTCGCCAATTTATGTAAGATAAACTGACGATATTCGTCCATATCTTTCACCAGTACTTTCAGCAAAAAGTCTGCTCCCCCCGAAATACAATAACATTCTACTACCTCGGGCAATAACAATACATCTCGCTCAAACTGAGCCAGAAACTCTGCTGCATGTTCTTTTAGCGTCACATCCACCAATACAACCAAACCTTTTCCCAATTTAGATTTGTTGAGAATGGCTGTATATTTTTCAATAATTCCATCATGCTCAAGACGCTTGATGCGCTCATGTACGGGCGTTGTTGTCAAATTAAGCTTTGCTGCAATTTCCTTATTGGTCATCAAAGCATCTTCTTGCAACAATTTTAATATTCTTAAATCGGTATTATCTAACGAAGCCATAGAATAAAAATCTTTTTTGAGATTAAATCATCAACCTTAAAACACTAATAATCTACAAAAACAAACATAAAAAGAATCATATTCTAATATAGACATAAATATTGGACTATCATTCTTTATTTTCTAACTTTGACAAAAATAAGTACTAAATGACTCGAAAATATTTAAAACTTAGCATTAGTACTATCTGTAATCATAAACAATTATAGGCTTATGGAAACCTACCTTCTCACACTCGGCTTTCAGGACAACGATTTCACCGTTCATTTACTGATGAATACACTTCAAAAGCATTTTGAAGAAGTCCAATTCATTGAATTAAGCAATCGTGAAGAAGTCTCAAGGTACCGTAAGTTACGCCTTGTCGTCAATGCTGACTGGAATCATTTACTAGCTGCGTCAAAAAGCTTAGAAAAAAACACTGCTGTATTCGAAATCCAAATCATGGACTTAAGCTCAGGAGATACGCCAAGTTTGTGTGGTATATATCGTAAACAAAGAAATCCGACAAATTATTATCGTGCTGCGGCATAATGATTTTGATTAAAATAACAGGCACAAAGGTTAAAATTCCATTGTGCCTGTTATTTTTTGACCAATCATCAATAATATCTAAAATCTACTGAGCTGGCTGTATCCAAAAAATTATGCAGAATTGGGTTGGTATCATCTTTTCTCCAAACCATTGATAACTGTGTCCTTTCAGGTAATTGGTCTAAATCAATAAATCGTACGTTGACTGGCGAACTAATCCGATAAGAAGATGGCAATAGGCTTACTCCGAGGTTGTGTTCTACCAATTTCAAAATCGTAGTTCCAAAGTTTGATTCATGAATAATATTGGGTAAAAAACCTTCTCGCTCACACATTCTCAACAAAATATCATGGTAGGTCGAGCCTGCATGCCTAGGAGGTAAAATAAACGATTCGTTTTGTACTTGCCTCAATCCAGTAAAGTTTTCCTTAGTCAAAGGATGATTAGGAGGCACAACTAATGAAAAACATTCCTCAAAAATGAGCCTCGAATTCAAATATTTATCAGGAATAGGCTCTCTTACAAAACCCACATCTACCTGATAGTTGTGTAATGACTCAAACAATTTGTTCTCTAATACTTCCGATAACACTCCTCGAATCTTGGGGAAGTATAATTTTAGTGCTGACAATAAAGTTGGCAAAACCGAGAATACTGCCGACCCTGGGTGTGCAATTCTCAAATCACCCTCTTCTCCTCGATGAATGAGCTGCGTACGTAATCGAACATATTCGAGCTGTGAAAGTATTCTTGATGCCTCATTTTGAAGATATTCACCTGCTGGTGTCAGTTTTACATTTCGTTTATCACGCTCAAAAAGTACTACATCCAATTCATTTTCCAACTGTTGAATTTGTCGGCTCAAGGCTGGCTGTGCCACATAAAGTTTTTCGGCAGCCTTCGAAAAGTGCAACTCAGAAGCTACACCCAAAAAATATTCCAATTGTCGAATATCCATACTTATAACAAAAAAGCATTATTTGATATAAAATAAGTATTTTTTCTTATAAGTTCAAAAGATTTTCTTTGTACTATCAAAACATTACTCAACGCCATGCAAGTACAAATAGCCAATTCTTCTCATATAGAAGCACTCCTTGCACTAGCCAGTCGCACCTTCATAGATACTTATGCCATTTATAATACGCCCGAAAATCTGCAATTATATCTGGACACTAATTTTACACCAGAGATAATGGCGAGCGAACTATCAGAAAAGGGAAGTACATATTTGGTAGGGTTTGATGAAGATGCCATGGTTGCTTTTGCGAAGATTCGCACCATAGATACCATTCTAGAGGACTCGGAGGCAGCCGAAATACAGCGTATTTACGTCGACAAAAGCTATCATAGCAAAGGACTGGGCTCGGTAATGATGCAGGCTTGTGTTGATTTTGCGAAACAGCAAGGTTTCAAAAAAATGGGCTTAGGCGTTTGGGAAAATAATCCAAAAGCTATTGCTTTTTATACTAAATGGGGTTTTGAAAAGATTGGAGTACACAGTTTTGTGCTAGGCTCTGAAGAACAAAATGACTTTATTCTCATGAAAAATTTATAATTAAAAGAGAAGGCACAAAGGATTTTGGGAATGTATAGAATTTTACTGTTACATAAATTTATAAGCAAGGTACGCTTTGCAATTTTCTTCTGTTAAAAAAAACAATCTCTTAGAAAAGCTTATGCTTGCATCTGAGAAGTGACAAAAACTTAAAAATATCAAATAATAGAAAAGGTTAATGACTAAAGCCTCTTACCTCTGGTGAGAGGCTTTGTAGTTGATAATAAAGTAAAATGATATTGCCTTATCAGGCTTTCGGCATTAAGCTATAAGCGCTCGGCAAAATATGTTTATGGCTTCTAAAGAAAGATATTAAAACATTTAGCTTACTGCATAGAGCTTAATGCCTAAAGCCCACTATTATTTCACTAACTCAGCATATTCTTTGGCAAAATAGGTCAAAATTACTTTTGAACCTGCACGCTTCAACGAAGTCAAACACTCAACCATCGTGCGAGTACCGTCCAACCAACCATTCTGAGCAGCGGCTTTTACCATCGCATATTCGCCTGATACGTTATAGGCTGCAATTGGGATATTGAAATTATCGTTCAAGGTTTTGATAACGTCAAGGTATGCCAACCCTGGTTTTACCATCAAATAATCTGCTCCTTCCAAGTAGTCTAGCTCAGCTTCGACTAACGCTTCACGTATGTTGGCAGGGTTCATTTGGTAAGTTTTTTTATCTCCAAATTTAGGTGCTGAATCCAAAGCATCTCTAAACGGACCATAAAAAG
Organism: Flectobacillus longus; assembly: GCF_030056705.1. Taxonomy (GTDB): domain Bacteria; phylum Bacteroidota; class Bacteroidia; order Cytophagales; family Spirosomataceae; genus Flectobacillus; species Flectobacillus longus. Next base: position 150,304 of record NZ_JASHIC010000016.1, read on the forward strand.
CAGAAGCATATTTGGCCGAATAAGCCATGATTCCTACATTGATAAAGCCTTTGTCGTCCAATGCTTCGCGAATATATCCTATACGTCCATCCATCATATCTGATGGACCAACAATGTCGGCACCTGCTTCAGCTTGCGCTACGGCCATTTTAGCCAACACTTCCAATGATTCATCGTTGAGAATCTGTCCGTTTTCGACAATACCATCATGACCATCTGCACTGTATGGATCCATGGCGACGTCTGACATGATGCAGATTTCTGGAAAAGCATTTTTGATGGCATTAATTGATTCGAGATAAATATTACCTTGGCGATGGCTTTCGGTAGCATATTTATCTTTTTTCGCTTCAGGAATTTGAGGGAACAAGGCAATAGAACGGATACCTAAATCTTGTATTACCGCTAATTCATCAAGCAATTTGTCTAGTGAGTAGCGGAAAATACCCGGCATAGATTTTACTTCGGTTGTCAGATTTTGACCTTCCATGACAAACATAGGATAAATCAAATCATTGACTGAGACTGTTGTTTCTTCGACCATTGCACGGATAGCCGAAGACTGACGATTTCTTCTTGGTCTTCTTAGCATACTTTCAAGCTAGCGTTTATACTAGCGTTTATTGAAAAAACCTACGTTCATAAGTTTTAGTGCCACAAAGGTAAGGAATTAGTCATTGAGTGAATGGATGAATGAGTGATTTGTACAGAAGAGATGGAGTCTTTTTTAAAATTTATTTTGGTAAAATATACTATTTGAGTTCTATGCCTCACGACTACATTACAATTAATCATTCACTATTCACATCATTATTTTATTACTGTTACAGCCGTTCTAATTTGTTGATAAGAAGCAAATACGCCTAAGCCATTCTCCACATTAGTGTAAGTAAGTACAGGTTCGGAAAATGGATTTCGTCCGCTACGACGTACTTTATCGACCGAGATATTAAACTGATAATAAGGATAATCTGTCACTGCTACATAAATTTCAACATTTCGACTTACTACATTCAAATCGTTGGTGGCATTGAGCAGCATAGGCTGCGTAGCCAAGGTCATTCCATCTTGTCCAGCGTCGGTCATATATTCTTGGCGACTATTGACAAAACGACGAACTACCACAAAGCGATTTTGAGCATCTAATACCCTCATATTTTCATAATAAAATGCACCCACAGCATAGTAATTGACAGTACTTGCAAAGTCTAATACACGTACAATAAGGGCGGGATAAGCCTTATTATTTCGGTCATAACCTGTTGTCAATGATGGATTAATAGCCGTTCGTTGCACTCGTTGAGTAGGTACAGTGCATTGAGATTTTACTTCTTTCCCTTTAGCTTTGGCTATCATGGTGTACGTTGTACCTCCTACTATTGGAATATCTTTGGTCGAAATAACGTATCTATCTTTCGTTAAAAAGTTTTCTTTATAATGACCTGTGCTATCTATTTCGATATAATCGAGATAGGTAATTTGTTGATATTTAGCTGTCACGGTTCTTGTTCCGTCCGAAAGCGTAATCACAGCATCCTTTAATACAGGATAACGGTCTTCACCTTCGTTGATAACACCAATCACAGGTTGATTGGTGGTCAAAGAGATTTCAATCATCGTATCTTGTGGACAAATAAAGCTTTGTAATACCAGTTTTTCTTCAAAAGGAAGAGCTATATCATTGACCAAAGTTTCACAAGAATTAAGTGATAACAGAGCCACTATTGCCACAACTATTTTTTGCCAAAATTGAAAGAATTTCATGGTCTGTTAGATTAAAATTTGAAACTATATGTAGCAGAAGGTATAATACCAAACAAAGCATACTGCGCCAAAGATTTAGTCGTCTGGTCAGTTGTAGTATTATAGGTGCTTTTGAAAGAATAGAAATAGGCATTCTTACGATTGTAAAGATTATACACGCCAAACTCCCAAGTACGGGTATGTCCTTTTTTCATTTTTTTATGAAATTGTACCCCCACATCTAAGCGATGATAAGGTGGTGCACGAAAATTATTTCTTTCGCGATAATCAGGTATTTCACGGGCATTGTTATAGTATTGATTTACGCCAGTTTGATTCAAACCTGGGATATGACTATAAACTTCATAAGTAGAAATCGGAATCGTAAATACATTGCCTGTTCCATATACCCAAGTGGCCGACAAGGTAACATTTGGTTTTAAGTGGTAAATACCCACCAATGACAAATCATGGCGACGATCGTATTTGGGATAAAACTCTTTCCCGAAGTTTAACTCATCAAACTGATGAAAAATCCAAGATAAGGTATAGCCTATCCAGCCTGAAAACTTGCCTGTTTTTTTCTGTAATAAAAACTCAGCTCCGTAAGAACGCCCTTTGCCTGCGGTCATATTACTTTCCCATGGAGATTCCTGTGTTTTGGTTTGAGTAAAGCGTTGAATACTTCCATTCAGAATAAAAGAGCTACCTTCTTTCAATGCCACGATTTGATTCATGGTTTTATAGAAACCCTCTAACGTAATACTAAACTGTCGCTCAGGGAAATCTTTGACAAAACCCAAGGCTACCTGCTGCGAGCGCTGCGGTTTTATCAAATCGGTAGATGGCACCCATAAATCTGTTGGTAAACTTGCACCTGAGTTTGACACCAAATGAATATATTGATTCATCACGGCATATGATGCTTTCAAAGCCCAGTCTTTAGGCAGCGTCCATGCCATAGCCCCACGAGGCTCCCAGTTGTGATATCCTTTTTCGGAAGTACTAAAACTCGAATAGCGTAAACCTATGTTGAATCGTAAATTGGGGAGAGGCTTATAATTATCTTCCAGATAAATACCTAACTCAAGCGCATCGATATTTTCGACGGCATCTTTGTAGCGAGAAGCAACGTCGTCTTGTAACTCAATGGCAGATGGTGTAAAACGATGCATAGTGGCTAAGGCTCCTGCTTTGAGAGTATGAATAGGGTTAGGCAAAAAGTCAATATCAAACTTAGCACCAAGGTCTCGGATACCAGAAGAATAATACAGACTGAAATTATTGATACCTATCGCATCGAGATTTGACTGTAAACTTGATGTCGTAAAATCGTATTTACTATAAATCAAAGAGAGATTACTGAATAGATTATCACTATAGAGGTGATTCCAACGAATAGTGGCTGTTTGGTTGCCCCATTCTATAGACGATTCTAATTTAGATTGCAATTGCATATCTCTCACATAGAGTTTGTCTTGTCCAAAATATCCACTTAAGAACAGTCTATTTTTTTGTCCAAAATCATAATTCAATTTGGCATTGAAATCATAAAAATAATAGCGACTTCCTTTTTGCTCTTTAGGAATAAGCGGCTGAGTCAAAATGTCCAGATAAGTACGTCTGGCAGAAACTAAAAATGAAGAACGTTTTTGCTTATCGATAGGGCCTTCGGCCACTACTCTTGCACCAATTAAGCCAATCCCACCTTCTACATGATAATCTTGTTTACTCCCTTCCTTCATTTGCATTTCGATTACCGATGAAAGTCGTCCACCAAAACGGGCAGGAAATCCACCTTTGGTTAGTTCAACGCTTTTGAGGGCATCACCATTAAATACCGAAAAAAAACCAAATAAGTGATAGGCATTATACACAGGAGCATCGTCCAGAATCAGCAGGTTTTGGTCGGGTCCACCACCACGCACATAGATACCCGCATTGCCCTCTGACCCTTTTTGTACGCCAGGCATCAGTTGAAGTACTTTTAGCACATCTTTTTCACCCATAAAGGCAGGTATTTCTTTGATTTGCTGAATCGGAATAGAAATCTGCGACATCTGTACCTGCTCCGAAAGCTTTTGTTGCTCAATGCTATTGGCTACAACTTTTACCTCTTCCAAATCTTGATTGCTAGGTTTCAAATCAACATTGATGGTAACCGATTTTGATTTTGCATATACTTTTTGAGAAAAAACCTGATAGCCTACAAAACTATAAACTACCTCAATGCTGTCTTGAGCCTGAAAACTCAAGGAGTAAAAACCATAATTATTACTTTGAGTCCCAATACGAGTACCCTTTAGCATAACATGCACCCCTGGGAGCAACTCGGCGCTTCCAGCTTCTTTGATATAGCCACTGATCGTAATTTTTGAAGCACTTTGCCCCATTACTGAGGTGTCAAACAGCAGTAATGTAGACAAAAGAAGACATAGCAATCCTATGGGTTTGTTCATGCAGGTTCGTGGTGGTGATACAGGTATTTAGTTTATATTTATCAGCAAAGTAATATCCAAACTTGGAAAAATTACAACAAAATCTTAAATATCAAGCAATTATCCCAATGTTACCAAATTTAACAATTCCTTAACATTGACGTAAATAAGTATTTTTACTTTTGTGCGATAATTACCAATATGAAAAGTCTTAATAATACTTGAGATATAAGAAAAACGATAAAATACCTGATTCACTAATTCAAAAATTCCTTTTTACGCGTACGTTCTTATATCATATAATTAATTCACAAAAACTATGTTCGGATTAGATACGTCCTTGTTCATTCTTCTTTTCCTTTGCTTATTCTTAGCCTGTGCTTTTGAATTCGTTAATGGTTTCCACGATACAGCTAACGCCGTTGCGACTGTTATCTACACAAACTCATTGAAGCCAACTCAAGCCGTTGTATGGTCTGGTTTTATGAACTTTATTGGTTTGTTGACTGGTGGTGTTGGTGTAACGATGTCAATCATTGGATTATTACCCACGGAGCTACTTATAGACCCCAACGTCTATCACTCCATGGCCACGGCCCTAGCCATGTTAGGTGCCGCTATTATCTGGAACTTAGGAACATGGTACTTCGGTATTCCTGCGTCTTCTTCTCACACATTGATTGGTTCAATCATTGGTATCGGTGTTGGATACGCTCTTTTACCTGAAAATAAAGCTGGTTTATCAACAGTAAACTGGGATAAAGCTACCGAAATTGGTCAGGCACTTTTGTTGTCTCCTTTGTTTGGTTTTGCTGTAGCAATTGTATTTATGTACATTTTGAAAAAATCAGTTGCGAACAAAGAGATTTTCAAAGAACCGAAAAAAGACACTCCTCCTCCAATGTGGATTCGCGGTATTTTGTTTTTGACTTGTACATTGGTAAGTTTCTTCCACGGACGTAACGACGGTCAAAAAGGTATCGGTCTTGTAATGATGATATTGATTGCTTTCTTGCCAAGCTATTTTGCGATCAACACCGATGTTGACCCTTTTAAATTGCAAGGTGCAGTAGTGAAAGTTCAAACGGTTATTGCCAAAATTGATACTAATAAACTTTCTTCAACAGAAAAAGAAAGTTATACGAAAGTAATGAAAGCTACTGTAGCTTTGAATACAATTTTGACAGACAAATCATTAATTAACCATTTGTCTACTGAGAAAAAATTAGAGATTCGTAAAGATGTTTTAGCCATTAATAAGCATACAAAAAAATTGTCTGAAAGTGACGCTGTAAGTTTGAGCGCTGACGACAAAAAAGAATTGAAAAAAGCTACTGCTGGTGAAAAAGCTCCTTTCTTCTCATTCGGAAACTCAAACAAAGGACTTTCATCATTAACAGACTTTGCTCCAGCTTGGGTAATGTGGATGATTGCATTGTCATTAGGCTTAGGTACAATGATTGGTTGGAAAAGAATTGTAGTAACTATCGGTGAAAAAATCGGTAAGCAACACCTTTCTTACGCTCAAGGTGCTTCGGCTGAGTTGGTTGCTTCTATCACAATCGGTTTGGCAACAGCTTACAAATGGCCAGTATCTACTACTCACGTACTTTCATCGGGTATCGCTGGTTCGATGGTAGCTTCAAAAGGTATCAAAAACTTACAAGGTGGTACAGTGAAAAACATCGTAATGGCTTGGGTATTAACGTTGCCTGTTACGATTCTTTTATCTGCTACATTATTTGTATTCTTCCGTTGGATTATTGGTTAATCCATCATTTTTAAAAGAGTCTCATGGTCGTTGAAAACCATGAGACTCTTTTAGTACAAGATTGAATTTCAACATATACTACCAATATAGAAAATCCAAATTTATGAAAAAGTTTATCATGACGGCAGTTTTGTCGTTATTAGCTACTGCTTTGTCTTTTTCCCAAAGTCCAAGAAGTTATTATCATATTTCTAATGGTTGGACAGACTTAAATATTTCGGGAAAAATTGCAGGAAAATTCACTTGGCAGTTGGAAAATCAACAACGTCGCCAAGATATGCAAGGGGATTACAATGAAAGTACTACTACTGGAAACCCTTATCATAATCTTAATCAGCACGTTTTTCGTCCATGGGTGCATTTTCAACTTAATCCAAACGTAAGATTTTCATTAATGCCATTTGGCTGGATTGGTTCCAATCGCTTCAGCAATGGCTCTCCTTCCGCTTTCTTTTCAGAATATCGTATATCACCACAGGTTATCTTGACTCAAAATATCGGTCGTTTACGTATCGACAACCGTTTTCGTTATGAGTTTCGTTGGTTAGGACAAAATCAAAGTATCGACGACAAGAGCTTTTTATATGGTGGAGACTTTACAAATGCTACTTTCAAAAATCGTTTCCGCTATCAAGTAAAGATGACACTTCCTATCAACCATGCTAAAATGGATGATAAAACGCTTTATGCACAAGCTTATGACGAAGTGTTTGTGAATACAGGTGAAAAGGTTTCGAACATCAACTTATTGGATCAAAACCGTGTATTAATAGGTATTGGCTATAAATTCAACAAGTTTTTGGCACTTGAAGCAGGCTATATGCAACAAACAGTATTCCGTTTCAACAACGCTAATAAAGACAATGTTGAGATTAATAATATTCTTCAACTCAATTTAGCAATTAGCAATTTTGAGCAATTATTTAGTAAAAAGTAAGCAATTGAATTTTATAAGCTATAGGTAAGGCAATAGAGATAACGCTATCTGGTTATCAGCCTGTTGCCTAAACCTATAGCTCCTTTACCACAAATCACATACAATTAATTTTATTCTCTTCCCGTATCGAAATCTATTTTCGTGTATGGTTGCTTATTGTTTTACAGTAAGTAATTATAGGCAAAATCAGCAATTCTGGTGAATTAGCATTTGTTTTATTAAAAAACTGGAGCTCAATTCTATGGCATTGCTATGTCTTTACGGTAGGATTTTCAAGTTTTATGAAAACGTCAAAAGTCCTTGTTTACCTTATTATTTTATGCAATGTTACTATCTCACTGGCTCAAAGTTCAGAGAAAACAGTAGCACCAAAGAAATGGTATGAAAAAATCTCGATTAGAGGTTATGCACAAGTACGTTACAATCGTTTATTAGAAACCAACGAAAAACTCAAATGCGAGCAATGTGATAGGTCTTGGGGCGAAAATGGAGGTTTCTTTATCCGTCGTGGACGTGTAATTATTTCGGGTGATGTATCTGAAAGATTGTATATCTATGTCCAGCCCGATTTTGCTTCAAATGTAAGCGGTAGTTTCCAACATGCCCTACAAATCCGTGATGCATATTTTGATTTGGCGCTTGACGCCAAAAAAGAATATCGTTTGCGCTTTGGACAAAGCAAAGTACCTTATGGTTTTGAAAATATGCAATCTTCTCAAAACCGCCTTTCGCTCGACCGAGCCGACCCTACCAATAGTCCTGTTTCTAACGAACGTGATTTGGGCGTGTTTTTTTACTGGGCACCAGCCAAAATTCGTGAACGTTTTGCTTATTTGGTTTCCTCGGGACTCAAAGGAAGTGGCGATTATGGGGTATTTGCTTTGGGTTTTTATAATGGACAAAACTCCAACAGAACCGAAGCTAATAACGAGCCACATGTAGTTTCAAGAATTACCTATCCTTTTCAGTTGAAGAACGGACAAATTATAGAAACAAGTTTGCAGGCATATACAGGTAAGTATGTGATTGAAAAAAACACGAAAAATAAAGCTACAGTTTCTGACTTTACCGACCGACGTGTTGGTGCAACGGTGGTCGTGTATCCACAACCTTTGGGTTTTCAAGCTGAATATAATGTGGGACAAGGACCAGAATTTAATCCTGAAACAATGACGACCGAAGTGAGAAATCTACATGGAGGTTATGCTCAGGTAATGTGGAGACAAAAGGTCAATGATAATTTTGTTACGCCATTTATCAAGTATCAATATTATAATGGAGGAAAAAAACATGAAATCGATGCTCGTAGCTACTTGGTAAAAGACTTGGAAATTGGTGCTGAATGGCAACTAAAAAACTATTTTGAATTTACGGCTACTTATACCATTTCAAATAGAATTTACGAAGATGCTAACCTCCCAGACAATCATCAAATAGGTAATTTATTGAGATTGCAAGCACAATTTAATTTCTAGCAGTTGGAGTTATGGGAAAAAATATATTTAGTGATTGATGATTGAGTGCATGAGTGATTATTTTTAACATGTATCCTTCTTATACATATAGCATCAAAAAAGCGGTCAAAAAATATTTTTCGACCGCTTTTTTGATAAAGACTTGGAGTACAATCCCAATCCAAAAAATTCGGGATGACTCATGTTTATAAACCAAGCTATATATTCGCTATTATTTAGCGAGAAGATAGGCTTTTCGCTCGGCTGGGGGTAGCTTTTCGATGGCATAGCGCAACATGGTACGAGGCATTGCTAAAACGTGTTCATCCAAAAACTCTTTTAATACTAGCTCATCTCGCTTGCCTATTTCTCGAAGCATCCACCCTGTAGCTTTGTGAATAAGGTCATGACGATGCGTCATAAAACCTTCGCAGAGATGAATAGCATCCGTAAATTGTCCTTTTCGAATGAAAGCAAAACAGGTGATAATGGCCACTCGCTGTGACCACAAATGATTGCGTTGTGCTAGTTCGTACAAAATATCACGGTCTTTGTCGAGCAACCAAGGGCCTAGAATAAAATGCGCCGTAAGGTCGACCAAATCCCAATTGTTGATATAGTCCAAATGACTCAGATAAAGTTCAACGATACGAGAACGCTGTATCGTTGAACCTTTCTTGAATTGCTCTACCCACATAAGTAATCCGCAAGCACGCACTTCATGTATCGAATGCTCGACCATTGCAGTAACCTCCTCAATAGATACCTTTTTGTAATACTCTTTTACAACTCCTCTCACTTGCGGATTCGACAATCCCCAGAAAGTGTCCCCTTCAGCATATTGACCTTTGCCCGTTTTAAAATATCGAGCCATCAATTTTGCCCTCTCAGGGTTTTGTAAAGAAGCTAATTTTTCAAGTACCTGCATGATTAAATTATGATTATGTCAAGGAGAATACCTACCCAACTGCGTGCCTATTCTCTTTTATAGATATTACTTTTTCAACTCTTCTTCAAATAGTTTAAAAATGCGCTTGTATTCGTCCATCCAAGAAGTTGGTTCTACAAAACCGTGGTCTTCCATTGGATAGGCTGCTAACTCCCAATTTTCTTTTTTCAACTCAATCAATCTTTGTGAAAGACGAACTACATCTTGGAAGTGAACGTTGACATCGACCATACCATGACAAATCAATAGTCTATTTTTCAAACCTGCTGCATGATAAATCGGCGAGCTACGGCGATAAGCAATAGAGTCTTTTTGAGGCTCGTTCAAAATATTAGCCGTATATGGGTGGTTGTAAGCCGCCCAATCAGTTACAGGACGCAAAGCGGCTCCTGCTTTGAATGTATCTGGAGTAGTAAACAATGCCATCAATGTCATAAATCCTCCATAAGAACCGCCATAAATACCGATTTTTTTGGCATCGACTCCATGTTTTTCTACCAACCATTTAGCAGCATCTACGTGGTCGGTAAGGTCTTTGCCACCCATAAAACGATAAATACCTGTGCGCCAATCACGACCATAGCCTGCTGAACCACGGTAATCAATATCCAATACATCATAGCCATTGTCTACCAAGAAATTATGGAACATATATTCTCTGAAATATTGGCTCCACCATTTGTGTGCATTTTGTAAATACCCCGCACCATGTACAAAAATTACCGCTGGCTTTTTACCCTTTGCGCCTTTTCCTTCATAATAGCGCGCATAAATATCTTCGCCATCTCTAGCTTTGATGGTTAATACCTGTGGGTCACGCCATTTGTATGCCTTAAAATGCTCACTTGTTGATTGTGTCAATTGCGTTGCAGTGGGTGAGTTGTCTTGCAGATATAACTCCCAAGGTTTGGTACTTTCTGAATGCAAATAAGCCAATTTGGTTTCATCTGGCGAAAGTACTACTTGATTAGAACCTGCTAGTTTGGTCAAACGAGTACGCTCACCACCTGCAACTGACATTTTATAAAAATGTTGCTCGCCTGGATGTACCTCATTGGTAGTGATATAAAAGAAATTTTTATCTTTTGAAAGTTGTAAACTTTGAACTTCAAACTTTCCTTTTGTCAATTGTTTCTTTTGATTATTCGACAAATCAACTGTGTAAATATGCGAGTATCCATCGGCTTCTGACTGAAAATACAAGGTTTTTTGATCTGCTAAAAAGCCTAAGCTTCCTGTACCAAAACCGATATTAGGCCCACCAATCCATGCCTCGTCATGTTGACGGTCGATGGTTTCGAATTTGAGGGTAATAGGGTCAAACTTCAAAATCCAACGGTCTTTATTATCAGTACTACGCGCCACCGTGACAGCGTATTTACTATCTTCAGACCATACTGGACCGCTCATGAGTACCATTCTCGCCTCTGGCTTCTTGGCTTTAGAAGTATCTTTTTTTACGGCATAGTCTTTCAAATAAGCGGGTTGGTCATAAATGCCTTCAATACCTTTGGTAGGAATAGAAAGAATGGTATCCTTTGCTATTTGATAGACAAAATACTCATAGCTCGCTGCTGGAGCCCCTACTTTGGTACGAGCAGGAATATCCTCGGTAAATCCTGATTCTGTCACATAATTTGGAACAATCGTAGATTTACTTCCAGTAGCAGATTTTACCAATCGGAAAGTAATATAGTTACCATCAGGGCTCAAAACGAGGTTATCGATACGTTTTTCATCTAGATAAAATTCCTTTGGACGTTTTGGCAAATCGGCTTTACTAACTTTTTCACCTTCTTTCTTTTTATCAGCACGTTCTTTCAAAATTTCAAACATCGATAACTGGTCTTGCTTCAACCATTTATCTTGTTCGCTCTGCTTAGCGTCTGGTCTTTTTGCACCTGCAATAAAATTACTTAGCTGGACGATTTCACCATTAGACAGATTGAAGCTAAATAGGTTATTGGCTTTAGTAAAAATGATTTTATCTTCTTTTCCTGAAAACTCCGCATCAGATTCATATTCCAAAGTATTTGTAATCTGGCGTACTGCTTGTGTTTGGGTATCCATCAAAAAAATATCTCCATTACGAGTAAATACTTTCTTAGAACGGTCTTTGCTATACACGCCAAAAGCAGCAGGCAGTCCACGGCGCACGCTAGGAGATACTTTGAAGATTTTTTTGTCAGAAACTAATAATCCGTACAGGGAGTCTGCCTTATTTTTATCAGGATTCCAGTTAAAATAAATAGTTTTGCTATCTTCCGACCAGAAAATATTGGAAGGCAAACTCCCGATACTATTCTTGGGGTCTTGCATAATACTTTCGATGCTCAGTTTTTGGGCGAAAGCCATCGAACAACAGAGGTAAGCAAAAAGAAATAAATAGATTTTTTTCATGTAAGATGAAGCGTTAATTGTTGAGATAAATGTTGTGAGGCAAGTCATTTTGCCAATACGCATAACAAATTAGCAAAAAACCTCGGAATCACATAACTCCAAAAATCACAGAAGTATGTAACTTTACTCCCATGACAGAAATTCCAGCTTTTAAGAAAAATTTGCCCACTCAAATCGCAGTATTGGGTGGTGGCAGTTGGGCTACAGCAATTATTAAGATTTTGTCGGAAAACAACGTTAAAATCAAGTGGTGGTTGCGACGCAAATCGGATGTGGATTTTATCAAAAAATACAATCATAATCCTAGTTACCTAACCGATGCACCTTTGAATCCTCGTAAGGTGCGTGCTTATCATAAAATGCACGATGCCCTCAATGGTGTCGAATACGTGATTTTGGCTGTACCTGCGGCATTTATTCCCGATGCACTCAAAAACCTTAACCGTAATCATTTTGCTGGTAAAAAGATTGTTTCTGCCATCAAAGGAATGATTCCTGAGGAAAATATGCTGGTTACAGACTGGATGGAAAAGGTATTTGGGGTTCCTCAAAATATGCTTGCTGCTATTGCAGGTCCTTGTCATGCCGAAGAAGTTGCCCTTGAAAAACAATCATATTTGACTATTGCATCGCCTAATCTTCATGTGGCTCAGGATTATGCCAACCTTATGAGTTGTCGCTACATTCAGGCCAATCCTATTGGTGATTTGTATGGCGTAGAGTACTGTGCTGTTATCAAAAACATTATTGCCATGGCTTGTGGTATTACTCACGGGCTAGGTTATGGCGATAACTTCCAAGCAGTGATGGTTTCTAATGCTATGCAAGAAATCAAACGTTTTCTAGACATTGTTTATCCCGACCCTTATCGTGACCTTCATAGCTCTGGATATTTGGGTGACTTGCTAGTAACTGCCTACTCGCAGTTTTCTCGTAACCGTACTTTCGGTAATATGATTGGACGTGGTTATTCTGTCAAATCAGCCCAAATCGAAATGAATATGGTAGCCGAAGGTTATTATGCAGTAAAAAGTATTCACCAAGTCAACAAACGATACGATGTATCGATGCCAATTATCGATGCCGTTTACAATATTTTATACGAAAAAGCTATCCCTGCCAACGAGATTATGACTTTGAGAACCTTCTTGAAGTAGAAAAATTGAGTGAGTTATGATTGAGTGGTTGAGTGATTTTTTAAAAAGATTAATATTCTTGCTGTAGAGACGTAATACTTTACGTCTTAAGCCAAGTCATATCGAGCACGGTAGCATAAAAAAGCGGTCGAAAAACATTTTTCGACCGCTTTTTTATGCTTTAGTTGGAGCTATATACGCTTTCGCAAATTTATTAGAGATAACGCCAACAAAGGTAAGAAAGCAAAGTGCTATTTCAAAAATGATCTAATCCTCTCGGCAGTAGCTATTAGCTCTTCTTGTGTTGGTTTGAGCTTTTCGCGAGTAAAATTAATATCATTCATGTTATTCAAAGGAATCAAATGCACGTGTGCGTGAGGTACCTCTAAGCCAATCACCGACACGCCAATACGTCTACTCGGACACGCTTGTGATAAAGCTGGTGCAATCTTTTTAGCAAACAATATCAAGCCTGATAGTAATTCGTCTTCAATATCGAAAATATAATCAATCTCTCTTTTCGGAATTACCAAAGTATGTCCTTCTGCCAAAGGCATGATATCTAAAAAAGCTAGATAGTTTTCGTCCTCAGCAATTTTGTGGCAAGGAATCTCGCCATTAATAATCTTTGTGAAAATAGTTGCCATTTCTATAATTGTTCTTGGTTATTAGGAATCAAGGAATAATATCTGTTTTCAATCTACCTATTCTCATAAGTAAACTTTTTTACTCTTTAAACCACTCGGCATACATCAAATAATTATTGGCTGTACGCATAAATACCTCCGCTGCTGATGGTGATACTTCTTTTAATAATTTGGCAGGATTACCTGCATAAATTGAGCCTGCTGGTACGCGAGTGTTTTGTGTAACAATTGCACCTGCGGCAATAATTGAACCCGATTCTATTACGGCACCATCCATAACAATCGCTCCCATGCCAATCAATACTTGGTCTTCTATCACACAACCATGAACCACAGCATTGTGCGCTATCGAAACGTAATTGCCAATAATCGTTTTGGTCTTTTGGTAGGTACAATGTATTACTGCTCCATCTTGAATATTGGTGTTATGCCCAATTTCAATCGCATTGACATCGCCTCGCACCACAGCGTTGAACCAAATGGTACAGTTGTCGCCCATTTTTACATCTCCGACAATCGTTGCATTTTCTGCAATCCAACAATTTTCGCCCCATACTGGCGAAACACCTTTTACTGGTTTAATAAGTGCCATTTTTGTTTTGTTATGTAAAAATAGTTTTGAATAAAATTACTAATCACACTAGATCTCATCTCTACACTTTCCTCCGCAAGTTAAGGTATATCTCTAATACTCTCCCATTTCGGCTTTGATAAAATCAGGAACTCTCGGAATATTGAAAATAATTTTGTGCTTTAGGCTGTAAGCCGTAGGCATTAGACAAGCACAACTCTTTGTCTAGTGCCTGTTGCCTAAAGCACACCAATTAAATTTTATTTTGGTGCTAACTCATTAACCAAATAATTAAAAACTGATTTATATTTTTTTAATTATTTTTTAATTATTCAAAATAATAGAATCTCACTCCACGTTAAGTGAATAAATCAAGTTTTTAACATATTTCTACCAGTTCACCTTTTCCAAACAACCATTTCCACAACTATGAAAAAGTACATCATTATTAGCACCATAAGCCTTGCTGTAGGCTTAGTATCATGTGCCGAGCACAAATCAGAGTCGGGAGCAGAATCGTATGAAGCAGCAGCTTTAGACTCTGCTTCGGGTACTATGGAAGGAGACATTGCTTTGCCTGCCAAACGTCAATTTGTCAGAACAGCCCAGCTTAATTTTAGAGTAAAAGATGTTCAAAAAACGACCAATGATATTACTGAACTGACCAAAAAATGGGGAGGATTTGTGACAAACTCAACTATGAGTTCGAATGTAATTAGTAGTCAAGATGTAGCAATCAGTCAAGACTCCTTGATGAAAAATGAAACCTTTGAGCTTTCCAATCAAATTACCTTGCGCATACCTACTATATATTTTGACGAGGCTCTAATAGCTTTACAACCTTATGTATTGTTCATGGAAAGTCAATCAATTGGTGCTAACGATGTTAGTTTGGAATTACTAGCAAGTCAGGTACGGAAAAGTCGCTTTAGTCATTTTGAAAAGAAATACAATCAGGAAATCAAGAAAGGAACAAACCTAAAGGAAACGGCTCCTGCTACCGAAAACCTCTATAATATACAATCGCAAGCGGACACTCGCCAGATAGAGACTTTAGCGTTGAAAGACCAAGTTGCCTACAGTACCATCAATATACATATCTATCAGCCTGCACAAGTACATAGGGAAGTGATTGCTAATCTTGAAAGTGAAGCTTTTAAAAGACCAAATTTTGGCGTTAGTTTAATCGAAAGCGTAAATCAAGGCTGGTATTTATTTCAAGACCTAATTTTATTCTTTACTAGATTCTGGATGTTACTAATATTGGGAGGATTAGTGTACTGGGGATTTAGAAAGATGAAAAAAGCAATCTAGTCTCTTATATCAAAACGACCATCAGAAAGGGTAACTCTCTCAAAAGGGCTATCCTTTTTTTGGAATGTTACCTCAAACGTTCCTGAAAATATCTTTCTCGTCGTGTCACAATACGTAATATTTACTTTGTTTTCGCAAGTATTACAAACCACATATTGCGAACAATCGCCATTGGCACAGCGCTGATATAGACTTGCATAGGGTGTAAATTCCAAGGCATTTTTCGGAAAATAGCTCATAAAACGGTAAGTCCCAACACCATGTATTTCGCCTACCATCAAGCTAATAGATTCGAGCGTTTGTTGATTTGTTACTGCAATCCGTAAGGTTTGTTGTTGTAGTTTTCCCCAAATCACAGGCGCAGGTTTAAAATTAGGGCTATTACGATATTTCTGAAATGGCACCCACAAACTTCCATTGATTTTAGTCCCAAAAGTTTGTAAACCCTCATGCGTAGCATCGGGCAATGCTTGTGGTTCTACATAGTCGTTTATCTCGCAACTACAGAGCGAGCAAAGTCCCAACCAAATGTATATGTAGTACAATTTTTTCATATAACTCAAATTTAGAATTTTCTCGGAAAAAACAATATTATTTGTAGGTTAAATTTTATTTTAAAAGGGATCAGGCACAAGGGAAGAGTGCAGAGTGCTGAGTTGTCCTTAGTTTTAGACAAGGACAAAGGACAACTCAGCACTCTGCACTCAAAACTCAAAACTCCCTTTGTGCCTGTTTCCTCTTTCAAATTCACAAAAAAATTTCCTTCCCCCTGTAACCTTTCTTCTGAAACCTTCATCCTATAGTCAAATAATCAGCAAACACCGACATAAATGCTAGCAATGACGGTGCCTGAGACGAAAAAAGATTTTAACAACTAAAACATTTATAAAGACATGGTTTCAGAAGGAATGGTTGCGCTCTTAATACCAATCGTTAGTACAGTAGGCTTATTTACGATGATTGTATTTTTAAGAAAATTCGACAACGACGAAAAAATGGCAATGATTGCCAAAGGAATGGTACCTCCAAGTAAGTCTATCAATATCAATCCTGCCAATTCTCTACGTTGGGGTTTGTTGGCCATCGGTGTTGGCTTGGGCTTGTTAATTGGACATTTCCTTGAAACAAGTTTAGGCTTTAACGACGAAGTAGCGTATTTCTCTATGATTTTTGTATTTGGTGGAATTGGACTTTTGTCTTCTTATTTTCTCCAGATGAAGATAAATGAAAAACAGCAACGCAAGGAAGAATAAACGACATACGCACAGATTTTTTTATTTTTTTCTGAAAAAACAAAAAATAAGCCTCTAAACGGTATCAAAATGATTATGAAGGTCTTAGCACATAATGCTAAGACCTTTTTTATTAGTCTTTTTTGAGCATTAACAAAACCTTAACAAGTATTAACATTTTGTTATGAGACCTTCGGAAGGCTTTGCCGTTATAAGTACATAATTTATTAAACGCATCTTTCAAGAAATTTAACTTTTCTAATATGAAAAAACTACTTGCTTCCCTAGCTATCGTATTAAGTGTAGTATCGTTTGCTAATGCTCAAAAAATTTCCTTCAAAGGAGGGTTCACTTATTCTGATGCTATCATGTCACCAGAGCCTGTTGATATAATCGATGGTAAAGCGGGTTTTCATGCAGGTATTGTATTGCAAGATTTAATGCTTTCAGACAAAATAGGAATTCAACCCGAACTTATTTATTCACAACAAGGCTTCAAGATTGGTAGTGTAGGCTCGATTGGTATGCACTATCTTTCTTTACCTATTTTATTAAAATTCCCTGTTACCGAAGAACTTTCTTTATTAGCTGGTCCGCAAGTAAGTTATTTGACAAATACAAAAATTGGTATTGGAAACGGATTTTTCTCAGTCAACTACAACGGTCTTTTCAAAGATATTGATTTAGGGCTTGCTGGTGGCTTGGAATACAAAGTTTCTGACAAAGTTGCTTTAGGAGGACGTTATGTCTTGGGCTTGACCAATGTCAACAAGGATTTCCAAATAGATAATAACAATAATTTATCTGACTATCTTACTATTAAAAACACCTCAGCTCAAGTATATGTGAGTTTTAGCTTTGGCAAAAACTAAATACCTAGCTTTCTGAATTATAATCCATACTTTGATAAAAACTTTTTAAGATATTTCTCTTTCAAACCTCTTTAAAATTCTCAATCCGCAATTCTCTTTATATTTGGCTAGGCCTCTTGTTTTACGAAACAAGGGGCTTTTTTTGTAAAAATTTAATTAATTTGTCTATCAGCTATGAATTGAAGCAATTACTTAAAACTATTTTAACTTATGAGATTACAAAATCGTGTTGCTATTATAACGGGTGCCGCTAGGGGTATCGGAAAAGCAGCGGCAGAGATATTCTGTCGAGAAGGTGCTACCGTAATTATTTGGGACTTATTAGACTTAGGTGAAGAAACTGCGGCAAACCTTCGCTCTCAAGGATATCAGTGTGAGTTTATGAAAGTAAGTACAACGGATGTTAGTGGTATTGAATCAGCAACAAAGGAGGTTTTTGATCGCTTTGGAAAAATTGATATTCTTATCAATAATGCTGGTATTACACGCGACAAAACACTGTTAAAAATGTCACATGACGAATGGCAACAGGTCATTGACGTGAACCTTACCGGAGTTTTTAATTGTACCAAAGCCGTAGCTCCTTATATGGTCGAAAAACAATATGGAAGAATTATTTGTACCTCCTCGATAGTAGGAGTTCATGGTAACTTTGGACAAACTAATTATGTTGCAGCCAAAGCAGGGTTGATTGGTATGGTAAAAACTTGGGCAAAGGAATTGGCAAAGCATGGTATTACCTCCAATGCCGTAGCGCCAGGTTTTATCAGAACAGAAATGACAGAGGCCATGCCCGAAGAAGTCCAGAAAGCTATGATTAGCCAAATCCCACTCAAACGTATGGGAGACCCAAAGGATATTGCTTACGCTTATTTATATCTTGCTTCGGAAGAAGCCAGCTTCGTAAACGGTCAAGTATTAGGCGTAAACGGAGGACAAGCCTCCTAGTAGTGCTGAGTTTTGAGTGCGGAGTTGTCCTTTGTCCTTGCCTAAAATAGGTTGCCCTGAGTTTTAGACAAAAAAAGTACTTGATTGTCAAACAATTTCGTATTTGGGATTGCTGTTTTCGGAAATATTGCAAAATATTCTAGAAGAAAGTAGATTACACTTCCGCAATCCAACATCTGAAATCCCCAATCCTCCCTAACTCCTCACTCAAAACTCCTCACTCAATTAGTTGTCTTTTGCGAGTCTTTTGAAGAAATCAAAATGCCAGCGGATAGCTTTTTGAAAATAGCTTCTATCGTGTTTGCCGGGTTGCGATACGTAGGTTGCTCGGATACGTAATTCGTCGCAACGTTTTTTGAAAAAATTGGTATTTTCATATTGAGGATCGTCGATACCACAGTCAAAAATGATTTCTTTTTGGGTACTCACAAACTTATCAATATTACTCATAATCGATAGATTGCGTAAGGTTTCAAAATCTGTATTGCCTAATAGTGTTCTCAAACGAGTATTATCTACTTCGTTTTGCATATCCAAAATACCTGCACAACTACCTACAGAACGGAAAACATCAGGCTTTTTCAAAAATAAATACATTGCTCCAAAGCCACCCATACCTACGCCAGTGATAAATACTTGATCAGTATCGATTCGGTATTTTTCCATCATGGTTGTATGTAAGTCTTTAAAGAAAAAATCTTCAAACTTACTCGTAGCTTTCCGTGGGCTATTGATATACCACGAATCATTCAAGCCGTCGGGACAAACAATGACAAAACCATAAGCATCTGCATATTTTTGAACATTCAGAAAGTTACTCCATTGTTTAAAGTTCCCTCCTTGCTCATGTAAAAGATACACCATAGGAAAACGCTTATTAGGATTACGAGTATATTCCTTCGGCGTAAATACTAAGGTTGTATCGGCATAAGGTACATAAATCGGATTGAAATAAAGCGTCTCTTGAGCGAATAGCTTTTGGCTCAAACATACGACAAGAAGAACAATAAACCATTTTTTCATAGTAGTTAGTCTTAAGAAAGTTTCCTGTTAATAGTATATATGAGAGTTAAATCCAATACCAACTCACAAGTCATAAATAGCTTCAATATTGGTAAATTTCTGTCAAAATTTTCACCACTTCTTTACGAATCTCCGACATTGGTTTTACAAAATTGTTATTCATTAAAGAAAAGCAAAGTACCTTTCCTTGTTTGGTAACCAAATATCCGCTCAGGTTATAATTATTACTAAAAGAGCCCGATTTGGCAAAAATAAAAGGTTTGTCTGTTTTAGGCATCAGCGATTTGAGCGTGCCAGATTGTCCTACAGCAGGCAGAACTTTAAACAACTTTTCCTGTGGCACTTCTTGATACATTTGGCGCAAAACCATCACCAAATCTCTTGGCGTAATCATATTATATCTCGAAAGCCCTGAGCCATCTACCCATGTTATAACATCAGGAAGTTTACTCAAATAATTGGTTTTAGCCTTTTCTATCCCTTTTTTTACATTCAATTCTCCTGCCAAAATTTGTCCACACATCAGCATCAGATGCTCTGCCATCATATTATCGCTGACGTGAAGCATTCTAGCAAATACGGTATCGACTGGCAAACTCATCATGGTTTGTGCGTTGCTACGAAGAGGTGCATCGATGAGCGTTACAGGTTTTCCCACAACACTCGCTAATAGTTCAGCCGTTAATGTATTTGAGGTTTTGAAGGGTACTTCTTGCTCAAAATTAGCCTTGGGTGCTTTTCCTTGAGGTATTTCAAAAGTATTACTTGATTCAACACGAGTCACACCAAAATTATTAGCACTTTTGACGCTTACAATTTTATCCTGAAAATAGGCTGGATTTGCCAACAATCCATTACCACTTGCCTTAAAACCGACTACATTGCCATGAATAGGCAAAGGGCTGATTTCTGAGGCATAATCATCGTTATAGTCATCCCATGCCCAGCCTGGCCCGTAGTGTTTTCCAGTAAAGTTATTGGCAGAGAAATAGATTTTTTGTGGACTATTTTTCAAAAAACTTAACACCTTTGACGCTGGCATACTTGGACTCAAGAAACTGGGATCACCTGTCCCCCAGATAATCAAAGAATCGGCATTGACTGCATATTTTAAAGCAGGTAGCGAGTCGCCCAATGTTTGCTGACTTACATAATAGGTCAAAATTTTAGTATTAGAAGCAGGTTGAAAATAACGATTTCCTTGATAACTAAAAACCTCCTTTTGTTCTGACAAATCGTATAAAACAAAGCCTGTATGATTCTGCGAAAATGTACTAGATTCGGATAATAACTTTCCTAACTTTTTACTACTCAACTTGCTAGTCTGACATGCTGTCAAGCTAATAACACATCCTATCACAAGTCCTATTATTGAGCGTTTTTTCATAGTTTGTTGTTAAAAATAAAATGGAGATAGAAAATGAAAGTATTTCTGATACTATCCAGAATACTCGATTTTAACATGCTCCGATAATAGAAATACAGTTAAACAATAACACTTTTTACAAAAGTTTAAATATAAGAAAAAAACAGATACTTCTTTCTGTCTTTGCCACAGTCTTGGATATACGAACGAAACTTGACATTTGGCTACGGTAACTATACTTTTGCTGAAGTTATCCACTATCAACATCTGACACCTGCTTTTACGAATGCAATATCCGATTCATCAAATACTTCAACAATATTGGGGCTATAGCTCTTTTCGTCCCCTACAAGAAGACATTATTCAGTCTGTCTTAGCAGGTAACGATACCTTGGCATTGTTGCCTACAGGAGGCGGAAAATCTATCTGCTTTCAAGTGCCTGCTATGGCAATGGAAGGCGTGTGTTTGGTCATAACGCCGTTGATTGCTTTGATGCAAGACCAAGTAGCACAATTGCGTAGAAGAGGTATTTCGGCGGTGGCGATATATGCTGGAATGCACCGAAATCAAATAGATATTGCACTGGATAATTGTATTTATGGCGATGTAAAGTTTTTGTATATTTCTCCAGAAAGACTACAGACTTCTCTTTTTCTCGAAAGAGTCAAGGCCATGAAGTTATGCTTACTAGCTATCGACGAAGCGCACTGTATTTCGCAATGGGGATATGATTTTAGACCTCCTTATTTGAAAATAGCCGAATTTCGACAGTTATTCCCCACACTTCGTACTATTGCGTTGACTGCCTCTGCAACTAAAGAGGTAAAAGCAGATATTTTGGCAAAGCTCGCCATGCAAAACCCTCAAGTGTTTCAACAGAGTTTTGCCAGGGCTAATTTATCCTATTCTACGCTTTATGAAGAAAACAAAATAGCACGTCTGGTAGCTATGCTTCAAAAAGTGGCAGGAACGGCCATTGTATATGTCCGTAATCGTCGGAAAACGCAGGAAGTGGCTCAATTTCTTCAAAAATCTGGTATATCAGCTACTTTTTATCATGCAGGAATAAGTGCGCAAGAACGTAGTCAAAAGCAAGAACAATGGATTAACAATCAAGTTCGTGTGATGGTGGCAACCAATGCTTTTGGGATGGGAATTGATAAACCTGATGTGCGTTTGGTGGTACATTTAGATTTGCCCGAAACACTCGAAGCCTATTATCAGGAGGCTGGTCGTGCAGGGCGCGATGGACAAAAGGCTTTTGCGACCGTTTTGTATGATAAAGTAGATATTCAAAATTTAGAAGTAAATACTGCGCAGAAATATCCTCCTATTCAGTTGATTCGCAGGGTATATCAGTGTTTGGGCAATTATTTTCAATTAGCAGTAGGTGCTGGCGAATTTGCATGCTATGATTTGGACTTGTCGACTTTCCAACAACGATTTGATTTGCCTTCACCCGACACTTATTTCGCCCTTAAAATTCTAGAAAATCAAGGGTTTATTACGCTTTCTGAAGCGGTTCATCATCCCTCTCGTATTACTTTTTCGGTAGATAATCGTCAACTGTATGATTTTCAATTACGAAACCCCAAATATGATACTTTTGTCAAGTTACTTTTGAGAATGTATGGTGGAGAACTTTTTACAGGTTATCTCAATATCTCGGAGGCTACTATTTCAAAGGTGTTTTCGGCTCCACAAGCTGAAGTTGAATTGCTTTTATCTAATCTTGAAAAGTTTGAAATTATTCAGTACGACAAACATAAGGATAAACCTCAACTCACATTTTTGACAGGTCGATATGATGCACAACAATTGCCTTTGCAAGTTCAGGATATTGAACAACGACGTGAGTATGATGTACAAAAAGCCTTAGCCGTAAAACATTATATCGAGCACCAAAAACGCTGTAGAACGCAACTGCTTTTGGAATACTTCGACGAACATACCGACGCCACTTGCGGTGTTTGTGATGTTTGTATCAAGAAAAAACGAGAAGAAGGTACTTACCAGCAAGAGTTACAATACAAGTTTCAAACACAAGAAAAGGTAAAAGCTTTGTTGAGCAACGGCAGTATGTCGCCTGAATTATTACTCAAAATCATGCAGCCTAACAGCGCAGATTTTTTCAAAGCAATTGTGCGAGAAATGATAGAGAATCAACAAATTAGTGTAGATTCGGAAGGAAATTTATCAGTATAGTTTTTCATTTTTCTTTTCCTCTTACCAACAAATCCATGACGTTACAACAACTATTTGACAGTATCAGTCAAAATCCTTATTTGCTTTTGTATTATTTACTACTTGTGCCTGCTATTACATTTTTGATAGGATTATGGCAAACTAATCCAGTCAACGGCCCTTCAGTTCTGACTCGTTATAGCTATATGGTATTGGCTTATATGATTGGTATTCCAGGGATATTTGCCTTGACTTTAGATGTGTATTTATTCTTATTTGAGCGACAAAGTATTTGGCAAATGAATTTGATTATTCAGATTTTGCCGATTGTTTCGATGGCTATCACGCTGATGCTAATCAAGTGGAAAATCCCTTTCGAAGCTGTTCCTGAATTAGGTAGATTATCGGGCTTTATGACTATACTCACCGCTCTGATAGGAATTTTGTGGTTTATAGACCGACTACGAATTTATGCCATTACCTACATTCCATTTCACTATATCGTAGTCGGATTTATTGTTGTGCTATTAGCGATTCGCTATGGGTGGAAAAAACTATTCTAAGCGTTGTTGTTTCTTCAATTCGTTGTATTTTGATTTTAGTGTATAAAACTTAATCACATAAACAATCAACAAAAAGGCAACAACCGCCGAGATTGACAACGTAAAGGTCTTTTCTTCTTCTATAGACTCCAGAATGGTGTGGTTTTCTTTTGACCATCCTTTATGGCGTTCTGATAATTCGGTAAGCTCTCGATTTTTTTCACGAAGCTCATTATTCTGCTGAATCAAATCATTGTATTGCTCTGTAAAATCAGATTTTGATTTTTCGCTAAGATTATTCAGCTCGTCCAAAATCTCGTTATCCTTTGCCATAATCTCCTTCAAAGCCTCAATTGAACTTTGCATATCATCTTTGGTACGATTGCCAAATATACCCGAAGATTGGCTTTCAGATTCTTTGTATTTACTATACAAAACCTGACGCTCTTCTGTAAGCGTTTTCAAACGATCTTGTGCGAGACCTTTCGCTACAAAAGTCAACAATAGAATGAATAAGAAAGAGATTTTTTTCATAATCCAAATTAAGCGTTTTTAGCAAAAGGACTTATTTTGATTGATATAGTTACTGCGTTTTTAATTTCCGAAAAAGCTCAATTAATGAATTCTATTAAATAAATTTTCCTTCTTTCAGCTCTTGGTTAACATTCCTAGTTTCACGACTTGGTCTTAGACTCATTTTTTTACATTTGCAATGCAGTATTACTCCTTATCTAGACAAACCACCCTTCTTTCAACTCCTGCTTAATGATTTTGATACGTGCATTGAATGAAGTATGCTCAAAATTAATTCCATCAAGGCATACTTTTTCAAAAAACTCCATTACCTCAGGCGGATGTGGCGTTTTCTTTCCAGTATGTACATCTATGTACTTGGAAGTTGTCCACAAAACAGCCTTTAATACCTGCAAATGCTCGTCTGTCATCACATATTCTGTTACTAGAGTGTCCTCGTTATAATAAATTGTTGATGAAATAATCGTTACCCATTCGCTAACTCTTGCCGACGACACATAGCCAATCTGATGATTATAAACGACCCAAGATGTATGATTATTTTCGAAATAGTCGTTATAATCAAAGTTATAAACCTCTGCTACATGATCTTCGCGAGCATTGAAAAAATAATCAAAGTATTTAGCATTGTTCAAATGCTTGAGAGGGTCACAATCCTGAAAACGGATTAATGATTTCGAATGTAACTTTTTAGGATATTCTTTATTTGGGTCTAATTTAAACATTGCCGTCTGCTCTCTGTCTTGACAGAGATATTAAATATTTGTTGAGAATTTCAAAACTTTATGCTCTTCACCTCTAAAATCTATCTATCTACCTCACCCATTACTAAGTCTACAGAGCCTACGATAGCCACCAAATCGGCTAACATTGCACCACGACTTATTTCAGGTACTACCGATAAATTATGAAACGAACACGCTCTTGCTTTTACACGCAAAGGTACATCCGAACGCCCATCTGTTCTGAAGAAAAAGCCTAGTTCTCCTTTAGGATTCTCAGCTCTAAAGTATAAATCCATCGCTTGTGGGCGCACTTTTTTCGGTAGCATAGCTTGCGGATTAAAATCACGAGTACGCTTATGGTCGCCCATTAGCTGCACTAAGCATTGCTCTATAATTTTGATTGATTCATCACATTCTAGAACTCTGACAAAATTTCTATCCCAACAATCTCCCACAGTTCCCATTTCTCCTTTTCCTACTGGAATTTCAAAATCAAGTTCTGGATATACAGAATAGCCATCGACACGACGGAGGTCAAATTTTAATCCTGAACCTCGAAGCACTGGTCCAGTGCAACCATAGTTAATAGCCAAATCCAAAGGCAAAACGCCAATATTGGCAGTACGTTGTACAAAGATTTTGTTTTCAATTATCAACTCACGAATCTCAACCATTTTGGGTTTGAGGTAGTTGATAAACTCCAGGCAACGCTCTTCGAAGCCCACAGGCAAGTCATAAAACAAACCTCCAATCCAGATATAGTTGTAAAGCATACGAGCACCACAAAGCCATTCGAGCAAACGCTGAATATGTTCACGGTCACGCATGAGCCACAAAAACGAAGTATATGCCCCAATATCCAAGCCATACGTACCTATGGCAACAAAATGCGATGCCAAACGGTTGAGTTCGGCCACTAATACACGGATATATTCAATACGTTTTGGAAGTTTGCCCTCCAAATCAAGCATTTTCTCGACCCCCATTACATAGGCATGCTCAGAGTTCATCGCTGCCAAATAATCCAAGCGGTCGATATATGGAATTGTTTGTCCAAACGCCAAAGACTCGGCATGTTTCTCAAAACAGCGGTGTAAATACCCCAAATGCGGTACCACATCGACAATCAGCTCGCCATCAGAGATTACCTCCAAACGCAAAACACCGTGAGTCGAAGGGTGTTGAGGCCCCAACGACAAAATCATTTCTTCCGATTTGAGTTTCGAGGAATTATACTTATTGGGGTCTGAGTGTCTAAAATGCTCAGGGTCGTATTGGTATTGAATTTGCTTCATGCCGTAAAATTCGTGAATTTTATCTTAGATTGAGAACAGCGAAGGGGCAAATTTAGTCCCCAAACGTCAATTTTTATCTTATTTTTTGAAAAACGCCTTCAAAGCATAAGTTTTTTCAAAAACATATTTGTCTAAAACTCAAACATTTACTACCTTTGCAGTCCTATTTGGGAAATATATATTCGTTCGGACTTATCAGCAAGTTGTAATTTTCTGATAATCAAACGAATAAAAAATATTTGTAAGATACAGAAAATTCATAAAGCATAACACAATGGCTAAGAAAGGCAATAGAATCCAAGTGATTTTAGAATGTACTGAGCAAAAAGCTTCAGGCGTTCCAGGGATGTCTCGTTACATCACTACTAAAAACCGTAAAAACACTACTGCTCGTATTGAGTTGAAAAAATACAACTCTTTCTTGAAAAAAGTAACTGTTCACAAAGAAATCAAGTAATTCACTCGGTTATCCTCACAGATAACTGTTAACTTATCATAATAACATGGCAAAGAAGGTAGTTGCAACCCTTAAAAAAGAAGGTGGTGTAAAATACGCTAAAGTTATCAAAGCTGTTAAAACCGCTACTGGAGCTTATTCTTTCAAAGAAGAAATCGTTCTTCAAGAAGATGTTCAAGCTATTCTTAAAGCTTAATATTCAGCTCTTTTATTAAGATTTTTAGGAAAAGTCCCTTTATCGGGACTTTTTTTGTTTTACTTTTGTCTTACGTTTTCAAAAGTCTTCTATATCTCTTCTTGTAGATAATTTCAGGCTTTTAACGAGTAACCAAAAAAATAACAACAAATGGGTTTATTCGATTTTTTTAAAAAGAAAGAAACACTCAATACTGAAGAGAAAGAATCACTCGACAAAGGACTCGAAAAAACCAAAGAAGGACTTTTTTCGAAATTGAGTCGTGCTATCGTCGGTAAGTCAAAAGTCGATGATGAAGTATTAGATGAATTAGAAGAAATCTTAATCTCTTCGGACGTCGGCGTTGAAACTACTGTTAAAATCATTCGTCGTATCGAGGAGCGTGTTGCTCGTGATAAATTCGTAAGCACAAGCGAACTTGACGAAATTCTTCGTGAGGAAATCGCCGAGCTATTAGCTCAAAATAAATCTGAAGATATTACTGATGCCTTCAAAAAATCTGACATTAAGCCTTATGTAATCATGGTGGTAGGTGTCAATGGCGTAGGTAAAACAACGACTATTGGTAAATTAGCCTCACAATTCCATAAAGCTGGCAACAAGGTTATTTTAGGTGCAGGCGATACCTTCCGTGCCGCTGCGGTTGACCAACTCAAGCTTTGGGGACAGCGTGTAGGTATTCCAGTAATCGACCACGGTATGAATACCGATCCAGCTTCGGTAGCATTCGACGCTGTAAAACAAGCCGTTGAACAGCAAGCCGATGTTGTGATTATTGATACAGCAGGTCGCTTACACAACAAAGTAAACTTGATGAATGAATTGGCAAAAATCAAGCGTGTTGTTCAGAAGTTCTTACCAGAAGCTCCTCATGAAGTACTTTTGGTATTGGATGGTTCGACTGGACAAAATGCTTTTATCCAAGCACAAGAATTTACTAAAGCTACCGATGTAACAGCACTAGCTATTACCAAATTGGATGGCACAGCCAAAGGTGGCGTGGTGATTGGTATCTCAGATCAGTTCAAAATTCCAGTGAAGTATATTGGTGTGGGAGAGAAAATTGAAGACTTACAGGTTTTCAACAAAAAGGAATTTGTGAACTCACTTTTCAAGCGTAAAGCATAAAATATCTTCATTATCGATACGTTTACATCCTAAATAATGCACAGACATTGTTTAGGATGTTTTCTTTTATAGCTATGATAAAAACCCTCTTCCTCGGACTCTTTGCAATGTTGTCAACAATGGCTTGTACGCATAAATCCATATCACCCTCAAAAGTTATCCACAATCAGAACAAGGTATGTGGAAAAGTCACTTGGGTATCTGGCAATCAAATGCCGTCGCCCGACCGCCCTCCTCGTATTCCAAAAGGTATTCAACGAGAGGTATTGGTTTATGAGCTTACCAATCTCAGACAAGTAACACAGGTCAATGGCTTTTACTCAAATATCAAAAACAAACTGATTATCAGCACGTTAACAGATAAAAATGGAGATTTTTGTCTAGAATTACCAGAAGGAAAGTATTCAATCATGGTACGTGAAGAGGGAAAAGGTCTGTGGGCAAATATCTTTGATGGCGAAGAAAACATTTTTCCTTTTGAGGTAAAAAAAGAGAAAAACGAGCCAATCAATTTTGTGATTAACTATCAGGCAGCCTATTAATAGCAACAAAAAAGTGTGGATAAGTGAGTTATTAACATCACTTATCCACACTTTTTTGTCAATTTATTCTTTGGCAAAATTAAAATTATTTATTCTTTTCTTTTGCCCAAGCATCTTTCAAACCAACGGTTCTATTGAAAACTAATTTATCTTCAGTAGAATCTTTGTCTAAACAATAATACCCTTTACGGATAAATTGATAGTTCTTTCCTAACTCAGCTTCTTTTAGGCTTGGCTCCACTAATACATGATCCAAGATAGTTAATGAATCTGGATTAATGAATTTCTTGAAGTCATCCCCTACTTGTGAAGCATCTTCCAATATCAACAAACGGTCGTAAATACGTACCTCTGCTGGTACCGCATGCTGTGCAGACACCCAGTGAATTGTTCCTTTTACATGAATACCAGAGGTATCTGAACCCGAGCGACTTTCTGGAATATAAGTACAGTGTATTTCGGTAATATTTCCGAATTCATCTTTTACAAAATCTTCACATTTTACAATGTATGCACCTTTCAAGCGAACCATTAGGCCAGGTCCCAAACGGAAGAATTTCTTTGGAGGAACTTCCATGAAGTCTTCACGTTCGATATATACTTCACGACAAAATGGTACATCACGATGACCACTGTTGGTATCTTCTGGGTTATTTTCAACCTGAAGCATTTCAACTTGTCCTTCTGCATAATTGGTAATCACTAACTTGATTGGGTCAAGCACTGCCATTACACGTGTTGCTACTTTGTTCAAGTCCTCACGAACACAGAACTCTAATACTCCAACATCAATGAGATTATCGCGTTTGGCTACCCCAATTTTATCACAGAAATTACGAATCGAAGCAGGCGTATATCCACGACGACGCAAACCCGAAAGAGTTGGCATACGTGGATCGTCCCAGCCAGAAACCGTTTTTTCTTTCACTAATTGCAACAAACGTCTTTTACTCATTACTGTATGAGTAAGATTCAAGCGAGCAAACTCGTATTGATGAGAAGGGAAAGTATCTAATTTTTCGATAAACCAATCATACAACGGGCGGTGCACATCAAACTCCAAAGTACAAATCGAGTGAGTAATTTTCTCAATCGAATCTGATTGCCCGTGAGCAAAGTCATACATTGGATAAATACACCATTTGTCGCCAGTACGGTGGTGTTTTGCTTTTTTGATACGGTACATCAACGGGTCACGCATGTGCATATTAGGATGCGCCATATCAACTTTGGCACGAAGCACTTTGGCACCGTCTTCAAATTCACCGTTTTTCATACGCTCAAATAAGTCGAGGTTTTCCTCAACCGAACGATAGCGATAAGGACTTTCTTCACCAGGAAGGTTAGGATTTCCTTTTTGAGCAGCAATCTGTTCAGATGTTTGGTCGTCTACATACGCCAATCCTTTTTTGATTAGCTGTACTGCAAGCTCATATAACTGGTCGAAATAGTCAGAAGCATATAGCTCATTTTCCCAATCAAAACCTAACCAACGCACATCAGCCTTGATAGACTCTACATACTCTGTATCTTCTGTTACAGGGTTGGTATCATCAAAGCGAAGGTTTGTTTTTCCACCAAACTTGTCGGCCAAACCAAAGTTCAAGCAAATAGATTTGGCATGACCAATGTGCAAATAACCGTTAGGCTCGGGAGGGAAACGAGTGTGTACACGACCACCATTTTTTCCTGATGTAATATCTTCCTCAACGATTTGTTCGAGAAAATTAGCGGGAATTCGCTCTTGTGATTTTTCTTTTTCTTCTGTCATAATACCAAATAATCAAAACGTTGATAGCCCCAAAGGACTACCTATTTTTAGTAAGAATACCGTGTAATTTTAGTTGATGGATATAGATGCAAGCATCATGCGATAGGCAAGATTAGAAATATACAATTTTGAAGAAATCCTCAACCTGCCAATCTTTGTCTCTGTAAGCTTTCTTTTTACTTACACTTCCATGCTGAGTTTGCTTTATAAATCTGTAACAAATCATTTTGAAAAGGACAAATACCCCGTTGAATAAATTTGTATTAAATACGAATTTACACATTTTTATGAAATGGGAGAAACAAAAATCACATTCCTCGAATAATCCTGTCGAGTGATGAATTCCTGCCAACAATTCTGCCTGTGAGAAGTTATGAATGATATGCTCAAACGCCAACGCGTTTCTGCAAGTCATTTAAGTGTTTTTTAACATTATCAATTTCATGAAAAAAATCATATTAAGCGAACAAGACATAGACCGTATAATTGAGATGGCATGGGAAGATCGTACGCCTTTTGATGCCATTTTAGAGCAATTTGGACTAAAAGAACAAGAGGTAATAGAGTTAATGCGAAAAGAAATGAAACGTTCCTCTTGGAAAATGTGGAGAGAGCGTGTACAAGGTCGAGCCACCAAACATCGTGTCAAAAGTACAATTTTAAAGGGGCGCTTTAAATGTGATTTACAAAGGAGTATATCGATGAACAAAATTTCGAAAAGAAAGTAATTTTATGGACAAAATTGCGTTTAACTGCTTCTATATCAAATACACTCATTTCGTTTGAGCAAAATATTATAGGTTTTTCAATAAGATTATACCGTTTAATAGAAATTTTATTTTACAAAATTCCTTTTCTGTAAAATTTCTTAGAAATTTACCAGAAAGTCTGTAACTTTGCTTTCTATTTCTTCTCCTTACTGAGAAACAGACTCAAATCAGAAGTAAAAGATTTTGAACGGCTTAGATTGTACTGTCGAGCAATCTAGTAAAAATTCAAAATTTATCCATACTAAACTCCTAATAAGATGAGTGCAATTAAACTAGACCAGATAGACCATAAGGTTCTGGAAATTCTTCAACAGAACGCCAAAATTACTAACGCCCAACTTTCAAAAGAAATTGGTCTTTCGCCAGCGCCTACCCTCGAACGTGTAAAAAAATTAGAAACATCTGGCATTATTCAAAGTTATCATGCTCAATTAAATAGAGATAAAGTTGGCTTGGGAGTTACAACTTTTGTTACAGTTTCATTGACAGGGCACAAAAAACAAGTTACTGAATCATTCGTACATCAGATCAATGATATTCCAGAGGTTATCGAATGCCATCACGTAACAGGATCGGGTGACTTTTTATTGAAAATTATTGCTAAAGATATTTCTTCATACCAAAAGTTGATGCTTGAAAAAATCAATGAAATAGAAGAAGTTGCTGGCACCCAAACGATGGTAATTCTTTCTACTTTCAAAGAAAGTAAGGTGTTGCCTATACCTTGAAAAACTTCTTCATAACAGTCATACAAAAAGCGCGAACCCTTCGAGAAAGGCTCGCGCTTTTTGTTATTACACGCTTTAGGTATAAAGCCGTAGGCATTCAGCACTCTCAATTCAGTATTTATACTTACTCTACTATCGTGTAATAGCTAAAATCGAGTGCATCGAAGGTATTGAGCAATGTTGAGATAAATTCAGAATTGTTAAGCGAAAAATTCAGGAGATTTTCGACACGTTCTTGCGAACTACCATTAGGAAATAGTTTGTGTTTGAGCCCCAACAACTGATTTACTTCTGTTTCATGATTACGCTCTTCGGCTTTTTTCAAGCGTTTTTCTAAATGGTCAAGGCTATTCAAGAGCTTTTGTTGCTCACCTTTAACAGCTCCTTCCAAAGTTTTGTCGATTTTGATAGCTTTGGCGAGTATTTCTTCAAAAATCACTGAAAATGTCTTTCCTTCTTCTGCTAAACTCAAAGAGTTTTCCGAATGCTTTTCAACAAAGTTTTTACGTAACGTTATTTCATCTTGAAATAATTCATCGATAGATAAATCTAATTTTTCTATTTTTTTGGTCGATGCCTTATTAACAACCAGAGCAAAATTGCGTGGCATCAAGATAGGAAATGTTACACCATAATAATCAAAAGCACCTTTCAATTGTAGCCAATAAGGTACTTCGGATGGGCCACCGATATAGGCTAGATTTGGTAAAATAACCTCTTCATATACAGGGCGCAACACTACGTTTGGACTAAAATGTTCTGGTTGAGATTCGAGTAAAGCAAGTATTTCTTCTTCAGAAAACTGAAGCTCTGTATTCAATACTTTATAAATACCCTCTTCTTTTACGATACGCTCACGAACGCCGTTAGACAAATAGAAGAAGTTGATTTCGCGAGGGGCAATTTGGGTTTTATATCCTAAACTTTCGAGCGTATGAGAGGTTGCCTGTACTTTAGCAAAAGCCGAATGATTCAATAAATCATCTTTGATAATTGGGGAGAACAAAGTCTTTAACTGGCGGTCATCTGCATCTATACAAATCAATCCTTCTGCACCAAATAGCTCTTGAATATAACATCGTACAGCATCGCTTAAGGTTTCTTTTTCAAGATAAGCGCTTTTAAATACCTCTGGACAGTCAGTAAACTCATTGATTAGTGCTTCAAGCTCTTTAGGATTCATTCTTCCTACCGCTCCTTTTTGTTCGGTATTCCATTCGTATTTTTTCCCAAACAACGAAAAATGGTTGATTTCCGCAAAATCATGGTCTTCAGTAGCCATCCAATATACAGGCACAAAGTTGTAGTCAGGATATGCTTTCTTCAATGATTTAGCCAAATTGATAACCGTAATCATCTTATAAACCACATAAAGAGGCCCTGTAAAGATATTCAGCTGATGTCCAGTTGTAACGGTAAAGGTATTAGGTTGTGCAAGAATATCTAAATCTGGCTGAATTGTTAGGTTTTGGTATTGTTGTTTTAATACCTCTACAAGTACTTTTCTGTTTTCGTCAGAAAAAGATTTTTGTTCTATTTGCTTCGCAAAACCCTCCAAATTAGGAAAGTTACCAGAATACTCGGCCAAAGCAGAAGCTTGGTCCATATAATCAAGAAAGAGCGCTGAAAATTGATTGGTTTGTCTTAAAGGTAGTCTATGTACTTGCATAATGAGCGATGCCCCATCGGGCTTTTCTATAAATATCTTCTAATGGTTGATTGAATGGAGTATTGTCTTGGATAGAAAACAAAACCTAACTTCATACTAACGCAAGGTTTGTGGAGTTCGTTCTTTTAAAGTTTGATGTTTTTCTGAACACCACCAAATTATCGACCAATAACATATTAAAAACCTTGAAATGAATTATTTCAGTCCTTACTGATCTATATATATTGAGTATATTTGTATAACACTTGTTGAAAAACCGCCCTCTTCAAGCCGATTGCCCGCAACATAGCCAATGTCCTTCAAAAAGGAATAGGCACAAAATTTGCTTGTTTTTCCTTACGCTAATACATACGCAATCCTCGTCATGCAAAAATTTATACTTTTCTTGATAGCAAGTTTATTTTGCTATAACCTAAGTGCCCAACAAAACCCTCAATACAGTCAATATATGATGAATACCTATCTGATCAACCCCGCAGTGGTAGGTATTGAAGATTATACCGATATAAAGGTCGGCTATCGCAATCAGTGGACAAATTTTGAGGGTGCACCCACAACATACTATCTAACAGCACATTTTGCGCTAGATAAGCCCGACCGTACCAGTACTGGTCCAACACCCTACATCAGCAAAACCATTCGTCGTCCTATTACACCCTCACGCCAATATAGTGGTAAGCCACGTGTGCCAGGGCATCAGGGCGTAGGTATTTCGCTAATATCTGACAATATGGGTCCTAGCTCACAAATAAGTCTTTTGGGAAGTTATGCCTATCATATTCCTGTAACAGGGCATTCAAAATTAGCGATTGGAGCATCAGGTGGGGTGACACAATATACTTTAGATTTTTCTAATTTACAGGTAAAAGTAAATCCCGATCCTGCAATTATGGGAGGTGGCAAAATTACGGCAATTCAACCCACTATCAACGTAGGGGCGTGGTATTATTCGATGAATTACTATATCGGGATATCTGCCAATCAACTACTTTTTGAAAACTATAACCTCAAACCTACTGGCGATAACTCTTCTACTTATTCTTGGGTAGGTAGCGTTTTTCCTCACTATTTTCTTTCGGCTGGTTATAGATTCGATGCTACTGACTATTGGACGGTGATGCCTTCGGTATTGGTCAAAAAAGTTAATTTAGCTCCTGTGACTTATGACGTAAACCTAAAAGCTATGTATGACAATCGTTTTTGGATTGGTGCATCTTATCGCAACAAAGATGCTTTTGTAGGTTTGGTAGGCTTTAATATTAGTTCTCTTTTGAATATTGGTTATTCGTATGACTTTACTTTATCTGACATCAATCAACGCTCTAGAGGCTCACATGAGATTGTGATTGGGGTTATGCTAAATAATAGGCATAAAATCCTTTGTCCTCAAAATTTATGGTAACAAGATGGCTTGCTTAATATTGTAAAAAGGCAAGCCATTTTCTTTTTGTCAAATATCCTAAATTCTCATCTTCTCGATAGGCTTCTCTTTCAAATATTATTTGATGATATGCCTGATTATGGGTCATTCCCTTCAATCGATTCACACCATAATTAATCAGATACCATAGGTAAAAAAATACAATTCCTAATTCGACTTGTTGGCGCAGATGAATTCTTTCGTGATTGACCAATATCTTGGAAGGATTGCCTTTTTGAACCAATATAAAAGGAAAAAGTGCCATACCTGACACTTGCAGATAAGGCACTATTAACAATATATATCCTTGTCTTAAATGAAAACTAATAGCCGTTTTAGGAGAAGACATGGTAAATTGGATTGAGCATATTAGGTGAATACTCAAATTTTATATTAAGAATATTTCTTATTGATTGCCTCATATTTACTAATGGGCACAGGCGACTTAAATTGCGGTTCTTGCACCTCTGGGCGTACCCAATCCAAATGCCCTTTTATCCACGCATAAGCCAAGCCTAATATTAAAATTCCTACAAAAATAAACATTTCGACTATGGCAAACCACCCCCACAGCCCATCTGTAGAATTGTTTAGCGTTTCGTTTCCAAAAACCGTTGCCCACGGAAATAAGAAAACTAATTCTAAATCAAATAGCACAAACAACAACGCAATCACATAAAAACGAATGTTAAAACGGACGTTGGCATTACCATCAGGTTCTTCTCCAGACTCGTAAGTAGTCAGCTTTTCAACATTCGGACGATTGGGTCTTAATAGTTTTGCCACAAAAAGAATCACTGCTGTAAACACTATCGCAGTGATAATAAACAATAAAATATAGCCAAATTCACTAAGCATCTTATAACAAATTAGAAAAGCAATTGAAACACATTAGGACTAACAAACAGTATCTGTGGTATGCCGAAAGCCTAAGGCTCAATGCTTTTTTATGACTTATTCCTTATATTAAAATAACCTTTGACAACAGTAAAAGTTGTGATTACCAAGAAAAACAAAATGACATAATGTACATAATTGATAATCCAAGGAAACTCGATACCAAACCAATAACCCCCTCCTACTAACGAGACTACCCAAACGGCTCCGCCAACGATATTAAGGAAAAGATACTTGGGATAATTCATCTTACTAATACCTGCCAAAATCGGTGCAAAGGTACGGATATATGGTAAGAATCTACTGATAATTAAGGCTTGGCTGCCGTATTTTTCAAAGAAATCCTTTGTGGCATCCAAGTGTTTTCTTTTAAAGTACCAAGTGTCAGGTCGATGTTCTAAGGTAGTCCCAAAATATCTACCAAACAAAAAACCCGTTAGCGAGCCTATTACTGCCGCCAAAAACAAGTATAAAATCACAGTTGTAATAGGATAAAGCAAAAGTTTGCTTCCTACAAAAATACCTGTCAAAAATAGAAGGTAATCGCCTGGTAGAAAAAAAGCGAAAAATAGGCCATTTTCAGCATATACTACAAAAGTAATAGCAAAGAGTCCTGCATTAATAATCTCTTTTGAATCGGAGAGATATTTAATTATTTGAGTTATATCCATGGATAATTCTTACAACAAGCCTACACAACACTTAAAATCCAGTTTCTGCTATTGATTAGCTAGTTCAATAGCCTCGACAAATTAGACTTATTTTTACAATTTTTCGTTGTGTATGGATTAAAACTTCATTAGGAAATATTCAATCCATGCCCTAGTTTTTATGTTCGAGGTTTACTTTCTTTCGAAAACAATTTTCCCATCAAAAATAGTCATTAATACCTGTACATTTTTTATTTTTTCAGGTTGAATTGTTAAAATATCCTCTGAAAGTACCACCATATCAGCTAGTTTACCGACTTCTATACTTCCTTTTACATTTTCCTCAAAAGCCGCATACGCATTATTGATAGTATAGGCTTTGATAGCCTCTTGCACAGATATTTTCTGTTTCGGTATCCAACCCATCGGATTGGCTC
Organism: Flectobacillus longus; assembly: GCF_030056705.1. GTDB lineage: Bacteria > Bacteroidota > Bacteroidia > Cytophagales > Spirosomataceae > Flectobacillus > Flectobacillus longus. The sequence continues at coordinate 187,051 of NZ_JASHIC010000016.1, forward strand.
CATCTACTGTTTGGCGGGTTACAGCGGCATATATCCCCAAAATAGCATTGAGCGGCGCCACTGACCAATCTGAGCCCATACAGAGTTTTACACCAGCTTCTAAAAATGACTTGTATGGATGCGTATAATTCACTCGGTCTCCGATACGCTTAGCAGCCCAAACGCCATCGTCGATACAGTGATAAGGCTGTACAGAAGCAATAACACCCAATTTGGCAAAGGCTTGAATATCTTCAAATCTCACATGCTGTGCGTGCTCTATACGGAAACGACGATCCCATTTAGGATTTTCCTGTGTAATTTTTTCAAAAAGCTTTAACATTAAATAATTAGCAGAATCCCCAATAGCATGAATAGAAAGCTGCAAATGGTTTTTATCGGCGTCTACAGCCCATTTAGTCAAGCTCCCATTAATGATAATGTCTGAAGCCAAACCTTTGGTATTGGGGTTTTGTGTATAGGGCTTAAACATCAAAGCTGTACTAGAACCTAAAGAACCATCCGCATACGCCTTGAGCGAGCCTAATTTAATTTTATCAGAACCAAATCCTGCTTGAATACCAGTATTTACCAAGTTTTGATAAGTACTAATTGGCAATCTTGTATAAAAACGACATGTGAGTTTACCTGCTTTTTCCAAGTCTTGATAGGCAATCAAATCTGGTTGAAAAGTAATATCATGAACAGAAGTAATACCGTTTTCTCGTGCTTCTTGGAGTGCTCTTTCTACAAATTTTATTTTTTGCGCTGCATTTGCCGCTGGAATAATTTTATAAATCAAAGGCATAGCGGCGTCTTTTAGCACACCTGTCGGTTCGCCAGTCTTGGGATCTTTAACTATTTCTCCTCCATCAGGAGAGGGAGTATCCTTGGTAATACCCGCTAAGGCCAAGGCTTTTGAATTGGCCAAGCCCATGTGCCCATCAAAGCGATCAACAAAAATGGGGGTATCCTGCGAAAACTCATCTATCATTTCTTTGGTAGGTAATTCTTTTACTTCCCAAGATTCATGATCCCAATTGCCAGAAGTTATCCACTCTCCACGATGGTTATCCACATACTTTTTCAAAATACTTTTAAATTCAGCGATGGTTTTGGCTCCTCTCAAATCTACTCCCAACAGATACATGCCTCCATCGGCAAAATGAGTGTGATTATCGATAAGCCCAGGAAGCATCAGCTTTCCTTTCAAATCCACCATCTTAGTGCGGCTATCTGACCATACGGCACGAGCCTCGGGACTAGAACCTACAAATAGTATTTTGCCATTTTCGACAACTACCGCTTCTGCAACTGAGTTTTTGGCATCAACAGTATAAACTTTTCCATTATAAAAGCAGGTTTTTTGAGCCTGCAAAATCAATATGTTTAATAGTATAAAAGTAAATGTGAGTAATGTCTTTTTCATATAATGGTAGTAAAGGTTTGCTGACTTTGAATAATTTTAGATAAAGTTAAACAAAAAAAAGTGCCACAATACAAATTGTGGCACTGGAATATATAGTAATGCTTTTATAATGAAAGAATTATGAAGACTACATCATTTCTGATAACTCTAGCCAACGAAGTTCTTTTTCATCAAGTTGGTCTGTAATTTGTTCTATTTCATTAGCCCAAGCAGCCAATTCTTCGTATGAGCCTCCAGCATTGAGCTTTTCGGTTAACTCTGTTTTTCGTTTTCCTAGTTTAGTCATTTCTTCTTCCAAAGAATCATACTCTTTTTGTTCTTTGTAAGAAAGTTTCTTTTTGGCAGAAGTAGCAACAGAAGCTTCTTGAGCAACTGGAGCAATTGGTTCTTCTGCTTTCTTGGGTGACGATTTAGTCTGAGCTTCTTGTTTATCTAACTCATCTTTCCATTCACGATAATCGGTATAGTTACCAGGGAAATCACGAATTTGTCCTTCTCCTTCAAATACAAAAAGGTGTTCTACCAATTTGTCCATAAAGTAACGGTCGTGAGATACCAATAATAAACACCCTCCAAACTCCATTAAGAAGTCCTCCAAAATATTCAAAGTCTGAATATCCAAGTCATTGGTAGGTTCATCTAGAATCAAGAAGTTAGGATTTTTAATCAATACTCGCATCAAAGCCAAACGGCGTTTTTCGCCCCCAGATAGCTTCTCAACAAGCGTATATTGTACTTTAGGTTCAAACTTAAAGTGCGTCAAAAATTGACTTGCTGTAATACTCTGTCCATTTCCTAAGGTAACATATTCGGCGATTTCGGTTACAATATCAATAACTCTTTGCCCATCTCTATATTCTAAATCACCTTGCTGATAGTAACCATAAACAACCGTTTCGCCAGTAGTAATATTTCCAGAATCAGGCTTCAAATTTTGGGTAATCATATTCAAAAATGTCGATTTCCCAGCTCCGTTTTTTCCAATGATACCAATTCTATCTTTTTTCTTGAAGACATAAGAAAAATTAGCAACGATTTTTTGTTCGCCAAAACTTTTTGACAAATCATCAATTTCTAAAATCTTACTTCCTTGACGAGCCATTTTTACATTTAACTGTACTTTAGAATCGTCCTTAGTCTGCGATGCTTTATCTTTCAAATCGTAAAAAGCATCGACACGGTATTGTGCTTTCGTACCACGTGCTTTAGGTTGGCGACGCATCCACTCAAGCTCGGTACGAAGCAAATTTTTAGCTTTATCGATACTTGCCGCTTCCATGGCTTCACGTTCCGCTTTTTTCTCTAAGAAATACCCATAGTTCCCTTTGTAAGGATAAGTTTTGCCATTATCTAGCTCGACAATATTATTACAAACTCTATCCAAGAAATAACGGTCGTGGGTTACCAGTAGCAAGGTTACATTTTGGGAAGAAAGAGTTTGCTCCAACCACTCGATTGTTTCTAAGTCAAGGTGGTTGGTCGGTTCATCCATAATGATTAAATCTGGCTCCTCAATCAAAATTTTGGCCATAGCTACACGCTTACGTTGACCACCCGACAATGACGTAATAGGCTTATCTAGGTCGTGAATTCCCAATTTTCCCAAAACCTGTTCTACACGACTTTCATAGTCCCATGCTTGGTATTTTTCCATCAACTCAAGTGCTCTTGTTAGCTCATCATCATTGTGATGTAGCATGGCATTCTCATAAGCCTTGATTGCTTGTACAGTCGGTGAGTCTCCGTCAAAAAGGGAGTCCATAACCGATAAAGATTCATTAAATACAGGATTTTGTGAAAGATAACCCACAGTAATCCCTTTACGAATACTAATGGTACCTTCATCGGCAGGAATAACCCCTGCCAAGACATTCATCAAGGTAGTCTTTCCTGAGCCATTTTGGCCTACAAGGGCTACTTTATCGCCTTTGAGGATACCGAAGTTGATACCTTTAAAAAGCCAACGCTCATTAAAGTTTTTAGAAATATTTTCTGCTGATAGATAATTCATTATGTTGAGCAATAGGCTTAAGCCTAGTTTAGCAAAATTTGGTGCAAAATTACGTAAAAAAAGCCGTATCGTTGAGATACGGCCCTAAAACTATTCGGTTGAACTTGTGATACCCTTGGGGGATTTGACAGTATATTGAAAGGTCAATTTCTTTTGTTGCATGGCAGCGAGGTTTAATCGCCAAGTAATTTTTCCTGAATCATTGTCAACTCCTGCCTCAGGAGCGAGCTTATCATATATTTCTATTTCTTTCAACCGCGTTACAGGGAATTGATCTTCTACTAAAATATTGATAGAATACTTTTTCGTATTTTTCAACTCAATTTCATAGCTTACATAATCGACTTTACTATTACTTAAAAATTGTTTTTTCTGTAATTCCTTTTGTTTTTTACGAGTAGCAATTACATTTTTATCTCTTCCTAAAGCAAAAACAAGTGAATCATTTTGTTTTAATACCAGCTCACTTTTGCCCACATAGGTGCCCTCTAAATAAAGATTGACCTCACCAGCTACCAAGTTATATTTTTCCCAATCTTGTACTTTCGCTTGTAAAAAAACGTCTGTATCTATCTTAGGGATAACTTTATATTCATAAAAAGCAGGAATATCTTCTTCTTTCAAGTCGATGGTATGAGTTTCTGCATCCGAAGGAATGGTTGTTGGCGAAATAACATCAAAACTCAAGCTCGTAGGAGCTTCACTTTCTTCTATATTAGTTAGTACTGGAGCATCTTTACTTTTTCTTTCAACTGTTGCTATACCACCTGTGATAGTTTGCTTTTGTTGCCTACCATAGCCAGCCACCACTACTTCATTTAATTCATTATACTCTGCTTGTAATCTAACATCTAGTTTATTACCATAAACTCTTTGACGTTGAGTTTTATAACCAATATAAGAATATATTAACTCTATACCTTTCTTTTGTAAATTCAAGGGAATCGCCAAGCGATAGTTTCCGTTAGCATCTGTAGCTGTTCCAAAGTTTGTACCAGCTAACAAGATAGATACTGCTGGTAGGCCATTTTGAGTTGCGAAGTCTTTCACTGAACCTTTTACTTCAGTCAAATCTTCTGAATTACTCTCTACAGAATTATAATATGACGAATAGTCATTAGCTTCTCCCCAAAACCATTTTTGCAATTCAGGAGGTGTAGCATTCTTCTTAGGATTAGCCGTTGAAAACCGTAACTTCACAGCTTTCCAATCTTCCCCCGAATATTGGTACACATAAGCTTTGTAAGCTAATCTTAAAGGCTTTAGTACATTTTCGACACGCACATCATAAGTTGGAATCCAGCCTGCTTCTTTGACATAATATGAGATATTGAAAACCATGTCAGATAAAGCTTCCTTAGTCTCTACTACTGCCACTACTTCTGATGAATTAGTTGTTTGTTTTTCAGTCAAATCGGTAAGCTCCTGATTATGTCTCTTTTTTTCACTTTCTAAAGCTTCTATGCTCCTTTCTATTTCCAATTGTTTATTTAGGACTTCAGTCATACGTTGTCGTTGGAAATCGACTAAAAGCTTCAATTCTTCCACTTTAGTAGTTGAGGATGTACCAATGGTTTGATTCTTTACAAGTAAATCTTCCTCTCTTTTATAAACTGTTAGTATTGCTTTGAAATTTTTGATTTTCGCATCAATAGCTGTTTTTTGATCTTCATGCTTTTTTATTTCCTCTTGTTTTTCTTTTTTTGAGTCATTTAATCGGTGATTTATTTCCAGAATTTTCACTCTTGTATCTACGCTTATTTGCAAGCTTTTGACATCTAAAGTTGCACCAAGCCCTGTAAAAACTATTTCAGTTTTTCCTATTGGTAAATCCATTTTAGATTTTCTGATAACTTGAGCTCCATCGGGATATACAGTAACAGCCTCAATCCTAGAAGGGGCTGACTGATTGGCCAAGATTGGTGTAAACCATAGTCCATGTAGAAATATAAAAAGTATCTTAATCATAGATGATGTGATGATTGTTAGAATTTAGGTATAATTGAGGTTTTACTTATTTGCAGTGTAGGTATAAAAATAATCATTAAATCTTCAAAGGCAATTCTAGAATCCATTTATCAAATAAAATATTAATTCCTAAATTCCTCTTTGATGGATAAATCGTTGCGCAATAAATTTATATTTTATCCCAACACTTAGACTTACCCAGCCATCATTTGCCGTATTGCTATATGAATTCGGTCCTTCCACAAAATAAGGGTCTGTTAAATTATATGGAGTTGTTCCATCAAATTTATCTGTACTAATCCAATTTATGCCTAATGAAGCATTCAAATAAAATCTAGGAAGTAATTTGTAATCACATGAAAAGGTTAACGGGACAAAAACTTCTCTTGTGTAATATATGCCAGAAGTTCCAGACCCAGCACCATATTGTTGAAATAGAGGTGTATGACGGCTGGTACTATTTGAGGTAGTTCTCAATTCTTGACTCCCATTGTACACATCAGTATGAAATCGCAATAATCCTATACCTAGCGATATATAGCATTTGAACTGACGTTCTTGCTCTCGAGCGAATAGGGCTGTTAAATTTATCACAGGCGCTATTGACACTCCCCAATAATTATTTCGAGCATAGGCATGATATTCTGCACTATTTTGACTCTGTGCTGTTCCAGACATTACAGTTAATCGTCCAGATAATTTAGGAGAAAAACCTTTTTCTAATGATAAATTATAAATGGTAGGGAAATCTTGAATACCATGAAGTTCTCCAACAATATATGGAATACCAGCAGTTGCTGTTAAAGAATAGCCATCTAAATAGCTATATCGAGGAGTATATCGTTTTTGAGCTAACGATATTTGTGAAGCTACAGATAATAGTAGCAACAATGAGAAAAGAGCTGTTCTCATATTTTAAGGGTAGAAAATACTTACATGATTTATTTTGAGTAAAAGTATAGATAATATTTTATAATAAATAAAGTGTAAAGAAAAACTTTACATTCCTTAAATCTCAAACTAGAAAAATGGCATAGAGATAATATGTTAAAGCTTTTACTTTTCCACAGTTAGTAACTACGCATAGTTTGCCATCACAACAACAGTACTGAGTCTTGTAAACCCCCAAAGCCACTCTATCGAGGTGGCTTTGGGGGTTGTTTGTAATATTTTGGAGCTTTTCACATTCCCGTATGTAGTTGTGGCGCACGGCTTGATGCTCTTATTTTGCATTATTCTCAACGATACTGAGCCTTGTAAAACGCAAAAAGCCACTCTTTTGGAGTGGCTTATCTACTTTGTAATATTTTGGAGCTTTTTTACTTTCCCGCATTTGATTGCAGTATCATCAACGGTACTGGGCTTAACTACTCTGT
>NZ_JASHIC010000017.1 GCF_030056705.1 Flectobacillus longus
TGCATTAGGCTAAAAGTTAAATAGTATTTCTCATGAAGTAATAGAAACTTTTTTGCCTAATGCCTACGGCTTACAGACTAAAGCATGTTAATGCAATTTTATTTTGCATTAATACTTACTTACATTGAATTATATACTAGGCGGCAAAAGCAATACGAAAACTGACTTTTTCATTAATTTTCTAATATTGTTTTTTCGAGCGCTGTCAGTTTGGGAAATAAAATATTGTTTTCTAAATGTACATGTTGCGTCAAATCACTATCTAATTCTTCTAATTTGGATAGCATTACAATATGCGAATTACAGGCGTCTTCAGGAGGAGTATAATTATTGGTAATTTCTCGTAGTCTGAACAATAACTCTCCAGCTTCTTCGTGCTCGCTATTCATCATACTGATTGGATTTTTGACCGTCCGAAAAAATGGAGGAGATACATGGGCATGCTCCTCAGAGGCAGTTACGAGTGACTTGCCATAAGGAAATATTACATTTTCCTCTTTAGGCAAATGCGATAATAAATCTTCTTCAAGAATCTTGTAAACTGTAGCTAATTCTGTCAGATAAGCATATTTATCCTTATGTTTGGTATAGACTTTTTCTACAAAATATCTGATTTCGGGTAAGTTTTTATACAAAAATTGATGATGTACATTGTAGATATAATCAATCAAAAAATCTAGTTTTAAGTTATTAAAATCTAAAGACTTGTCTCCTGTTTTAGATAGTAACTCTATTTCCTCCCAAATTTCTGCTGGATTTTGCTTCTTCTTCTTACATTCTTCAGTAAAGCTCTTATTGCCCCCGCAACAAAAATCAATATTTAGCTTTCTAAATACACTTGCTGCTTTGGGGTTATGGGCTACTATTTCGCCTACAGTTTTAGTATCAAAATTTATCGTTTCCATAAAGTATTTGAGTTAAAATTTTCTACAAAAATAAAAGACTTTTTTATCTTCTATTATGACTAATATCAAAATAAGAACTCATAAAAGTCAGAATTTATCTTATGAGGTCTATATAGATTTGCATAATAAAAGACTTTTATATCTTTTATTTAATCTTAATTACTTACCGAATGAAGACATCATTATTAACTATCGCAATTGTGACTTTGACGCTCTGGGGATGCGGTGGCGCCAGTCAACGTGCCGAAAAACCCGAAACCAGTGATTCGGTACTTCAACAGCAAGAAGAAGTCCATGGTACAGAAGTAAAAGAAATAGCTCTGACTAACCCGCTAAGTCAGCCAATGGTAGACGAAGGTCAAAAAATCTATGATATGAAGTGCTCTTCGTGTCATAGACTAACTGACGAGCGTTTGGTTGGCCCAGGCTGGTTGGGTGTTACCAAAAGACGTAAGCCTACTTGGATTATCAATATGATTACCAATGTAGACATGATGTTAGAGAAAGATACCGAGGCTCAAAAGCTGTTAGAGCAATGTTTGGTACGTATGCCTAACCAAAATATAACAGAAAAAGATGCAAGAAGTATATTGGAATTGATGCGTAAAAATGATGGCGAAAAATAAAAACATTTTTAATATGAACCTAAAGTCTATTATAGGAGGAGTTGCAGTAGGTATTATTGCAGTTGCTCAAATCAGTTGTAAACCCAACAACAAAGGAGGTGCCAGTGGCAGTTCTGAACTAGCAGGCGACGCAGCTCAAAAAGTATATGTGGCGCCAGGCACACACGATGAGTTTTATAATATTGTTTCGGGAGGTTTTAATGGACAAATTTCTATTATAGGGCTTCCTTCAGGACGTACACTTAGGATTATTCCTGTATTTGCGCAAAGCCCAGAAAACGGTTATGGTTTTAGTGAAGAAACCAAACCTATGCTTAATACCTCACATGGATTTGTACCTTGGGACGACTCGCACCATATTGCCCTATCCACTACCAACAGTATTCACGACGGTCGTTGGGCATTTATTAATGGCAATAATACTCCAAGAATAGCCCGAATCAGTCTAAAAACGTTTAGAACAGAAGAAATCATAGAATTGCCTAACTCTGGAGGTAATCACTCTTCGCCATTTATTACCGCCAATACCGAATATGCTGTTGCAGGTACTCGTTTTTCGGTACCACCCGACGACAAGGCTGATGTACCAATTAGTTCTTTCAAGAAAAACTTCAAGGGTTATATCAGTTTTGTAAGTATTGATAAAAATACAGGTCGCATGGGCATCAAGTTTCAGCTCAAAACACCTGGTGTAAGCTTCGACTTGGCACGTGCTGGGAAAGGTAAATCGGCAGATTGGTTTTTCTTTTCTACCTATAATACTGAGCAAGCCAACTCACTTTTGGAGGTAAATGCTTCACAAAAAGACAAAGATTTTATTCTGGCGGTCAATTGGAAAAAAGCTGAACAATACCTAGCACAAGGAAAAGGGAAAAAAGAAGCTGCCAAATATGCACATAATGTGTATAGCGACAAAGTACATTCGGCAACATCAACCATTATGACAGAAGTAATGACGCTTGACCCCAAAGAATGTCCAGATATGCTTTATTTTATACCATGTCCTAAGTCGCCACATGGTTGTGATGTAGACCCAACAGGACAATACATTGTTGGATCGGGCAAATTGGCTGCGGTAATTCCTGTTTTTTCATTTGATAAAATGCAAAAAGCCATTGCAGCAAAGACTTTTGATGGAAACTTTGACGGAATCCCTGTACTCAAATACGATGCAGTGTTGCACGGAGAAGTACAAAAGCCAGGATTAGGACCGCTTCACACGGAATTTGATGGAAAAGGCAATGCCATTACCTCGTTTTTTGTATCGTCTGAACTTGTTCGTTGGAATATCGAAAAGCTAGAAGTTATCGACCGTGTACCAACTTATTATTCTGTTGGACACTTGAGTATTCCTGGAGGACCAACAGCCAAACCTTGGGGTAAATATGTAGTAGCTTATAACAAAATCACAAAAGACCGTTATTTGCCAACAGGCCCTGAATTAGCGCAATCGGCTCAGTTATATGACATATCGGGAGATAAAATGAAGTTATTACTCGACTTCCCAACCACAGGAGAGCCACACTATGCCGAATCTATACCTGCTAGTTTGATTGAGAAAAACTCAACTAAAATTTTCAAAATAGAAGAAAATGCACACCCGTATGCTGCCAAAGGCGAAAAAGAAGCTAAAGTAGTACGCAAAGGTAATGAGGTACACGTGTACATGACTGCCATTCGTTCGCACTTTACTCCTGACAATATCGAAGGTATAAAAATGGGAGATGTAGTGTATTTCCATGTAACCAACCTTGAACAAGATTGGGATGTGCCACATGGCTTTGCTATCAGAGGAGCACTCAATGCTGAGCTATTGATTATGCCTGGCGAAACCCAAACCCTCAAATGGATTCCTACCAAAGTAGGTGTAACCCCAATGTATTGTACTGATTTTTGTTCGGCATTGCACCAAGAAATGCAAGGATACGTAAGAGTCTCTCCCGCAGGAAGTAACGTGCCATTAACATGGGGTACTGGCAAAAATCCTGTTGCTGAGGCCGAACAAAAAGTAGCTAAAAAATAGCAAGCGCCAATTCACTTTGTAAAATAACTAGTCTATGAGCTGTAATAGGCTCATAGACTTCAAAATCATCAAAAAATGAAGCCACTTAGTAAAATCTCTCAAGTTCTTATAGCTCTAGGTGCGCTTGGGTTAATAGCCACCTATTTTACTCCCTTATGGCGCATTGACTTATGGGCACCACAATATCCAGAAGGGCTATCTATGCAAATTTGGCTAAATAAACTTTCAGGACAAGTTGATATTATCAATGGTCTGAATCACTACATTGGTATGGCACATATCAAGGAAGATATGTTTCCTGAGTTCAAAATTTTACCTTATTGTGTTGGTTTCTATATTGTTGCGGGGCTTGTAACAGCTATTTCAAAAAGTAAAAAAATGTTACTGAGCTTTTTTATTCTTGTTGTTCTTGGAGGCGTTTTGGCACTGTATGACTATTGGAAATGGGGTTACGCATATGGACATAATCTTAGTCCAGATGCTGCCATAAAAGTTCCTGGTATGTCTTATCAGCCTCCTATGTTGGGCTACAAAGAACTCCTCAACTTTGGCGCTTACTCTATTCCTGATATAGGCGGTTGGTTTTTTATACTACTTGGTTTAATCTGTGTTGGTACTACTGTTTATGAATTCAAATACAATCGCTAAAATGAAATTTTCTATCGTAATCCTACTTTGTATTGGAATAGCCATGTCGGCATGTACAACCCAAACAGAGCCTATCTATTATGGAAAAGATAACTGTGGTTTGTGTAAAATGACTATTATGGATTCCAAATATGCTACCGAATTAGTAACTCCTAAAGGTAAGGTCTTTAAGTTTGATGATTTAAGATGTATGGTTATTTTCATGAAAACCAACCATACATCTTCTGCCGATTATGCACATCTTGTTGTCAATAATTTTGATAATCCTCAAGAGTTTATCAATGTTACTGAGGGTACTTTTGGACAAGGCACTCTATTCAGAAGTCCCATGAGGGGAGACTTGGCTGCTTTTAAAAGCCCTCAAGATTCTCAAAAATTGAAAGAAAAAGATGCAACTATAAAGTTTTTTTCGTGGACTCAAATCCAAGAAATGTTTAATTAATAGTTCGATATGAAAAAACTAACTGTCATATTCATTTTACTTTCACAACTAACTTTTGCTAAAACGTGGAAAGTAAACAATACTTCGGAGCTATTGAAGAGTGTTGCTCATTCATCAAAAAATGATAGTGTCATTGTCAAAAAAGGAATATATCATATTACAAATCTTATTATTGACAAACCTATTTATTTGATTGGTGGCGAGTCTCAACCACAAAACTACCCCATCTTTGATGCCAACTATAAAGGCGAAATTATTACGGTAAAATCTTCGGGAGTGTATATCGGTAAAATTGAATTTCGGCATGTTGGCGAAACCAGCTCAATCGACTGGGCAGGTATTAAAGTGCTAGAATCCAGCAATGTAACTATTAAAAATAATTATTTTAGAGATTGCTACTTTGGTGTTTATCTATCGGCTTGTACCAAAATTCAAGTGCTTGGCAATACGGTTATTGGGCATCCTAAAGAAGAGCAAACTACAGGCAATGGTATCCATGCCTGGAAATGTGACAGTATTAAGATAGCTAATAATTATGTGCAGGGGCATCGTGATGGTATTTATTTTGAATTTGTGACCAACTCTTTGATTCGCCAAAACTTTACCACTCAAAATATTCGCTATGGTTTACATTTTATGTTCTCACACAACGATACTTACGAACTAAACCAGTTTGTGAATAATGGAGCAGGAGTGGCAGTCATGTACACCAAGCATGTTACTATGCGAAGTAACCTTTTTAAAAATAATTGGGGTGGCGCTGCCTATGGTATTCTCTTGAAAGATATTTCGGATAGTCAAATACAGCACAATCAGTTTATTTCCAACACAGTAGGAATATATCTTGAGGGGTGTAGCCGAACCAATATCATTCAAAATGAATTTTCGAATGATGGTATCGCCATGAGAATTCAGGCTAGCTGCGATGACAATTTGATTCAAAATAACAATTTTATTGCTAATACTTTTGATATAGCAACCAACGGAAACTCTGTATATAATACTATCTTAAAGAACTATTGGGAAAAATATGATGGCTACGACCTCAATCATGATGGCATTGGGGATGTAGCGTATAGACCCGTGAGTTTGTTTTCGACCCTTATCGAAAGGGTTCCTCAAACCATGATGCTATTACGGAGTTTTACGGCTAGTCTTTTGGATAAAATAGAAAAAATTATCCCTAGCCTTACCCCTGAAAACCTAAAAGACGAATCTCCGCTAATGAAGCCTATTCGACTAGTACCATTTAACCCAAAAGCTGTAACCGTCCAAAAATCATAATCCAATGATAAGATTTGAAAATATCAGCAAGACATTCGGAAAACATACCGTTTTACAGAATATAGCTCTCACCTTTGAGCAGGGACAAGCTGTGGCAATTGTCGGTCCAAATGGTTCTGGCAAAACTACACTTATCAAAAGTTTGCTTGGTATGGTTATACCAGATACAGGGTCTATATATGTTGATAATCAGAATATTAAACATGATTTCTCCTATCGCTCCAAAATAGGATATATGCCTCAGATAGGGCATTATCCCCCCAATTTATCTATTCGTCAGCTTATTGAGATGATGACCGATATCAGAAAAGGTATTATAGACAGCAAACAGCTTGATTTTGACATTATTAAAGATTTCGAGCTTGAAAAAATTTATGAAAAAAAATTAGGGACTCTTTCTGGAGGCACCAAACAAAAAGTGAGTGCAGCTTTAGCCTTTTTATTTGATCCACAAATATTAATTCTCGATGAACCTACAGCAGGATTAGACCCCCTTGCTAGTGAAATATTGAAGCAAAAGATATTTAAGGAAAAAAATAAAGGGAAACTAATTCTACTTACTTCTCATATTCTTTCTGACTTAGAAGAGCTATCTAGTCATCTTCTTTATATCCAAGATGGTCAAATACAGTTGTTTAAGCAACTAAGTCAGTTGAAGGAGGAGTATGACGAAACGCGTTTGAGCAAAATTATAGCTCGACTCATGCAAGTAAAATTAAGTCCTAGTCTTCCACAACCTTATTGGGTATAAACAGAAGTGCATAGATAGGAGTAATTTTTCGGGTTTAGTTTTGGTTATCAGGAACTTAACTCAATAATTGAATCAATTGTGTTTTGCATTGTTGCGCTTTAGAACGTAAGCCCAATAAAATATTTATCGCTTTCTGTGGGTAAACTCACAACCCTTTTTAATTTCTGAAATCATGAATAAAGTTATCAAATATGTAATCTATGATATTCTTCGCAACAAGTTTGTGATGAGTTATACGCTGTTGCTGTTATTGGTAAGTTTGGCTTTTTTTGGTTTTGAAGCCGACGCCAACAAGGGCTTATTGAGTTTGCTCAATATCATTTTGATGGTTGTACCTTTAGTAAGTATTATTTTTACAACTATACAATTTTACAACTCTTATGAGTTTTTGGAGCTGTTGTCCGCACAGCCTATAGGGCGCAAAACAATTTTTTTGAGCCAATATTTAGGTATAGGAATATCACTTTGCTTAGCATTTGTTATTGGTGTGGGCTTGCCTACGATTTTATTAGAAGGTACAACCAAAGGACTTACACTAATTTTGTGTGGATTGTTGTTGACGCTAGTTTTTGTTTCGTTGGCATTGTTAGCGTCTGTTTGTACCAAGGACAAAGCAAAGGGTATTGGTATAGCCTTAGCAATATGGTTTTACTTTAGCATTGTTTACGACGGATTTGTACTTACAGCTTTGTTGTCTTTCAGCGATTATCCTTTAGAAAAAGCATCCTTATTTTTTACTACTCTCAATCCATCTGACTTAGCTCGTATTATTATATTGATGAAACTCGATATTTCGGCACTTTTGGGAATGACTGGAGCTATCTTTCAACAATTTTTTAGCTCAATCTTAGGAATATTTATCGCTATTGTACTTTTGATACTGTGGATTATAGTCCCTGCGTGGAGAGCCTTGGCTATTTTCAACAAAAAAGATTTGTGAAATTACTTCAGAAAAATACTCCAAATAACAAAAGGAAGGCATGAACAGGTTTCTACACCAAACGAAAAGTAGAGGTCTGAATTATTTTTTTCAGTAAAAAACACAAACATCATTGAGATAAAACACGTGAGTATAAATGCAATGGCATATTGCTCTTCTAGGTAAATTATGCTTAATCCAGCCGCCAAGATAAGCATACCATAGGCTAGATATTTAGTCTTTTTGATACCTATCAATTGCGGAAAGGTAATTATCGAATCAGTTTCAACATCGCGGATATCAAAAGGGAGAATCAATGCTGTGATAAACAACAAAGTCATCAGAAAAATAGAAAAGCTGAAATAATGAAAAGAAAGCCATCCGTTGACCAAACCCCATACGATACCAACATAAAGCCCTTTTAAAAGTGGAATTTTACGAATAGTAGTACTCAAAAACTGACTATTATACAGTAGTCCTAAAAAAGAGATGGTCATCCATTTATAAAATCGATGGGCATTATGATTATGGAAAATCAGTGAAATGCTAATCAAGGCTATTATACTATTGATAATCAGTATTTTATTAAAGAATGATACTCCTTGATATTTGGTGTAAATATAACCATTAAAGTAAGTTACAAAAATGAGAAAGAAGGTGGGAAATCTAAAACTGCCTTCTTCTAACATAAAAAATGTAGCAAGTAAAGTTCCCATCAAAGCCACATAAAGCTGGCTATCAATAATTATTTTCTTCAGCACTGATATTCAAAATTTTAAATTTATTCTATTGATTAGAATAAAGCCGCTATATTTTGTTTAAACGGCTCTATAAAATAGCAATGCAAATAGAATAAATAACCTTGAATTTTGTATCAAAAAGCGCAAATAACTAGCTTTAATTATATTATTGGGGCAATAAAATAATTTTATCTGCTTTAAGGTTTAGGCTTTATGCCATAGACTAAAAGTGAAATCTGTTTCTCATGAAATAATAGACGCTTTTTTGCCTAATGCTTACAGCCTAAAGTTGAATAACTATTGTATATAATAGCAAAAGGTTCTTCTACAATATTTAACTAGAACAAATCTTTAAAAACACGCTCAGACGCGTGATAACCGCACATACCATGTACACCACCACCTGGAGGGGTTGATGATGAGCAGATATATAAACCTTTGGTCGAGGTACGATAAGGTGAACTTTTTAGTGCTGGTCTAGTAAAGAGCTGTCTCCAATCAATGATTCCTCCGTTGATGTCGCCACCAATATAATTGGGGTTATAAGATTCTAATTGTTCTGTATTGAAGGTATGTCTTGCCAAAATACGTTCTCTGAAGCCTGGCGCAAAACGCTCAATTTGTTTTTCGATAGCTTCTGTCATATCTTGTTTTGAGCCATTTGGCACGTGGCAGTATCCCCACAAAGCTTGCTTTCCTTCAGGTGCTCGACTGGTGTCGTAAACACCCTGTTGCGCTAATAAAACAAAGGGCTTTTCTTGGTGTTCACCACGAGCGGTTCGTGCTTCCGAATGAGCGATTTCAGCAAAGGTATTGCCGATGTGTACCGTACCTGCTTTATGTGTTTTCTCATCCGTAAACGGTACTTGTCCGTCAATAGCCCAATCTACCTTAAATACCCCCATTCCGTACCGATACTTTTCGAGTTGCCATTTATAAATATTTGAAAAGGTATGTCCTGCTATTTGTAGCAGCTGACGAGGCGTAACATCAAAAATAATAGCTTTTGCTGAAGGCAATTGTGCTAATGATTTTACATGAAAGTCTGTTTGAACTGTCCCTCCATTACTCAAAAAGCAAGAAGCTAGGGCATTGGCAATTGCCTGTGAGCCACCTTGTGGAATGGCCCAATTCACTTTATGTGCTGCTGCCAATAAGACCAACCCAATAGCAGAAGTTGTTAGGTTTTCGAGAGGCTGAATGGCGTGCGCTGCCATTCCTGCCCAAAGTGCTTTTGCTTCATTAGTTTCAAATCTTTTGGATAAAAGATTTGCCGACCAAAGTGCTTTGAGTCCAAACTGACTATATTTAATAGGGTTTTTTGGAAAATGAAATGGTGCAAGTATGTCTGGTAAAATAGCCTCCCAATCTTGAACAAGAGGTGCTATCAAACGTAGATAATTGTTACGGTCTACTCCTAATCTTGCGGCTGTTTCCTGAATATCTTTGGTCAAAATAACTGATTTCCCATTGTCCAATGGGTGTGCCGCTGCTACGGTCGGCTCTATAAACTGGAGCCCGTATCTATTTAATGATAAGGTATTGAAAAAAGGCGAAGCTATTCCTAAAGGGTGTATAGCCGAGCAAATATCATGTTTAAAGCCTGGCAAAGTTAACTCTGCCGTTCGTAAACCTCCCCCCAATATTGATTTGGACTCTATCAATAAAACTGATAAACCTTTTATTTGAAGATTTATAGCCGCCGCTAATCCATTGGGTCCCGAACCT
Organism: Flectobacillus longus; assembly: GCF_030056705.1. Lineage (GTDB taxonomy): Bacteria > Bacteroidota > Bacteroidia > Cytophagales > Spirosomataceae > Flectobacillus > Flectobacillus longus. The sequence goes on from NZ_JASHIC010000017.1 coordinate 10,067, forward strand.
ATTACAATTACATCAAAATCTGTCGTCATACTGTATTTTATTAGTGTACAATGAGTTGCACTGATTTATGATATTGGATTTTGGAGATAGGTTAAACAAATCTGTAATCAAATATCACAAAATCTGGTATAGTAACTCCACTAGGCTCTTAAATTTTCAGGTTTTAATAAAACTCTACCATCTTTTTTGATTTGCCAAGCAGTGATTGGGTTGAGGTGATAACCTCCCATTTCAGAACCTCTGGCTTCTACCAATTGTTGGAAAGTAGGTTGTGTATAACCCGTTTCGTCGGTTACACGACTCATAATTTCGGTTTCTTCACCATTCCACTTCCATAAATATCTAAATCTGACGTGTGCTTTATCAAGAACGGGCTCCTGAATATTGGCTACCTGCCAAGTTTTTCCAGCGTTGGTGCTTACTTCTACCTTGAGTACTTTTCCTCTTCCCGACCATGCTAAGCCCTTGATTTCAATCCATCCTTTTTCGATGGATTGAGGAAAAGAAGGAAACGTAATAATCGATCGAGCATCAATATCAAAACTAAACATTCTGATTTTGCCATCTTTGATTGCTTCGGTATATTTAGATGTTTCTTCACGTGTCATGAATGGCTCGTCAGAAAGCTCGATTCTACGAAGCCATTTTACACTGGTGTTACCTTCCCAGCCCGGCAAAAATAATCTAAAAGGAAACCCTTGCTCTGGGCGAACAGGCTCGCCATTTTGTCCATAAGCTATAATCGCATCTTCCCAACCCTTGGCAACAGGAATACTACGCGTCATGACGGCTGAGTCGCCCCCTTCGGCTAAAAACCACTTGGCTGAAGGCTTTACGCCAACTTCTCTAAACAAAGTAGCTAATTTGACACCCGTCCATTCGCTTTGGCTGGTCAAACCTGCTATTTCTTGTGGCGTCATGGTTTCTTTTCCTGTTCGAAAGTTGCCTGAGCATTCTAAAAAAGCAATTCTAGAAACGGATGGAAAGCGCTTTAAATCAGCCAAAGAGAACTTTAAGGGTTTTTCTACGAGTCCATGAATAATCAATTCATGTTTTTGCGGGTCAATCAATGGAACGCCACCATGATGGCGTTCAAAATGTAAATCTGAGGGTGTTATAAAACCATAAAAGTCTTGCAATGGTGAACGAGAGGATATATCTGAAGGCTTTTTGACGGACTTTACAAAAGGAGAACGAGTACCGATTTCACCTGCTAATGTTCCTGTAACCTTAGTTGGGTCTTCGTCGGTAAGTCCTTTTTGTATAGTTTGCCCGTTGGCAGATTGAGTTATTGCTACTGCCGTTGTCACCATTCCGCCTAATAGTTTTCGTCGTGAAACGGTCATGGGGAAAGTTTGAGAAATCTCTATAATTTTATCTTGTTCTTGCATAAATATACTTTCGTTTTGCCCACAATAACTGTTATTGAGTTTCATTATCTAATGATAGAACCACCCGTTCGGTCATCGGGGACAAAAGCTTTGTGATTAGGCATTTCGATTTTAGGGAGTGTTTGGGCATCAATAATTTTCTTTTCATCGATAATACCATTGGCATGCAATAAATACGCAGTCAAATGATATACCTCTTGATTACTCAGCGAACCGGGTTGATTAAAAGGCATTGCTCGACGGACATAGTCGAATACGGTGGTGGCAAAAGGCCAATAATTACCGATTGTTTTTTCCTTTTTCTTGATTTTAGTGTCATTTGTGGTAACTAATACTCCTCCTACTCCACCTGTTCCTCCGATACCATGGCAGGCCACACACTTAGCTTCGAATATCTTTTTACCTTCTGTTGCTATTCCTTTTCCTTGGGGTAAACCCTTGCCACTAGGGCTTACATCTATATCTATTTTATCGATTTCCGCCTGTGTGACCGCACGTCCAAATCCATACAGTGTTGTGTCAGCATGAATTTGCTTAGCTTGAGAAATTGGTTTTCCCCAAGTTGGGAAAAAATAGATAAAGCAGGTATTAATCAATAGCCCGAAGTATAAATAGAGCGCTTTCATTCTGAGTTTTTTCGAGTTGCAGGTTATTTTGTCCCAAAAAAATGGAATTGTTTATCCACTAAAGGGTAATATTTTTCTTGGCGTTTCAATAGAACCGATAAAGAATCACCTGATTCATTGATACCATTCAAAATCAAATCCTTACTTGGAGTTTCTTGATAGTGAAAAATCAGCTTTTGGGAAGTATTTGCTCGGTTTTTCAGTACAATTTTATGAGATAGTGAATCTATTTCATAGCCGTAATAAAGCCTTCCTACATTGCCATAATATTCGGTAGTTCTTACTTTGTTATCTGTATTGAGTCTGGTTTGATTGGCAACTTTTATGCTAAACGTATTGAATTTTTCGAAAACTACATTTTGCCAGCGTAGCGTATCATAGGGGTTATAGGGTAATGTTTTATGATTGATTTGAAAATTTGCCACATCATAGAACCCTGCTAATGACTTTACTCCATCAGTCAAGGGCAGTTTAAAAGTCTTCTCGGCAGCATATACTCGACCATATTCAAAACCTCGATATACCAAGAATATCAAAATAAAGCCCCATTTTAAGGTTAGTCTAGCCCTTTGTTGCCAAGGTTTATAGAATTGTGGCGCTTGAAAGTTGGGCACAACGGATGCTTTATGTAAAATCAATATTTCCCAAAATGCTTTTATATCTTTTACCAAAAGTAAAACAGCGAGCGTTAAAATATGTAAACTTGTCACTTCGACCCCAGCATCATAACCGATGTTGACAAACCAGATAGGCAAAAGAATCGCTATCATCATCAATGTGCCCAAAGTAGTGGTACGGCGAAACAGAATAAGGACTGTTGCCACTAATTCGAATACTCCTGCAAAAACCTCGAAGAAAGGTGATACTCCCGTTGTGAGCCAGTATAATTTCCCTGGGGTAAATTCCCCCAAGTTGGTATTGAGTTGACTTATCGTTGGAAATGGCATTTGTACAGGAAAAACCTTTGCAATGGCAAACCACGACATACGAAGCGCCAATCCGTAGCGCACAATCACAAAGAACCAATAGGTCAATTGTGAATAATCTTTACGTTTTTTGTCGAGTAGATGCCACAGTGCGCCAACCAAAATGCTCAGAAGTAGGGTTGTAAGCCATCCAACATAGTTTTTACCACTGGCATTGTCAAAAAACCAAGGGTTGTTTTGACTTACCACATCAATGATTCTAAAGGGATGTGTTTTTGTCTGAAAACTTTCTCCGTAATCTTTTAAGTAAAAACTAGGATAAAAAGGAATACTGGTAATAATGGCAAAAAATAGAAACCCACGAAGTAGAATTGCTTCATAGGGCTTCTGGAAAGTAATGTTTTCTTTTTCTAATGACATCATGAATGATTTTAGTATTAAGGTTGTAGAGGAAATAACCTTATCGCTTATTTATCGTATTTGCCAGCTTCCAGAGTACTTCTTGTGAGGGCATATTTTTTCACAAAACGGTCTAAAACAACCTCGACAGAGTCTTTATTTTCATCGATTCCAGAAAGGACTACACGATTTCCATTATCAAGAATTGTGTATTTCAGAATCATCTTGTTGCGCTCTACAGGTTTACTTTCTGCTTTGATACCTTTGGTACGACGTGCTGAGCGTGCTATAGCTTCTATTTTGGTATCTTCTTTACCAATTACTTCGCGTGATTCTTTAGGAATCCAGTTATCTTCTGTATTTTCTTTTTTCTTATTTTTCAAAGCCACAGATTTACCTTCATTTCGATTTCCTGAGAACTCACGGTTTTCAGCATTTCTCGAACCACGGTTTTTATCTTGTAAATACAGAATATTACGAACAGTATCAGCTTCATAATAAAATACACGCTGTCCACCAGCAACACCCGTAAGCTCAAAAGTTCGATTGATATCACGCATAGGTGCACCACCACCATTTGATAAATCTAACTCAACAGGCTTGTTGACTTTGAAGGTAAGCGTTGTCCATTTTTCGAAAGTCGCTTGTTGCCAACGAGTTGTATCAGCAGGGCTATATGGTAATATCTGACCATTGATTTTGTATTCTGTCACATGATAATTACCACGCAAACCTGCAATACCTTTTTGCGCAGGCTGTTTGTAAGGGTCATACAAAAAGTTGATAATAGCCAAATAGGTAAATACGGGCAAAAACAAAATCAGTGTCAAGCTTTTGAGACTAATACGAGCGATACGTTGCCATGCTTTATCAAATGTTGGGTAATATTTGTAAGGAATAGTCAAACGCTCTTGAATCAAGAGTTTATATAAATCAGGGATGTAATCCACCAAGATAAAAGCAGAAAATAAAACAAAGTAGGAACTGTAAACATGTACCCCACCATCGTAAGCAAAGTTTACATAAACGATATCTGCCAATGCTCCAAACAATAAGACTGCTCCCCAAAAAGTAGTGGCTCTAAAAAATAGTAATGCTCCTGCCAATACCTCGACTACTCCCGTGAATACTTCATACCAAGGTACAATTCCGATAGATAACCAATAGATTTTTTGTAAAGTCAAATCGCCAAAATTGGTATTCAGTAAGCCCCACGAAGGATAAGGTAATTGAGTGGGTGTAAGTTTGGTAAAACCAAAACCAATAATGCCGATTCCTGCACGGTAGCGAACAATCACTTTAAGCCAGTAATACCAAAGTTTATAGTTTTTAGGTTCCTTTTTAGTGAAAATAACAATGGCTGTCCATATTCCTGCTGCAACCAGAGAAACAATAAAGGTAATTACCCAAACTGCATAGCCATTGAGCGAAGAGCCAAAAATTTTATTACCAAAAAAGTTTAGTCCTGACCCAAAACGAGCAATGTCATATATATCACGATAGTGCAAATGCAACCAATCAAATGACAAAATCTCCTGATACCAATCTAGGTTATTGGGAAAAGTCATCGCAATAAAAAAAATAAACGATACACGGAAGGCAAATTTTTGTCCCGCACTCCAAGTCAGGTTTTTGAAGTAATTAGCCTTGTTTATCTCTGTACTTTCTAAAGATTCCGATGTTGGAATTTGCTCTTCAAGGGATGAATTAATATTTGTATAAGCCATTTTTTCTGAGTTAAAAGATTGATGATTTGTGGAGAAAACTACAATTTCAACACACTTCTACGTCCTACTTTTTTAGCCTCGTGAATCAAATATTTTTTATTCAACTTTTCGAGTACTGCATATACCGAATCTTGGTGGGAATCTACCCCAGACAATATCACTATAGAGTCATTAAGAGCCTGATAATGAATTGTTAGTGCATCATTTTTATAATTAACATTACGGTTTGTCAGGCGTAATATGTTTGAGCTTGGGTCTTTTTGATAGCTATAAAAATGACGACCTTGAGTACCTGCCAGCTCATAAATACGCTGAGCATCATCTTTGAAAATCTCTTCTGTTGGTAAATTTTCGATATTTACCTCTCGATTTGATTTAATACTGATGGTGTTCCATTTTTCGAAAATAATATCTTGCCAACGTACTGAGTCCGTTTTTGAATATGGAATTTCTTGGTTGTTGAGCTTGAATGTTTTTACGTTGTAAACACCCGTCAATTGACTCAAACCAGCTTGGCTTGGGAAGTGATATCCACCTCCCGAAGCACCAGCCTTGGTTTTATAACCATAGAAAACCACAAAAACAATGATATATAAACCCTTTAGTGTTAGACGGTATAGTTGTTTTTTCTCTCTAAACTCTGGTTGAAAGTGATTTTGATCAACAGGCTGTTCAAGTGAAACCAGCTTGAACAAACGAATCGTATCGAAGGCAAACAAATAGAGTCCCAAGCTGATTAGATAAAAAGCATATACATATTCGCCCCCCTCGTAAGCAATATTCGAAATCGCTACGTTACCCGCAAAAGGTAAAATGATTAAAGTGCCAATTGTTGTTGTTTTACGGTGTAATAGCAATAATGCTCCTGCCAGTTCTACCAAGCCAAGGAAAGATTGGTAACTCGGTACAACTCCCAAACCAAGCGAAAAGAGTTTCCATGCGGTAAAATCACCATAATTGGTATTGAGATTACTCAAACTTGGTTCGGGTGATTGGATGGTATAAATCTTCAAAAACGAATAAGCAATGAGTCCTAGTGCTAATCTGTATCTCACAAAAACTCTTATCCAATAATACCATTTGTCATAATCAATATTTTTAGGTAATATTTTGTCCCAAAAAATTGTGCCTACTAAAGCCAAAATGGCAACAATAATCCAGTTGAGAAATGACTGCTCTCCCAAAAAATCTGGCGCATATCTAGACAAATAGAAAATGTCACGGTACTGAAGAGTTAGCCAGTTGGTATCAATTATATATTTAAAAAAAGATAAATCGATAGGTAGTATTTGGATAAAGAAATACAGCCCAAAAAACTTAAATAGGTTTTTCTCGCTTTTGCCCCATGAGCTTTGCGATTGAATATCAAAAGTTCCCATTGTGTTTATTTCGTTTAGCGTTTAATAACCTGTATTTTGAACTAAAGCCTTGTCAATCAACAACTCACCTGCTGGTAATGGCAACAGCAAACGATTATTGTCAGTGACATTAAATACTGTTGCAGCTCGTCCTGTTCTGACGACATCAAACCAACGATGAGGTTCTAGTGCAAACTCTAGACGTCTTTCGTTTTCGATTCCAAGTAAAATTTGCTCTTTCGTTTGTGCTGTTGATGCATCGATACCCGCACGACTTCTGATAGCATTTAAGTCTGCTAATGCCGCCGTAAGCTTATTTTGATTAGCTTCAGCTTCTGCCCTAATCAAATACAATTCTGCGATACGAATCACATAAGTTGGGTCAGCGGCTGGCGTGCGATAATAGAGGTTTCCGTACCAACGATTTTGGTTATCTTTTGCTACTAAAGCACTGCGTCCACCACCTACTTTGGGATCATTGAGCAATGCTACCAAGGCATCATTTGGTGCCCACTGACGTGTGCCTCCATTGGTTTGAGGTTGCCATTGGTTACGATGTGTGTTAGTTTCGTTAGCACTGTAAAATATCTCAAAAACAGATTCTGCTGTACCACGTGCATCATTCGCAAAAAATGCGCTGTACGGTTTTACTAACTGATAAGATGCGTTATCCGAAATCAATTTTGTTGCATATTCTTCAGCTTTATCCCATTCTTTTTGGTACAAATGGTATCTTGCACGAAGCGCCCAAACCGTTTTTCTGGTAGCTCTGTAACGGTTTGTGGTAGCTGATAATAAAGGCTCTGCCGTTGTCAAATCGGCTAAAACTTGAGCATAAGTCTCGGCTTGCGTACTGCGAGCAATACCCCTATTTTCGGTTGGACTTGCAGTTGGTTTGGTAATAAGTGGAACACCTCCCCATGTGCGTGCTAGGTCAAAATAGGCTAATGCTCGAATGAAATAAGCTTCACCCAATATCTGATTTTTTAAATCTGTCGTCAATGCTGGGTCAGTAACCGTTGGAACTTTCGCAATGACATTATTGGCTCGGTTGATAGTTACATAAATAGCGGTCCAAGCCGAGGCAATCGTCGAGTTGTCAGCGTTTACCTTTTTATTGATAAACTCTTGAACTTGTGATTGCGAACCTGTCCATTGAATATTGTCTCCAGACAAGTATCCAATAGATTGAAAGGTCGTGCCATAATAGTTGGTACTAGCTAAAGCTGAATAAACCCCTCTGATAGCAGTTTCAGAGGATGTTTTATCATAAATTGTTTGTGCATCAGAAATGGATTCTAATGGTTTTACATCTAAATAGTTTTGGCAAGATGTTAATAAACCAATTAATCCTATCGATATAGTATATTTTATGAGCTTCATGTTTTTCATTTTCTTAAAAATCTGGTAAAAAACTAAGTAAGAAACACGTCTAGAATGTTAGGTTAATACCCACTTGAAAGCTTCTTGGTTGTGGTGGAGTACCTAGATCAATGCCTTGCGCATTTTGGTCGCTACTTGCGCTCGATTCAGGATCTAGACCTGTGTAGTTGGTCAACAACCAAAGGTTTGTACCATTTACAAATACTTTAGCTGCTTCAGCACCTATTCTTTTGGCGATTGCTTTAGGCAAATGATAGCCAATATTGAGCGAACGGAGACGTATAAACGAACCATCTTCCAACCATCTACTTCCACCATCACGATAGTTGTTTACATTGATTCCGTCAGGACGAGGTACATCGGTAATATCACCAGGTTTTTGCCATCTTGCTAGGTTGCTGGCAAAAATAATTCTTGCGGCATCTCTTGCGCCGCCTCCTTCTCCAAAGAATTTGTTATGGTTATAAATTTTGTTACCGTATTGGTACGCAAAAAATGCCGATATCTCAAAGCCTTTGTAAGTTACAGTGTTGGTTAACCCTCCAAAGAATTTTGGCCAAATACTACCAACTAGTTGACGGTCATCTGTGGTGATTTTACCATCCTTATTGACGTCTTCATAAACAACATTTCCTGTTTCTGGATCAACATACAATTGTTTGTACACCCAGAATGAGTAAAGAGGATTTCCTTCTTTTTGTAAAATCAAATCACGACTACCATATCTTAGTGGCGTTGCGAGTTTTTCGATTTTATTGATATTTTGAGCTATGTTAAAGCTTGTTGTCCATACCAAACCACCTTTATTGATATTGGTAGAGGTAATGTTTAACTCAAAACCTTTGTTACTGATTTCGGCGGCATTGCTCCAATAATTTGCAAAACCCGTTGTGCTTGGCAAAGCCAATTGTAATAATCCATCACGAGTATATTTTGAATAAACATTGAATTCAACGCCCAAACGACCAGCCAAGAACGAAGCATCGACACCAATATTTACTTGGTTGGTTTTCTCCCAACGTAAATCTGGGTTAGCTAATTGTTGTGGAGCTGTACCAGCACCTCCTTGATAAGAGGCGCCACCTGTCCACAAACCTTGTGCGGCAAAGTTGCCAATACCGTTTTGGTTACCTACGATACCATAGCTAGCTTTGAGTTTTAAATCCGTTACTAAATCTACATTTTTTAAAAACTCTTCTTGTTTCAAACGCCAAGCTGCACCTACTGATGGAAAATAACCCCACTTGCGGTCTGCACCAAATCTTGAAGAACCATCCGCTCTTAAACTTGCATTGAATAGATATTTTCCATTGATATTGTAATCCGCTTTTGCAAAAAATGAAGCAAGATTGCTTTTACTCCAGTTTTGTGTACTCGTTGTTGTTGCGGCTGACGATATAATTTTGAAAGAGTTATTCGCAAAACCTCTACCTTCTGCATAAGTACGATTGAGTTGGTCGCTTTGTAAGGTATTTCCGACTACAAAACCAAAACTGTGCCCATTATCGAATCTCTTACGATAGGTCAAAGTTTGTTCGTTCAATAAGGTCGTGTATTGTGTAATAGAAGAAGTAGCCAAACCGCCTTGTGCACCTAAGAGTAAAAACGTATTCCAGTATTCGGATTCGTTGTAGTTGTTGTAATCAGCACCCCAGCTTGATCGTAGTTTAAGGTTAGGGAGTAATTCTGCTTCGAAGTAAAGATTTCCTATATATCGTAAACTGGTTGAGTTAACATCGTAATTTTGGAGTAATAAAGTCAGGTTGTCGAAACCTGCTCTTCCGACCAAAACGCCATTTTCATAAGGTGACAAATACGTTGGTGTGTGCAGTGCTGCTTGTAACAAACCTCCTTGAGGACCGTCACCTGCACGAGCTTGATTTCGATAAGTTCTAGTAAATAAATTGTTTACGCCAATCGTAAGTTTATCGCTTACTCGTTGGTCTAAGTTTACTTTAAAGCTAGCTCTTGTGAAGTTAATAGGTTTTAAGATTGCTTCTTGAGAGGTAAAACCACCACCAATATAATACTTTGTACTTTTGGTACCACCAGTCAAGGCAATATCATAGTTTTGTAAAGTAGCAGTTCTAAAAGCCTCACTCAATCTGTCATAAGTTTGTTGTTCTTCTGGCAAACCACGACCGCCTTCTGACACTGGTCTAAATGGACGGTTCGCAAAAGTTCTGTTGAGTGATGGCGTATCTTTACCTGTATTTACCCACCATTCGTTCACTAATTGTGCATGTTGCGGACCTGTCGTTAAATCCCATAGTTTGGCAGCTTTCGCCTGACCATAACTTGCACTAAAATTGATTTGAGGTGCTTGCTCATAATTTCCACGCTTTGTTGTAATCAAGACCACTCCATTCGCTCCTCTCGAACCGTAAAGCGCTGTAGCTTCTGCATCTTTCAGCACTTCGATACTCTGAATATCATTAGGATTAATATCGGCAATCGGCGAGGTCGATTTTCCTCCAGTACTAATCGACTGCAAGCTATTACTATTGATAAATACACCATCAACCACATATAAAGGGTCATTGTCAGCATTGATTGACGTCGCTCCACGTACGCGAACATTCACGCTTTCACCTGGCACACCAGTTGGTGATGAAATTTGTACCCCTGAAACTTTTCCTTGTAATTGTGCATCGATACTTCCAACAGGAATAGAGTTCACCTCATTTGGATTTATTTTAGAAACCGACCCAATCAAGTTCTTACGTTCCTGTGTACCGTATCCAACCACTACAACTTCATTTAATTCTTTTGAGCTACTGCGAAGCTCAACGGTTATGGTTGATTTGGATGCAACAAACTGTTTTGATTCATACCCTATGTAATTGATAATCAAAATATAAGGTAATTTTTGACCTGTACGAAAGTAAAATTCTCCATTTGAATCGGTGATGACTCCATGCGTTGTCCCTTTAATACTGATTGAAGCTCCAATGAGTGGTTCTTTCGTTTTTTCATCAATAACAGTTCCTGATAAGGTTGAATTAATGGTTGCATCTGTTTTTTGTGCATAGACTCCAACGGAGACAAACAAAATACAGATGATTGTCTGTAAAATGAGCTTTTTTTTCATTTAATTTGTGTTGGTTAATTTAAACAACAAGGTTTAGGGGTCTTGTAACGAAAGCCCCTAATACACGTTTAGCGTACCTTTTGTGACCAAGTCATTCTTGTTGCCGCAAGAATGACTTTTTTAAGATACATATCTATACTAAAAATATAGACTATATAGATTAATTACACAAATATAAATATTCAAATAAATGGAATCCAAATTATGAGGAAAAAAAAACCTCTTTTTGCTTAAATATTGTCTTATGGAGACAAACAATAGAGGAAATTTGCCTGAAAAGGGTCTATTAGGTTTTAAAAGTTGGTATATGCAATTTCCATTTCAAGAAGTGCGTAGCTCAAAGTTTTGCCATGCGTATCTATTGCCAACGATGTTGTAACTCCACCTAATAAGGCTTGTTGACAAACAAAAAGCAATGACGAAATATTAGGTAGTTCGTAACGAATAATCTCACCTTCTACGATTCCTTGTAAATGTTCTTGCACCTTTTGAGCAGTAATTTGAGTGCAAAGTAGTTCATAATCAGACTCTTTAAAAGGAATTAAAGATAGCGTAAGAGTATTGCCTTTGTCGCCTGCTCTGCTGTGGGCTATTTCGTAAAGTTTCATGCGCTTAAAATGTCTACGTTTGCTTTCAATAAATTTCTGTCAATTAAAATGGAGACGATTCCTATTACCTCATTTATATTTTTTCGCACACCCCCACCAGCCGCAGGACCATTGGTATAAAGTGCTTCTACTTCCTCTCCAACCAACGAGGCTTCGTCGGCAGTTGAGGCTTTTCCCGACACTCTCAATCTTACTTCGGGTAAATAGGACTCTTCTACTTTCATTTTAGCACTAAATTCTTCTCGAAAAATGGAATTTAAGCCGATGTAATCTATTCTGAATGTTTCAAAATTAGGCTTTAGTCTTTGTGATAAAATCTCACCCGCTAGTTTGGCTCGCCCGACGGCGTTGAATCCGGCATAAGAAATTTCACCTTCTCCAAGGTAAAATGCTTTATAACCGACACTTGCTTTGTAAGTTTCGGGTTTAGCCTTGCCTGTACCACCTGTAACCCAAATTTGGTTTTTGCCAATTTCTTCTAATTTGACTGTCGTAAAATCAGCAATTACATCAGGAGTATAATATTCATGTGGGTTTATGACCTCGTACAAAAGCTGTTCTTTGGCAGTTTGTAAAGTAATTTTGCCTCCAGTGCCTTTTACTTTACTAATAATAGCTGAACCATCGGCGTAAATATCAGCAAAAGGATGTCCCAGATTTTCTAATCCTTCTATCGGTTTCATAATGGGTTCGGCAAAATATCCACCAGTGATATGCCCCGCACATTCGAGTAGGTGTCCAATCACGGTGCCTTTTCCCAACAAATCAAAATCCTCTATTTGCCAGTCAAATTCATGAATCATGGGTGCCAAAAACAAAGAAGGGTCTGATACTCTTCCTGTTATAATTATTTGTGCATCAGCCTCTAATGCCTCCAAGATTCCATCAATACCCATATACGCATTGATAGAGATTACCTCATAGTCATTTAATGCTTGACCATTTTCCAAAATGGTAAAATGGGTTGAGCTATTTTTTACCCATTGTGTTGCATCATCGCCTGTCACGGCTGCTACTTTGAGGGGTAAATTTAATTCTTTGGCTATCTCAATGACTTTTTGAGCGGCTGCCAGTGGGTTCGCCGCCCCCATATTCGTGATGAGTTTTATTTGATTTTTGACTAATAATGGCAATAATGATTTGATTCGCTTCTCCAGAAGTGGATCATACCCTTTGGATGCGTCTTGTAATTTTCTTTTTTGGGCTAAGGCAATCGTTCTTTCTGCCAGACATTCTAGCACAAGATAGTCTAATTCGCCTTTTTCGGCCAATACAAGCGCTGGTTCTATTCTATCTCCCGAAAAACCTGCTCCGCATCCTATTCTTATTTTTTCTTTTTTCATTTGCTAAATATGTATCGAACCTGTCAGTAAAGCCATAATCGTCATCACCAGGGTGGTACCCCAAGCCCATTTGAAGGTAAATTTTTGATGTTCCCCCAATTCAACTTCTGTCAAACCAATCAATAAAAATGTAGATGCCGTCAAGGGGCTAATCGGAAACCCTACCGTCATTTGTCCCAGCAATGCAGCACGTCCTATTTCTAAAGAATCTAAATGAAATTGTGTTGCGGTTTGACTCAAAATAGGCACTACGCCAAAATAATAGGCATCTGGCGTGAAGAGAATACTCGCTGGCAAACTCGTAATAGCTGTAAGTAAAGGCAAAAGATTGGCATGATGCTGAGGAATCAACGAGACTAACTCGTTTGCCATGGCATCAATCATTTTGGTTCCTGTAAGAATCCCCGAAAAAATTCCCGCCACGAATATCATACTCGATACGAGAAAAATATTCATGCCGTGACCACGCAATACTTTTTGTTGGTCAGTCAATCGTGGATAGTTGATTAAAAGTGCCAACATACTTGCCAGTAAAAACAAAACAGGTGTAGGAATCAACCCTTTAATTAGCACCACAATTAAACTAATCGTCAAGATAGCATTGAGGATAATGAGTTTTGGGCGACGTAAACTTCTTTCATTTTCAGTTAAATTCTCCTGATGATTATAGGCAAAATCTACCACACCCAATCGTTTTCTTTCCTTCATCCCCAAAAAATACGCCACAAATAATACCCATGCGAGCCCAGCTAATATTGCAGGAATATTGGGGTTAAAAATATGTACAGCATCCGTTTTGAGTGTAGAAATAGCTCGTGCGGAAGTTCCAGACCAAGGTACAAGGTGCATAGGTCCAACACTCAGAGCAACAATACAAGGCAATATCAAACGATTGATTTTTAGCTGTTTGTAAATGGGAAAAAAAGCCGAAAGTACAATCATAAAAGTAGCAGTACCGTCGCCATCCAAATGCACAATCATGGTCAATATGGCTGTGCCAAGAATAACTTTGAGTGGGTCACCTTTTACATACTTGATAATAAAAGCCACCACTGGGTCAAAAAGTCCAGCATCGAGCATGGTAGCAAAATATAGTACCGCAAAGGTTAGCAAGATGCCTGTAGGCGCTACCTGCTTCATCCCTGCTAGCATCATTTCTCCTAATTCTTTAGGAGAAAACCCTGCAATAATTCCTGCCAAAAGTGGGACGATTACCAAAGCAGTAATCACCGAGAGTCTTTTGGTAATGATTAAAAATAAGAAAATAGCAATGGTCGAAAATCCTAATAGAGCGAGCATATTATCGAGCGTATATGTTATTCGAAAACGAGATAGTCATTAAAAAATGGGAGCAAATCATTCAAAACTCTGCCATCATTTGTCCAAATTTTGTTCACATGGTTTCCAATATATTCCTCTGCAAAATGCTTAATACCAAGGTTTTCTAATTTTTGACTAAACGCTCCGCACTGAATTGGAAAGCGTTGTGCGTCGTTTCTTCCCCAATCTAATTTTAGGGCTTTTAGTTTACGAAGATTATCAGCGTATTTATCTACCATTAATACAGGAAAATTTGCATTCCATTTATCAACAACCGCTTGATTTACTTGTAGACTATCGCCTTGATAGGTAAAAGGCATATCACAGTAAAAAGGAGGATTTGTAGGATTAGGTGACCAAGCACGACCCACGGCAACCAATACTTTTGGATAATACGTTTTTCTTAACTCTTCGACCGTTTTTATTTTGGAAAGTTCCTTAAATGAATCGCTATTGGCGCCAAATTCTTTGACCATCATCAATAATCCTGGACTCATGGCATACACCGAACTAAACACTTCTGGATATAACATCCCGATTTTGATTGCACCATAACCGCCCATCGAATGTCCACCAATACCTCTACTATTACGGTTTGCAATGGTTCTATATTTGCGGTCAATCACTTCCACCAACTCCTTGGCTTCAAATTCAGACCAGTTACCCGTGAGAGTTGAGTTACTATAAAAACTTCCTTCAAAAAGAGTATAATGGCTTGCAATAACTAAAATAAAAGGACGAATTTTAGCTTGAGCAATACTTTTGTCAAGAATCGCTTTCATACCTGTAGTAATACTATCATTGCCCATGAAGCCATGTAAATAGTACACCACAGGAAATCGTTTTTGTGTGCTTTCATAATTTGGAGGAAGATATACCGAGATTTTTCGGTTAGCATTTTCACCCCCTATATTTTGTAAGGTTTTAGCATTAATCACAAAGCTTTCGACTTTGCCAGAGACTCGTTGAGCCTTTATTTGACTGAAAAACAGACAAGTAATTAGCAGTAATAAAATTCTTTTCATAAATCAAATGTGTTTTTTGGATAGATATGTTTTAAAAGGGACTGAGTGAAAAGGCATTAAGGCACAAAGTGAATAGTTGTTTTACAACTTTTATCACTTTGTGCCTGTTGATTTTAATTCTATTTCACTGCCCAAATCTGAATCAAAACATGGTCAGGCTTGCGGATGCCTTTACATAAGAATAAGCTATTATTTACCCAATCATACTTTCCTTTGGGAGCTTCAAGTTTTGGAATAGTTCTAAAATAATATTGTGAAGGATCAACATTCTCGCCTTTGGCAATTTTAGCGGCTATTTCAGGTGATGCAACTCTCAATCCATTGTTTTTCACATAAATAATCACTCCATCATCCGTTTTGATTTGATAGTTGGCATCTAGCTCAGCAACGCCGTCGCTTCTCACAATTTGCCAGTCAGCACCTCCAGACAATACTTCTCCTTTTATACTTGGTCCTTCAAATGTACCTCCAACAATTGGAATGATGCGTCGCAGTCCATGTGGTGTTTGACCTACCGTGAGAGCCTCGCTTAGCAAAACTTTTATTTCACAGAAAAAAGCTAAGCCCGGTGCTGGTGGCTCGGGAGTTGTCAGGCCGTGCAATTGTAGCCAATCGCCAAAGCGCTCTATCCACGTATCGGTAGGAATGTTTTTCTTACTCATACCGAATCCATGACCACCTTTTTCGTAAATATGTAACTCGGCAGGTTGTTTGGCTTGAGTCCATTTACCGTAAATCGAGGAGCTATGTAAAGTAAAGCCTAATTGATCATCCGAAGCGGCTGCCACAAAAATCGGCGTAGGCTGAGTTGGGACTTTATTGCCCAAAATAGCTTTTTCGTAGGCATAAATAGGCGCAACAAAATTGGGTCTTTCAGCATCGTTGGCTGTATAAACTACCGACATGGTTAAGGTTCCTCCTGCCGAAAATCCCATCATGCCAATTTTGTTTGGATTGACATGAAATTTCTCAGCGTTCTGGCGAATATATTGAATCGCCTTACGTCCATCTTGCGTAGCCAAAGGAATCACTGCCGCATTTTCTTGGTCGAGCGCTTTCATATTGCTCATTTTACCCATGATTTCGGTAATGGGATTATCCGTAAAAGAGCGTGCAACTCGGTATTTTAATACAAAAGCAGCAATACCTCTTTCATTCAGCCATTTTGCTACATCAACGCCTTCATTATCAATTGATAAGGTATGAAAAGCTCCTCCTGGTGCAACCACAATAGCAGTACCATTTGCTTTATTAGGGTTAGGTAAATAGGCAGTAATAGTTGGGTCAACGATATTATAGGCTGTTCGACCACCCCAATTAGCATTGGTTAACACTGATTCTTGCCAAGTCCAGTTTTCTGAGCCTGGGGCTTTGCCTTCGTACAATTGGATAACTTCTTGTGCATGAGCCGTATATCCGAGTAAAACGCCCAATATGTAGGTAAGTATTTTTTTCATAGTAAAAGGTTTTGTATTATTTCATTCCCATTCTAATAGCCCCATCCAAACGGATTACCTCGCCATTGAGCATGGTGTTTTCAATGATTTGCTGTACCAATTTCGCAAATTCTTCAGGTTTTCCTAGTCTTGAGGGAAAAGGAATTTGCTGTGCTAAAGATGCTTGTGCTTCGCTAGACAAATTAGCAAGTAAAGGCGTTTCAAAAATCCCAGGAGCAATGGTCATCACTCGAATACCCATACGAGCAAATTCACGAGCAATTGGCAGGGTCATAGATACCACACCACCTTTAGAAGCTGAATATGCTGCCTGTCCGATTTGTCCATCAAAAGCTGCTACCGAAGCGGTATTGATTACTATTCCTCTTTCTCCATGTTCGTTTGGCGTATTATGTTGCATGACATTTGCGCCCAAACGAAGTACATTAAATACACCTACTAAATTGACTTGAATGACTTTTTGAAAAAATTCTAAATCATGAGGACCGTCTTTGCCTACAACTCTTTTGGCAGGACCGATACCCGCACAATTGATGACCCCGTTGATTTGTCCGAATACAGACAAGCCCTTTTCGATAGCTTGCTTTACCTGTACTTCGTCTACGATATCAGTTTTATAAAAAAGCGCCGAATCGCCCAAACTTACTTGAGCAAGTTGCCCAGCTTGCTCGTTAATATCTAGTAAAATAACTTTTCCGCCTTGCGAAATAATGTTTTGTGCCGTAGCCAAACCCAGCCCTGAGGCACCACCAGAAATGAGAAATATGTTTGATTGTATATTCATCGTAAAAAAGAAAAACCCTCAATACGTCAATAAAAGGGGATTTTTTAAGGAATAAGATTGAGCAATATGCTCGTATGAATGGTTTTTTGGATAATAATTTAATAGAAGTAAACCTTTACTGACGATTGAGGGATATGGGTTGTTGCTTTCGGCTATGAGCTGTCAGCTTTTTGAGAAATATCTATTCATAATGACTAAACAATTGATTGACTAAAGCTTTTCGATTTGATAAAACAGCACGTTGGTTGAGCGAACCTTTGTCTGTTATCTCGCCTTTGTCAATCGATGGCGGTTCGTGGGCAATAATAACTTTGCCAATACTAGTCGAACTACCTGTGGCATGAGCGTTAAAGTCATTCATCCATGTATTTATAAATGTTTTTACCGACGAATGTTCGTACAACTCTGATACGCAGACCTGCGTTGTATGTCCTGTCAGCGTGCAACAAGCTTCGATATTGAGAAACAAAATCAAACCAATATAGTCTTGGTCGAGCCCAGCAATCACTACATCTTGAATAATGGGCGAACCAGAAGAAATAATCTTGGTTTTCATCACGCCAACATTGACCCAAGTACCAGTTGAGAGTTTAAAATCTTCGGCTATTCTTCCATCAAAAACCAATCCTTTGTCAGGGTTATTCTCGTCCAAAAACTTTACTGCATCGCCTGTTTTATAAAAGCCTTCTTCATCAAAAGCTTGTAAAGTTGCCTCTGGGTTTCGCCAATAACCTTTTGTTACATTAGCAGCTCGGTATCTAGCTTCCCATTTGTCACCCAAAGACACCAATTTTACTTCTAGCCCTGCTACTGGGACTCCTAATAAGCCTGAAAAAGCGCCGCCCCAATTGGCAAAAAGAGCCGAAGGTCCTGATTCTGTACAACCTAAACCTGTCACAATAGGTACTTTTACGCCGATGGTCTGAATAGCAAGTTCTTCCAACTTATTCCAGATAGGTTGCGCCAAACTAGCACCAGCATAAAAAATGATTTGAAGATTTTTGAAAAAAGTGTTTCTTAATTGTTCTTCTTTTTCCAGATATGGAATCAACATTTCAAAACCTTTCGGTACATTGAAATAAGCCGTGGGAGATATTTCTCGGAGATTTTTTACCGTTTCTTCAATTCCCTTACTACTTGGTTTTCCATCGTCTATATAGAGTGTGCCACCATTATGGAGTGCCAGGCCAAAATTATGATTACCTCCAAAGGTATGGTTCCACGGGAGCCAATCTATAAAGACAGGAGCTTGATCCTGCATAAAAGGAAAACTCTGTGTAATCTGTTGGAGATTGGCACACCACATTTGTTGTGTATTAATTACACCTTTGGGTAAGCCCGTTGAGCCCGATGTGAATAAAATTTTAGCAACAGTATCACCTTTAACCTTTTTGTGAGCTTGTGCTACGTCATCACAAAAAACTGATTGTCGCCAAGAGGCTATATTTGTAAAGTTGTCTCCCTGTGATACTAGTATTGTAACTTCTGGAAATGTATTTTTGATAAATTGAATAGCTCTTGTATAAGCTTGCTCAGATTGTACAAAAACAAGTTTTGGAGTCATTTTCTCCAAACAATGACGAAGTTTAGAAAAGTCTTCCGACACCAAAGAATACGCAGGTGAAATCGGTGAATATGCAATACCTATATGCACAGAAGCCAAGGCTAAAAGGGCATGCTCCAAGCTATTTTCGGAAAGTATAACTATGGTATCATTCTCCTCAAAACCCATATCTAATAGATTTTGAGCTATTGAGCACATTTGTTGATAGGTATCTGCGTAGCTTAGTTCTTGCCAAATACCCTCTTTGTTACGCTGAGCAATAAAAGTTTTTTCTGGTTGTTGAATCGACCATTCCCCAAGTCTATCAGTAATAGTTTCGGGAAAAGGTTTTAACTCACTATTTAACCGAAACAAAATGCTACCATCAGAATTGTGGGTCTTGATGGTTTGGGTGGGGCCAAAAGCTACATTCTTGAACTCCATAACTTGAAAGAGATAAAATATTTTTTAATCGAAAATGCCCAATCCAATATAGTTACTGAACTTTTGCGCATCGCCTACTTTACAGTCATTACTACAACTTATTCGCCAACTTTTTTAGCTCTTCCTTCCAAAAAGTCTTTTAATCTCTGTTTGGCTTCGGGAGCACTTTGAGCAATAGCCGCCATCATACTTTCCAATAAAAGCCCTTCTGTTTGACCGCTATCTGCTATTCTTGGCAATACATGTGTAAGAGCATAATTGGTCATTCCAGCGTTGGAAGCTATTTTCAGTGCGAGTTCTTTTCCCTTTTCTAATCCTTGTCCTTCGTCAACTAAGTATTGTGCCAATCCGATTCGTTCGCCTTCTTCGGCATGATACACACGCCCCGTAAGCATCATATCTGTCATACGAGCCATGCCAATTAATTTGGGTAGTCGAACGGCGGCTCCACCACCGACAAATATTCCTCTTTGTCCTTCGGGTAAGGCATAAAATGTACTTTTATCAGCCACTCGAATATGACAAGCCGCTGCTAATTCCAGACCACCACCAACTACTGCACCGTGTAATACAGCGACTACTGGAACGGATCCATATTGTACTTTTTCGAGTACTCTATGCCACATTCTTGAATGAAAAATGCCTTGTACAGCATCACGTTCCTTTAGTTCAGAAAGGTCTAAGCCTGCTGAAAAATGCTTACCCATTCCGTAAATAATGGCACAACGAATATGGGAAGGAATATTTTCGAAAACAGTTTCGATACCTAATATAAGTGCATCATTAAAGGCATTTCGTTTGTCTGGACGATTGAGTCCTATCCATAAAATATCACCTTCCTCACGTATTTGTAAGGTGTCAGGGACTGATTTTGTTACCATCATCGATTATAAGAATCTCTTGTTGTTGCTGTTATAACTTGGCTTTTTGGGTTCAAGAATCAACTTCTGTGATATACTTCTCTTTAGTTAAAATAAGGGTTAAGTATTTAGGTATTTTAACTTACTTTATCGGTAGACAAATACCAAGTCATGAGTCCTGCAAGGGCTGTTGGAATGGCAAAAATCAAGAAATTTGTGCTCATAGATAGTCCTAATCCGATTAAAACACCACCAACTGCTGGACCAATAATGCCTCCTAGTCGACCAATGCCAATCGACCAACCAACGCCTGTAGTTCGGAATTCGGTTGGGTATATACGTGCAGAAACTGCGTAGAGTCCCACAAATCCTCCTTGAATACCAAATCCTAATAAGCCAAAGACGATTATAATCCAGTCTGTTCCTACAAAAACTTTGAAAATCGCCATCAAAATCGCCGTTAATACCAATATCGTTCCGATGGTTTTCTTTAAGCCATATTTGCTTGAAAAATATCCTTGCGTGATTATCCCTACAAAAGCGCCAACATTAAATACTGTTCCTGCATAAATTGCCAATTCGATTGAAAGTCCTGCTGACGAAGCCAGCTTTGGTATCCAACTGGTAAGAAAATATAGTGTCGCAAAAGATAGAAATAGTGCTACCCACAACTGAATGGTAGATAGTCGAAACGTTGGACTCAATAATAATTTGATAGGAATTTTCTGAAAAATTGTTGGTTTTTCAGGCAAAGTAACGATAGTTTCTTTACCCATTTTTGACAATAAATCATTAGCTTTTGCTAAGGCTCCTTCTGGTTGTGATTTTAGGTAAAAATCTAAAGATTCAGCCAAAAAGAAGTAAACTACTGGTACAGAACCCAATGTACAGCATCCTGCTAATTGAAAAATCGAATGCCAACCATAAGTAGGAATAATTTTGGCTGCGACCATTCCTGATAAAACGGCACCAATCGGATAGCCTGAAAGGGCAAAACTTACCCAAAAATCTTTCGTGGTAGGTGGCGCGTATTCCGACGTTAATGCGGCAGTACTTGCAAGCATACAACCTATTCCTAAACCGTTGATAAAGCGAAAGAATATTAATTGATTTACTGATTCAGCAAAAGAGGTAATAAAAATCGTTACTCCCATTAGTAAGCCACTGATAATCATCATTTTTTTACGTCCAAGTTTATCCGCATAAGGTGCAATAATCAAAGCACCAACCGACATTCCCACCAATCCCGAACTAAAGACAAGACCTAAAGCTTCGGCACCAATACTCCACGCTTTGGTGATGGCTGGTGCTGCATACGAAATGACCATTACATCCATACCATCAAGCATATTCATCAAAAAACAAACCAATATGCTACTGTATTGCAAAGAAGTCATCTTCGCAGGTTGATTCAATGTTACGTGGGACATAAATTATTGAGTGATTGATGGATGAGTGATTTAGTGATTATTTTAATCAAACGTAGAGATACAAAGCCTTGATTTTTACATCCAATTTGTTCATTGAAAAATATTTACTATGCTAAGCTATGGAGCTAGATTAAGATTATGTTTTAATGATTTTATATAAATCACTCATTCACAAATCACTAAATAACTCAATAACACTATTGGAGCTTAAGCATCTTAATGGCATTTTCTTTCAGAATCAAAGGTTTTACTTGTTCTTTAAAACCTGCTTCGTCAAAGTCTTTAATCCATCTTTCTGGAGTAATTAAGGGAAAATCTGTTCCAAAAAGCATTCTGTCCTTGAGTAAAGTATTGGCATACTGAACCAATTGTGGTGGAAAATACTTGGGTGACCAACCACTTAAATCAATGTACACATTGGGTTTGTGCATGGCTACAGATAAGGCTTCATCTTGCCAAGGCCAACTCGGATGTGCAATAATGATAGGACAATCAGGGAAGTCTATAGCAACATCATCCAAATGAATCGGATTAGAGTATTCTAACCGAAGTCCACCGCCACCACGCACACCACTTCCAAACCCAGAATGTCCCGAATGAAAAAGCATTGGTAATTGATATTCAGCAATAACTTCGTATAGATGATACGCCATTTTATCTTGTGGATAAAAACCCTGTACTGTCGGATGAAACTTAAAGCCTTTGACGCCATAATTTTCAATCAAATCTCTTGCTTCACGTGCTCCCATACGTCCTTTATGAGGGTCGATACTCGCAAAAGCAATCATGACATCATCATTTTTTAATGCTCCTTCTGCTACTTCTATATTAGGAATTCGTCGCTTTCCAACATTAAATTCTGAATCTACTGTAAACATCACAAAAGCCATATTTCGCTCACGATAGTAATCCGCTGTTTCTTGAATCGTAGGGCGTTTGTCTGATTTGAAATACTTAGCAAATGCCTCATCAAACTCGCTTCGGTAATCGTCGTGTGGTTGACAACACGATACTTCGGCATGCGTATGTACATCAATTGCGATAACTTTCTGAATATCAATCATATTTTCAAAATAATTTTATTTCATCCAAATATCTCCAGCAGGTTTTTGTCCCGATTTCACCCAGCTTCTTAGTTCATCAAACGCACTACCTGTTTGTTGAGCTGTAAATACACAATGCCCTTGTCCAGTGGTATATCGTACTTTAAAAAACTGGTCTTTTTGCTGATGATGCACCATATTTTCAAAATTTACTACGCCATAGGTCGGCGGAATCAATTGATCATAAACGGTATGAAGCAAAAAAACTGGTTTGTTGATATTGCCTGTTCGGTCATATTTTCCAAAAATCATATTCGGATTTACATTTGCCTCCAAACGTTCAGCTTTGTGATTGACCAAATCATTATCTGGGAAACCACTATAAACTGTATTGGTATTATCAAAAGGGTTACCTCCCGCTTTTTGGGCTAAATCACGAAGTACATTTTCATTAAAAAATAACGAGAATGGCAAATCATCTAGTTTCAGATCAAAGCGTTTGGCAAAAGCCACCGCCAAAAGTGAATCTTTACTAACGATTGCTTTACGAATTGCCATTGCTTTGGCAACCATTGTACGACCTCCTTCACTTGGGCTAGACTTTTTGCTTAAATCAAAAATTTCTTTGAGTGATGGCACAATGCCAGGAAATAGTCCATTGAAGGTCGCATACATATCGAATTCTTTGCGACACTGCAAATAGGGTCTACTTGACAAAGGACAAAGTGGTAAACCTCCGTGATAGTTGTCGCCAAAATTTTCGATAGTCGCCACCGTAATACCACCGCCCATCGAATGCCCAACCATAAACGTAGAGTCAGGTTTTCCGTATTGTTTGACAAAATATTGTCGTAAACTTTCTGTATCATCTACTCCCTGCGGAAGCGCAAAACCTTGATATTGATAGTCAGATGCAGCCACGGCAAAGCCTCTTGACAAAAATGGGCTCATGCGATTAATAAATTCAGGATTTTGACTTTGAAGCGGTTTGGTACCCATAAACTCATATCCATGAGCATACATTACCAACTTGCCTTTCCAGTTAGGTGGAAAAATAATGCGGTATCTAGCGCCATTGAGTTGTCCAGAATCAATCTTTGCTACTTGCGCTACCAAACTATGTGTGAGCAATAGCAAAAGAAATAGTTTTTTAAACATAACAGTTAGAAATTCTTCTATCTATTCAGAGAATAATTTTAAATTTTGTCGAGATTTCTACCATCAAAAATCCCTATTCAACAATCATATTAGGCTTCTCCCCAAACTTTGATAGCTGTATTTACTACCAATTCAATCTTGCGCCATTGGTCGTCATGAGTTAGGTCATTGCCATGGTGTGTTGAAGAAAAACCGCATTGTGGGCTTACACAGAGATTTTCGAGTGGCATATATTGCGCCGCCTCATCAATACGTTTGCATAAATCATCAATATTTTCTAGCTCTTTTACCTTTGAAGAAATGATTCCTAATACCACATGTTTGTTTGTAGGTACAAATCTCAAAGGAGCAAAATCACCGCTTCTTTCATCATCATATTCCAAGAAATACGCGTCTACATTGATTTCGTTAAACAAAATTTCTGCTACAGGTTCATAGCCACCTTCAGCAAACCAAGTACTTCTATAATTTCCACGGCAAAGGTGAATTCCAACAGTTAAATCACTTGGACGATTGTCAATTACCGAATTGATGAGGGCAGCATACGTGCGTGGCAATTCATTGGGGTCTTCTCCTCTTTCTGCTGCGGCAGCACGCATTTTGGGGTCGCACAAATACGCCAAATTAGTATCATCCAATTGTAAGTAACGTAATCCTGCTGCGTATAAATGGTCTATTTCTTGTTTGTAGGCTTTTGACAAATCATGAAAAAACTCATCCATATCTGGGTAAGCCTGAATGTCAATCGATTTGCGACCACCACGAAAGTGAATCATCGTTGGCGACGGAATACTTACTTTGGGAGTTTGGGTAACGATAGATTTTAGGTAATTAAAATCGGCAACTTGAATATCTTTTTGATGCTGGAGTTTTCCTGTTACACTTAAAACAGGAGGTTTGAATCCATCTTCAGCCACTTTTGCATTTGGATTGGCGTCCATACCTCCTGTCACTGTCACCCCCGCAAGCTCTTTCAAAAA
Source organism: Flectobacillus longus (assembly GCF_030056705.1). Classification (GTDB taxonomy): domain Bacteria; phylum Bacteroidota; class Bacteroidia; order Cytophagales; family Spirosomataceae; genus Flectobacillus; species Flectobacillus longus. Next base: position 34,963 of record NZ_JASHIC010000017.1, read on the forward strand.
GTCTAAATGGAAATAATCTCTGCGAAATTCACCATCAGTGATAGCTTTCATCCCTGTAGATTCAAGCTTTTTGACGGTTTCTAGAATAGCAGCATCTTCAATAGCTCGTAATTCTTCGGCTGGAAGATTACCTAATTTCCACTCGTGACGATTTGTTTTTACAGACTCTGTACGAAGCAAACTTCCTACATGGTCGGCTCTAAAAGGAGGTTTCATAATTAATTAGTATTAAAATTGGATTGAAGGGGTATTTTGGTATTTTTTCAAATGACTATTATAGCCTTTTGATTATTTAAAGTGTTGTACTCAAGGGTGACACAAAATTGTAGCGTTTGGAAGAGAATAAATAGGCGATATCAAAGTAATATTATGCAAAAACAATCAATTAGAATTATTTCTATATTGTTTTGGAGTTAAAAGTGTTTTTGCTTTAAAAAAACGACTAAAGTCGCTTGGGTCAACTTTTCCCAAACGAAAGGCAATTTCTCCAATACTCAAATCCGTTTGACTTAACAAAACTTTTGCTTCCAAAATTCTCATTTCTTCTAATAGTTCATGAGCTGATTTCCCAGTTGTTGTTTTGACCGATTTGTGTAAATGATTAGGTGAAACAGATAAAAAATCGGCAAATTCCTGCACTGTTTTTTTCTCATAAATCAAACTTGATAAAGCATCTTTGTAGCGTTGGGTTAAGTAAGTTGCCGCATTTTGAAGAGATTTAGGCTTGCTCTTTTCTTGTAACTTAAATTCAGTTAAAAGGGTCGTTAAATACAAAGGTAACAGCTCAAATCGTTCGGGCTGGTTCTTCTTATATTCTTGTAGTGTCAACTCAAATAATTCAATAACTTGCTTATTATCAATTAATTCAAATACAGGATTTCCTGTAAGTTGGAAAAAGGGAAGTTCTTTAAAAATAGGAAGATTAAATCTTTTTTGCTGAAAGATTTCAGGTAAAAAATGAAGATAATACCCTTCGGCATCCTCACTGACAAATTCTATAGAAGTTATCTGGTCGGAAGGTAAAGCAAATAGCGTATTAGGACCTATTTCGTATTGAGTTAGACCTTTACTTCGTAGTACTTTTCCTTTCGTTAGAAAAATCATAAAATATACCAAACGACGATGCGGTTGTAGAGGTAGTTGTAAATGTATTTTATAATGCTCAACCCGTTCGATATGAAATTGGTCATATACTTTGGATACCACAGGCTTCCAGTTTCCAAACAGATATTCATCAAATTGGGAAGGATTCAATACTGGAATTTTAGCATTAGCCTGTTTTTGAGCCATTTTATTATATTTTTGATGATAGTTTTTAGGTAAAATCAATCAATATTATTTGATTTCTCAAAGTAAATCTATACCGACGAAAATCAAAAATAGAGATTTCTACTTTTCTCTTTAAAGTCTTTTGGAGATAACCCTACAACCTTTTTAAAGAGTCTAGAGAAATAGGCAGGGTCATCAAAATTGACCTGATATGCCACTTCTGCAATACTCAAATTAGTGTACAAAAGATATTTTTTTGCTTCCTCTACAAAAAAATCATGTACACATTGAATAGCGGATTTGTCGGTTACAGTACGACAAACCCGATTGAGATGCACAATCGTAATCTTTTGTTCTTCGGCATATTGAGTAATACTTTTTTGTGGACTATAAGAGTCTTTAATACTTTTGACAAAGCTTCGGTAAATAGATAGACTCCGTTGATTGCTTACTAATTTCTGTTGGTTTTGAGCACTCGTTAATCGAAAAATCTCAATACACAACATTCCTAAAACGGCTTGTATTGAGAAGTTTTTCTCTAAATAAGTACTATTTTCTTCTTCTCTAATTCTGTCGATTAAATTTTTTACTTTCAAGAAATTGTCAGGGTAATCATTTAATAATAAGCACGTTATTTCTTGAAAAGCCAAGCTGATGGTTGGTGCCGTTTGTAACAATCTATCCCAATACGACGACGATACAGTAAGTACAATCCCCGATAATCCTGCCACAAATACGAATCCATGCAGAGTGTTAGGCGGAATAATCACCAAGGTCATGCCATTTGTTTGCCAAGTATGATGTGCACTTATGATTTTTGCTTCACCATCTTCCAAACAAAATATCTGCCACAAATCTGTATGAATATGCGATTCTATTTGCCAGTTGTGTAGTTGACTTCGAGCCTCCAAAGGTTCGCAATGTACAAAATCAGGTAACCACCGTCGTTGTGCATCGCCATAAAGTCCCGAATAATTAATAATTCTATTTTTCATTTGATGAATTCTTGATGTATGTCGTATTGGTATATAATCTTTTCAAGGTAAACTATTTATATTTTTAGCTTACAATATAATGCCAATGTTTATTTTGTCCAAATAATACCGTAATTCGTCCAAAAATAAACCTACAAGCAACTTCTATCTTTGCTTCATCAATTAAAAGTCTGGCCAGTCTTTAAATCATATTTAACGAAAAAATCTATCATAAACTCATGACGAAGCACTCAACCAAAGTCGGTATCATTGGTGCAGGACCAGCCGGACTTACACTTGCCTTATTACTTCAAAGAAAAGGAATCGATTGTATAATTCTTGAAAACCGTAGTCGCCAATATGTGGAATCTCGTGTTCGAGCAGGCTTGTTAGAACAAAATACAGTTGATTTAATTCGTGAACTAGGTGCATCCGAACGACTTGATAAAGAGGGACTTGAGCACCATGGTGTTTATCTGAGTTTTAATGGTGTTCGCCAACGTGTACCTTTCAAAGAGCTAACAGGTGGTCGTTGCATCACCATTTATGGACAGCAAGAAGTAGTCAAAGATTTGATTCAAGCTAATTTAGACAGAGGAATTGAAATTCTTTTTGAAGCTCATGCTAAGCATATTGAAGGTATCGAAACCGAAAACCCAAGTATTTTTTACGAACATAACGGCGAAGAACATGAATTGTCTTGCGACTTTGTAGCAGGTTGTGATGGCTATCATGGTATTGGTCGTCAGCATTTGCCCAAAGATACTTACAACGAATTTAGAATTGAATATCCCTTTAGTTGGTTAGGTATTTTAGCAAATGTTGCCCCTTCATCTGACGAGCTGATTTATGCCTACCACGAAAGAGGATTTGCTTTGCATAGTCTTCGTTCTGAGACAGTTAGTCGCTTGTATATTCAGGTTGAGAACGATGACACAGTAGATAACTGGTCAGATGAAAAAATTTGGGAAGAGCTATCTATTCGATTAGGAACCGAAGGTTGGAAGTTACAAAGTGGTCCAATTTTCGAAAAAAGTATAACTCCTATGCGCAGTTTCATGATTGATAATATGCAACATGGACGTTTGTTTTTGGCAGGTGATGCTGCTCATATTGTACCGCCAACAGGAGGAAAAGGGTTGAATTTGGCAGTAGCAGATATTCGTTTTCTGGCATCTGCTTTGACTAATTGGTATGATAATCAGGATGATAGTCTTCTACAAAGCTATTCACAGGATTGTTTAAGAAGAATTTGGCGTGCACAGGATTTCTCCAACTTTATGACTTATCTATTTCATAAGCAGGCGGCGCATGGTTCATTTGAAAATTTACTCCAAAAATCAAAATTTGATTATATAGGTATCTCCAAAGCCCAAGCTACAACCATAGCTGAAAACTATGTAGGTCTGAAAGAAATTTGAATTAACCTTCCATATTTTAATGGCTAACTTTCTAAATATCAACGGTCTAAATGTTCATTATAAATGGATAAACCGTAAAAAAGAAACCACCTTTGTTTTTATAAATTCACTTGGTACAGACTTTAGTATCTGGGATAAAGTGGTTGAGGGCTTGGTCGATGTTGCCAATGTATTGTGCTATGACAAACGTGGACATGGACTTTCTCAAACGGCAGCTACTACTCATGGTATGCAAAGCTACTATGAAGACCTCGTTGGTTTGCTTGATGCGCTAAAAATTCAGCAATGTATTCCTGTTGGGCTATCGGTGGGTGGTCGAGTGGCAATGCTTTTTGCAGAACGTCATCCTGAACGAGTGCAAAAGTTGATTCTTTGTGATACAGCTCATAAAATAGGCACTTCAACAAGCTGGAATCAGCGAATCGAACAGGTCAATACTGTTGGTTTGGCAGGTATTTCGGATGCAGTTATGGAAAAATGGTTTCCCGAAAGTTTTCGAAATACGCAAGTATCCGAGCTAATTGGATATCGTACGATGCTAGAAAGATGTTGTCCAAAAGGCTACATTCATTGTTGTGAAGCTATTCGTGATGCCGACTTGACCGAAAATGTTCAAAAAATCCAAACAGAAACCCTGTGTGTTGTTGGAACAGAAGACCTTTCGACCACACCAGAATTGGTCAAATCATTGGTGGCATTAATGCCTCACGCTTCGCTAGAAGAAATTGAGCGTTCGGGGCACATCCCTTGTGTAGATGCTCCCGAAAAGTTACTGTCGCTCATCTACACTTTCGCTTTTGCGCCTAGTACCGAATCCCTTTATGAGATTGGTATGAAAACCCGTCGTTCTGTTTTGGGCAATACTCATGTAGATAGAGCCGAAGCCAATAAAAGTGATTTTGATACTGATTTTCAGTCATATATCACCCAAAGTGCTTGGGGGTTGGTTTGGTCAAGACCCGAACTCAGCAAAAGAGAGCGTAGTTTGATTACGATTGCTATCTTAGCCTCCTTAGGGCACGAAGAAGAATTGGCCATGCACATCAGAGCTACTCAGAATACAGGGGCAAGCGTGTCAGATGTTAAGGAAGTATTGTTGCATTTGGGAATTTACGCAGGTGTTCCTTGCTCAAATAGTGCTTACAAAATAGCCAAGAAAGTTTACCAAGAACTCGAAAAAAAAGGATTTTAGTCAAAACCTTCAATCATTTAACACATGAATCATAACCAAAGAGATTGGGAGGTACATCCTCCCTATTTATATCCCGACTATAAATCAACCGTTTTTAGAGCCCCCTCAAAACCTTTGATTCCGATGAAACATACGCTTTCGGAGTCAACAGGGCCAGTTTATGGACAAGAAAGTGTAGGGAAATATGATAATGACCTTACCAAAAATGGTATTCGAAATGGTGAACCACTCGGCGAACGTATTGTGGTTTCTGGAAGAATATTAGATATTGATGGGCGTCCTATCAAAAATACTTTGGTAGAAATTTGGCAAGCCAACGCCGCTGGTCGATACATTCATAAAGTTGACCAGCACAATGCGCCACTCGATCCCAATTTTTTTGGAGGCGGACGCTGCGTGACCGACGAAAATGGACGTTATACCTTTATGACTATTAAGCCTGGAGCCTATCCTTGGGGCAATCATCCAAATGCTTGGCGACCTAACCATATTCATTTCTCTTTGTTTGGGTCAAATATTACGAATCGTTTGGTCACTCAAATGTACTTTCCTGGCGACCCATTATTGCAATACGATCCTATTTATCAGGGAGTTCCCGAAAAAGCTAGACATCTTTTGGTATCACAATTTGATTTATCCTTGACCCAACCAGATTTTGCTTTAGGCTATAATTTTGACATCGTATTAAGAGGACATAACGCTACTCCATTCGAAAATCAATGACACAGACTCCATCACAAACGGTAGGTCCATATTTTGCGTATGGGCTCAGTCCGCAACAATATTTATACAACCATACCAGTATTGCTTCGGGCAATTTGCGCACGTCGAATACACAAGGCGAACCTATTACTATCAAAGGGCGTGTACTTGACGGACAAGGAAACGCAATCCCCGATGCGATGATTGAGATTTGGCAGGCAGATGCCAAAGGGCAATATAACCCTACTGATTCGGACTTTAAAGGTTTCGGGCGATTTGGAACAGGTACAGATCCAGAAGCACAGTTTATTTTTCAGACTATCAAACCCGCATCGGTTGACGGACAAGCACCTCATATTACTGTGGTGGTTTTTATGCGTGGTCTGTTGACACATGCCTACACAAGACTTTATTTTTCAGACGAAACAGCTGAAAATCAAAAGGATATAGTTTTAAGCACTGTTCCTGAAGAAAGAAAAAACACACTCATTGCTCAACGACAAGAAACCCCAGAAGGTATTGTATATCAATGGGATATCGTTATGCAAGGCGAACAAGAGACGGTATTTTTTGACGTTTAAAAAAGCATCATGAAGTAAATATTTGTTGTAAATCGACACAAACAGATAAAGCTTTTGACATATAGGCTTACTTTCAAGTCGAAATACTTCATGATTACTTTCTAAATCACTTAAAAATCATGAAACAAGTACCACAAATTACGGTAGAAGCAGCAGCAGCATTGGTCAAAGATGGCGATGTCTTGTTGGGTGGGGGCTTTGGTATGACAGGGAATCCTGTTCATTTGCTTCATGCACTCGCTAAAACTCAAACTAAAAATCTCACTTTTATTGGCAATAATGTAGGCGAACCTAATCTTGGAGGGGGTAAATTGTTACTAAATGGACAAATCAGCAAAATGATTGGTTCATTTTTTACCAGTAACCCCGACGCAGTAAAAGCCGCACAATCTGGTCAGGTAGAATATGAACTTCTGCCACAAGGCACACTTGCTGAAGCCATTCGTGCTGGTGGTGCGGGAATAGGCGGTTTTTATACTCCAACTTCAGCAGGAACATTGATTGCAAAAGGAAGAGATACCAAGATTATTAATGGTCAAGAGCAAGTTTTCATCGAAGGAATTCGTGGAAATGTAGCTTTTATCAGAGCATGGAAAGCCGATACTGCGGGGAATTTGACTTACAGAATGACGGAGCAAAACTTCAATCGTGCGATGGCAACAGCAGCCGATTTGGTGATTGCCGAAGTAGAAGAAATCGTTCCTGTTGGCGAAATTGATCCTAATTTTATACATACACCAGGGTGTTTTGTTGATTATTTGGTCGAAGCCAAGGTTTCGTTAGAAGATTTAGGTTCATCGGCATCTGTCAATAGAGGCAAGAAAGTAAGCGAATCACGTATGCAAATGGCTAAGCGAGCTTTTGCAGAACTGAAAAATGGTGATGTTGTCAACCTCGGTATTGGGATTCCGACCCTTGTTGCGGATTTAATCAAACCCGAAGATGGTATTATTCTTCATACCGAAAATGGCATGTTAGGCGTCGGTCCAGCCCCTGAAGATGGAGGTGGTGCAATGGATTACCCTGTCAACGCTGGAAAAATTCCTGTTACGGCACTCAAAGGAAGTAGCTATTTTGATAGTGCAGATTCCTTTGCGATGATTCGTGGTGGACACGTAGATGTGGCTATTATGGGAGGGTTGGAAGTAGATGAAAAAGGCAATTTAGCCAACTGGGCAGTGCCCGGAAAACCTCTTTTAGGTGTTGGTGGTGCGATGGATTTGGCTTCTGGTGCCAAAAAATTGATTGTTACCCTAACTCATGCCGATCCTGATGGAACCTCAAAAGTAGTTCCTACTTGTACCCTTCCACTTACGGCCGAAGGCGTAGTCGATTTGGTTATTACCGATTTAGCGGTTTTTGCTTATCCAGAAGGAAAACTCACCCTTATTGAGCTTATGCCTAATGTGACTATCGAAGAAGTAAGAGCTAAAACTGCCGCACAATTTATCGAAAAACTCTCATGAAAACAGCCTATATCATCGACGCCATCCGTACTCCCATCGGAAGTTTTGGAGGGAGTCTTTCAAGTGTTCGTGCCGACGACCTAGCGGCGCTAGTCATTAAGGAATTAGTTTCTCGCAACCCACAAATCCCTGTCGAAACCATTGGTGATGTGATTTTGGGATGCCATAACCAAGCGGGAGAAGACAACCGTAATGTGGCTCGTATGGCATTGCTTCTGGCGGGATTACCTTATACTATTGCTGGCGAAACAGTCAATAGACTTTGTGCTTCAGGAATGTCTGCGGTGATTAATGCCAGTCGTGCAATTCAAACAGGAGATGCCGAAGTTATGATTGCAGGAGGAATGGAACACATGACTCGTGGGCCTTGGGTTATTTCAAAAACTTCAAAACCTTTTGGGAATGACGCCCAAATGTTTGATTCGAGCTTTGGTTGGCGTTTTGTCAATCCTCTAATGCACAAAATGTATGGCACTGATGCCATGGGAGTTACCGCCGAAAATCTGGTTGAACTATATGGTATCAGTCGTGAAGACCAAGATTTATTTGCTTTTCGCTCTCAACAAAAAGCAACGCAAGCACAAGTAAATGGTCGATTAGCGGAAGAGATTATTGCGGTAAGCATTAGTCCAAAAAAGGGGGAAATTGTTCAGTTTGAGAAAGACGAGTTTGTAAAACCTCAAACCTCCTTGGAAAAACTAGCACAATTGCGACCTGCTTTCAAAAAAGAAGGTGGTAGTGTCACTGCTGGTAATGCTTCTGGCTTGAATGATGGCGCAGCCGCTATGTATTTAGCTTCTGAAGAGGCTGTTGTAAAATATGGTTTAAAACCTTTGGCAAAAGTTGTATCTTCGGCAGTCGTTGGTGTTGAGCCTAGAATTATGGGTATTGGTCCAGTTCCAGCAACTCAAAAAGCCTTGGAAAAAGCAGGATTGACCCTCGATCAAATCGATATCATTGAGCTTAACGAAGCATTCGCTGCTCAATCTTTGGCTTGTACAAGAGCCTTAGGTTTAGCCGACGACGACCCTCGAATCAATCCTAATGGTGGGGCAATAGCTTTGGGGCATCCACTGGGTATGTCAGGTACTCGATTGATTCAAACGGCTAGCCTTGAATTACATAAGCAAAACAAACGCTACGCTCTTTGTACGATGTGCGTGGGTGTTGGTCAAGGATATGCTGTGATTATTGAAAAGGTATAATTTTAGCTAAAATCAATCGCTCATGAATGATTTATTTCAAACCTTATTTTACGACAATCGGATTAGTGAACTATATACTTCTGAAAAAAGTATTCAGTATCTCCTTGATTTTGAAGCTCATTTGGCAAAAGCTCAAGCAGAATGCCAGTTTATTCCTAGTCAATTTTCAGAAATCATAGCGCATTGTTGTAAGGTTGAAAAAATAGATATTTCTCAAATAGTTATACAGGTAGGTTTGGGAGGAAATATTGCTATTCCTTTGGTAAAACAGCTAACATCCATCGTAAAGGTGGACAATGCTGATGCGTCAAAATTTGTTCATTTTGGCGCTACCAGTCAAGATGTGATTGATACTGCCATGATGTTGCAGTGCAAAGAGGCTATTCATTTGATGCTTCCTTTATTGACCCAAAGTATCGACCAATTGAAGGTTTTAGCATTAGCGCATCAAGACACTTTTCTGATAGGTCGTTCTTTTATGCAACAAGCTCGCCCTATTAGTTTTGACTACAAAGTAGCCATTTGGATAGATAGCCTTCAAAGAGCAAAACAACGATTGGAGTCTTTGAAATACTATCTACAACTGGGTGGTGCCGTCGGAACCTTGGCTAGTATGCCACAGAAAGGAATAGCTATTGCGCAACGTATGGCGGCTAATATGGGACTCGAATACCATCCGATTTCATGGCATACCCAGCGAGATTTTGTCATTGAAATTGCTGCTACATTGGGGATTCTTTCGGGGAGCTTAGGAAAAATAGCCAAAGATATTAGTCTGTTGATGCAAACTGAAATAGCCGAGGTATTTGAGCCAGCAGGCAAAGGGAAAGGTGGTTCGTCTACTATGCCACATAAGCGAAATCCTGTTTCATCTATTTCGATTTTGTCTAACGCTCAGCGTATTCCTAATTTGATTGCAACACTGTTGAGCGCTCAAATACAAGACCACGAGCGAGCGACAGGCACATGGCATGCCGAATGGGAAACACTTGCACAGGTAGTTCAATTGACTGCTGGAAGTGTGCGACAAATGAGCATTTTGACCAATGGCTTAGAAGTCAATCCTGAAAAAATGTTAGCGAATTTAGAAATAACACAAGGATTAATTTATGCCGAAAATCTATCTTTTGCTTTGGCAGAAACCCTAGGTAAAAGTGAAGCTCATGAAATGGTAGAAGAACTCTGTCAGGAGGCTACAGCTAAACGAAAACATTTGAAAGAATTAGTTTTAGAAAATACTAAAATCAGGTCATTTCTTTCAGAATCACATATTCAGGAGCTATTTTCTCCACAAAATTCTATTGGCTTTGCGCATGAAATGGCAGCTCATTTCATACAATAATTCAAATTTTTAGTTTTCTCCTAGCTAACAAGTCCATTTGTTAGCTAGGAGATTTATATCTATCAACTATTCTTTAGGCATTCGGTTTACGGGATTACTTTTCTGTGCAGCTTCTTCGATGACTAAATTTTCTGTAGCCGTCAAAAGCCATTTTTCTGCTTTTTTTACAAATACCATCATCGCAATATTTTCGGCTTCGTCGTGATGATTGCCACTTGGTGTAGTATATTCTCCCATGTGCCAGTACAAGCGAACTACTGCTACATCATTGGTAATGAATCTAGTATGAACAGAAGTTTTGGTGAGTTTGGTGTTTTTGAACATAACTTTGTGAAAAACATTATGTGCATAAATCACCTCTTTTCGATTTTTCCACCACATACCTACCACATTGACCCAATCCGAATCTTCGGTCGCATAATTGACCATATTCTCGAAGTTGTGATTTTCCCAATCTTTAAAAAATAAATCTATTTTTCCTTCAATAACTGCTTTGTCTTGTTCTTGATTTTGTGCCAGACCAGTAAACGTCGAAAATCCCCATGTTGCCACGATAAAAAGTAGATATTTCATAACTATAATGTTTAAGTTTTATAGTGACAAAATTATCTCTTGGTAACAGGTTAAAATAGTACCAATGCGACATGTTTACTTTTATAATTGACCTCCTAAAGTAAATGAAGACGCTTTGATTTCATCTTCCATCATCGAAGGAGAACTACCACAAAATGCCTTAAAATCTCGAATTAAGTGCATTTGGTCAAAATAACCACAATCGTAAGCAATAGAAGTCCACTTGACTTGAGGATTATTTTCCTTCAAGCGCCAAGCTTTTGCGAAACGAGTAATACGAGTAAAAAAACGAGGTTGTAAACCAATTCTTTGTTGAAATAACCGCTCTAACTGTCGAGTGCTAACACAGGCATTTTCGGCAATATCTTCCACTGTCATCAAACCTCCTTTTTGATGAACTAGCGAAAGAACCTTATCTACAGGCAAGGACGGTCGGAGCTGAAGGGCTTTTTTCAATAAAAACCCTTCAACAAGTTGTACAATAGCTTTTGCGTCAGACAATTCACAAAGTTGCTCGTTAATAAATTCGATTTCTTTATCCAAAAAATAAATACTATCCAGCGATTCATCCATCACCATTTCATTCATCGGAATTCCTAAAATTCGGAACAATCCCCCAGGCTGAAATCCAACTTTAACGGTATAGCTATGAAAAGGCATCGTTAATTTAATTCGATTCACCTGTGGACCAACCAAGATACTCGGTGACAATTTTACAATTTTCTCCTTGTCCAAATACTCACTCATCGGGGACTCTAGCGGATAAAAGTATAGGCATTGCTCCCCCAATGGAGGCAGTACCACCGTAGGATTTTTACCTATCGCAGGCATATCAAGTCGAAAAATCATGATATTATTCACAAATTCTCGCAGAGCTGGTTGGGGAGAAAATACTTGGTAAAACATAGAGTATGAGGAAGTTGCTATACCTAAAAATACACAATATTCATTAAATCCACTATCTCCTATCTACTTGTCGATATTCGGCGGGAGATAAGCCAATGTGTTTTTTGAAGAGCTTGGCAAAATAATTAGGATATTCAAAATCAAGCAAATAGGCAATTTCAGAAATAGAATAGGACGTATGTAACAGATACTTTTGGGCTTCCTGAATCAAATGTTGATGGACTAACTCCATGGCTGATTTCCCTGAGATTGCTTTACAAATTCGATTTAAGTGAACAGCGGAAATATTTAACTCTTCTGCAAAATCAGGAATACTTTTTTGATGAGAGGATTTTTTGATGTTTTGCAAAAACTTTCTAAAATACGCCATTTGTAAGGAATCGCCAGAGAGGTTGGCATCCTGTGTAGCCAATCGATGGATATGCAGGAAAAACTGGGTCAAACAAGCTTTTATCATCATCATTCTATCCGAATTTTCACTGAACAATTCGTATTCTGCCAATTGCAACTGATAGAGCATTTTTTCGAAAGTCCCATTTTCATCAAATGATTGAATAACTCGTACTTTTTCAAATGTCTGCCAAATAGGGTGTGATGTTTCAAAAATATCTTCTATAATATTTTCTGATAAGGTTAAAATACTCCCCTCAATATCTGGATGATACACCAGTCCGTGTAAGGCCATTGCAGGGATTACCATCAAACATGGTGCGCATAATTCGTACTCAGAAATGGCATCTGCAAAGCGAAGAGTTCCTTTTTTTACTATAAATACTTGAAAAAGTTTTAAATGTATATGTGGTTTGATTTGCCAATCAAATTCTTTACTTCTTGTAGAAATAGGTTCTAAAAACAAATATTCAGATGAATATTTGCCATTTTCATCTCCATAAAGCCCATCAAAATTGGTAATTTTCTTGAGTGAATTCATTGACTTATGTTCGAATTTTATCCTTAAAAGTACGAAAAGTCTCCTAATAAAACCTTCTCATGCGTCTAATTTTGTAATACGTTTTAAACAACACAAAACCACTCGTTATGGAAGATATTACTTGGGAATTGGCTCACTTGGCTCATGTAGAATTACTCACACCAAAGCTCGATGAAAGTATCCGTTTTTTCACGGAGATTCTTGGAATGATGCTTGTCGAAACGCATGAAGATTGTGCCTATTTGCGTGCTTATGATGATTATGAGCATTATACGCTCAAGCTTCGAGCGCATCGCCATGCGGGCATTGGGCATTTTGCATGGCGTGCCCGAAGTAAATCTGCACTAGAAAGACGAGTGAAAGCAATACAGCAGGCAAATCTGGGCATTCGTTGGCACGAAGGTGAATGTGGTTATGGTGATACTTTTATGTTTCGCTACCCTGATGGTCATTTAGCAGAAATTTATTTTGATACCCGTAAATATCAGCCTGACGAGCAACACAAATCTGCTCTCAAAAATACCGCTAGTAAATTTCCTGGCAGAGGTATGAATGTGAGGCGAATAGATCACCTCAATCTGTTAGCCAAAGATATTGTAGCCTTTAGTTACTTCCAGTTCAAGGTATTAGGCGGGCGCATGACCGAGACTATTGTTTTTGATGAACAGCCTAAAGGTGTTTGGGTTTCAGTAAATTCCAAATCCTATGACCTTGCTATTACCGAAGATCATTCGGGTTTATCGGGGCGTTTTCATCATTTGACTTACGCTGTAAACAGTCGTGAAGAGGTTCTTTTGGCGGCAGATATAGCTTTAGAAAATGGTATTTTTATCGAAACGGGTCCACATAAACACGCCATTCAGCAAACGTTTTTCTTGTATGTGTATGAGCCAGGTGGTAATAGAATCGAAATTGCCAATCCTACAGCAAGACTCATTTTAGACCCTGATTATGAGACCGTTGTCTGGAATCGAGAGGAACGTTCGAAAGGGCAAGCTTGGGGGCTCAAAACCGTTGATAGCTTTCATACACGAGGTACTCCTATGCCTGAAGACCTCTAGGAGTTTTGAGTGTTAAATTTTGAGTGCAGAGTTTTTTGTTAAAATAAGGTCTCTTCAAACCACCAATTATTATCATGAAAAAGAAATTATTAGTCATAGGCGCTCATTCGGCGGATTTCGTTTGGCGCTCAGCAGGAACTATTGCTAAAGCCATTGAAGAAGGAGCCGAAACCCTTGTTATTTGTATGTCCTACGGCGAAAGAGGCGAATCTGGGGAATTATGGAAAGAAAATCCACAAAGGAGTGTCGATAATGTAAAGGAAATTCGTCACGAGCAGGCTCAAAAAGCAGCCGATATTTTAGAAACGCCTATTCAATTCTTGGACTGGGGCGATTATCCTATGTTGATTTCAGATGAAAGAATTACCCAATTAACCCATATTATCGGCGATTTTGAGCCGACTGTTATCCTAACCCATTCAGAAAAAGACCCTTTTAATCCAGATCATCCCTTAGCATTTCAGGCAACTCAACGTGCAAGGCTGTTGTCTTGCGGAGCAGGGGTACCGAGTGCATTTAAGAATATCGACCCGCCAGCTTGGTATTCATTTGAGCCACATCAGCCAGAACTTTGTGGTTTTTTACCTGATACTTATATAGATATTACTTCGGTAATGGATAAAAAAATGGCAGCGATGGATTGTATGGGTGCTCAAAAGTACCTCAGAGATTACTATGCCGAGTTAGCCTCACGTCGTGGGAATCATGCAAGAAGAATTTCTGGACAAAAAAATGTTCAGTTTGCCGAAGCCCATCAAAGTCAAGTACCAAGAGTCACAAATACCATTTTTTAAGTTATGGATTTAATACAAGAACTTACCAAATTTTCGGCTGCTACATTACACGAAGCCATGGGTAAAAAAGGGAATTTACCCTCAGCTATCAAGCCGATTGCGAAAAATATGAAAGTCTGCGGACCTGCGTACACCGTTCAGACTATGCCTCGCGACAATATGCTCTTGCATCGTGCCTATGCTTATGCAAAAGCTGGAGATGTGTTAATTGCCAATTGTTCAGGGTTTTATGAGGCAGGATATTGGGGTGATCTCATGAGTTTAGGAGCTAAAACTAAAGGAATCAATGGTTTGGTAATTGATGCCTGCGTACGCGATGCCGACGATATTGAAGAGATGGGTTTTCCTGTGTTTAGCCGTGGGCTATGTATTCATGGTACTTCCAATTATGGTGATGGCACGCTCAACGAACCCATTATAATAGGCAATATTCTGATCAATCCAGGTGATATTGTTGTTGGAGATAGAGATGGCGTTGTGATTATTCCTCAAGAAAAAATCGAAGAAACCATCGAGAAAGCTATCGCCAGAGAAGCCAAGGAGGAAAGAGTTCGTGAACAACTTAGACAAGGAAAGACGTCGTTACAGATTTATGGTTGGGACGAAAAGTTTGGATATTAGATGTATTGAGTGATTCTCCCCTTTGTTGGAAATAACTCCAACAAAGGCATATTTTGAAGTTTTAAATTAGGAATTTTATGAAAATAGCCATATTAGGTTTAGGCGAGGCTGGAGCTCGCTTTGCCAATGATTTAGCAGCAAATGGGCATCAAATCTGGGGTTACGACCCTGAGCCAAAATATAAATTAAATTCTGATATTCAGTTAGTTGAAAGTAATGCTAAGGCCGTGAGCTATGCTGATGTGATATTGAGTGTTAACTTGTCTTCTGCCTCTATCGAAATCGCTCAAGAAATAGCGACTGTTGCAAAACCTCATCAGTTTTTTTGTGAAATGAATACCTCAGGACCACAAAAGAAAATCGCTATTGCCAAAATTCTAGCACCTACTCAAATCAAAGTTATAGATTTGGCGATTATGGCGCCTGTTCCTCCCAAAGGCATTTTAACGCCTTTTTTAGCTGCGGGAGAATATGCTTCAGATTTGTTAGATTTTGTAAAGCCTTTAGCTCTCAATATTTCTTTGGTCGAAAATAGTACAATCGGTGATGCTGCAACTCGAAAACTGCTTCGTTCTATTGTCTATAAAGGCATAGCGGCTGTTATTTGTGAGGCAATGGAAGCTGGTGAAGTCTTCGGGATGGAAGCCTACATCAGAGGACAAATTAGTTCGCTGGTTGGTGGCAATGACGAAATTATCGACCGATTTGTGGAAGGAAGTCGTACACATGCTTTGCGTAGAATGCACGAAATGGAAGCCGTCATAGAAATGTTGGAAGACAAAGGAGTGGAACCAATTGTTACTCGTGGTACAAGAAACAACCTTGAAAAGCTCTTAAAATCATGCAGTTAGCCATTCCATATATGCACTTTCGGGGGGGAAGTTCAAAAGGGCTTTTTTTCTTGAAAAAAGATTTACCTGAAGATGAAAACCTTCGAAATCAGTATCTTATTGCAGCCATTGAAGGAACAACGCAAGGAGATAGTCGACAAATAGATGGTTTGGGAGGTGGTTCGTCATTGAGTAGTAAAATTGCTATTGTGAGTCCCTCGTCAATTCCCGAGGCAGATTTAGACTACTTTTTTGTACAGGTTCAGATAGGTAAAGGTAAGGTTTCGACGCTCCAAACTTGTGGAAATATGTTAGCGGGCGTTCTGCCTTTTGCGATTGAGAGCGGAATTTTCAAAGCCAATTCCCCAACCACAAGCGCCAGAATAAATATGGTAAATACAAGTGGAATTTGTGAAGTGGTAGTTCAAACACCTGATTATCAAGTACAATATAATGGAAATACCAAAATTGATGGTGTGGTTGGAACTTCAGCGCCAATTATTTGTAATTATTTAGAAACCGTTGGCGCTACCTGTGGCGCACTTTTGCCGACGGGTAATAACATCGATATAATCCATGGCATAGAGGCAACTTGTATAGACAATGGAATGCCTGTAGTAATTATGCGAGCATCGGACTTTGGGTTGAGTGGTTATGAAAGTATAAGAGAACTTGAAGAGAATGAGCCATTAAAACAGACGATTGAAGCTATTCGACTTGTTGCTGGTGAAATGATGCAGCTCGGTGATGTAAGCCAGCAAACCATTCCTAAAATGTGTCTGATTGCTCCTCCAATTCAAGGAGGGGCGTTACATACACGTATGTTTATTCCGCATGTGGTGCATGAAGCTATTGGCGTTTTAGCAGCCGTTTCGGTGGCTACAACCTGTGTTTTACCCAATAGTATTGCCAAAAGTATTGCTAATTTCTCAGAAAACAACTCCTTATTTTCCATCGAACACCCGTCTGGGGAATTTACTGTTAATTTAGATTATCATGTTAAAAATCAAGACATTGAAGTGAAATCTTCAGGAGTTGTCCGCACGGCAAGATTGATAAGTAAAGGAGAGGTTTATATTTCAATTTAGTACTACCAAAGAGTTTTGAGCAATCAAGGCTCTTTTTGTTTAATTAGGTATTACATTTGAATCACCAAAATTGGTAACATGGTTTGTTAATTTTTAGCACAAATGCAGGATAAATTGATTGTATCACTTTGAAGCATTAAAGCGATTTTCTATTTTTAGACCCAATTTCAACCTTTTAACTATCTATCTATGAAAAAAATTTCCATCATCCTACTGCTACTGGTAGGTATAGTTGGTGTATTTGTGGCACTAAAACCGCATAAGCCCAAACGTCCGAATATTGTTTTTATCATGTCTGATGACCATGCTTATCAGGCAATTTCAGCTTATGATAAACGTCTCACAAGCACACCCAACATCGACAGAATCGCTAAAGATGGTATGCTTTTTACCAATGCTTGCGTAACTAACTCAATTTGTGCACCTTCACGAGCCGTGATTTTGACAGGAAAACATAGTCATATCAACGGAAAGGTTGACAACTACTTTCCATTTGACACAACTAATATTACATTCCCTCAGCTATTACAAGCCAATGGTTATCAGACAGCTATGTTTGGAAAACTACATTTTGGTAATAATCCCAAAGGCTTTGATGAGTTCCAGATTTTACCAGACCAAGGTAATTACTATAACCCCGACATCATTACCAAAAAAGAAGGTCCTAAAAAACTTATGGGTTATGTAACTGACCTTATCACAGATATTACGCTCAACTGGCTCAAAAACGAGAGAGATCCAGATAAACCTTTCTTTTTGGCATATTTGCACAAAGCTCCACACCGCGAATGGATTCCTGCTGAACGTCATTATAAAGAATTTATTCATAAAACTTTCCCTGAACCAAGCACCCTTTTTGATAATTACGAAGGACGTGGAACAGCCGCTAAAGAAGCCGAAATGAATCTTCTTAAGCACATGAACTGGGCTGGAGACTCGAAGGTTTTCCCTGAAAATATGAAAAAATTGGGTATCAAAGAATCTCATTCTTATGATATTGCTTTGTACAATGCAACTGTTGGTCGCATGAATCCTGAACAAAGAAAAGTTTGGGACGATACTTACCGTCCTATGAATGAGGAATTTATGAAGAAATACCCTACCATGACCGAAAAAGAAAAAATGCAATGGCGTTATCAGCGTTACATGCAAGATTATCTAGGTTGTATTGCTTCGGTGGATGAGGGCGTTGGAAAAGTTTTAGATTTCTTGAAGGAAAACGGTTTGGATGAAAATACGATTGTGGTTTATACTTCCGACCAAGGGTTTTACTTGGGCGAACACGGCTGGTTTGACAAACGATTTATTTTCGATGAATCTTTCAAAACACCTTTAATCGTAAAATGGCCGGGGATCATTAAAGCCGGTTCAAAGAATTCACAAATGGTTCAGAATCTGGATTTTGCGCAGACTTTTCTTGAAGCAGCAGGAATCAAACCTCCTTCAGATATGCAGGGTGAAAGCTTAATTCCTATTTTTAAAGGACAAGGAAAAAACTTTAGAGATGCCGCATACTATCATTATTACGAATACCCAAGTGTGCACATGGTAAAACGCCATTATGGTATTGTGACTGAACAATTTAAGCTTATCCACTTCTATTATGATGTAGATGAATGGGAATTATATGATAGGAGAAAAGATAAAAACGAGCTCAAGAACGTATATAATGACCCTGCTTATGCCAAAATCAAAGCAGATTTACATAAAAAACTAGCTCAATTACGTATCAAATACAAAGATTCGGAAGAGCTTGACAAAATGTATATTGCCAAATATAAGGAACTCGAAAAGAGCGGGAAAATCGTTCGATAGCGGATTGTGGATTACTGATTTCGAGATTTAGGATTAAGTAGTATGCTATACTTCCACAATCTAAAATCCAACATCCCAAATTGATGCTTTTTACACAGGTGCTGGATACTTATTCAGCACCTTTTTTATGGTATAATTTCCAATATCAATCCTAAAAAATTAGATATAAAATACTTTTTCTTAAAATTTTTAAAAAAATCTCATTTTTCACTACGTAGTTTTTGCACCATTTTTGTCTTTACAGTATAATAGCATCAAAATGTGTGAAAGACTTTACTATGATTCGTCAAGAACCTAAATCTATAACTACTGAAAATGATAATCCTACGTTGGACTTTGTAGAGCCACATCCGGAAACAGAGGGGAGAATTATTGATGGAGCAGAACTGGCAGCAAAGCTTGCATTTCAGACACATCCACAAAAAGGTTGTGAAATACTTTTTGGGATGTATTATCGAGCACTTTGTTCACACGCCATCAGGTACGTATATATCAAAGAGGTAGCCGAAGATATTGTCAGCGATGTCTTTTGTAATTTTTGGAAAACCCAGTCGTACCAATCGATTAATACATCCTATCGTGCCTATTTGTTTAGAGCAGTTCGCAACAGAGCCCTGAATTATCTGGCTAATGAGTTCAAGCAAAGTGATTCGCTTGAGAAAGTCTACCATATCGAAGGTGCCGAACTACCCGAGCAAATCATGCAATATGAAGAGCTACACCAGAAAATAGAACTGATAATCAATACATTACCTAAACAGTGTCAAAAAGTATTTTTGATGAATCGCTTTGAAGGTAAAAAAGCTAAAGAAATTGCCGACGAGCTTGATATTTCATATCGTACCGTCGAAACACATATTCACAAAGCAATACAAGCGCTCAAGTTTGGCCTCAAAGACCTATTTCTATGGATTAGTCTATACTTTGTATTTTAAAAAACCTGATAAACAAACACATTGAAAAATTATGGAATCTGTAGTCAATAGACATATACTTTTTGAGCATTTTGCAGGGAAAAGTTCGCCTCTGCAAAAGCAATACATTGAAGAATGGCTCAAAAAAACTCAAAATCAAGAATTGTTTTATTTATGGTTGTTGGAGTGGGAAACACAACATCCTCAATACAATCCATCTGTAGAAAAACGCCTCCAAGATTTTAAACAAATCATGGCGCAAACAGCTGAGGAAGAAACTCTTACGCTAGATAAAGAAATAGATAATCGAGCAAATAATTGGTTCAAAATAAGTAGAATAGCGGCTACTTTGGTATTATTAGGTTTGGGGTCTTGGTATTTTAAAGATCATTTTCAGTACCAAATTTATGAGACTAATTTTGGTCAGGTTGAAAAAATTGAATTGAAAGATGGCACCATGGTTACACTCAATGCCAATTCAACCTTAAAAGTGCCTAGATTTGGATTTGGCACCAAAAATAGAGAAGTTGAGCTTATTGGAGAAGCTGTATTTTCGGTTACTCATACACCTGACAATCAGAAATTTATCGTAAAAACTCAGCGTAATTTTGAAGTGGTTGTGTTAGGTACAGAATTTAGTGTTTTTAGTCGAGAAAGAGGGGCAAAAGTAATGCTCAATAAAGGAAAAGTAAGATTAGAATATCAGGAAAATCAAGTCAAAAAGGAAATCACCATGCGTCCTGGCGAGTTGGTCAAGCTTGATATTCGGAATCATATACAAAAAGATACTGCCAAAACCTTTGACCCTATTATTGCATGGCAACAAAACAGATTGATTTTTGAAGATACCAACCTGTTTGAGTTCACTCAAATTATGGAAGAAAATTATGGTGTAAAAGTAAAATTACAAAGTGACTCTTTGGCCAAAAAGACCCTTGTAGGTTCATACAAAGCCCAAAATGCAGAAGAGTTGCTAAATACCGTTGTAGAATTATTAGACCTCAAGTTATCCAAAACAGGGAACACGTTCGTGCTCTCGGAGAAGTAAAAATATTCCATTACCTTCTAAATAAATTTTCTATGAATCTAGCTTTACCTGCAATGCTCAAAGCCAGCGTGTTATTCAGCACAATGGCTTTGGGGGGACAGCCGTGTAATGCCCAAGTATTTGCTATGGCACAAAAAAATATCTTGAGCAGAACAAAAACCGAGCAACATTTGACAAACAACACCCAAAAACTTAGAGAGGTGCTCGGACAATTAAAAAATCACTATCGTGTCGACATTTTGTTTGAAGGAGGAACAATCGAAAAGGTAACCGTCAACCAACAATTAGTAGACTGGAATCAAAAAATTGAAAACAATCTCGAAAGACTCTTAGAATCCACAAAATTAAAGTACAAAAAGTCAAAATCAGGCGCTTATTTGATTGTTGAAAAATTTCCTTCACAATCATCAGATACCAAAAGTGGTGCAACAAAAGAAGAATATCTTCCCAAAATTATCTCATCAGAACATCCAGTAGTACTCAACACCAACGCCCCGATGTTTTCGCCAGGACAGTTGCAAGTGGTGATGGAACAAAACGTGACAGGGAAAGTGACAGATGAAAAAGGTGAACCACTTGCGGGCGTTAATATTGCCTTGAAAGGAACTACCAGAGGAGTAAATTCAGATGGAAACGGTCGATATAAAATCAATGTGCCTAATAGTGGTGCAGTATTGGTCTTCTCTTTTGTAGGATTCGTGAGTAAAGAAGTAGCTGTTGGTTCGCAAAACATGATTAACATCGTACTCGAATCGGACAACAAATCACTCGACGAAGTAGTAGTGGTAGGTTATGGGACACAAAAGAAAGCGAATTTGACTGGAGCTGTTTCAACGATTGATTCAAAAGTTATTGAAAACCGTCCTGTGTCAAACGTAGCTAATGCTTTACAGGGTGTTACTTCTGGTTTGATTATCACTCGTGGTACAGGTCAGCCTGGCAACGAAGGTATTGGTATTCAGATTCGTGGCGCTACTTCTGCCAATGGAAACGTAGATCCATTGGTATTGGTCGACGGCGTAACCGTTTCTAGTTTTACTTTACAAACCCTCAATCCCAACGATATCGAGAATATCAGTGTGTTAAAAGATGCGGCGGCAGCGGCCATTTATGGTGCTCAAGCAGCAGGTGGAGTAATTTTGATTACTACTAAAAAAGGTAAATCGGGTAAAACTGTTTTTGATTATTCCAACCAAATCGGGGTAGACTGGGCACTCAACGTTCCTGAAAGGTTACCGCTTTTGGAAGAAGCACTTTATGCCAATTTAGCTCGAAAAAATGCTAAAACAGGTCCTGAATATACCGACGATGATTTACAGCGTATCAGAGATGGCGTTCCTTATGTTGTAAACCCTTCTGACACAACAAGATATATTTTTTATAACCAAGAAGATCAAATTGGTCAAGTGGTTAGAAAATATACGCCTATGCAAACGCATAATTTCTCAGCAAGAGGTGGAAATGAAAAAACCAATTACTTGGTATCATTGGGCTATTATGGCAAACAAGGTTTGTTCAGAGTAGGTCCCGACCGTCTTGACCGTTACAACGTTCGTTTCAATTTAGGCTCACAACTGACTAAGCATATTTCTTTGGATTCTCGTATTGCCTATACCAAGCAAGACCAACAAGCCTCATCAGCAAGTACCGACGGCGAGGGATTGGTATATCAGGTATATCGCTTGCGTACACGCTTCCCTATTTTTACTCCAGAAGGAAGACTCAACGGTGGTGCAGGTTCGTCAGCTAACAATGCCTATGCCTTGCTAAAAGAAGGTGGATACAACAACATGGATAGAAATTTCTTTGATGGGGTATTTACTTTAGCCGCAAAAGATGTTCTAAAAGGATTACAATTGCGTGCAGTATTAGGACAACAATATCGCTTTGGAGAAAGGAGAAGATTTGCTCGTCAGGTAGAACTTTGGGGAAGATTTGCTCCCGTTTTTTACCTAAATAATCCTAACTCGTATGCCGTAACCAACGAATTTACCAATAATACCAACATTCAATTATTGGCAGATTATGATTTTAGTATCAAGAAAAACAAAATACATGTAATGGGTGGATACCAATGGGAAGATAGCCGTTTTACCTCTACCAGTACAACCTCATTGAGCCTAGTAAGTAATGACCAACCTACACTCAACCTTGGCGATGACAAAACCAAGAGCAACAGCGAAACCATCAACACCTATGCTTTTCAATCTTATTTTGGTCGCTTGAATTATAATTATGATGATAGAATCTTGTTTGAAGCAACTTTCCGTGCTGACGAAAGTTCGAGATTAGCGCCAGGTAAACGCATTAAGTTTTTCCCTTCTACCTCTGTCGGATGGAATCTACACCATGAAAAATGGTTTAGTAATAACATCGGTCTATTCTCTGAATTTAAGGTAAGAGGCTCGTGGGGACAATTAGGAAATGCTTTGGGCATAGGCTTTTATGACTACCTCAATTTGCTAACAAGAGGCTCAAGCTTGGTAATGGGTAGTCCAGAATCCCGTACTTCGTATTTCTATCAAAGCGTAGTACCTTCTTCAGATTTATCATGGGAAACCATCGAAACAAGCAACGGAGGTTTGGATATAGGTTTATTGAAAAACAAACTTCAAATCAGTGGCGATTACTACGTAAAATATAATCGCAATATGCTGACACCTTTGCAGTTACCAAGTACATTCGGCGTAGGAACACCTAAAATCAACAACGGTGAATTGAAGTCGTGGGGATGGGAGCTTGAAGTAAAATTTAGAGATAAAATCGGAGAACATTTTAGCTACAACGTTGGATTTAACCTTTCGGACAACCAAAACAAACTCATGAGCTATGCAGGTCGTAGAGTATTAGGTGCTGGAACAGTTTCATTATTAGAAGGTTATCCTTTAAATACTATTTGGGGATACAAAACCGAAGGGTATTTCCAAACAGACGATGAAGTAAAAACCCATGCCTTCCAAGATAGTCGTACGGGAGCAGGTGATGTCAAATATATAGACCAAAATGGTGACGGAAAAATCACAATTGGAAAAGGTACACCAGAAGACCCAGGCGATTTGGTCATGTTGGGTACAGACCAACCAAGATATGTATTTGGGCTAAATTTCGGATTCCAGTACAAAGCATTTGACTTTACAGCCTTTATTCAAGGCGTTGGTGAGCGCTCTTTTATGCCAAATAGCGAAGCAATTGAGCCACTTGCACAAGCATGGAAACAACCATTGGCTGTACACCGTGACTATTGGACACCCGAAAACCCCAATGCTACTTTCCCTAGACCTTATCTACAAGGTGGGTTTAGATACTTGCCTTCCGATAAATGGATTATGAATGGGCAATATGCTCGTTTGAAAAATATTCAAATTGGTTATACTGTTCCTCCAAATGTATTAAAGAAAATTGGCATCACACGTGCTAGAATATTTGTATCGGGACAAGATGTATATTCATTGACAAGGTTAGGCGTGTTTAATAATTATTTCAACCCAGAACAACGGAACGGTTCACAAAACGATTATCCATTTTTTGGTACCATCACAGGAGGCTTGAACTTATCATTCTAAAACCCCAAAATTCTATATAACATTCTGGATTATGAAAAAGACTTTATTCAAACATATATCTTTGGCACTATTGCTCACGATGGGCTTAGGCTCTTGCGATGTAGACCGCATTCCTGAAACACAACTTAGTGACCCTGCATTCTGGAAAACAGAAAGAGATTTGCAAGGAGCGGCCAATTTTTTATATACTTATTTGCCAGGATTGCCCAATACTGATGATAACTGGTCTGACGATACTTATGCTCGTGCTCCCAATGGAATTAGTGATGGTACACGTATAGCTCCTGCTACTGATGGAACATATAATAATTCGTATCAGCTCATTCGGGCAGCCAATAATATCATCGAAAAAGCGCCTTTGGCACTTAACACAGGTGTAGCACCTGCTACCGTAGATCGTTATATTGCTGAAGCACGATTCTTTAGAGCTTGGGGATATTACACATTATTTCAACGTTATGGGGGTGTTCCGTTGATTTTATCAGTCTTGAAAGAAAATTCTCCTGAGCTATTCGCCCCTGCCAGTACCCGTGAAGAAGTTATTCAAAGTATCTATAAAGATTTGGATTTTGCTGTCGAAAAGTTACCAACGCCAACTCAATTAGGAACTGCAAATTATGGTAGAATCTCTAAAACTGCTGCTTTGGCACTCAAATCTCGTGCAGCATTATTTGAGGGAACACGTTCCAAATTTCATGGCTATGGAGATTACAAAGCACATTTATCGATTTCATTGGCTGCTTCTAAGGCTATTATTGATAGCAAAGAACATGACTTGTTTGCGAGCTACTACAACCTTTTTCAATTGGCAGGTGAGGGTCGTCAAAACCGTGAAAATATCTTGGTAAAACAATATGGTATAAGCACTTCCGAAATTGTCCTCACACATGCTGCGGCTCGAAATTTGGAAAATGGAGCTGCTAGCCCAACACGCAACCTTGTGGATTCTTATTTGATGACAGATGGATTACCTATTGAAAAATCACCTTTGTACAAAAAGCCAACTGTTTCGACAGAGGTATTTAATAATAGAGATGAACGTCTGAGCTCAACTATCATGAAATCAGGTGATTCGTATATTGGGACAAATCCTATTTTCTCGGTGTCTGTTTTGGCGTTTCAATTAACAGGATTTTTATCTAAAAAGTATTTTAATACCGACGATTGGACTTTGCAACGCTCTAATATCGACGGAGTTGTGATTCGTTATGCGGAAGTTTTATTAAATTATGCAGAAGCAAGTTATGAACTCAACGAGTCTATTTCTGATGCTGATTTAGAATTGACTATCAACAAGTTGAGAACAAGAGGCAAAATAGCAAAATTGACTAATGCGTTTGCAAGTGCCAACGGACTTTCGATTCGAAACGAAATCCGTCGCGAGCGCCATGTCGAGCTAGCTGTGGAAGGTTTCCGTTATTGGGATTTGATTCGTTGGAAAACAGCTGAGGTCGAACTAGTAAAACCAATTATTGGCAACTTTTTCTTCAAAAGTGAATTTGGTACTGCTACTTCCGTAAAACTCACTGCTGATAATTATATCTTAGTACAAGAAGCTACATTCCGTCGTTTCGATCCAGCAAAAGATTATTTGTGGCCTATTCCAATTAATGAATTAGCGCTAAATCCTAATCTCAAGCAGAATCCAAATTGGTAGGATAATAGCTTACAGTCATCGGCTATGAGTTTTCAGCCCTTTTGATTACCTCTATTCACAATATCAGAAGCTGAAGGCTCGTGGCTGAAAGCTATTAAACTTTAATGAAAATATGATGTCCATACCTCGAATACTTATTTTTTTATTGTGTTTTGTGGTTAGTACCAAAGCACAAATTACGCCTCGAAATATTTTTGGAAAAGAATATTCATTAGAGGCAGTACAACAAAGCTTGATTCCTCTAAATCAGTGGCATCCGTATCCTCAAAACCCTTCCGAATGGAAAGCTCAAGTGCCTGATTCGGTCTTACAAAAAGTTATTAAAGACGGTGAAAAAGCTCTTAACTATAAATTTGAGCCTATTTCAGCAACGATTTCACTCGATTATGTGCGCTCTGGCGACCGTAATCGTCATGGCAATATTTCGTATGGAAAGAGAAATAATCTCTTCCAATTATTAGTAGCCGAAAGTGTGGAAGACAAAGGACGTTTTATGGAAGCTATCCTCAACGGAATTTGGTCAATTTGTGAAGAAAGTTATTGGGGTGTCCCTGCTCATATTGGCAATACTGGACTTCCCGATGTGACAAACCCTGTGGTTGATTTGTTTTCTGCCGAAACAGCGTCTGTTCTTGCTATTGCAGATTATTGGGTTGGCAAAAAATTAGATAAAATTAATCCATTGATTCGTAAAAGGATTTATCATGAAACCAATGTGCGTATTTTCAATCCTATGCTCAATAATCCAGAAAGATTTGGCTGGATGAGCAAAACCAAGCCTGTCAACAACTGGAATCCCTGGATTATGTCCAATTGGATTATGAGTAATTTGCTTCTAGAAAAAGACGAAAGTCGTCGTGCCAAAATGCTGTATGGTGCCATGACTGGACTGGATTCATATCTCAATAGCTTGGGAGAAGACGGAGGTTGCGACGAAGGTCCTAGTTACTGGTTTGCTGCTGGTGGAAGTGTTTTTGACTGCTTAGAGCTTTTGCAAAATGTTACCAATAATCGAGTAAATATTTACCAAAATGAGCTTATAAAAAAAATGGCTAACTATGTGTACAAAACGCATATCAGTGGTGAATATTTCGTCAATTTTGCCGATGCTGACCCAACACTCCGACCAGATGGTTTGATGTTATATCGTTTTGGAAAAGCTATTCAAGAGCCTCAACTTCAGCATTTTGGAGAATGGGCTTTTGCCAAATATCCGCAGGTCAAAACCGAAGGGTATCAACGAATGCGTAGAGTGCAAAATCTTTTGACAGTTAGCTCAATTAAAGCCAACGAGACGGCATATCAGCCAGTAAATGAGGCTTGGATTAGCGATATTCAGGTAATGACAGCAAGAGATAATACGGGCTTGTTTTTGGCTACACATGGTGGGCACAACGACGAAAGTCACAATCATAATGATGTAGGCGATTTTATCATTTATTACAAAGGTAAGCCAATGGTAATTGATGCTGGTCGTGGTAATTACACCGCCAGAACTTTCTCAAAACAACGATATGAACTTTGGTTTACACAGTCACAGCATCATAATTTACCTATGATTAATGGTATTGGTCAAAAAGAAGGGCGAAGTTTTGAAGCGCACGAAGTAGCATTTCAAAGTAATGAAAAAGAAATAGGTTTGACCATGAACATTGCTGGGGCTTATCCGCAGGAAGCAGGTATTCAAACTTGGAAAAGAAGTGTAAAACTTTTAAAACAGAAACATCAAATTGAAGTAAATGATGACTTTTTGTTGACCCAAAGTCCCCAATCTTTACAGCAAGTATTGATGACAATTTGTGAGGTAGATGCAAGCCAAATAGGGAAAATCACTTTAACCAACGAAAATAGCCAATTAGTATTAACTTATGATGCCAATCTCTTTAGTGTTTCAACAGATATGCCGTCTACCGAGGGAATGGAATATGATAGTTTTAAAACTAAATGGGGCAAAAAACTTGTAACAAGAATATTACTAACACACAAAAAACCAAGCAATAAAGGAAAATATCAGTTGAAATTTGAGGGAAAGTAAAGGCTGGGTGTGAGTGTAGAATTGTAAAAACTAGTTGTGTTTAGCCCATACTTTCGGTTAATAACTAATCCACTCATTATCAAATAGCTCAATAAATCTTTGTAAACTATGAA
Source organism: Flectobacillus longus (assembly GCF_030056705.1). Taxonomy (GTDB): domain Bacteria; phylum Bacteroidota; class Bacteroidia; order Cytophagales; family Spirosomataceae; genus Flectobacillus; species Flectobacillus longus. The sequence continues at coordinate 63,064 of NZ_JASHIC010000017.1, forward strand.
ATTTGTAAAAACACTTCTTCTTCTTGCTTGCACACATTTGGCGATGAGTCAAATCAATGTTAAGAATGAATTCGATTATGCAGCCAAACAATATGAAGGCATGCTAGTATCTCATCCAGATTTGACGAAGTTTCCTCAATCTACGAATCCCGACGGCTCGCCTCGTGACATGAAATCTGATTGGTGGTGCAGTGGCTTCTTTGGTGGCTCACTCTGGTATCTATATGAATACACACATGACCCCAAGTGGAAAGCTGCCGCAGAAAAATGGACGATGGCCGTAGCCAAAGAACAGTACAATACAGGGACTCACGATCTGGGTTTTATGTTGTATTGTCCATTTGGAAATGGGTATCGCCTTACTAAAAATGAAGAGTATAAAAACATCATGTTAACGGGTGCTAAATCTCTTTCTACCCGATTTGACCCTAAAGTTGGCTTAATCAAATCTTGGAATAAGTTTCAAGGAAAATACGAATATCCTGTTATCATCGACAATATGATGAACTTGGAATTTCTATTTTGGGCATCTAAAGTTTCGGGCGATAAATCCTTTTATAATATTAGTACAATACATGCAGACAATACTTTGAAAAACCATTTCAGAGCTGACAATAGTAGCTATCACGTTATTTGTTATGGTCCTAATGGCGAAGTACAAGCAAAAAAAACACATCAAGGAGCAGCAGATGAATCGGCTTGGGCACGTGGACAAGCATGGGGGTTGTATGGATACACTGTGATGTATCGTGAAACAAAAGACCCGAAATACTTAGAGCACGCACACAAAATTGCAGCATATATTCTTCATAATCCAAATTTACCAGCCGACAAAATTCCGTATTGGGATTATAGCAAGCCAGGAGAAGAACGCGACGCTTCAGCAGGTGCAATAGCCTCTTCTGCTTTGTTTGAATTGGCAAAATATTCGAAGGGGAAACAAAAAGAAGAATATTTGAGCAACGCTATCAAAATGTTAGAAACCCTTTCTTCACCTGCATTTAAGGCAAAAATTGGAGACAATAATCACTTCATTTTGATGCATAGCACTGGTCACAAACCCGGTAATTCCGAAGTAGACGTACCATTAGTTTATGCAGACTATTACTATTTAGAAGCACTTTTGAGATATAATCAATTAAAGGCTTCGGGAAAGAAAAAATAGTTTTGGAGTAAAAGAGCCATCCCCAATGTAGTGATTTAGTGGTTGGGTGATTTTTTTACTCTATATTTTATTTTAAGTTAGTAGGTAAAATAAAATTTAAGATTGGGCTTTGGGCTTTCAGGTAATGGCTTTCGGCGGTGGGCTTTGGAAAAAAGCATGGCTGTGGTTATTAAAAAACATTTTAACACTCTTTGCCTTGTGCCTGTTGCCTAGTGCCTAAACACATAACCTAAATCTTATTCTGCACGATTACTTAAGTTAGCGAGTAAAATAAGCTTGAATAAACGAAAAATTTCTTGTTTACCTTTGTAAAAGCGCCGTAGGTGCGACAGAAAACTAAAACCCTGAAGTCTGTCGCACCTACGGCGCTCTTTTAATAGGTCAGGAAATAGATTCACTACTACCAAACTGTCGCTCCTACGGAGCTGATGAAAAGATTGGGTTCTGTAAAAAATCCTAATAGTCAGGCTTATCAATTTTATATAATTGATAAAGTTAATTTTACCCGCTTTAAGCTATAGGCTTTATGCGGTAGGCAAAAAGTTAAATAGTATTTCTCATGAAGTAATAGAAACTTTTTTGCCTAATGCCTACGGCTTACAGCCTAAAGCATATTAAGGCAATTTTATTTTGCGTCTAAATATGTAAAATAAATTCGAGATGACTCGTATTATTTGTAGTATCAAAAAAAGTAATAGCCTAATAAATAGGCTATTAAAATCAACAATAATACTTAATGGTTAGATAATATATTCAGTTTATAGCAATGTCGCTTGAAGCGTAATAGTTGCGTTGAATAATTTAGAAATTGGACAATTTTCTTTTGCATGTTTTACCAATTCTTCAAATTTAGCTTGATCCAAACCTTCAGCTTTTACGCTAGTAGTAAGATTGATCGTAGTAATTGTACCATTTTCTAAAACTACTTCAGAAGTTGTATCAATAATATCTGCGGTAAAACCTGCACCTTGAAGATTAAATGCCAATTGCATCGAGAAACATCCTGCATGAGCAGCACCTACCAATTCTTCAGGGTTAGTTCCAATACCATCTTCAAAACGTGTGTTGAATGAATATTGAGTTGCGTTTAATACACCACTAGGAGAAGTAAGAGTTCCTTTACCTGCTTTGCCCGAGCCAATCCACTGAGCGTTAGCGCTTCTTTTAATTAACATGATCTTTAAGGTTTATTTGTTTTATATCGTTTTGATATGACAAAGTTGCATGAATTATTTTCCTGAAAGAATGTATAAAAATCACTAATGAATGGACAAAAATACCATGCTTGGTTTTTCAACAAAAAGTCCTGCCACCAAAGGTAGCAGGACTTTTGAAGAAAAGTTTATAGATTGTTTATTCTACTGTCATCAAACGATATTCGGTTGTTGACGTTTGGTTTTCAAGAGAGACTGTTTTTGAAATAGTGTCTTTACCATCTGTTACTTCGATGGTGTACTGACCATCTTTTGCTTCGCTAAAGTCAAAACGACCGTGGTAATTGCTTTTATATTTGGCGATATGCTCACGGTTTACGATACGACCTTCTTTGTCTTTTACCAAAATCGTAACGGCTTTTCCTTCCAATTTATCCACTGTTACATGAAGATCCAAAGTACCTGCGCCACGATATGTACCGATGGCAAAAGATTTTTTATTGTTGTTAGTAGTGTTATCGTCACCGCCTGTTGGGTTTGCCAAAATACTACTTGCTGAGATAGCTACTAATGCGAAAATGTTGAATAAAGTTTTCATGATTTTAAGAAGTTTAAAGAGTTAATATTTTAAATATTGTTGTTATTTCGTCTTGTTTGATGATTCAAAGTTAGGCTGAGTTTTTAGGTTTCTTTCCTGAAAAACTATAATCGGGTGAATCAATAGATAAACGGTTGATATAAAAAACGGGGCAAAAGTGGCTTCTGGCGAGCGGTTGAGGGTCGTGATGAATGGTAGTCGAAAAAGCGCAATTTTCGGGTTGGAATAAGGATAAAGGATGTTCTATCTTTGTTGTGTTACTTTATTATACTTCATTTTGTATGACAACGCAAGAACCAACCGCTTATATCCGTATAGCTCAGGCTATCGACTATATCCAACAGCACTACCAACAACAACCTAGCTTAGAAGAGATTGCCGAGCAGGTACACTTGAGCCCATTTCATTTTCAGCGCTTGTTTACAGAATGGGCGGGTGTAAGTCCCAAAAAGTTTCTACAATATATTAGCTTGGGGCACGCCAAATCGGTTTTGCAACAAAATGCGTCTTTGATGGATGCTGTCGAAGCGGCTGGACTATCAGGAAGCGGGCGTTTGCATGATTTGTTTATCAATATAGAAGGTATGACCCCAGGAGAATATAAAAATGGGGGTCAAAATTTAGCGATTCAATATAATATAGAGAATACCCCTTTTGGAGACGTATTTGTGGCGTCAACGCCACAGGGAATTTGTCAAATGACATTTATCGATACCGAACCTAATTCTTTAGAAAGACTAAAAAAGAATTTCCCCAATGCGAGTATTATAGAAGAGAAAAACACAATTCAGGAAAATGCACTAAGGATTTTTACAGAAGATTGGTCAAATATTTCTCAAGTAAAATTACATTTAAAAGGTACTGACTTTCAATTGAAGGTTTGGGAATCCCTTTTGCATATTCCAATGGGGCAACTTTGTACGTATGGGACAATTGCCCAACAAATACAACAGCCGAGTGCCGCTAGAGCCGTTGGGACTGCCATAGGAAGCAATCCGATTGCGTACCTTATTCCATGTCATCGCGTAATACAACAGTCGGGCAAACTAGGAGGATATATGTGGGGCGAAACTCGCAAATCGGCCATAATAGGCTGGGAAGCCTCAAAGCGAGAATTGGGTCACCTCTAATTTAGTTAATGAAGATTTTTCAGCGGTAGAGACGCAATACTTTACTTCTAAAAATGAGTCATCTTGAGTAATATCAAAAAAACTGATGCTAACATTTGGGATGACTCATGCTATCCATTAATCATTCAGCTTCTTTCTTATGGTTTTACTAAAATGAGGAATCGCTATTTCTGGTTCTTGGATTTCAGGATGCCAGCGCTTTTCCCATTCAAAACTGTAATACCCCTGATAATTTCCTTTTTTCAAAAGTTGTAATACCTCTTGTACGGGAGCCGTACCTTCTCCGAACAATACATATTTTTCTTTCCCATTTTGAGTAATGGCATCTTTCAAATGTACGTGCTTGATATATGGTGCTAATTGGGGATATACTTCCGAAGGACTTTCTTTGGTGACTGACCACATATTATAAAAATCCCAAATCAAACCTACTTGTGGATGATTTGCTGTTTGGATTACGTGTAAAATATCAGCAACATATACGAGCTGTCCATGGGTTTCGAGCAATACCTTTACGGAAGTATTCTTGGCATAGTCTCCCAAAGTGACCAAGTTTTCAATCATGGCTTGAAGTGTTTGCTCTCGACTTTGCTCTTTCGGAAAATCATTCGGAAATACTCGAATATAAGGACAGTTTAAAGCTGCCGCCAAGTCGATAAATCTCTTTGCTTCGTCCAAATTGCTTTTTCGTTTTTGTGTATCCACCCAATGTAAATTGGTAGATGAGCCCAAGTCAACAATAGAGATTCCTGCTTTTTTACAAAGATTGAGTGTATTTTGAATATTGCTAGGACTATTGAACAATGGAGAAACTGTTAAATCCATATCCTTTTGAATTCCTCGCAACTCTATGCCTTGATACCCATTTTGTACAGCAATTTCTAGCGTTTTTTCAAAAGACCAATCAGGACAACCTAAGGTCGAAAATGCTAGTTTGGGCACATATTTTTTTTGTGCTACGACTTGCTGAGCCCCTACAATAGTTAAGAGCCCTGCGCTTGTATATTTAATAAAATGACGTCTTTTCATGTATCAAGAAGTAAGTAATGTGCTTGAGGCTATAAGCCGTAGGCATTAAGCAAATATTGCTAAAGAATCACAGTTATATTTTTGCTGAATGCCCATAGCCAAAAGCTGAATGCTAAATTCTATTTTATCCACAAGCTCAGAGCTTACGGTATATTGCCAACTCACAATTTCAAGGCTTTTAACTGTTTTACTGCATAATCTGCGGCTCGTGCCGTAAGTGCCATATAAGTCAAAGATGGGTTTTGTGTAGCTGTAGAAGTCATACAAGCACCATCGGTAACAAATACATTTTTGCAATGATGCAATTGGTTCCAAGCATTGAGCATGGAGGTTTTGGCATCTTTCCCCATACGAATTCCCCCCATTTCATGATTTTCGTTGCCCGGTAGGCGTTGCGTATCGATGAGTTTGATATTGGTAAAACCTGCTTTACGATACATTTCTCCTAATTGCTCATGAAAATCCTTTAACATTTTGTCATCATTATCATCAAAAGGAACAGATGCTCTTAATTGAGGAATTCCATATTTATCCTTTAACGTCGCATCAAGTCTGACGGTACTTTCATGTTTAGGAATGGTTTCGCCCATCATGTGCGAGCCAATCGACCAAGGTCCTAGTTGCTGTTGATTGAGATGCGATTTAAGTGATTCGCCTAGTTCGTTAGGAAAATCCTGCATGGGCGAGCGTGACGCAGTAAAACCAGCCGCATAACCACGAAGAAAATCGGTTTCTTGTTTATAAACATTTCGAAAACGAGGAATATAGCTAATATTTGGACAGCGCCCATCGGTAGTGGAGTCTAGCATACCATCATACTCTGCCGAAATACGTCCGCGACTTGTATGAAAAGCTATATATCGTCCTAAGATATCATTGTCATTACCCAAACCATTTGGAAAGCGGTGTGAGGTAGAATTCAGCAGAATCATATTACTGTTGAGCGTAGAGGCATTCACAAAAATGATTTTGGCATAAAACTCAATCATTTCTTTGGTATTGACATCTACCACTCTTACACCTGTAGCCTTGCCTTTTTGCTCATCATATATAATAGAATGCACTACCGAATGTGGTCTAAGAGTCATTTTACCTGTTTTCTCAGCCCAAGGTAAAGTAGAAGAGTTACTACTAAAATAGCCTCCATAAGGACAGCCTCGTTCGCATATCACACGGTTTTGACATTTGGCTCTACCTTGTTGAAGATGAATAGGTTTTGGCTCAGTAATATGTGCAGCTCGCCCAATAATCACATGGCGATTGGTGTAATTTTGTGACACAACTTGTTTAAAATGTTTCTCGACACAAGACATTTCGTGAGGTGGCAAAAATTCTCCATCGGGCAGATAATCCAGTCCATCTTTATTACCTGTAATACCTGCAAATTTTTCGACATAACTATACCAAGGCGCTAAGTCTTTATAACGAATTGGCCAATCTACAGCAAAACCATCACGAGCGGGGCCTTCAAAGTCAAAATCGCTCCAGCGCTGGGTTTGGCGTGCCCAGAGTAATGAACGTCCGCCAACTTGGTAGCCCCGTATCCAAGAATAAGGTTTGTCTTGAATATAAGGTTGCTCGTCGTCACGAACTAAAAAATGAAGCGTGCTTTCGCTAAAAATATAGTGATTACTGGCAATCTGGTAATCTTTTTTGATGTCTTGCGGAACAGTACCAAGGTGTTCAAACTCCCAAGGGTTTTTGAGTGTAGTAGGATAATCGACTACGTGTTTGACATCACGCCCACGTTCAAGCACAAGCGTTTTTAAGCCTTTTTGGGTTAGTTCTTTGGCTGCCCAACCACCACTTATACCCGAACCAATAACGATGGCATCGAAAGTTCGTTCTTTTATGGAATCAATATTAAAATAGCTCATAAATCAAAGTGTTGCGTTTTTGAGTATAAATTATTGGTCAATGATTTTCTAAATACCAAAAGCCAAAACTTCCTGATTTTTACCGCTCTGTATGTCCTTTGTTGTAGGGTTTCAAAATTAGAGGTCTGTTTTATCTCAAGCTAATTTGGAGACTATGAACTGCATTTCGTAATTTGGCGTTAGAATTTTATCTCAAACCATCCTCAACACTCGATTCGAATTTTTACTATATGAATGCTGAATTTGTCATTACCCGCCCCGATAGTACCGAAAGATTGTTTAGTATTGGAGAGAGTAATCAAGCTCTTTTTTCGACACTTACAAGATTACCCTATTTTACGGTAGTTTGTCTTCAGGAAGGTTCTGTTGAGTTGAAGGCAGACTTGTCTATTTATCACGTATCAGCACCTGCGGTACTCTTCTTTAGTCCTTTTCAGCCTTTTTTGATGAAGAAAAATGAGGAAAGTAGTCCTATGAAAGTATTACATTTTCATCCTGATTTTTTTTGTATTCTCAAACACCAAAAAGAAGTTTCCTGTAATGGTGTTTTATTTAATAACCTTTTTGCTCCACCGTTTGTAGAGCTTACCAATGAGCAAAGTGTAGTATTGGAAAGCGTATTTAAACAAATGAAAGACGAATCAAGCCACGAAGAATTGGCACAAAATGATTTGCTTTTATCGTATTTGAAAATATTCTTGATTCATACTACTCGTTATAAAGCCCAAAATCAAACTCAGGTAGAAGACCAAATAGCTCAGAATAGTAATCCCGACCATTCGATTTTGCAAAAATACAAAACGATGATAGAGGAGTTTTTTGTCAAAGAACACTCTCCAAGTATTTATGCCGACAAGTTGAATGTGAGCTTGAAGACATTGGGAAAACTAACCAAAAAGTATTTTGACCGAACACCATCGGATTTGATTCAGGAGCGTTTGATGATGGAGGCCAAACGTGAATTGTATTTGACGGATAAATCTGTGAAAGAAATAGCCTATTCTTTGGGTTTTGATGATGAGTTTTATTTTTCGAGACTTTTTAAAAAGAATACAGATACCTCGCCGATTAATTATCGTAAATCGGTAGGGGAAGATCAAGCCAAGATAAAACAGATAGAATATCGTTAATCTTGTATAAAAGTGAATAGTTAGATTTAGTCATCATCGGAAGTCATATACTTGGAATAGTTAGCAGAAAGTATGTGACTTTTTGATTTATCATACCTATGTTTATCTCTTCGGGTTACCAATCAAAATAAGTTTTGATTAACGCTTTTGCCAAATTGCTTCATGCAATAAATCTCCCCACCTGTTCAACAAAACTACCCATTCATGCAGAAAGTGTCATTTTATAGATAATAAGTATATTTTATTTACAACTGTAACCAACAAATGAGGAGTTACTATCTCTGCTCTTGCTGTTATGGTTGACCTAAGTAGAACAACTTCTTACAAATAAATATGATTAAACTTCGACAGTTTCAATGTATTGGTGTATTCATTATGGCAATGTTCTGGAACTTACTTATGAGCATTTCATCATTTGCTCAAGTTCCTTGTACACCAGCTTCCATCACAACCGAACCAGTTTTGGCTAACGTTTGTCAAGGGGACATAGTAACCTTTGATATTATGGCTACTGGGAGTATTACTGGATACCAATGGTACCGTAATGGTTCTATGATTAGTGGTGCAACTTCAGATTCTTATACTATTACGGCTCAAACTGCTAATAATGGCGATAAGTTTAAAGTAATCGTCAAAAGCTCTTGTGGCGACGATACTAGTGAAGAAGTAACGCTAACAGTTACCAGTTTACCAGCTATATCTATCAATCCAGTTGGTGCTACCAAATGTGTTGGCGAAACCTATACCTTTAATGTAACTGCTAGCAATGCAGGAGGGTATCAGTGGACATTGGACGATGCAGATATTAGTGGCGCTACCAACTCTACGCACACTATCCCAAGTATTTGTGATATATGTGATGCAGGAAACTACAAAGTAGACGTATTTGGTACTGGCGTTTGCGCAAGTCAGCATGTGACCAGCTCAGGTGCAGATTTGATTGTAAAGATTCCCGTTGACATTACAGGGAATCCTAATAGCCAAACCGTCTGCGAAGGTACTCCAGTAACATTCAGTGCAACAGCTACTGGCAATATTACGGGTTATCAATGGTATAAAAACGGAGCAATTCTAACAGGAGCAACATCATCGACTTATAGCATCACAGCTCAGACCTCGATGAATGGTGATAAATATACCGTAGTAGTAAAAGGTATTTGTGGAGATGAAACCAGTACCGAAGCTACTTTGAATGTAGATGCCAAACCAAGTATTTCTGTTAACCCAGTTGGTGCTACCAAATGCGTTGGCGACACCTATACTTTTAGCGTTACTGCTAGTAATGCAGGTGGATACCAGTGGATATTGAATGATGCAGATATTAGTGGTGCTAACAATGCATCACATACTATTCCAAGTATATGTAATATATGTGATGCAGGAACCTATAAAGTAGAAGTTTTTGGTACAGGAGCCTGCGCTTCCGAAAGTGTAACGAGTTCTCCTACTAGTCTAGTTGTAAAACTTCCCATAGATATTACAAGTGACCCTTCAAGCCAAACTGTATGTGAAGGTAGTTCTGTTACTTTTAGTGTAACAGCTACTGGCGATGTTACGGGTTATCAATGGTATAAAAATGGAGCAATTTTAACAGGAGCAACATCATCGACTTATGGCATCACGGCTCAAACTTCAATGAATGGCGATAAATATACCGTAGTCGTAAAAGGTATTTGTGGAGATGAAACCAGTACCGAAGCTACCTTGAATGTTAGCGCCAAACCAAGTATTTCTGTTAACCCAGTTGGTGCAACCAAATGTGTTGGTGACTCATATACCTTTAATGTTACTGCTAGTAATGCAGGAGGGTACCAGTGGATACGCAATAATGTACCGATTAGTGGGGCAACAAACGCTTCTTATTCGATAGCAAGTCTATGTCTTTCATGCGGAGATGCTGGTAATTACAAAGTAAACGTATATGGAACAGGAGCATGTGCAAGCAACACCATTACGAGTAGCGAAGTTAATCTTGACCTAAAAAGCCCTATATCTTTAGCAGGGACACTTTCATACCCAGAAGTTTGTGAAGGCTCAACTGTTTATTTAGCACTTTCAGCCTCAGGAAGTATTACTGGATTTGAATGGTACAAAAATGGGGTACTTATAGATGGACAAACCTCCGTAATGTTCAATTTTACTGCACAGCTTGCAGATAATGGCAGTAAATATTCAGGAAAAGTAATAGGGTATTGTAACAGTGTCACTACTAATGAGGTAACTCTTTCTATTAAGCCATTACCAGCCATTACCACACAGATTGTAGGCGCTACAAAATGTGAAGGCGAGAGCTATACCTTTAGTGTGAGTGCTACTAATGCAGGTTCGTATCAATGGATAAAAAATGATGTCAATATTAGTGGTGCAACAGGCTCTTCCTATACAATTTCAAATCTTTGTAAATCTTGTAATGAGGGAACATATAAGGTTAAAGTATTTGGTTCAGGTGCATGTGGCGGTCGAGCTGCAAGAAGCATTTTAAGTGACCCTGCTAATTTGGTGGTAAATATACCTGTATCAATTTCATCACAACCAACCGAACAAAATGTATGTAGCGGCAGCACAGCTACTTTTAGAGTAAAGGCAATTGGAGATATTACAGGATTCCAATGGTACAAAAATGGAATCGCTATTACTGGCGCTACTGATAGCACGTATAGTGTGGTAGGGGGTGCCAATGGCGATAAATTTAAGGTCGAAGTAAAAGGCCTTTGTGGAAATGTTATTAGTAATGAAGTTCTCATAAATGTAACCCCTACACCTATTATTACTCAACAGCCATTGACAGCTACCAAGTGCGTAGGTGAGTCAGTAACTTTCAGTGTTACTGCTAGCAACGCTGGAGCTTATCAGTGGCAATTTAAAGGCGTAAATATTGTTGGTGCAACAAACGCAAGCTATACCAAAAATATTGATTGTGCCGACTGCGACGCAGGGGCATATCGTGTTATTGTTTTTGGTCAAGGTGTTTGTACTTCAAGTTCTGTTAATGGTGATGAAGCTTTACTTACTGTTAATAGACCAATGGTGATTACTCAACAGCCACAAGAGGCGAGCGTGTGTGTTAGTACGAATGCGACGTTTTCTGTGAATGCGACAGGTACAATCACTGGATATCAGTGGTATAAAAATGGCGTAAAAATTGATGGTGCTACAGCTAGTACTTATACATTTTCAACACTTTCATTCAATGATGGTGAAAAATATAAAGTCGAGATTACGGGTCCATGTGGTGCATTGATGAGCAATGAAGTAAACCTACAAGTAAAAACCATCGTTGCTCCAACTATTTCTACTAATAAACCTAGTGGTTTATGTGTTGGCGAACAATTTATCTTGTCTGCTACTGGCTGTGATGGGGGTATTGTACACTGGTTTGCCAATAATATTGAAGTAGCTCAAGGTCAAACACATACCTCTTCGAGTACTGCCACTTTTAATGCTCAATGCGAAAACTTAAGTTGTAAATCAGACTTGAGCAACGGTATTACTCATGTCCAATACGGACAAATTAATGTGGCTGCTATAGCAGGAAGAGTAACTTGCTTTGGCGACAAAGATGGTGCTGTTGAAATAAATCCGTCGGGAGGAGCAGGAGCGCCCTTTTCTATTGTATGGACTAACTACAATAATAATAACTTCAGCAGAATTGTTGATTTACCCGCAGGACTTTATAACTATACCATTACAGACCGTATTGGTTGTAAGGTTCAAGGTGCTGTACCTGTAGACAGACCCAGCGAACCAACGGGCACAGCAAGTGCTAGCGATGTGGTCTGTTTCGGGCAAAAAAATGGTAAAATTACTTTGTCTGGAACAAGTGACTATGGTGGTTTTCAATATGTTCTTAATCAGGCTACACCAGTGGCATTTGGAGGTGGAGCTACTACAGTTGAAAATTTAGATAAAGGGTCTTACACAGTAAAAGTAATTGACGCTAAAGGATGTACAGTGTTGCCCAATACCACTTTGCAAATTCAAGAGCCAACACAGCTAAAAGTTACCTTGCAAAAGACCGTTAGACCAAAATCTTTTAGCTCAAATGATGGTGCAATCTCTGTTAAGATTTCGGGAGGCACACAGCCTTATGGAGTTGAATGGTCACTTTTGCCAAGTACTATTTTGAACTCTAACATCCAAACTACTATAGCCGAAGATGGTATTAATTCTCAATTGAGTGCCCTTGGTACAGGAGAATATCAAGTGAAAGCTACAGATAAAAATCTTTGTAATGCCATACTTACACAAAAGATTGTAGCTCCCGATAAAATATCTATTACTTCAAAAATAGATTCTATTACCTGTTTCGGAAAAGCCGATGCAAAAATTACTTTGACTGTTACAGGTGGTGTTCAATTACCAACTACACCTTTTTATCAGGTAAACTGGCAACGTGTGGTAAATGGACAAGCACAAACGATTTCAAGTAATACCTTAGACTTATCTAAACTAGATAAAGGAACTTATCAAGTAACAGTATTAGATAGCAACGGAATTTCTGAAAAACAAACCTTCATATTGGGTGAACCAACACAATTAGTAACGTCTGTACGTCGGACCATTGCCAACTATTGTGCATCGACTCCACTTGGGGAAGTACAGATTTTAGCTACTGGTGGTCGCAGTCCTTACAGTTATACTTGGGACAAAACAAGCCAAACAACAGCCAGTATCAATAAACTTGCTTCAGGCGTATATGTAGCCACTGTAACAGATAAATCGGGCTGTGTAACAACAGTTCAAGCAACGGTTCAAGATAGTATCAGTCGCTACAAAATGACTACTTCTTACCAGCCGTCAACCTGCTTTGGACGTTGCGATGCCCTGCTTAAATCAACGGTAGAAGGCGGTATTGCCCCTTACCAATACACATGGTCAGGTATCAACTCGACAATTGCTAATCCTCTCAATGTTTGTGCAGGAGGAACCACCCAATTGATGATTACTGATGCAAAAGGATGCCAAATCAAAAGTGATAATATTACTATGACTAGTCCAGACCCTCGTGTTATTGGCTTAGCTGTTCAGGTTGAGGTTTGTCCTTCAAAATCATTTGACCTTAGTGCGTCGTCTGTACCTTGGGGTAAAACCTATTTATGGACTTATCCAGATGGAAAAACTCAATCTACAGCATCAATCAAAGCAGATAGCCTTGGTACATATACCATACAAGTTTTGGATGAAAACAGTTGTGGGGGCGTTCAGCAGATCAAAGTTATTCCAATCAAGAATATCAATATTCTTTTTGCCATGCCTAGCTCAGCACCAGTAGACAAGGCAGTTGTAGCCATTGATTTGACTAACCCAACACCAACAACCATTGCTTGGGAATATCCAACTAGTGCAAAGCTTGTTTCTCAAGATGCCTACAGTATCAAACTGACATTCCCTCAGGTAGGCAAATTCAAGGTAAAAGAATTAGCTACGATTAATAACTGTGTGTACACACTTACCAAAGAGATTCAAATTATTGAGAAAGCTAATGATGGAAGCTTCCCTGCTCCAACAGCAACACAACCTGAAATGGATTTTACCATTATGGGAAATCCAACCTCAGGCAACAAAGTTACCTTGAGTATTGAAAATGTAGAAAAGAGAGCTTTCGATGTTAGTGTGCAATCTGCAACGAAGGGTATTTTGTATCAGAAATCTTACAGCGAAAACGATTCGAAATCTCTGGTAGTTGAAATTCCAGAAAACGAAACAGAGCAGGTGTATTTTATCACTCTGACAAGTGGCGATAAGAAAATCACTAAAAAGGTATTGATTTATCGCTAGGACTTCCCAACACAGATTTTATATATCTCTCCATGTAAAGATTTTAATGATATGTCACACTTTTACTATATAACACATTTACAGAGGATTGGCTACATAGTCGTGTTCTTTTGTGCCATACTAAGCCTTCCGATAAGGGCCCAAAATGTTGATATTGAAAACATTGCCAAAGCCAAACCTCTAGTAGTTTCGGGGGGGCTTACTGCCAGTGGAATATTCAGCGCAGGCTTACCTAACAATGATTCTCCGTTTAATTATTTCCTTTCGGGAACTCTAAACTTCAATATTTTAGGTACTGTCAATGTACCCGTAATATTGAATTACTCCAACAGAAATATTAGTCTCTCTCAAGGCTATTCTTTCAATCAATTGAGCTTTAACCCAACTTACAAATGGATAACAGCTCATATTGGCACCAACTATATGACTTTCTCGCCTTACACGCTCAATGGGCATCAGTTTGTAGGCGGTGGCTTGGAGCTTACACCTACCAACTGGAAAATTCAATTGATGGGTGGGCGACTACTCAGAGGGCAGTTCACAGATACCACTACCACAGGGCCAACTTTCGAGCGTATGGGGTATGGTTATAAAGTTGAATATAATCCTGGAAAGTTCACCATCGGAACTACCATGTTCAAGGCTTATGATGTGGCTAATTCGATTCCTGAGGATAAACGCTATTATCAAAACAGTGTGATTAATCCCAAAGATAATTTGGTGATGGGCTTAAACTTCAGCACAACGCTTTTTCATAAACTCCAAATTGTAATGGATTATGCCAATAGTGTTGTGACTAAAGATCAAGGCGGCGAATACGCATCTTATTCTATCAAATCACTGGCAGGCATTTTTCATAAAAACAATGCAACTACTGAGTCGTATCACGCTTTCAAATCAAATCTAAATTATAATATCGCCCAAACTAGCACTATTTTGGGATTAGGATATGAGCGTATAGACCCCAATTATACAACCCTAGGAGGATATTATTTTGTCAATGACCTAGAAAATTATACATTGATGGTCACCCAAAACCTACTTCAAAATAAACTCAATATAAGTGGTAATGTAGGTCTTCAACGTGACGATTTGCAGAATACAAAAGCTAGTAAGCAAAGTAGATTTATTGGCGCTATGAATGCAAATTTTCGCTTAGAAAATGGTTTGTCGATGGGACTTAATTTTTCTAACTTCCAATCTTATCGCTTTGTCAATACCATCTACAATAACATTACCAGAGTACCAGGACAGCCGCTCGACTCGCTTCGGTTTTCATTGATTTCGCAAACGATTGGTTATAACCTAATCAAACAGCTCAAAAAAACCGAAACCAAGGAAACAACCTTGACCTTCAATGCTAGTTATCTCAACTCAAGAAACAAACGAGACAACACCGTAGATTCTACTAGTCAAAGTCACGTAGTCACCAGTACAGCCAGTTATAACATAAATTTTACTAAGCAAAAAGCGGCTATCAACTTAGGTGTCAACTATTTCGGCAACGAGTTTTATAATAGTTCGCTTAGAGGATTTGGACCAACGGTGGCCATACGGAAAACTTTCATCGAAAAAATCAATACCAATTTGAGCTTTTCGGCACTAACCACCCAAAGTAAGACCAACGAGCAAAGTAATTCTTTTAGCGTCATGAATATTATGCTCATGGCTAATTGGTCACCAGCCAAAGGACATAATCTCAATTTGAGTTCGAGTGTAGTCAAAAACCAATCCTCTACATTCCTCAACGGTAACATCGGGTATTCTTATTCTTTTTAACTAACTAATACTGAAAGACATGGCTAAACTAGGCCTACATACATATCAATTCTCGGTACGTTTCAAACAGTTAATCGTACTGATTTTGTTGCTTGTTGCGGGACAGTTACAAGGTGTAGCTCAACAATATTTTCCAGTGGTTGCCAGATTTACTCAGCTCCCACCTTATCCCGTATATCTCTCTGATTTTAGCAACCCTGCACAAACAAACCTGTCTATTCAGGTTCAAATGAACGATAAGAGTATTGCTTCTCGTGCTTTTCGTATTCGAGTTTACATCGAAGGGCAAGGCTTTTTGATTCAAAGTACCGATTTTGTACAAGGTGAACCTTCCATTACACTTGTCGAAGGGCAGGTATATAACATTCCCTCGCCTCAGGTAGCCAATTATTTTAAGCAATACAACCTCAAAATAACACCCGAGCAATACCGCAAGCCGTTCAACGAGGGGGCTTTTCGTTTTGGTGTCGAGATTATTGACTTTCAAACCAATCGTCCTATTTCGGGTATTCAGTGGAGCACACCCGTTTGGTTGGTTGTCAACGAACCTCCTGTTTGGGTAATGCCACAAAATCAGATTAGCATAACGCCAACCAACCCTCAAAATATCAATTTTCAGTGGGCACCACGCCACAACAATGTAAACGACGTAGAATATGAGTTTACTCTTACTGATTTGATGTTGAATAGTGGTTTTCAAGGAAATGTTCAAAACTTATTTTTGTCACAACCTGCTTACTATCAAACTCGCACTCGTAATACTGTTCTAAACTATAATGCGACTATGCCTCCATTGGTAGTAGGGCGCACTTATGCGTACCGTGTGCAGGCTATTGCCAAGCGTGGTAGCGAAGATGTAGGCGTTTTTAGAAACAATGGTTATAGCGAAATTCAATATTTTACTTATGGAGAAGCTGTAAAGCTCAACCCTCCAACCAATTTACAAATAGCTTGGACAGACGATTTTAAAGGGGCTGCTTTCAACTGGAAAGGAGACAATGCCCACAAAAACTTCACAGTTGAATTTCGTGAAAAAAACTCCAAAGATTGGAAAAATGTAGATGTAGCAGCTTCGACAGGTGGGTTATACAATACCTTTTTAATCAACAATATAGCTCCTGAAAAAAGCTATGAAATGCGCGTAACTGGAATTGATAATCAGGGAAATCGTGCTACCTCCGAGCCAATCGATTTGACAAAGTCTCCTGAGGCAATTAAACAAGAAAAACTGATATTAAAAGGGAATATATTGTGGGCTTTTAGAGCTTCTGAGCAAAACCTTAGTACAACAGGCACTGTATTAGAAGCAAATAATGAAGAAAATACTCCCATTAGAAAGTCTCAGCAGGAAACACTTGAATCAACGAGCCCAGCAAGCACAAAGTATCCACTCGAAAAAGCCATTGTTACTCTGTATAACTCTCCTGTAGAGCTAACATTAGCGAATCTTAAAAATGCTAATGCCGAACGTATTGCCACAGCACAAACCAACGCACAAGGACAATATACTTTTGATGCACTTGGTGTAAAATTATTATCTGAGGTAAAAAATCTATATCTCGTTGCCGAATTTCAGGGTGAAAACTTTGCTCCTGCCATTGTTAAGCTCGCCGTAGGTGCTGAGGAGACAGGCACAAAAACTGCTTCTGAAATGGTATTACTTGCCAATTCGGTTCGTTTTATGCCTAAAGTGCTCATCGGCAACAATAGCCTACCCTCAGGCGAAACTATTCAGAATAACACCATTGAAGAAATTGCACTTTATCGCCTAAAATCTGTCGTAGACAAGAACTCATATCTACAGCATGAGGGCAATCTTAAAGGTGAACGTTCTTCTCTGACCTACAACAAAGATACTTATGTAAAAGTAGGCGAGTTTTTGAGTACAACGACCTTGGCACAGATTTTTAACAATAAAGCGTACAACGATAAGTTTGTGCTTCGTGTCAAACATAAGGATAGAAAAGCAGTAGTGTTCCCTGTGAATGATATTACTGATTTTCAAGAAGGAAAGTACTTAGCTGTTACAGACTATTTTGCTTACAAAGTCCCTGCCAACGTCATTAGTGGCTATGTAGAGCGAAAAATAGGAGAAAAACTTGAGCGTATTGCAAATGCCTCAGTACAGTTATTTAATATCTCTGCTCGAACAAATCATGAAGGCTTTTATGAAATAGAGATACCTCAAGTAATAGATTTTTCGATCAAAACTGGCGGGGTTACTCTCAATGTTCCAAAGTTAAATATTGTCAAAGGTGTTTCTTTGTCCGTAAAAGCTATTGATCCTTTATTAACGTTTAATGTAGTTTCCAAATCTTCTATTTATGAGAATAAAGACATACAACAAAACTTAACGCTAGACGGAGACGCACATTATTTAGAAGGACGCGTATTTGGACGTGACAAAAAAATCCTTAGCGGGGCTACTGTTTCCTATAAATCACAATCCGCCAAGACAAACGAAAATGGCTATTTCAGTATAAGTTTTGCAGGTTCTGAAATGACAGATTCCGTAAAAGTTGAGTTTGACGGCTATGATGTGGCTTATGCTAATACTAGTAAGTTCAAGAAATCAAAAATTGAAGGAAAGGATTTAGATGAAGCTAAAAATAACCTTCTAACTAAAATAAAAGCCATTACCGATAAAACACAACGTGAAAACTTTTATACAGATAATTTCTCAAAAGCCAATCTCGTTGGCGTGAATTACTATGAAGTTGACTCTATTAAGCTCGAAAATAAAACTACCTATCGAGTAGTAGCCTATACTAATAAAATAGGGACTTTGGGCTTGCGTTCTCAAAGTGATTCTGCTGTGGCTGTTAGTGCTATTCTTAACATAGAAGATGGTGACCGTGATATTTCTGCAGCCAAGTTTATCAAAAAAGATGGTGATAAAGAAATCTGGTCAGGTGGATATCTAACGACTACTTCTAAAAGTGAGTTAACAATCAAAGTCACCAATAAGAAGGTAATGAACAACGATACCACAGTGGCTTTCAATGGATTTGTTGAAGAAGAAATAAGTCTTCCATTACCCAAAAGATATGTTAAAGGTGATACAGTTTTGGTAAAAGTGCGCCTCAAACCTGCCATCTACTTCAATGGAGCTGTATATGATAGTACATTTTACATTGCGGGAGTCCGTGAAAATGGTCGTAAAGCAGGAGACAAATACAAAGGCCTAGCAGAGGTAGAAGTATCAGTAAATGGAAGTAAAATCAAAACTGATGCCGAGGGTAAATTTAAATTGCGAGTTCCAAAAGGTGAAGACATCGAAATGGAATTTACCAAAACGAACTTCAATACCATAAAACATGCCTTTACGGCTGCAATTGTGAATCAGCACAGCGGCAACAATACAAGGGCATTTTATATGATGGCACAAGATAAAGAATTACCAAAGTTCAAAACCCTCATGAACTTTAGTATCTCTATCGATAATATTGTCAAGCATTCTAATAATACCTATATGATTTCGGGTAATGTATTGCTCGATAAAGGAAAGCTTGAAAAATCAAAGAATGCGTTCAAAGCTGGTGATACAAAAACACTTACTTTCAAAAATATTATCGTTAAAGAAGATACCAATAAAACGAATGCGATTATCACACAAAACAAAATTGACTTTGTAGAAACCGAAGCCAAAATCAAGCTTTTTGGTTATGCGCCAATTTTGTTGACAGGAAATCCTATCGGCGAACCCTACATCCGACTACAACAAGCTGATAATAAGTCTACTAGCTTGAGCAGTAATGGTAAAATTGGAGCATCTACCATGGAGTTTACCCGAACCGAAATGATGGGGGTTACATTCGGAAAGATGGAATTAGAACTCAAAAAAGATGATTCTAAAGATGCTAAATTGGGCAAATTTGATAACAAACTTTCTGATAAAGATGCAGGTAAGCGTGAAAAAGATGCTGCCGAGCGAAAAGACCTTGAAAAGCAAATTAAAAGCAAAGTTGATGATGCCAACAAAGCAGTATTACAAGACGTAATCGCTGCTAAATCGTCTAGTCAAGAAGCGCGCGATAATGCTGCCAAAGAGCTCAAAGGGCTTAATCCAAAAGAAGTAACGGCTGTTCCTGACAAAGAACCATTATTGTTGGCTTTTGCACCTATAGCACTCGACGAACTATCAGAAACTAAGGAATACAAAATTATATTTCCTGAAGCTTCTAAAGTAGGTGAAATCAAAAAAATAGGAGCTAAAAAAGATACTTCGGCCTCAAAAGAAGCCAAAAAGCTCAAACATGACGATTACTTAAAGTTTACTCTTGGTTTAGGAGGTCTTGTTTCGGCTGGTATTGATCCCGAATCAGCCGTACTCAAAAAGTCGGGGGTAAGTATGAAAGGGGTAATTTTATTTCCCGAAATATGGAGATTTACGAATAGCACTCCGCTTACTATTGAAAAACTTGAGATAAGCGATGCCTTCGAGATGAAGTCGATTATGATTGGTAAGTCAGATCCTGATAGGAAAGAATTTGTAAAGTTTGGCGTTGCCGACACTTGGATGTGCTATATCAATACTGTTCAAATTTTTAGTGGTTTCAAAGGCTTTAATTTAGGAGGTACTTTTAATACTGATAAAGAAAACTATGTCAATATCAATGCCTTAGGATTTACCAATATTGGAGGTAAAATATTCCCTAACGTAGATTTAAGTACGCCAAAAGATGGATTCAAATTTAGTAAACTTCGCTTTAAAACAGTCGGAAAAAAGAATATCACCATTAAAGGTAATCCTAAAGACAAGAGCTATGAGATAGATGGTTCGTTGCGTATAGAATGGGATGAATCTGATCTCAAATCGTCTAGCAACGACTCTACTGATAGATTTGGGAAACGCTTGTCTCAAGATCAGATAGACAAAAATGTAGCCCTACGAAAAGCTAATGAAGGTAATGCGGCTTTTGAAGCTGAACAGGCATCGCTCAAAAACAATAAAGAAAATAAAAAATATGACGATGCTAAAAAGAAACTGACTCAGGCCGAAGAGGAACTCAAAACACTTGCCAAGCTCAAAGACGAACTTACAAGCGAATACGACAAATTATCAAAAGAGCAACAAGCTCTTAATGTAAAACGTATTGCACTAACCAGAAAATATACTGGTGCCAGTCGTGACTCTGAACAAGCTAAAGAGGAAGAAAAAGCACAATCCGATGCCGAGACTACTAATAAGAATAAAGAGAAGGATGTAGATGCTCGTTGGAAAAAATGGCAGGATGATAATACTGCCAAAGAAAATGAAATTACCAAGCTCAAAGCAGAGCTTGTACCACTTGAGCAAACACGAGAAAAAGTAGCGCAGGAAAAACGTGAAGCAGACGAAAAACAAAAGGCCGATGATGCCAAAGTTCAGGCTGAAAAAGAACAGAAAAATGCTACAGAGTCACAAAAACGTGAGGCTATCGATGCTGGAAAGTCCTATGTATCAAGCGATACTACTTCTAAGAAGGCCTCTGGCGGTTTTGATTGGAAAAAAAGACTTTTCCCGATTGAAGTACAGGCATTTACATGGTCTACTTCAGGCAAGTTTTTAGTATCAGCGTCGCTTTTACAAGATGCTTTGAAGTTTGAAACATTTGCTATTAAGGTACGCCGAATCGTCTATACTCGTGGTATGAAGACCACTGCGACACAGATGACTGATATGCTCAAAATGAGTGAAAATGAGGTTAATAACATGAATACCTCATCCAAGTTCAATGATGCCAATACTTATGTAAATGACGATGGTAAACGTGTTGGGGCTTTGAGCAAAGATAACCAAGAATCAAAAGCTGATGCTTCTGTCGATGGTCTAGGATTAAAGTTTATCGAAGACAAAGTAGCTGCTGCCAATCCAGACACCCTACAGTGGGCTATGGGTTTTGCAGGAGGAGTTGAGTTAGATTTCAAGTCTATTAACATTGACTCAGATGTATCAATGTACATCGGTGATTTTGGTAAAGGGTTTGAGTTTAGAATGAATGAGTTTGCACTCAAAATAGATGCAACATCATTTAGAGCTTACGCCAAAGTAAAAATTGCAACGAGTGGTAAAAAAGTAGGTTTTGAAGGTGAAGGAGAGTTTGAAGGTGCCGAGCTCAAGGCGGCTATGTCTTTAAAATTTTATAAATTTTCGGATGGCTCTGGTTATGAATTTGGTGCGGCTCTCAAAATGTCTACTGGTGCCACAGGGATAGTTACAGGTCCAATCACTTGGACAGCACTAGGTGGCGGCTTCGATTGGAATACCGCAGAAGGCAAGTTTAGTGTATTCCTACTTGGAGATGCCCGTTCGTCTGGATTACCCGAAAAGGTAGTTTCTTACAAAAAAGTCAGGCTATCACTCGATTTTGTGGGAGGACGATGTGGTGCCAAACCGATACTTCGAGGATATGCCGAACTATGGACTGGCTCAAAAGGAGAAAAGCCTGAGAAAATATGTAACGTGTCGGCCGAGGTCAATTTTTGTGATGCAGTAATTGTTTGTAAAATTGATTGTGAAATTGAAATGTCTGAGAAAAAGGTAAAAGTAGATGCTTTGGCCTTTATTTCTCCAAGTGCAGGTTTTTTTATGGGAGCCAATGTACGTGCAGAGCTTTTTGGAATGAACCTCAATGGTCGAATGTTGTTTGGAATTGTATGCGATACGAAGCATCCTGACGCTCCAAAAGAACTGGGATTATATTTGACAGACATTCCTTCGTATTTGTATCAAAGTGATAATAAAACTATTTCTGCGTTATATTTAGGCGTTGATTTAAGCTACGAAAAACGCGAAAATGGTGGCGCAAGTGCCTTTGGTGTAGATCTAGTAAAATATAGTATCGAGATTTTGGTTAAAGGACGCCTAAAAGCTGGTGTCAACTTCGCGAATGGTAACTTCATGATTAATAGTATGGCCAAACTTGAAGCAGAAGGGAAAGCAGATATTTTAGGCTTTAATCTGGGAGGTAAATTTGAAGGAATGTTTGAGCTAGGCGGTGGTTATACCAATGATATGGGCTGGAATTTCTTGATGGCTGGTCGAGCCAAACTCGAAATAGGCGCAGGAAAATACCAAGATAAACCATGTAACGATTACAGTATTACAGGTATCAAATGGGGCGAAAAGTGTATATCATGCTGTAGCGGTCGCAAATGGTACTGCCCAGTTACCATAAATGTTCCATATCCAGAAGGAGAAATAGACAGATTCTTGAAGTTATGTTTTGAAGGACAGTTTGGGGTGAGTTACCGTGAAAAAGGACCTGACTCCGAAAGAGGCTGGAAAGCATTTGCGGGAGGCACTGGCCCAGGGTCAAATAGTGGCTCATCCAATAACAAGTCTTATTCTTCAGGTGGTAGCATTACTGCCGAAACAGCTATCAAACCTGGTGAATCTCGTACTTCTCCAAATGGTATTTACAAATTGTCGGTAGAATCAGATGGAAATATCGTAATTACTAAAAATGGTGCAAAAATTTGGGAAACCAGAACAGGTGGTAGAAACGTAAGTACACTAAAGATGCAAAAAGATGGCAACTTGGTGGCATATACTGCTAGCGAACAAGCCGTTTGGGCATCAGGGTCACATGGAAAAGGAAACAGCTCTTGTGTACTTGTAATGCAGGACGATGGTAACTTGGTAATTTATAAAGATGGAGACAATGCTATTTGGTCAACAGGTACACGAAATGTATATACAAAAGAAGAGCTCCAAAAAATCACGGTCAAAAATGGCGAAAGTCTTAAACCAAATGACAAGATTACCTCAACAAATGGCAAGTACTATTTAACGTTACAATCAGACGGTAACGTAGTAGTATATAAGGGCGAAAAAGCCTTATGGGCAACAATGACTAATCGCCAAGATGTATATGGTATTTATGTACAAAAAGACGGAAACTTGGTAGCTTATCGCGGTGGCGAAAGAGCTGCATGGGCATCAGGTACTAATGGTAGAGGTGGACGCGACACATTCTTGATTATGCAAGATGATGGTAATCTCGTATTGTATAAACGATTAGGAAGTAGTACGCCAGGCAATATCACCGTGTATTTTGGCGAAGACCCAATATGGTCGTCAGGAACTTTTGAATAACAATTAAAAAATGGGTTACAACACCGTTGGAGCTCGAATCATTTCGACTCCAACGGGTTAATATATTTAAAATATGAAAAAGCTTTATTACTTATACATTCTTTTAGCTTCGTCTTTGTCGCTGATTTCTCAAGCACAATCTCAAGAGGTTGCGATGGCATTGCCATCGCCCAAAGGAGTCTATATTCGTTTGAATACGGATTACATTAGTGGTACTACTTTGGGAAAATCAAAATATATCATCAAACGAAAAAAGATTACAGAATCCACTTCCAAAATTGTTGGTCAAATGCAATTAGCTAGAGATTACAATGACTTTATACGTATGGTCGGAAGAAAATCACTCAAGGATTTTGAGAAAATGAAGAAATTTTATGGAGCATCCGAAACAATGGCCTTTTTGTATAGTAGTCCTTCTTACAAATCTGTTGCTGCTTTTTCTGAACTTAAAATAGAATTTCTACAAGCTTTTGGCTTTGCTTTCTTGGATTCTACAGCCCAAAAAAACGAATTGTATGACTATGAAGTAGCAGAAGTATTGGACAACAAACAAGAAAAACGTATAAGTACTTTGAATGTATTTAACAATCCCAAAAATTTTGCACTCAAACAATACTCACCTCAAATTAATAAAATTATTGGAACAGATTCTTCTGTCATTTTCGAATGGAAAATTACTTCTCCTGCTTATGTCGACAATTCGGCAGCGTCAGTAAAACTTGGCGAACAAATCGAACAGGCCTTTCTTGCAAAATCAAATCAGAGTACTCAACGAATCGACGAAAGTGCTTATGCTAACGTAAAGAAAATATATTTAGAGAATGAGTCCCTTCTCTCTATTTACCCGACCGATGATTTTACTACTCGCTACAGTGTGTATTTTCGCAAAAATGGAAGTAAACAATGGCAATTTTTAGAAAAAAATGTAGCTAACAGCAATTCTACTGGTAGTTATATTCTAACTGCACGAGTGCTCGGAAAACGTGACGATTTAGTCGAAACAATCGTAATTCCAGAAGATTTTGTGTATAATACTGGTGATACCTCAAAAATAACCCGTGGAGTAATTGCACATAATGGTAGCGTAGAATTAATCTATGGTGTTAAATCTACGGACTCGACTAATGCTATTATTTTGCAATGGAAAAAACTCGCTGATAAACCCTATTATGCAGGTATTGAAATTGCTAAATCAGCAGGAAATGAAGAGCCTAAAGTAATTCAGATACTGCCCATAACGGCTTCCAAATTTGTAGATACAGATGTTTTTCCGGCAGGACAAATGTTCAAATATTTTGTTCGTCCTATTTTTATTCCTTTTCAAGAACTAAAACAAGAAATACCTGCTACCACAACTATGACTTGTGGGAAGTTTTCAAAACCAACACCTCCTTTCAATTTGAGCGTGAAGGCAGATGGCTCCAATGCTAAATTAAAATGGGAGGTTGCCGACGAAAAAGCAGGACATAGTTATTTTGTATATCGTGGTACAAGTCCCAAAAATATGATACCGATTCGTTCGGCTGTTAAAGAAAAAACATATCTAGACACCACAAGCTATCTTACTGGGCGTACTACTTATTATTACGCTATCATGGCTGTCAATGTTACACAAGATACCAGCGACTTATCACCTTATGTGATGTACACACCTACCAAACCCGAATCTGTTCAAAGTCCAAGCAATATCGGTTTTGAGGTAATCAATGAAAAAGCACATCTAAGCTGGAATGACGTAAGGCTCAATGACGATTATATCGGCGGATATGTGTTACAACGTAAAAAGAAAGGAGATACAAGTTTTAAAAATATTCATAACTTGATACTCAGTACATCTAATTTTGTGGACGAGTCTTTTGAGCTAGGTGACTCCTATTTGTATCGTGTAGCATCAGTTACTATCAAAGGAGATACTTCCTATTTTTCACCAGAAGTAACTGTTCAAACACCAAAACTGAAAAAACAGATAGAAGGAATTTCGGGTATTGGTTTATCCAATTTATCCGAAAGCATTAAGGTATCTTGGCCAAGTGTAGAGATTGGCACAGTAAAAGGATACAAAGTTTATCGTAAACTTCCAACAGAGGTAAATTTCAAATTGATAGGTTCTGTAGCAAGCGGTAATTTTGAATTTCAGGATAAAAATGTAAAATCTGATATTGTTTACGTGTACACAGTGACAAAAATAGATGAATCTAATACCGAAAGTACAGTACAAGAACGAAAATCGATTTATAGAGAAAAAGTAAGAAAATAAGCTCCGTAAAAGATTGACAGTCAACTTGTTCAAATAACATTCTGACTGTCAATCTTTTGTATTAATATAATAAGTAGTATTACCTAAGAGTAGGCTAAATATGGAAGTGTTATTTACTTTATAAAGAGCCATGTTAATAAGAATCCTTTCATTTGTTTATTTAATATTCATCAGCTTCTATTCTTTTGCCAATTCTAAACAGCTAGAAATAAGGGTAATAGATGAATTTGCTATGCCTGTCGAAAATGCCATTTTTTCTATCTTAGATAAATCACGAAGCCATAAAGTAATTCAGGAACAAAAAACTACAGATGGTACTTTTCATTTAACCATAGACTATGACAAAGAATACTATTTCATGATTCAGAGCCAAGCATTCTTTGTTTCGCATCTATTTTTATCTTTTCATGAAATAAAAAACCAATCACTAGAAGGTGACATTCTCAATACACAAAATACCAATGTCAGAATTCTTTCAAAAAATACGATTGCTGTCACGTTAAAGCGTATTCCTTATTTTCAATTTTTGGCTAAAGACCAACATACTGGAGATTATATAGAGGCAGAATATTCGATACGCCTTAATAAGACAGGTGCTGTAGTAATCCGAAAGGCTCGAAAAGGTGAACCTATCGAGTACCTCCCCGAAATGTTTTGTACCTTTGAGGTATCGGTACGAAAAGATAATTATTTGGCATATACCCAAGAGTTTCTGTATGATAACTCATTCAAAGGGATGGAGCGTATTTTTGAATTAAAAACGGATAGCACAAACATTCGAAAAGATTTACTTGCTCCGACTCTTGTCAAACAAATAGCCAAACCTGTTCCTAAAATAATAACTCCTGCACCCGACTTAATAATTCCATTCGAACAAGGGAGCTATCATCTAACCGCCGAAACGCAAGGACAGTTAAACGACCTGATAAATCAAATACAATCTACTCAAAACGCTACGATACGAATTGTTGGTAGTCACGATGGCATTGGTAGTACAAAGCTAAATAACTATTTGGCATATTTGAGAGCTATTGTCATTCAGATTTATCTTGACAATCACAATCTTAAAGGAGTTAAAACGGTGATTCAAACCATTGTAAGTCCAGCAACAGAAATTTCGTTGGCGGCTCGAAGAGTTGCCAAAATTTATATAGAGAACCCCCAAGATTTTATATCAAGTAAGTAAGCCATTTTTATATGCCCATTAAAAATCATGTACAACAAACGTCTTAGATTGATAAAATATCGCTTTATAACTATACTTTTTTGTGTACTAATAGCCCATCTCCAATCTAGAGGACAGTATTATTTATCTTCTAAGCAGTATGGATTTTCGAGTGGCTTGGGGCATCGACATGTCAATGCCTCTTTTATTGACTCAAAAGGTAAAAAAGTAATTCTCACAGCCAACTCTATGGCTTTTTTTGAAGGAAACAGTTTCACTAGTATTTCGTACCCTGAGGCTTTTTCGTCAAAAGGGTTCAATACGATTTGTGAAGACAATACAGGTAATTATTGGGTATCTGAGGCATTTGAGTGGTTTTATTCATTTAATATCCGCCAAACTTATATTTATAGTCATCAGCACTTTATTCCATCAAAAAATAAATTACCGAACTCAATCCAGATAGAATCTATTCTATCGGACGAAAACAGGCTTCTATTAATTGGGACAAAAACAGGCGAAATTTACTCTTACTCGGCTCATGACAACAAAATTTCTTTACGAAAAAAAGTAGGTAAATTACCAATTAAACTGTTGTATGCTAAACAAAATAAAATTGTTTTTTGTGAAGAAAAAGGAACACTTGAAGACGACAACATTCAACTCATTAATTACGCAGGAAAGGTTTTATTTCAGGAAAAGCTCCTCAACAAATTTGGAGTGTCGGTGGTTTCTGTAGCTGAAGAACTTTATGCCGTATTTGATAGTCGTACACACATAGAAGTGACCAAACTTGGAACAAATGTGAATTTTTCTTTACCCAAAAATCACTCTTACACATATCTGACAGGGTTAGTGTATGAGCCTAAGTTCAAAACACTTATTTTTTATAGTAATGATAAAATCTCTTTTTTGAATCCTAATCTAGAAACGCTATACACACACGATTTTCCTTTTTCTATTCATCATATTGTACCCGACAGTCATGGTAATTTATTTATGAGTACCGACAAAGGGTTTGTGATTTTACGTATTCAAAAAGGTGTCATTAATACTCTTTTGTACAACCCCAACCCTGAAGACAATCAGGGTAATTATTCGTGTCGTGAAATTTATAAATTAGATAAAAATACTCTTATTGTAAATACTAACCAATGTCGTCAGGTAATAGACCTTCGTACTGGAAAATCAGAAAAGTTACCTACCCTAAATGCTAACTTACAAAGCGACTTCATTCTTTCTATTCTTCATGATAAGCAGGGAACTCTTTGGTTTGGAGAACAGCAACTTGTTACAACTGACTTAACTACAAAAGTCAACCGTTCGTACTTTGCCAATTATGGAACTCGGATTTGGTCTATGACAGAATACAAACAGGGGCTCTTACTAGGATTTGAGAAGAAAGGTATTGGCTATTTTGACAAATCTAGGGGTGGTGTCAGTTATTTTGAGGGAAAACAACCTCAGGAGCTTGCTTCTGCTACAGTGTATGATTTTTTTCCACTTAAAGATAACATATTCATAGCTTCGTCTTCTGGTCTTTATGTACTCGATAGCAATGGTGAAATTAGAAATATTCCGTATCCTGTTGGACAAAAAAAAGCCACTTATGACATTAATCTTTTTGACAAAAAACAGGCTAATACGCTGAGTTTATCGACAGAAGAAGGCATTGTGTTATGGGATATTTCGACTTCTAGAGTGCGACAGTTTATTCAAGATAGATATTTTGCCAAGATTAAGTTTTTATCTTGTTACGAAACCCAAAATGGCTATTGGGCTAGTAGCGAGCAGGGTATTTGGCATTTTGATAAAAATGGTAATCTCCTCAAAATTTATACTGAATTAGACGGACTAACTAATAATGAATGTAATACCTTGGCGCACTTTCAGGATAGCGAGGGAACTTTATATTTTGGAGGACTAAATGGTGTTAACGTAATCAAACCTGAAGCTTTTGCTAATCAGCCCAAAGAAGGTACCATCGTAATTCGCAATATTAGAGTTTTTAATAAACAAGAATTAATCAATACTATTCCTGCACTAGAGAGGAACCGCTTAGCCTTATCAACGGGTGAAAATGCGATAGAATTCGAAGCCGAATTTGAGGATTATATGTACGATTGTGAAAAGCAATTTTACTATACTATTGGACAAGAGGAAAAAAACTGGGCACCCTTTGTAGCTAAAAACTTCCGAATAGATAACCTTCCTTTTGGTGAATCGCTGGTTCATATAAAAGTAGTTGCTTGTAATAATTTTGCCAATAGTAATACCATCACACTCAAAGTTTTTAGGGCTTATCCCTTGTACTATCGCTGGTACTTCTGGGTAATGGTAATGGCTGTGCTTGGCTTATTAATTTGGGCTGGTTTTCAACTATATGCGTATAGTTATCGTATGCGTAATCTCAAACTAAAAGCATTGGTAGACAGACAAACGGTAAGTTTGCACGAAAATCTAAAGTTTAGAGACGAACTCCTCAAGCTATTGGTACACGATGTACGTCATCCTATTATTAGTTTTAATAATCTGACAGATAAGCTAAATCTATTGATTCAGAAAAAAGAATATGAGCGACTTTCGTTGTTAGGAACCGAATCTAAGTCTCGTAGTGAGAATCTGTTATGGCTTATCGACAACCTGATTTTATGGATTCAGTCTACCAATAGAAACGAAACGGTTGTGTACCAAAATCATGATTTGATGGGATTGATTCATAAAATCATTCGTTCTTATCAGAATGATATTTCGGTTAGAAACCTTACATTTGTAGTCGAACCTGAAGCATTTATTGCTAAAATAGACGAAAAATTATTTGTAATCACTATGCGCAACATCATATTCAACGCCATAGAATATGCCAAGCGAGATACAACAGTTCAAATAAAAATTAGCCGAAATACTCAGCTTGTAGAGGTTACCTGCTACAATCTTGTTGAGCCATACACCCAACCACGGGCAGAGTCACGAGGATTAAAGATAGGATTAAGTGTTTTGAAAACTATTTTAGAAAAACAATCTATCGAGCTTTTTAATGATAAAGTAGATGATATTTATCTTACAAGATTGATTATACCAGAAAAATAAATCTAAAAAGAGTGTATCAAAAAAGATTGGTACACTTTTTTAATGCCATTAAAAACCAAGAGTTGTGTTTACTCGTAGGTATATACGAACACTCAGGTATGTCTCAGGATGAACGTCTTTAGTTATATTTTGAAAATAGCTTACTTTAGGTAAAAACAACTCTAATTTCAACATCCATATCTCCTTTTTAACACCCATTATTTAAATATTTTGTGATTATTTGCATTAAGAACCCACTAGTCTATTTATGAATTCTATTGCTTGCTTAATACTAGAAGATACTATTAGTGATCAACTAGACATAGAGCTTATACTACAGCACTATCCTATGATAGATGCTACTTATGTAAACACACCCAAATCCTTCTTAGCGGCCATCAAAGAAAATGACTATCAGCTTTATTTCATGGATATTCATGTTTCGTCTGACATCACAGGCGTAGATTTATTAGCATCTGTCCGTAATACGAGTGCTTGGGTGATACTCAATAGCTCCTATTTATCAGATGAATATTATGAAGAGTATAAAAAAATAGATTGTCGAAAATATTGTATTTCAAAACCC
Organism: Flectobacillus longus; assembly: GCF_030056705.1. GTDB lineage: Bacteria > Bacteroidota > Bacteroidia > Cytophagales > Spirosomataceae > Flectobacillus > Flectobacillus longus. The sequence continues at coordinate 93,861 of NZ_JASHIC010000017.1, forward strand.
CTTAACCAATTTTCTGTAAGAACAATACTTGATGAGTTAGTCACTCAAACTACCAAAAATAATTCATTGGGTAATAGCACAGAATTTATCATGGTGAAACAAGGTGATTATCTACATAAAATAAATATTGATTCTATTTTATATTTCGAGTCGAGTGGTCACTTAGTTTATATCAAAACCAAAGATGCTAAATATGCTACTTATGGTTCACTCAAACATTATGAGTCATTGATACAAGGCAAAACTTTCGAAAAAATCAATCGAAATGTCATTATCAACTTGTTGTTTGTTCAGAAAATTAATATCAAAGAAGATTTTATCGAAATAGATAACTCATGTTTTTCTTTAAGTAGAATCCAGAAAAAAGAATTTATAGAAAAATTTGATAGACTAATACTCAAGTAAATGATGAATTGTGAGTGGCGAATTGTGAATGTATCTTTTGAATACTAGCATTTTACATTCACAATCAGATTGCCTAGTTCAAGACTTAGTCTCGAACTAGGCAATAATACAATCTTATTTTGAAAGTAAAATATTGATAATGAAGCTGTTTAAACTTTCTTAAAATTGCTCGCGTAAGCAATGAATTTATACTGTTTGAGCGAAGCGAGGTGGTACGCCACTCCGATTACAAATTCTTGATTTTTTTGCGGCCGCCGCTGCAGTTACTTTTTGTATCAAGGCGGGAACGCCTAGTTGGGAACGCCTAGTTGGGAACGCCTAGTTAAAAAGTAAGACAAAGAGTTAATCAATAAAATATGTTTTTTGAAAAGTTTAAACAGCTTCAATTAAAAACTTACAACTCATCATTCAACACTAATTTCCCAAATCATTTCTTTTTTTGAAATGATTTTTTATTTTGACCCAACCATTCTTTCTTTACTTTCATCTTGTTAATGTTCTGGTACTCTTATAAGCGTATAGTCTTATAACAACGAAAAATAGCCACATATTGAAGACACAAGAAGAAATCATAAAACGGTGCTTAAAAGGAGATGAAACAGCCTTTAGTACGTTATACCATCAGTTTTCATCTAAAATGATGGTTGTATGTATTCGCTACTCGTCGGACCATGAATCGGCACAAGACTTACTTCAAGAAGGATTTATTCGAGTATTCCAGCATTTACATCAATTCAAAAATGAAGGCTCTTTGGAGGGCTGGATTCGACGAATTATGGTAAACTTAGCATTGGAAACCTATCGAAAAACAATCAATCTTCGTAATCAAACTGAACTTCCGAGCGAATATGAATCAGAACACCCATTATCTGCCGAGGATATTATGAGCCAGCTCAATGCCAATGAATTGCTGTCGTTGGTACAGCAGCTTCCCCCGACTTATCGGCTGGTTTTTAACCTTTATGAGTTTGAAGGAGCCAAACATCACGAAATAGCCCAACAATTAGGAATATCAGAAGGTACCTCAAAATCTAATTTACACGATGCCAAAAAACTTTTACAAAAATGGGTTTCAAAATTGATGTACGATACCAATAACCAGAAATAATCCATGAGCGAGCAAGAATCAAATGATATAGGAAAGGTTTTTCGGTCGGCAATAGATGGCCTATCGATGACACCTCCCAAGGCCGTCTGGGAAAATCTACGGATGATGGCATTGCAAACACAAATAATTCGTTATCAGTCAATTAATCGTTGGCTGACAATATATGCTACTATTGTTACCTTATTACTAGGAGGAGCTATCGTAGAGCATTTTTCACACAGCAACTTAGAATTTTCTATCCCAGAAAAGAACAAATTGGTTTATCAAACTCGACTCGTTCACGATACCATTACCGTTACCAAAGTAATCTATAATAATATCGAAAAATCTAAGGATGAAATTCCCAAAATAGAAACAAATAACGATACTCAGATAAGCCATTTACCCAAGTCCACAAATAGCCTTAACCCATTAGTTTATGATTCAACTTTTACCACCAAATCAATCAATGCTATTACCGATTCTGCTTCTTTTTCTGTTGAACCTTATGATGTAGAGCATACTGAAGTAATATCTCAAAAAGAAATTATAAAGACAATTCATTCAAAACCGTATAGTTTGTTTATTCATCATATACCTTTAGCATCTATTCCTTACTGGCAATATAAACCTAAAAATGCGCCTTCTGAAAAACCGCCAAAATTGAAGATTCCGTTAAAGAATCGACTTGCGGCTTCGGTATTTTATGCGCCTGAATTGGGGGATTTAATTGTATATCGCTCTACTCCTGACGCTTTTAATTATGGCAATGAAACTATCGAAAAGGCTTATACATGGGGATTTAGAGCTAGTATTGACCTTTCGCCTAGAGTTTCGATTGCTACGGGTATCCAGCTAAGTACGATTCAGTTTGCAGGAGCTGTTCGTAAAGCATCTATTCAGCCCGAACTGGTTAATGGTCAATTACAGTATTTATACAAAACCGTGTTTGGAGTCGCTAATATTCCTACTAATGAAATGACCACCGAGCCTGCTGTCAACAACCCTATTTCGGTAGAAATGGAGGATGAACATAGTGTAAGTTTTGTTAATATTCCTTTGTCAGTAAGATATAATGCGTTTTCATTAAAACTCACAAAAGGCACTCGTAATCAGCGCTATATTAGTTTGTATGGTATTGGAGGTGTCAATTATCATATTCCAAGTAGTCAACTCATGAACATTGAAGTATATGAATCCGATGGGCATGATTTTTACACAACTTTGCGTGATTTTAGTAATACCCAATCTTATTGGAGCTATCAGCTGGGTATCGGAGCTGAGCTAGAACTAGGTCGTAGCACCAGTGTATGGGTAGAACCTTACTACAACCGAACTATCAATAGTTTTGTGAAAGATTTACCACTACAATCAAACCTTCAAAATGCAGGAATGAAATTTGGCTTGAAATGGCATTTTTAGTTGGATAATGCTTTCTTCATCTTAGAATTCTGTAAATCAATAGTCAAAATGTAATTAATAATAAAGCAAGAAATATAAGTCATCTCTAATTTAGCGATTTAGTGATTATATAAAAAATTGTATTCCATCAGTCGAGACGCAATGATTACGTCTTAAGCCAAGCCATATCTAGCATAGTAGCATCAAAAAAGCGGTCGAAAAATATTTTTCGACCGCTTTTTTAATAAAAACTTGGAGAATAATCCCAATCCTAAAAATTCGGAATGACTCATGACTTAGAGTCTATTTTGATATTTTTTATGTAAATACCCAATAGATAGCCCTACCAACAAAATATAAATAGCTGAAATAGCGTAGGATAGTGAGATAAAGAAGTCAAGATAATTGATACTTTTCTGAAAAAAGTTTTTGTAAAAAAGCACCAAAATACTTCCCAAATACGCATAATAATCGGCCAATGTGATAAGAAAACCTATGGTTCCTGAGCGCTGAAAAGAAGCAATCATCCTCTCAAAATACAAACTATTACACATCGAGTACGCTACATAAACGCCAAACCCCAAGAGCGTTAACCACACTACAGGCCCAATCAAATGAGCTTGAAATAAAAACGTACTCAAGCCGATGAGTATTCCTCCTAACAGCATCAAAATCTCAATCAAGAAAAAAGCCTGATAATTATTTTTTATCCATCGTATCGATGCCATCAACAACAAAACAGCAATGGCAATAGGTGTTTCAGTTTGAGTAAAAATGGCAGAATTATTGGCGTATCCTAGCAGTTTCCAAATTTCAGGAGTAAAATTATCCCTGAATTCACGGAAGGTTGTGAGCACAATATAAGAAACAACGAAAATGCTGAGGCTGAGAAAGAACTCCTTCACAAAAGCTTTTCTATCCTCTTTTTGCATCGGTTTTCTGATGGTTCGACTAGCAATATCCTCAGTATTAGGAGCAGGTATTTGCCCCATCAAAGTAGCACAAATCACAAAAGGAATAAACATAATCGCACAAGCGACAAAGGGCATCCAAAATTCAGTAACTCCCCACGTATTCATCACCCACTTACCAATACTTTTTGCAAAACCTGAGCCCATAATAAACGAAGCTGTGAGTACTGCCACGAGCAAATCTGTACTGCGACGCCCTTCCAAAAATCCCAATATAGTTCCATAAACCATACCTAGAGGCAAACTTGCTAAAAAGATAAAAATCAAATTATAAGGAGCAGGCGTTAGGGCAAAAAGTAGATAAGCAAACCATGATAGCGCCAGCATCAGAATCAGACTTTTCGAACGATTTTCGGGAAGCATTTCAGAAACATATTTCACTCCCAATCCTTTAGAAACTGCGAAGCCCAATACCTGAGCTGTAATCATCAATATCTTGAATTGAACACCCCAAAAAATCCAGTCTTCATACGTGGCTGCCGTGTAAGCTCGTCGAAAGGGATAAAAGCATAAATAGGTGAAAAATGCCGTCAGGGAAGCAAATACCTGAAATGCCAGCGAATTTCGTTGAAGTGTAATTTGTAGTTTTTGAAGCATCATTAGTTAAGATAAAAATATGAGGTTTGTTGATGGTCAATAACTAAAGATAAGATTTTGCCCCATAACACCAAAATTATCTGTAGGCTTTAGAGGTCTCCAAATACCTGTAAACTGTCCTGAACTATCCTTTCAATAGCCTCATGAAGCAGGACGGCAATATGAAAATATATCTTGAAAATTGTGTTGCAATGCTTTAGGCAAAAGCTATAGGTAGTAGGTAGGTAAAATCGTGTAAATGTTGCTTACTTGCTTAAATAACCATGCAAAATAAGCTTTTAAAAACTAGTATTATATAATTATCATTTTTAAAAGCTCCGTAGGAGCGACAGTTTGGTAGTGTCATTAATGAGAACATATTTTTTGAGCACCGTAGGTGCGACAGAAAGCCAAAATCTTGAAATCTTTCGCACCTACGGCGGCGCTCTTTTAACCGTTTAGAGAAATGATTTTTACTACCAAACTGTCGCTCCTACGGAGCTGATGATAGGATTGGTTTCTGAAAAAGCCCTGTAAACAGACATATTTATGCGGTATCATTGATTAAATATTGAGAATTAGTGCTGTACGAAGGATTAGTGTTGTCTTTAAAATAAAATTGATGTAGTGGCAACTCTTGCAGTTGCCACTACATCAAAAAACACTAATCATAAGAACTCTTTTGAACAAAATAAAATCCTTCGTACAACCCTAATTGATAATTAAAAATTTACATTCAAAATTCACAACTCACAATTCGTAACTAATACTTACCTCTAATAAATAAACTATGCAAAAACAATTTCAAGTTTCAAGAAGAGATTTCGTCAAAAATACCTTATTGGCAAGCACTGCTGGAACACTGGCTTCTCATCAGATTTTAGCATCTGAACGTCTAAATAAAAATCTGGTTCCAGTTACCGAAGGAGCAAATTTACACTGGTTGTCAGGACAAGCTCCAAGCACTTTGCAAGGCACTACGTGGGGTATTCCTTGGCCCAAAGGGTTGGTCAAAAAAGAAACGCCTTTAGCTGTTTTACAAAACGATACTGTTCAGAATAGTCAAACTTGGCCGCTAGCATTTTGGCCAGATGGAAGTGTAAAATGGTCAGCTTTTGCTATTGGAGCACAAGAAAAACTAGCTGAAAATTGGCGTGTTAAAATTGGACAAAAACCACAAACTGGCAAATTACAAGTCAGTGAGAGTCAGGATATCATTGTCGTTGACACGGGAAAACTACGTTGTGAGATTGCCAAGAAGGGTAATGCCATCATTAAATCGCTTTTTCATGCACAACAAAAATTAGTCGCCCAAAACGGAAAACTCGTTTTGCAAGTACAAAACCAAGCTGATGGCGACTGGGCGGAGAATACACAATTACAAGGTTTTGAAAGTACAATTCAAAAGGTTCAAATAGAAAATCAGGGAAGTGTTCGTGCCTTGATAAAAGTCGAGGGAATTCATCAAAATCCTCAAGGCAAACAGTTATTGCCTTTTGTATTACGTCTATATTTTTATGAAAATTCTGATTCCATTCGTGCCATTCATTCATTTGTATATGATGCCGACGAAAATCATGATTTTATCAAAGGAATAGGCTTTAGTTTTGATACTTTACTAAAAGATACGGCTCTTTATAATCGACATATTCGTTTTGTAGGACAAAATGGAGGCGTTTTTGCCGAAGCTATTCAAGGTCTTTCAGGTCTTAGACGTAATCCAGGAAAGGACGTAACTCAATCGCAATTTGAAGGAAAGTCGGTTACTGCTTTGCCTCAAAATATCCAAGATTTGCTTAAATATATTCCTGCTTTTGGCGATTATACACTATTTCAAGGTTCTTGTGATGGGTTTGATATTCAAAAAAGAACCAAATCAGGCTATGGCTGGATACAATCTACTAGTGGTCAGCGGGCTAGTGGTTTGGCTTATTTGGGTACTCCAACGGGTGGACTTTCGTTGGGACTTAGGCATTTTTGGCAAAGCTATCCTGCACAAATCGATATTCGTCAGGCGCAGACAGACATAGCCCAAATGACGCTTTGGTTTTGGGCGCCCAAAGCCTCAGCTATGGATTTGCGTTTTTATCATGATGGTATGGGGCAACTCACTTTTGAAGAACAACGTGAGGGCTTGGATATTACCTACGAAGATTATGAACCCGAATTCGGTCGCCCTTATGGAACAGCCCGCACTAGCGAATTTTTTATTCAAACGTATACCGCAACGCCGACACATGAAACATTGAGTAAACTCTCGGAGGAAATAGAAAATCCGCCTCGATTAATGGTTTTGCCAGAACAATTTATTCAAGCTCGTGTTTTTGGAAATGCTATTAGTTTACCTAATACTAGCACCGAAAAACACAAAGCTATTGAAGAACAATTAGCGTTTTACTTTAACTATTATCAGCGACAAATAGAGGAACGTCGCTGGTATGGTTTCTGGAATTATGGCGACGTTATGCACACCTACGACAATGACCGTCATGTTTGGCGCTACGATGTGGGTGGTTTTGCTTGGGACAACTCCGAACTTTCGACAGACCTTTGGTTGTGGTATTATTTTTTGAGAACAGGTAACAAAGATGTATTTGCGATGGCAGAAGCCATGACTCGTCATACAGGCGAAGTAGACGTTCATCATATTGGAAGATTTAGTCCTTTAGGCTCACGCCACAATGTGCAACATTGGGGATGTAGTGCCAAACAGTTGAGAATCAGTACAGCAGCCAATCGTCGATTTTACTATTATCTTACTGCCGATGAGCGCATTGGCGATTTGATGCGAGAGCAAATCAATGGCGACAAAACTTTGAGAGAAGTAGTGCCAGGTAGAAAAATTGGTCAAAAACCGCCACAAAATGATCCAGACAAAAAGCTTGTATCTATGTCGTTTGGTACAGACTGGGGAGCATTGGCTTCGGCATGGTTAACCGAGTGGGAACGTACTGGAAATGAACAAATTAAGAATAAATTGCTTAATAGTATGCGTACCATAGCTACACAACCCAAAGGTTTTTTTCATGGAGAGGGCATTATGGAGATTGTTACAGGGAAATTTGCACCACAGCCTGTCGACAAAATATCTGTATCCCATTTGAGCGCTGTATTTGGTTTAACAGAAATCTGTTTTGAGTTGATAGACCTTGTAGATATGCCAGAATTCAAGACTGCTTGGCTGAAGTATTGTGAATTATATAACGGCACAGATGAAGAACAAAAAGCTTATTTAGGGAAAAATTTCAAACTAAATCTAGCACAAGGTCACGCCAGACTGACAGCATTTGCAGCCTATCATCTCAAAGATACCAAACTTGCACAAAGAGCATGGAATGAATTTTATAAAGGAGAAGGTGGTTTTAAGAAAACATCAACCAAATTAACTCCAATCAATCCTCCATTAGTATTGCGACCTATCCAAGAAGGCGAAGTATCAACTAATGCCGTAACGCAGTGGGGTTTATCAGCGATGCAATGCTTGGCTTATATCGGAAACCAACTATAGTTTACAGTTAGTATATAAAAAAATATAAGTCATTCCGAATTTTTAGGATTGGGATTATTCTCCAAGTTTTTATTAAAAAAGCGGTCGAAAAATATTTTTCGACCGCTTTTTTGATGCTACTATGCTAGATATGGCTTGGCTTAAGACGTAATCATTGCGTCTCGACTGATGGAATACAAATTTTTACATAATCACTAAATCGCTAAATTCGGGACGACGCATGTTTACTCTTATTTCTTCATATAACTAGTATCCAAGAAATCATATCGAGGTTCGATAGTCGATTTTTCAGCTCTTGAGTTTACATCAATAATCATTACTGGAGGTTGTTTGTCACCTGCTTTGGCTGCTGGCCACTCTGGCAATTTATCTCCGTTTGGATTGCCCGCTTTGATAAAGTTGGCAAAGAAATTACACATGGTATCCGATACCTTATAGTCGTCGGCTGTCCAAGCGTAATCTTTAATCAAATGGAGGTTGCCCATGCAGTATTCGATTTCACAAGCGTGCGGCGCTCCAACTGGTTCTGGAGCTTTGGGTGCACCTTCTTTTTTGACAGTACCACCAGCCAAACCTGAAGCTAAAGATTGATCAACCAATGGCGGACGAACTTTGCTATACAAATAACGATAGACTGGTTGCGAAGAGTTGTTTCTGTGCAAATCAAACCATTTCCAAGTACTATAAGAAATAAAACGGTCAGACGCCAATTGTGTCGCTGATAACTCTACTTCTTTTTCTGTAGCATGAGGATACAAAGCCAATACTTTGTCAGCATCGTTTGGATATTCCTTTTTCACACGTTCGATAAACTTCTCAGTAGTATAAGGCTGTCCCATCATGAATGCCATCCCAGGGATTTCGGCTGAGTTCCAACCCAACAAAAGTGGAACTTGTGCCTGCTGTTTAGCTTCAAAAATTTGTGGTAAAGTTTTTGGTAAAAAATGCCCATCTAACACCACAGGAAATCCAAATCTTTTTGATTCACTATAGATTTCATATAACTCATGTGTACTCATAGCACGCAGTTGTTTCAAACTTGGTACACCTGCATTTTTAGCAAAATCAGCGCCTTGCTTTTCGGCCTCTACCAAAGTTACTGGTGCCATTGTTGGGTTAATTCCAGCACCACTTTCACCGATAGCTCCATGAAATAAACCTTTTGATAAGGGAGAACCCATTTGATAACTCACGGCAATAGAACCTGCTGATTCGCCTGCAATAGTCACTTGGTTAGGATTTCCTCCAAACTTCGCAATATTGCGTTTTACCCATTGCAAAGCCGCTACTTGGTCCAAATAACCATAGTTTCCTGAACCTTTGTATGGAGATTCTGCGCTCAATTCTGGATGGGCAAAATTGCCAAAGATATTCAAACGGTAATTACAAGTAACTACCACAATACCTTTTTTTGCCATCGTACCACCATCGTAGCGAGGCTCTGAACCGTCACCTGCCACATTGCCACCACCATAGAAATACACCAATACAGGCAAATCTTTAGTATTGCGCTTGGCTGGTGTCCAAACATTGAGATATAAACAGTCCTCGCTTAGACCGTTTGAGCGTGAAGCCATATCGCCAAAAACGATAGATTGAACAGGTCTTGGACCAAACTTTTTTGTCTCTTTTACACCTGTCCAATTATCAATGGGTTGCGGAGCTTTCCAACGTAACTGACCTACTGGGGGCTTTGCAAAGGGTACACCAAAGTACGTTTGGATATCCGTTTGAGTATCAAAATTTCCTTCAATAACCCCATTATCGATGGAAGTCTGAACAGGAAAATTGAAATTGGTTTGAGCAATCATCGTGCTTGTTGCTAAGCAAACTACGCTTGCGAGGATGGTAAGATGTTTTTTCATGAATTGGATAAATGTTCTATTGTCTCACTATGTGACAATAATAAAAGCTTTTTTGAAAAAATCCTATTATTTTTCAATTTAATACTAAAATATCTCTGTATTTTATGAAAATATAGGAACTTTGTCAAAGTTTATTTTAAGTCCATGAAACCTTATAGGTTATTCGACAAGTTATAAATTTAGTAGTAGTCGAAACTCAAACTTATGTATTTCCCCATCTCATTTTATGCAAGAACAGTTCATTTTATCTAATCAATTGTCTATCCCAAGTATCGGATTTGGCACTTGGCAAACTCCTAACGGCGACGTAGCAATAAGTTCAGTAAAATACGCTATTGAGTCTGGCTATACCCACATTGACACAGCAGCAATTTATGGTAATGAAAAAAGTATCGGGCAAGCCATCAAAGAAAGTGGTGTAGCTCGCGAAAAGTTGTTCATTACCAGCAAAGTATGGAACTCTGATCGTGGATATGAATCAACCAAAAAGGCTTTTGCCAAAACCTTAAGTGACTTACAGCTCGACTATCTTGATTTGTATTTGATTCACTGGCCAGCTAATAGCAAACAGTTTACAAACTGGCAAAGTATCAATGCCGAAACTTGGCGTGCCTTGGAAGACTTGTACAAAGAAGGATACATTAAAGCAATTGGTGTGAGTAACTTTATGGTAAAGCACTTACAAGCGTTGTTGAAAACAGCCGAAATAACACCAATGGTTAATCAAATTGAGTTTCACCCAGGTCATCTTCAAGCCGAAGTGGTGGAGCTTTGTCAGCAAAACAATATTTTGGTTCAAGCTTGGAGTCCGCTAGGTACAGGCAAAATGTTGACTAACTCAACGTTGGTACAAATTGCCGCAAAATATAACAAATCAGTTGCTCAACTCTGCGTGCGTTGGTGTTTACAAAATGGTACTTTACCATTACCAAAGTCAGTAACTCCAAGTCGTATTGACGAGAATAAACTGGTTTTTGACTTCGAAATCAGTGCTGCCGATATGCAAACCATCAATCAAATGCCATATTGCGGTGGTTCAGGGTTAGAGCCAGACCAAGTTGATTTTTAGTGAATTACATTAATACGCATTAGGCTGTAAGCCATAGGCATTAGGCAAAAAAGCTTAAATTCTTTCATGAAAAAAACATTTAATTTTAGCTTACGACGTATAGCTTAATTAAAATTAAATTAATAGTATATCTGAGGTGTAATTTGGCTATAACCTTTTGATTATGAATATTTTCAAATAACCAATATACTATTAATGTCTTCCAATTTATTGCTATCCAATTATAATTATATACTATGAAAAATCTCATTATCAAGTCAGTAGCTACTTTGGGTATTGCTACTTTGGGGCTTTCTTCTTTTGTGGGAACAAGCAACGAGCCCAATCAACTTTCGGAACAGGAAAAGAAAGAAGGATGGACTTTGCTGTTTGATGGCAAAACCACCAACGGATGGCATTTGTACAACAAAGGCAAAATTCCTACGGCATGGATCATCCAAAACAATGAATTGTACTGTAAGCCAGATACTTTTACGGTAGAACATGGCGATTTGGTAACTGACAAAGAATATCAGAATTTTGATTTACGCTTTGAATGGAAAATTACTGTAGGTGGAAACAGTGGTGTTTTTTTTAATGTAATCGAAAAAGAAAGTAACCCAACGGCATGGTCTACAGGACCAGAATACCAATTGCTCGACACCAAGCATGATGACTATGAAGCTAATGTCAAAAAAAGAGCTGGATGTTTATATGGATTTTTCCCTCAGAAAAATGCCGCAGTAACCAAGCCTGCTGGCGAATGGAACGAGTCTAGAATTAAGCAAGTCAACGGAAAAATTGAGTTTTATCTCAATGGCGTTTTGACTGCCGAACAAGATTTGACTTCTAAAGAATGGAAAGACCTTGTAGCCAAAAGTAATTTTAAATATTTCTCTACTTTCAGCAAAACGGTAAAAGGGCATATTGCTCTTCAAGATTGGTCGAAAGGAATAGCCTTCAAAAATATCAAAATAAAAGAATTGTAAGTTAGCGGGCAAAATTAAAATAATTTTACCCGCTTTAAGCTCTAGGCTTTATGCAGTAGGCAAAAAGTTAAATAGTATTTCTCATGAAATAATAGAAGCTTTTTTGCCTAATGCCTACGGCTTACAACCTAAAGCGTATTAATGCAATTTTATTTTGCATTAATACTTAAGTAATCGTGCAGAATAAGATTTAAGTTATGTGTTTAGGCACTAGGCAACAGGCACAAGGCACAGAGTGTTAAAATGTTTTTTATTACCCACAACCATGCTTTTTCCCAAAAACCACCGCCGAAAGCTGTTAACTGAAAGCCCCAAGCATAATCTTAAATTTTATTTTGCATTAATACTTAAGTAGGAAGACTTTATTAGTTAATAGTATATTGGTTATTTAAAGGCATTTATAATCAAATTACACCTCAGATATACTATTAATTTAATCTTTCCTATTACTTATAGTTTTTTCTAGAGATAAAATGCTAATTGCAAGTTAAAAGCTAAAATTCTTCTTCTATTAATTCTTTATTTAGCATCGCACCTGCTTTTGTACCTGTTGCCACTGCAACCGAAACTGAGCGCATCATACTGGTACTGTCCCCGACTGCATATACCCCTTGAACAGAAGTTCTTTGCATCTCATCTACTTGGACATAACCAGATGGCAAGAAGTTACAACCTAAGTTTTCAGCAAAATTAGTTGATTGTTTGAAAGGTACTCTCGCAAAGACAGCATCAACGAATAACTCCAAATTTTCACTAAGTTTGATTGACTCTATTTGTCCATCAGTGTGTAAAAACTCTCCAATTTTATTTTCGACAATTCTTATCCCCTTTGAAGTCAACTTATCGGCTTGTTCTTTCGACAGCGTGCTTGTTCCGTCAGTTAATAATGAAATATTGTTTGACCATTGATAAATCAGTTTAGCAAAATCATAACCGATATCACCATTTCCTATGACTGCGATTTGTTGATTCCTAACTTCATAACCGTGACAATATGGACAATGTAGAATGCTTTTCCCCCAGCAGTCCTCAAAAGCCTTGATGTCAGGAAAAATATCTTTGATGCCCGTTGCAAGTATAATTTTCTTAGCAAAAAAAGAATCATCTGAGGTTTTGACTTCAAATCCTTCTTCTGTTTTTAATACTGCCAATACCTTAGCTTCTCTAAAACTTACAGTTGGATATGCTAGTACTTGATCTTTTGCCTTTTGGGAAATTTCATAAGGTACTACGCCATCCTGCGTAATAAAATTATGAGAATGAGGCGTATATCTATTACATGGTTTTCCATTATCTAATACCATTACCTTCCGTAAAGCACGTCCCAATGCCATTGCTGACGACAATCCTGAATAACTCCCTCCTATAATAATTACCTCGTAGTTGTTCTGCTTTATCATATTTATTTAGATTTATGTACAATATTGCAACGTTGTTGCAATAGATAAAATTCCAGCAGAGTAAATATTTTATAAATTTTATTTAGATTAATTAAAAATAACAAATTATATTTGTTCAGTAATTACTCATGAACATTACAGGATAGACTCTCACCGAATACGCAGAGAGGTATTTTGCTGAGAGTACAGTTAATCGGTGAATTCAGAAAGCTAGAGCTATAGACAAACCGCTAATAGCTCTAGCATTTTCTTGAAAACCGCATACACTTTGTTGACAAAAAAGGGATGGATTCGATAAGCAGAGAAGAATTTATAAAAGCCAAAAGACATCTAGATGCTGAAGTTATAAGGAAAAAATTTCGGAAATCAACCGAACGATATAAGTTATTGGAAGAGTTATACAAATTCCATGACCATTTTATGGCAGAAGAATTTTATTTACATCTAATCCAAAATAATTTTCAAGTTAGTATGGCTACGGTTTATAACAACTTGGTATTTTTTGAAGAAGTTGGATTGGTGCTCAAGCACCAATTTGGCAAAGGACAAGCAGCACGTTATGAAAGAGCTTTAGGTAGAAAACAACATTGTCATTTGATTTGCCTCAGATGCAATCAAATTTTTGAGTTTTGCGACCCACGCATTCATCATATCCAAACAACCGTTGAAGAGCATTTTGGTGCTACTGTCACAGGGCATTCACTTACACTTTATGGCGAGTGCAATCGTGAAGAATGTAAAAATGCTAACTCAACTTTAGAGTCAGAGTATTAAAGGTTTCGGTTTTGAGCTATTATCTTACTATTCCTAATTTTCCTTCGTTTCTTGTAAACAAATAAGCGGTTGACTTCGCCATTTTGATGGGATAAATCCCACGAACATCGCCGTCTAATAGCAGTTTTGTTTGGGTATAAGACAAAGTCGAAAAGCCTCCATTTCCTTTTCCAAGCAAAATAATGCCTTTGCTAGCGTCGTTTTTGCCTAGCTGAATTTTCCAAGGATAGAAATTCCCTGCTAGTAGCAGGTCTTTTTTGCCATCTTTATTAAAATCTTGAACAACAATTCCAGAAACCCACGAGTTTTGTGCGGTTATTGGAAGACTATTCGCCGTGAATTTTCCTTGATTATTTACAAATAGAGTTGTATTTAATTCTTGTACCTTAAGTTCCTTACTATTTTTTCTTTGCTCATCCGACAGTATTTCATTGAGAGTTGCCTTTGAATAATCTTTATACTTCAAGTATTTCTTTTTAATGCTTGGCATCTGATACGAGAATTCATCTAGGGTTGCCAAAGGATAGCTCTTACCCTGAATAAAATAGCTAATCACTGGTTCTATGACTCCATTTTGATCAAAATCTCCATAGGTGAGCGTCATCGGTTGGCTTTGAGAAGCACGCAATTGCGTATTGAGTCCTAAATTCCCTGCCAGAATATCTATATCTCCATCATTATCGATATCATCCAGCACGATTTTTTGCCACATTCCATGCGAGTTATCAAGTCCATATTGGGCAGTGGCATCCTGTAATTGTCCTTTATGGTTTTCGAAAATGGTAATAGGCATAAATTCACCTGCCGCAACCAAATCAATCCAACCATCTTTGTTCAAATCTATCCAAGCTGCACTATTTACAAGCCCAGGCTGGCGCAAAGCAAGTTCTTTTTGTTCGGAAGCATAAGCAAATTTTATCTGACCATTGGCACTTTGGTTTTTGAGCAAATACGAAAAATCAGCTTCAGGATACCGTCCAGGCATCGAGCGTCCGCCCACAAACAAATCTAAATCGCCATCTTTATCATAATCCGAAGCTGTAACACAACTTCCATTGCTTGCCAAATCGGGCAAGGCATTGGGGACTAAACTAAAATTTCCTTTTCCATCATTGGCAAAAATAACATCCTGATAATCTGTCGAATGTGCTGGCTGATTGGTGTTTCCTCGTGCGATAAACAAATCCAAATCGTTGTCGCCATCAGCATCAAACAAACATAGACCCATATCCGAATATAATCCGATCGTATTCCAAGGCTGAAAATTTGAAGCCTTGAAGGTTTGATTTTGTTGTTGAAAATATAAAACCGCAGGTTTGAGATAATTCCCACCCACTATGGCATCCTCAAGTCCATCGCCGTTGACATCGCCTACGGCCATGAACGGACCAAGTTTTGAAAGTTGATAGGGTAATAATATTTGTTGCTTAAAATCTACTTGCAGAAGATTTTGATGGGTAAAATTCAAACCTGATTTATCCGTAAAATCTTCAAACATAGCAGGATTTTCTGGTAAAGAAAATACGCCTTCAGCAGCATTTTGATTATTTATTTTGAGCAATTGATTTGTCTTAATTGCTGAAAGTTTAGATACTTTTCCATCTGTCCAATATACCTCAAGCGCTGTCACAAGAGAATCTTTTCCTAAACCAAAATGAACGATAGGCTCGGTACAACTTTGAAAACCTTGGGCAGGAAATAACGTTTGAGTTTGCACACCCGAAGTCGTATGTAAGACGATTTTGGCACCAATCCCAAAAGTATTTTTCTGATTTTGAGCTAGTTGTATTCTCAAATAATGACTAGGTGTTTGTTGTTGTTCACGGTTTTCATATACCAAAGCAGGCTGATTGGAATTATTAATAACCAAATCCAAATCGCCGTCATTATCCAAATCGGCATAAGCGGCGCCTGTACTAATCGAAGGAGTAGAAAGTCCCCAAGATTCGGTAACATTTTTGAACGAAATATCTTGTCCATCTCCTTGATTCGAAAACCCATAATTACTTACCAAGGTCTGTGACATTTGTTGAATCAATTGCCAAGTATTCAGTTTCTGACCTGTAGCTTGGGCTTTTTGGTTTTCTTCTTCATAAGTAAATTTCAAAAAGTCAAGATTGGTAAAATCTCGTAAATAGCCATTGGTAATATACAAATCTTTGCGACCGTCGTTATCAAAATCACCTGCCAAAGGACACCAACTCCAGTCGGTATTTGAAACTCCAGCCAATTGACCCACCTCACTAAATACTGGAATACCATTTGCCATATTTCCCTGATTAATATGCAACATATTACGCATATTTTGGTGATAAAAGCCACTTTCCAAAAGTAACTGGTGTCTGTCATATTCGTCAGGGCCTTTGAGCAACTTTTGTCGCTCGTTGGATTCTGGCAACATATCTAGCGTAATTAAATCGCTACGAAGGTCATTGTTTAAATCAACGATATTTGAGCCCATCGAAAATTTAGAAAGATGTCCAAAACTTTCGTTGGTTACTTCTTTAAAATGACCATTTTTTTCGTTGATATATAAAAAATCTTGTTCATCATAATCGTTGGTCACATACAAATCACACCAACCATCATTATTGACATCGCCCATGGCTACACTCAAACCAAAATTCAACCCACTTCCATCAATGCCCGACTCTTTACTTATATCATTAAAATGTCCGTTATCATTACGATAAAGGCGATTTCCGAATTTGTTGTGGCGAGTATTACGTAATTTTTGGGTATTAAAAACCGAGTTAAAAAACATATCGGCATGATTGACCATAAACATATCCAAATCGCCATCGTTGTCCATATCAAAAAAAGCGACTTGGGTTGTATATGTTCCTGGCGCATCTAAGCCATATTCTTTGGCAGATTCTTTAAATACGGGTATTCCGTTTTGATTTCCTTGGTTGATATACAACTCATTACGACGGTCGTCGTCGGTTCCCATTCCTGAATAACATACATAAATATCTAGTTTTCCATCGGCATTGACATCCGCCATTGACACACCTGTTTTCCAGCGTTTACGACCTTTTACACCTGCATTTTCAGTAATATCTTCAAAATGAAAAGAAGCATTTTCGGATTTTCCTTTGTTGAGATACAGTTTGTTTTCAACCATATTTCCTGTAAAATAAATATCTGCCAAACCATCGCCATTGACATCGCCTATGGCAACTCCACCTCCATTATAAAAATATTGGTATTCGAGCACGTTATTTTGGGCATCTTCTACTACTTCATTGACAAAAGAGACTCCTGAGTCTTTGGCGTCGATGGCCTTAAACAAAGTTTCTTTTGTATTAGAAGAACATGCGATAAAAAGTGGTAACAAGAAGAAAGAGAGATATTTGCACATGGCACGTAATAGTGAGGATGAAACAACTTTTGTGTTAAAAGCTAAAGATAAATACTTTACTCAAAAAATTTATCGGGCGAAAATTTCGCCCGATAAACTGAATCCCAATGGTTTTCCTAATCTTAACAATTGTTACGCTTCAGGCTGTAAGCTGTAGGCATTAGGCAAGCACAGCCAACAGCCTTATGCTTATAGCCTCTAGCGAATAAGATATATACTTGAGTAATTGTGCAGAATTAAGTTTAATAAATTAGTGAGATAAGGTATTATTACCCAAATTTTTCATTCACCATTCACCACTCACAATTCAACACTCAAACTCAATTACCAGCCAGCAATTTGTTTTGCTGCTGGGTTTTTATCTACTTCACTTTGTGGTATTGGCAATACATAAAGCTTAGAAGGGAATCCTCTATTCTCGAAAGCATAACGAGTATATGTAATTGTATTCCCTGATTTTGTCATTTTAACACCATACAATGGGCCATTCAACAAGCTTTCTGCCGTTTTCCATCTACGAATATCAAAGAAACGGTGTTCTTCAAAAGCCAATTCAATTCTACGTTCATTTCGGATTTTAGCGCGCATTTGGTCTTTAGACAGTCCTGTTTCCAAATCTGGCATACCTGCTCTTTTTCTGATAGTGTTGATTGCACTATATACCGTCGCATCTGGACCCGAAGCCTCATTTTTGGCTTCAGCATAGTTTAATAAAACTTCTGCATAACGGATAAAAATCCAATCTTGGTCACTACTTTTTGTATAAAGAACATACTGCTCTTCATGAAACTTACGTAAGATATAACCTGTTTTGGTATCCTCAGCTCTGCCTGTTACATCGGCACCACCTGCAAATAATTCAATTACACGTCCACGGAAAGTCGAGCCATTGTGTACGACAGTTGCCTCAAAACGAGGGTCAAGGTTTGCCCATGGCTCAGATGGTTTGTACAATGGCGATGTTGCTTGTGATTTACCATCAATCATATCATACGAATCCACAAAGTTTTGCGTAGGAACGTTACCACCCCAGCCAGCATCACTACCCCCTCTGATTGATGGCGGAGAGTTCACCACGTCAAAGCCATTATTTACGCCAAAATGCACTTTATCAGGTGCTTGGAATTTTTTCGCAAAAATAATTTCGCTATTATTTTTCGTTAAAAACAAAGTTCTATAATCGCTGAACAAAGTATAATCGGTATTGATTACCTTATTGGCGGCATCCGCCGACGCCTGCCAACGGCTAGCATACAATAACACACGGCTTTTAAGGGCATTGGCAGCTCCAGAAGTAGCTCTACCAGCTTCGATGGCTCCTTTTTTGGGTAATAAAGAAGCAGCTTTATCTAAATCAGCAATGATAAAATCCACTACTTCATCGTATTTGGCACGAGGAATTTGGAAGTTATCAGTCAAAGTCAAACTTTTGTTAATCAACGGTACACCCGTAGGCTCGCTTCCTGTTGAAGGCATTCCATACAATCTCAATAATTCATGATAAATAAATCCACGCAAGAAGTAGGCTTCTCCCATCAGGCGATTACGCAATGCTTCGTCTTTGAGGCTACCCAAGTTTTCGAGCGCCATATTTGCCTTACGAACCAAGCTATAATAATCGCCCCAAGTTTCGCCCCAAGGCACATTGGAAGGTAAAAAATTACCTGTTTGTAGTTCATTGGAGTGTGTCCAAGGCATACCTACATCACCGTCGTCGGTTACGCCATCCAATAAATAAAGTCCTTTGGCCCAACCTTGGTAATTACGGTCAAAACCAGAAGGCATTTGGCCATAAATAGCATTGACAAACTGAATAGCTCCTTGTGGGTCAGTCCATACGGTTTCTCCTGTCAATGAGTCTTTAGGTACTTGGTTCAAAATATCCGATTCGCAACCAGAGAATAAGGTAATACTTGTGAGCGTACAAACAAGTTGTAAAATTTTATAGAGTATTTTCTTCATCTTAATGTTTGTTAAAATTTAAAGTTTACACCAGCATTCCAAATTCTAAACTGAGGGTAATCCCAACCTCTACCACTAGCATTTTCAGGGTCATAGTTTTTGATTTTTGACCAAGTAGCAACGTTATTTGCATTGATGTAAACACGAATACCTCTGATAAAGCCGATTTTCAGTTTTTCTAAAGGAACATTATAAGCTAATTCAACATTTTTGAGACGAATGTATGAAGCATCTCTCATCCAGAACGATGAACCCGCGTGATTCAAGTTGGTTGGATCAATCAATACACGTGGCTCTGTCGCATTAGGATTCGATGGTGTCCAGCGGTCAAGGTTTGCTTTCAAAGCACCCGAACCAACAAAGAATGGCCATGCGCCTTCACCTTCGTAGTATTGATTTACGTTGGTAGCCCCTTGGAACAAGAAAGTAAAGTCAAAGTTTTTGTATTGAAAGCCGCCATTGATACCAAAAATAATTTCTGGCGTATTTGACTTTCCGATAGCAACACGATCCAAATCATCAATTTTTCCATCTTTGTTGATATCCTCGTAACGAACATCACCAGGCGCTGTATTTCCCAATTGCTTTGGCGCGGCATCAACTTCGGCTTGCGTTTGGAACAAACCAAGCGCTCTGTAACCAAACTGCGTATTTAATGGCAAACCTGTTCTTCTGATATTAGGGTTCACAGAAGCGGCTTCGTCGATAAACACGATTTCGTTTTTGGCATACGTCATATTTCCTCCAATAGAGTATCCCAACTCATTATTGATTCTATTTCTGTGACTCAAAGTAACTTCGACCCCGCTGTTATTCACTTTTGCTAGGTTTTCTACAGGTAATCCAACACCCAATAAACTAGGAACAGAAAGGTTTCTTGAAGCAAGAATATCACTTCTTTTATCAAAAAAGTAATCAACTACTGCTGTCAGTTTGCCTTTTAACAAAGTTGCATCCAATCCAATGTTTAGTTTCTTAACCGTTTCCCAAGTTACGTTTGGATTCGAAAGTCTTCCTTCTACAATCGTTGGTTGTACATTAGCATCGCCAAAAACTGCTGAGCCATTTACAAAATAAGATTGTAAGTAAAGGAATCGCTCACCTCCCAAACGGTCGTTACCCAAAATACCGTACGATGCACGTAGTTTCAAGAAATCAACTATCGAGGAGTTTTTCATGAATGATTCTTGTGAAATCACATAACCTGCCGAAACAGATGGGAAAAAGCCCCAGCGCTTACCATCAGCAAATTGTTCTGAACCATCTGCTCTAAAGCTTGTTTCAAAGAAATACTTGTCTTCATAAGCCCAGTTAAAACGCCCAACAATCCCTTGACGACCGCTACTTCCTGAATAGCCTCCGTTGTTACGATTAGCAGCTGCACCAAAGTTGATTTCGTCAATCGCCAAAGTATATCCTTCTCGAGATACACTCATGTAGTTCCAAAGTTGTTTGGTTTGAGTGTACAATAACAAACCTGTAAAATTGCTTTTACCTATAGTTTTCTTGTAGTTCAAGTGCGTCTCTAAAGTGACAGATTGCTCATCCAAATGATTTTGAATCAATGAAGTAGGTCCTTTAGCTGCTTCTACAAAAGAGCCATCTGGAAGCCTATTGTAGAATGGAGTTTTGGTAAAAGTCCAGTTTTTGTTATCAGTAAATGTTTTGTCATAGGATGCAATACCTTTAATCGATAGTCCACTCAAAAATGGTAATTGTTGTTCCAATTCCATTCGTCCACGAAATGCCTGAATATTTCTTTTTCTATAACCATTTTCAGGTAAAGTCAAATAAGAGGGGCCATTTGAATAAGTACCATTCGACCAAGTAATAGGCGTTCTATTGGGTGGTGTACCAGACATCCATCTAAATACTTCCTCAGAAGCAACGTTATTTGTTTTCTCATCACGACCCGAAATGTCAAATGAAAGCTTAGTCGTTTTGGTAACGTTTGCATCGATATTCGAACGGAAATTATATCTATTAAAATCGTTAGAAGGAATAATACCATCTTGCTTCAAGTACCCTAAAGAAGTTGCATAACGAATTTTGTCAGTTCCACCCGTTGCCGAGAGACTATAGTTACGAACCATTGCTGATTTTTTCAAGGTCGAAAACCAATCCGAATCAGGGTGAGTATCTGGACTAGAATGTGTACGATATTTTTCTAAATCCGCTGCCGAATAAAGCGCAGGCTTGCCATCGTTTGCCAAAGCTTCATTATATAAAGTAGCATATTCATAAGAATTCAAAAACTCAGGATTGCGAGTACGCTCTTGAACACCGACATTGGCATTGAAGTCAATTTGCATTTTGCCTTCAGCACCTCTTTTGGTTGTTACTAAAATAACTCCATTACCAGCACGGATACCAAATACGGCTGCACTAGCTGCATCTTTCAATACTGAAAATGACTGAATTTCACTTGAGTTCAACTGTGCAAAATCGCTTGATGAACGAACAATCCCGTCAATTACAAAAATAGGCGAAGCGTCTCCTGTAGTACCAATTCCTCTAATCAAGATATTTGAGGCATCTTTGCCAGGCTCACCCGAACGTTGTGTAGCAATAATACCCGTAGCTTGACCTACCAATGAGTTACTTAAGTTGGGCGAAGGGTTGCTTGCAATTGCTTTTTGACTAATATCTGAAACCGAACCCGAAATAGCGCTTTTCTTCTGTGAACCATAACCTACAACCACAACTTCGTCGAGATTACCTACATCAGCTTTCAAGACTACGCTCAAAGATGTTTGCTTTCCAACAAGCATTTCTGCTTTTTGATATCCTACCGACGAAAATACCAAGGTAGTTTGTTCATTAGGAATCGATAGTCTGAACGTACCATCTGGTCCTGTAGTTGTGCCTTTGGTGGTGCCTTTTATTTGAACTGTCACCCCTACCAATGCTTCACCATTTTCATCTTTGATGGAGCCCATTACGACGATGTCGGGCATTTGCCAACTTAGATTTGGTAGAATTTCTTTTGTTGGCAATACGTTTTTTCTTCTTTTCAATAAAATCTGTTTGCCCGTTACCTCAAAACTAATATCCAAAGGGCGAAACAATTCGGTCAGTAGTTCGCCCAATGCTTTGTCGTCGGCATTAATCGAAACACTTCTTTTGGCATCTATAATTTCTGGGCTATAAATAAAGTTTACTTGAGTTTGTTTTTCGATTTTCTCCAGCACATCGACTACCTCATTTTTGTTGAGATGAAGTGTCACTTTTTTGTTTAGCAAATCTTGTGCATTGCTCCTATGTGCCAATGACATGCTCACACACAGGACGGAAAGAGCGATTTGCAACAAACTAATTCTCATAATTTTTCGTAAAGTTTGATACGATGGAAACTTTTTTTTCATACTTTTGGATAATTTGTTAGTTGTGAAAAATTGACAAAAACAATCCCTGAGTCCTAATTTTTAGGACCACGCATAGCAGCATCAAAAAGGGATTTGGTTGAAGATGAGTGATGTTGGCGCATCATTCATCTTTTTTTTGTAATCTGTCGTTGTGACAATTGGGTTTTTGGTTACATA
Organism: Flectobacillus longus; assembly: GCF_030056705.1. Classification (GTDB taxonomy): domain Bacteria; phylum Bacteroidota; class Bacteroidia; order Cytophagales; family Spirosomataceae; genus Flectobacillus; species Flectobacillus longus. Next base: position 116,753 of record NZ_JASHIC010000017.1, read on the forward strand.
GTTATCAAGTTTTAGTTAATTTTCTTTCATACATCTAGGTCATAGAACTACCTACAAGGCCTGCCCTCTACAAAAATACGTCCTCCAGATACCTGATATTCAGCATCTATTGCCGCACAAATCCATTTCATTTTTTCATCCAACGGCTCTGTTCCAAGAGTAGCCGTAAAAGTGCATTTGCTCATGACTTTTTCATCGAATACTATTTCTATGCCGTAGGCTTGGCTTAATTGTATAAAAACGTCGGAAATTGGAGTAGATTTAAAGGTAAACGATTGATTATTATTGTTTAATGATAAAAACTGAGGATTGTTCAATTCAGCTTTAATTAGCTTATGTTCTTCTCGCTGATACGTTACTTGCTGATTGGCGGTAAGGGATATCCCTCCTATATTAGTCTTTTCTGTAATATCTTTGATGTTTAAGTTCTTTTGCTGAATCACATTTACCTTTCCTGTTTTCACCATCACTTTTACTTCTTTATCGTCATCAAATGCTTTTACAGTAAAACTTGTCCCTAAAACTTTAGTCACGATATCTTTGGTAAAAACCAAAAATGGTTTTTGAGGATTTTTGACTACTTCGAAAAAAGCTTCTCCACTCAAATACACCTCACGGTTCTGGGTATTGTAGGAGTCAAAGTATTTAAGTTTACTCCCTTTTTGTAAAATAACAGTACTGCCATCAGGTAATACCACCATTTTGTTACGCTTATTGGGATTGGTAGTTTCTACAAAAGATTCTTCTTGGTGCGAAAGATTCAGTTTTTGATCAAAACTCACTACAGGCAATGGCTGGTTTTGTTTGGCAGTATAAACCAAATAACCCAACCCCACAAAAACCATTATCGAAGCTGCCACTACCCAATAATCGGAAACAATTCGCCAAAAAGTTTTTGGAGACTCTTCTATTATTTGCGAGTCGTAAAACTTAATGCTTTCTATTTCCTTCGCTTTTTGTAAGGCCGACTGAACACGAGCTTGTATGTAATTTTCATCCAATACAAGAGGTTCGCCTTCAAGTTCAGATAAAAATATACGCAATTGCTGAAGATATACACCTTCTATTCCTTGTACACGCGCCCACTCTTCCCACACGTGTGTGGGCTGATTGCGGTTTTCGTACACCCAATGACGAATAGAGGCATCTTCTAACAGCGCTTCAAATGTTTTCTTTGTGTTCATATCGTTTGACTCTTTAGCTTTTTTAAGAAACTAAAGAGATAAATTGTGTCAATTTGACATTATATATGCTACATCCCAAAATATGTACTCGGATACTCATTAAAACACAATTTTTTTCAAAAAAAATAATAAAACACTGATTTTGAGGAGATTGAAATTGTAATTTTTTGTATAAAAAATTGAAAGGAAAATATAATACTACGATTGGAGATAGAAAGAATATGTAGAAACGCTTTGTGCCTCAGCACTAATTCTTTTGTTTAAAGCAACCAAAGCAAAATAAAAGGAACTAATAATTCCCAATGTTGGCGAAGATTCAGAAGGGCTCTTTGAATGATGTTTGATACAGACTGAGGTTTGATTTGTAATAACTGTGCTATTTCTTCCACTCGCAAGTCTTGATAAAATCGCAAGTAAAGTATTTCTCGCTGGCGGTCAGGGAGTTGTTTTAAAAAATATGAAATCTTAGATTGTTGTTCTTGCTGAGATTCGTTTTCAATAAAAAACATTTCGGATGAGGCTTCAGAAAAATTTTCTTGAAAATTATCTTCAAATGGTACCGTACTAAAAGTGCGTAATGTTTTGAATAACTGGTTTCTAAATGCTTTGAGCAAGTAAAACTTTACGGATTCCACCTCGGTCAATGAGGCTCTTTTTACCCATAAATTTACCAGTAAATCTTGAATGGCATCCTCTATAATTTGGCTATTAGTTGTAAATTTCTCACCATAATGGCGAAACATTCTGTAATAGCGAGTCGACAATTGCGTAAAGGCCATTTCATCGCCAGCTCTGAAATTATTCCAGAGTAATTGCTCCTGAAGCGGTGGTATTTCCTTGATGCGCATGATTGAGGTTATATTAGAAAGCTGTACGAAATAATCAAAAATATCTAAGAATAACAATATAACTGAAAAATCAGCTACTTGTTATAGGATTATATTCTTTAAAAATACTGTACTAGCATAGCAATTGAAGAGGATAAATAGAAGGCTTTTAGCTTTTTGACTATCATGACTTAGCAACAAAAAAGCGGAGAAGTTTCTACCTCACCGCCTTAATAATTTTAAAAACATGGATATTCTGTTTTTGTCAAAATAGGAAACCCTACTATTGCTTAGCCTCTTTTGATTTTAGTACAGGCCAAAGCTCATTCGCTTTTTTGATTCTACCAGAAATATCTTTTTTCCATAACTCCTTTACTTTCAGGTTATAGTTTAAATACAATTTGTCATCCACAATCGTGAAAGCATCTGGTTCGGTGAGCGATTTGTGGTTTTCGCTCAAACCATAAGCACAATATCCTCCAAATTGGGGTGCGAATTTTTCAGGATTTGCCTTAAAATCCTCCTTGTTTTCATCAGAACTAAACAACCATTTTACGCCATTCCAGTCATAGGAAATTGTCTCTTGTCCTTTTACAGGCTTACTTTGCTTGAAATAAGCCACTGGGTCATAACCTCGGATAGCGATTCCGTCTTTCTGGAAAACATCGGTTTCTTGTGCGAGAAGCTGTGCGCTTGTTGACACTAAAAATAAAAGCAATACAAATAATTTGGTCTTCATCATTTTGTGATTTAAAATTTATATCACAAACTTCATAGATATCTACTTGACCAAAAGTCGGCTAACTGACATAAATCTATTTTCTGGGAAAATTGCTTTTTATAGAAGCCCTATCGCTTATTGGAATTTGTTCTTGAATTTTGTTGATTTGCTCATCTTTAGATTTCAATCAATGCCATAGGCCTATGCGCCGCCAAAACTTATCATTTCTCCTATGGATTTTATACAACATATCAGCAGCAAAATTCCTTTGTCTGAAACCGAGCAAGAACGAATCAATAAAGCCTTCAAAACCGAGCGTCATGCCAAGAATACCATTCTGATGATGCCTGGAGCTAATTCGCAAAAGGCAACTTTTGTGGAAAAAGGCTTGCTGCGTACCTATTATACACATAATGACAAAGATATTACACACTTTTTCTTTGAAGAAGGCTTTGTTTCTATGAATATCGACAGCGTATTTTTTAATCAACCAACACCTTATGGCACTGAGGCGTTGGAAGATGTAACATTACGAACTATCCAATACAGAGACTTTATGGCATTAGCTGAAGAAATACCAGCTTTGAAAGATTACGTATTTTTGACTTCTATCCAGATGGTAAAGTTGTTTTCGGATAGACTATATTCGCTACAATTTCATACTGCCCAAGAAAGATATACGACTTTGCTCAACGAGCACCCTTCTATTCTGATGCGCGCGCCACTGGGGCATATTGCTTCGTATCTGGGCATCACTCAGCAAACGTTGAGTGTCATTCGCTCAAAGACGAAATAGAGATTTTTCACTAAACTTAAAAGTTATATACAAGCCTTATCAAAAAAATATCGATAAGGCTTCATTTTTTAATATAGATTAAAAATTTCCATTTTTCTTATGCCCAACTTTGTCACATCAAATTAAACAACAAAACGATGGAGGCAGATTTTGACAATAGTGTCCATTGGGTTTTCATCACCGACGAGTCGGGAATGGCAACCATTTTTCCTCAGGTAAAATCAAAACTTACCACAAAAGGAATACATCACATATCGGTAGTGTACTACTCCCCTGATCAGGTTTTTAGTTTTCGTAGAGAGCTTGACATTTTAGTAAGACATTATCCAACCGTATTATTTACCTATTTTATATCTTCGGAAGTTTCTGATAATTTTTTTCAAGAACATCCCGAACTTGAATCTATTATCAACGCCAATACCATGAGTCAAATGGAATTTATGGTATGTGGCAACGAGGAATTTTGTGATAAAGCCAGTGAGCTTTTATATTTTTTAGATATACCACAAATAACGATACAAAAATCTTTATTCATTTAAAAATCCCCAAACCATGAAGTACGCTAATATTTATCTAGGTGTGCTTACAACTTTGTTATTGGCAAGTTGCAAACACAATGAAACAAAAACTACAGAAAATAAAGCTCAGGCTATTGCTGTAAATGTTACAAAAGTTGAATCATCACAAGCCAACAAAGAGGTTTCGGTAAGTGGAAACGTTGATGGTAGCACCACTGTTCGTTTGGGCTTTTTGGTGGCTGGTCGTATCAATTTTATCTCAAGCCGTGAAGGGCAAAATATTGGAAAAGGACAATTAGTCGCCACCATTGAACCTACTAATTACAAGATTGCAAAGGATTTATCAGACGTTCAAGTCAATCAAGTATCGGATGAATTCAATCGTCTCAAAATCATGCGTGATCGCAATAGTATCTCCGAAAGTGATTTTTCTAAAGTAAATTTCACACTACAACAAGCCAAATTACAGCAACAACTACAACAAAAAAATCTTACCGATACCAAATTGTATTCGCCCATTAGCGGAGTATTGATTAAGAAATTAGGAGAAGCTGGAGAAATCATTGGTACTGGAAACCCACTACTTGTCATATCAGATATTCGTAAAGTAAAAGTACTTGCGTATATACCAGAAGGTGAACTTCATTTAATTAAATTAGGGCAAATGGCAGAGGTAACTATTTCGGCACTTGATAAAACTTTTAAAGGACGAGTAACCGAAGTTGGTTCAGCCGCTGATGCTACTTCAAGAGCTTTTACCATCAAAATAGAAGTAGATAACCCTGGCCTTTTGATTCGTCCTGGTATGATTGCTGAAGCACGTATCAAAACTAACGTAGCTGCACAAAGAATTTTATTGCCTTTAGAAATCATCAATCACGATTTGGATAATCAGGAGTTTGTGTATGTAGTCGACCAATCACAAAACAAAGCATTTAAACGCAAAATCAGTATCGGAAAAGTGGCAGATAATCAAGTAGAGGTAGTTTCGGGACTGAATGTTGGCGAGGTTGTGGTATCGGCAGGTCAAAACAAACTTTCGGATGGTTCTCTAATTACAATTAAATAGTTGCGTCATGAATATTATACAAGCATCACTCAAATATAAGCACGTAACTTTATCGGTATTGTTACTGCTATTTGCGATTGGGGTCAATTCTTTGATGAATATGCCCCGTCGTGAAGACCCCAAAATTACGATTCGTCAAGGCTTGGTTATTGCTTACTTTCCTGGGGCAAACTCAGCACAGGTGGAAGACCAAGTAACTAAAAAGCTTGAACAGTATTTGTTTCAATATGAGGAAGTTAACAAAGCTAAAACCTATTCTACAACCAAAGATGGTATCGTAGTAGTCAATGTAGAGTTAACCGAAAAAGTAAAATTGCCCGATGTGTTTTGGAGTAAACTTCGCCATCAACTGCTAGTATCCAAGCAATTGGATTTACCAGAGGGCGTAAGAGGTCCAATCGTCAACTCAGATTTTGGAGATACAGAAGCTATGGTAATTGCTTTAGAAAGCAATAAAGCCAGCTATGCCGAGCTAAAAACGTATGCCCAAAAGTTGGAGGATTATTTAAGAACGATTCCAGCAGCATCAAAAATCAAACGTGTTGGCGAACAAAAAGAACAGATTGTTGTATCATCTAGCTCTGAAAAACTTTCACAATATGGCGTTAGTTTGCAACAAGTAGTAAAAGTATTACAATCTCAAAATAGCATTAATGCAACGGGTTCTGTCAAAACCGAGCAAAGTAAAACACCGCTTTATACTAATGGTTTTTACAATACCGAAAATGACTTGGCAAATCAAATTGTAGGCGCCTCACAAAGTGGCTCAACGGTAAAAGTAAGCGATGTGGCAAGTCTCAAACGTGATTATGCCGAACCACAAAGTATCATCACTGTAAATGGAAACAAAGCAATTTTGTTATCCATCCAAATGCACGAAGGCAATAACATTGTTCAGTTTGGAGATGAAGTCAACAAAAAGATAGATGCCGTAAAGCAAGTATTTCCTTCTGAAGTAAAGATTACCACTATTGTCAACCAGCCTCATTTGGTAGATGAAAACGTATCACATTTTATTCATGAATTTTTCCTTGCGATTTTGTCTGTGATAGTGGTAGTAGTTTTGCTTTTACCTTTGCGGATTGCTGCCGTGGCTGCTACTGCCATTCCGATGACTGTAGCTGTGACATTTGCTATTATGCACGCTTTGGGCATCGAATTACATCAGGTATCTTTAGCAGCGTTGATTTTGGTACTTGGTATGGTCGTAGATGATGCCATTGTCATTGCCGACAACTACGTAGAGTTACTCGATGAAGGTGTAGAGCGTTGGACAGCCGCATGGCGTAGTGCTAGTGATTTGGTGATTCCAGTGCTGGCTGCTACCATTACGATTATCGCCTCGTTTATGCCGATGATTTTATTAAATGGTTCGGTCGGTGAGTTTATTTTTGCCCTACCGATTACCGTTGCTGTAGCCTTAGCTTCATCGTTTATCGTAGCAATGTTGCTCACGCCTATGTTATGTTATATGTTTATCAAAAAAGGCTTACATCAACATGGTGAAAACGAGAAGAAGAGTAGAAAAAGCTTACTTGACTATATGCAAATTGGCTATAATAATCTGTTGGAATGGTGTGTAAAACATCCTATCGCCACAATTATCAGTAGCATTATTCCGATTCTTTTGGCAGGTTTATTATTCAAAGCAGGCGTAAGACAATTATTCTTCCCATCAGCCGAACGTAACCAATTTGTCATAGAACTGTGGATGCCAACAGGCACCAAGCTCGAAAAAACCAATCAGGCTATTCTCAAAGCTGAGGCATTGATTAAAGGCGACAAACGAGTACTTTCTTATGCAACCTTCACAGGAACAGCCGCTCCGAGATTTTACTATAATTTCTCGCCAGAGTTTCCTACAACGAATTATGCGCAGATTTTGATTAATACTACAACCGACAAAACGGCTGAAGAGTTAGCAGAAGAACTAAGTAATAAAGTGGAAATGGCAATTCCTGAGGGAACAACTTTTGTAAAATTGATGCAACAAGGTTCTCCATTAAAAGCCCCAGTTGAAGTACGCATTATCGGTGACGACATTAACCATTTGAAAGATTTGTCTAATCAAGTTTCAAATATTCTTAAAAAGGCCTCTGGAAGTAAATTTGTAAGAAGTGATTTTGGAGAAGACTATTATGGTTTTGGTATAAAACTCAAAGAAGAAGCCAACCGACTAGGTTTTACCACTACCAGTATTTCCCAAACCGTATATACAGGCTTTAGTGGCGCAGCTATCTCGACCATGTATGAAGGCAACAATGCAGTCGATATTGTGTTGAGATTAGATGAAAATAGTCGCAAAAATACCGACGACTTGGCTAATACCTATATGAAATCGCCTGTAACTGGCGCCAATGTTCCATTGCGTCAAATCGCAGATATTATTCCAGAATGGCAAGCGGGTAAAATCATGCACCGTAATGGAGTAAGAACTTTAACCGTGCAAAGTGAATTGGCAGAAGGCGTACTACCAGCAGAATTAGTCAAAGTAGTTCAGCCCGAAATCAACAAATTGCAGTTACCTAGCGGCTATCGAATTGAATATGGTGGCGAAGATGCCAACAAGAAAGAAACGTTCTCGCAATTAGTGACTGTACTAATGGTAAGCTTGGTATTGATTTTCTTTATTCTATTGTTTCAGTTCCGTAATCTTAAAGAATCGGCTATCGTGATGCTAACCATTCCACTGAGTTTGTTTGGTGCAATTTTAGGCTTATACGCTACAGGTAATAACTTTAGTTTTACGGCTTTCATTGGTCTGATTTCATTATCAGGTATTGTGGTAAGAAATGCCATTATCCTTGTCGACCATACCAACGAGCTTATGAAACATGGTATGGATATTAGAAGTGCCGCTATTGAAAGTGGTAAACGTCGTTTACGTCCGATTTTTCTAACGGCTATGGCAGCCGCCATTGGTGTTGTTCCTATGATTATTTCTCACTCGCCTATGTGGGCACCTTTGGCAAGTGTATTAGCCTTTGGGGTTGTCTGGAGTATGCTCATGGCCTTATTGTCGGTACCAGTATTGTATATAGGTTGGATAAAACCTAAAGACAAAAAAGACATTTTAACACAACAAAACGCATAGAATCGGTATGAAGTCTTTCGTTAAAAATATCACACTTATGGCACTTGCCCTTTCTTTGGAAGGGCAATATGCCACGGCTCAAACACCGACCTATTCGTTGCAACAGCTGAAAGAAACCGCTCTGAAAAGCAATCATATTTTATCGGTAAAACAATGGCAAATAGCCGAACGTGAAGCCAAAATCAAAGAGGACGAAACCAAGCGTTATCCTACAGCTACGGTCAACGGAAATTACCAATACAATTTCAATTTAGCCAACATCACAATTCCTGCGGGTTCTATCGGTGTTTTGCCAGTAAGCACTACTGTACAAGTGCCACTACCCAACGAAGATAAAAATATTCAGATTGGGAATAAAAATCTATACAACTTAGGTGTTACAGCCTATCAGCCTATCAGTCAGCAGATTAAAATCAAGACTGGTTTGGAGGTAAATCGTATGGATGTGGCTATTACAGAAAAAGAAAAACAAAAAATTGCCTTACAAATTACCCAAGGTGTTGAGCAATTGTACTACGGAACACTTATTGCCCAAAAGCAATTAGAAGAAGCTGAAGCGAAATTAGCAGTAGCAAAAGCCAAATTGGGCGATGTCGAAACGGCTATTGCAGCTGGAAAAACCATTGATGTAAACCAAGCAGGCTTATTGGCCAACATTGCCGATGAAGAACAAAATATGTTGAAACTAAGCATTCAAGCACAAAATTATAAATCAGATTTAGTCAAACTAACAGGTATTGCTGATGAAGATTTTAATCTCCAAGAATCCTCTTTTGCCATGGAGCAAATTACTGGTATTGAGAATTTTAAAAGTGCTACTTCTTCAAACCCTGATATCCAAATTGCAAGTTTAACCAAGGAAAAAGCACAGCTAGGTATTAAGGCTGCACAACAAAGTACACTTCCAGATTTTGGATTCGTTACTGGATATACGTATCAATCTGGTAATCCAATTTTACCGAATCATAATCCTTTTGTAGGACTTAATTTAAAGTGGAACGTTCAAGATTTGTTTTCGAATAAACACTTACTCAAACAGCGTGAAGCGCAAGTCAAACAAGCCGAAGAAAACATCTTGAACCTTCAACAACAAGTAACTAGCGATATTGAAAAAGCGTATCGTAAAGTCAACCAAAGCAAATCTTTGATAGCTGTTGCACAACGTGTTTTAGATTATCGTACCAAAGAATTGAAAGTACAAGAAGATAAGCAAGCCGCTGGGTTGAACCTTAAAACGGACATACTCACAACCAAGGCACAAGTGGCCAAGGCCAACGCAGATGTGTACGCTGCACAATTGGCCTATACACTAGCAATATCAGAGCTGAAAAGCTTAATTGGGAACTAGAAAATTACTAACACACATATAAATCCAAGCTAGCCCGTAGATAGAAGTGATGAATCTTGAATGATGAGTTGGGAGTTTATTTTTATAAAACCTCATTTATCCAATATCTCATCTTAACTATTGTGGGCTAGCATTTTTATTTAAGCTGTTTCATTTCAACCTTTCCAATTGTATCGAATCCAACAGTACTCCTCATCTATCAATGGTACTTTCCTATTTTCCCTGCTAGTGCTGGCATCTAATAATAATGAAGATAAGCAATTTTGATAATCGCTCACAATTAGGTGATGACCAACCAGTAAGTCTGTTATGAAAGCTTTCGGTGGTTTGGTCGGAAAAATAGCATTCAAAGAAGAAGATAGCGGGTGAAATAGTTACTGAAGTTCTCTTGATTTTTGTAGAGTTATGTACTACGTGATTAGCTAAAAACTGGCAACCACATTTGAGACATTTATTACCTGTCAATCGTGTATTCTGCATGTATTTTCTTCACAAGAAAATTATTTTTAGACATTATCGCCGTTGGTGCAAAGGTCTTTGGAAGAAATGTTGAATAGAGCTTTTTGAAAAAATACAAAACTTCTTTATTCCTTTCAATGATAAATTTAGATGGAAGTCATTAGGGGCAAAACGTTACTTGGTGGTCTTTAGTAAAATAACCTTTTAACATCATGAAAAAGTCAATCTATTTACTATATAGCATTTCTGTTTTCATACTTGGACTAATAACAGGATGTACCCCTACTAAAGTTTTTAACTTAGAACCTTTTGGAGCTACCAATAGTACTGTTATCAACGGGCGCACTGTTGTGAAGGAATCAAAAGATAGTGTTGATATAGTTGCGTCATTTGTGGGCTTATATCATGATTACGCTGTGTTTGATATAGAAGTATTTAACCGCACAAATCATGATTTACTCGTAGCTCCAAAGGATTTTATGTTGAAGCCTTTTAACGAAGATAAAACACCCTATTTTTATCAAAACCAAGAGTATGTGGGTTATTTGGCCATTGACCCTACCGAAGAAATCATCAAGCTAGATAATAGAATGGTCAAAGAGGAGAAAAGGATTAAAACTGCCAAAACTGTCAATACCATCTTGGCAATTGCAGGGGCTGTGACACTCATAGCAGGTGCAACAAAGTCATCGGGCTATCGAGAAACTGCCTCGGCAAGAAATACAATGGCTTTGGGAGAAACTATGTTGAGGTTTGGACTAACCAAGGGTGCTGTGGATAGAAGTCTTTATTATTCGAGGATGGATCAATATGCTTCAGAGAAAGATGTTTGGCAACATCAAACTTTTCTTAAAAATATAATTTCACCCAACAGCTCGTTAAGAGGTGATGTTTTTATTCGTTATACGGCGGCGGCGCCTCTGATGCAAATATCTTTTCCTACACAAAGTGATGATATTGTAATTTGGTTTGAGAAAGGAAAATAAGTATGAGTGCTGAATTGTGAGTGATGAGTTTTGAGTGTAATTTTATGATTACTAATATTTTATCTCATCAATTTCTTAAATATAATTTTAAATGTAAGATATTGATAATTAAAGTTTTACATTCACAATTCATAACTCATAATTCAGCATTAATACTTAAGTTAGTAGGCAAAATTAAAATACATTTTACCCGCTTTAAGCTCTAGGCTTTATGCTGTAGGTTAAAAGTTAAAAAGTATTTCTCATAAAATAATGGAAGCTTTTTGCCTAATGCCTACGGCTTATAGCCTAAAGTGTATTAATGCAATTTTAAAGCTGTTTTTCAGAAATTTAATCAAAAATATAAATTCCACATTCTACCTTGTACTATACTAATATTGATTACACCAAGCAAACTTTTCGTCTATAATTAGAGCCTTTTCTTGTGTGATAAAATTAAGAAAAGCTTTGGCTACAGGAGAAAAGTTCTTACCCTTCAGCCAGATAATATGCCATGTACTTTGAATAGGGAATCCTTTGACTGGGATTATTTGTAAATCACCATGCGTTAATTCATTTTTGATACCAATCAAGGGCATAATCGAATAGCCCAACCCTGCCAAAACAGCTTGCTTGACAGCCTCATTAGACGTAAGTTCCATTTTTTTATGGATAGGCAACTTATTTTCCTGAACATACGCCTCCATTACATGGCGTGTACCCGAACCATACTCTCGATAAATTAATGGAAGCGAATCTAATAATGAAGTTTCGTAGAAAGAATCATTAAATGTCTCCTCACTATTCCCAATCAAGTAGAGTTTGTTGGACATCAAGTCAATTTTCTCAATTTGGAGATGTACTGGAAGTACAGATACCAATGAAAAGTCCACGTCATTTTGCTCTAAACTTTCAACAACTTTCATTTTGTTGGTCACATCAAGTTTGAGTTCTACGCCTTGATTTACTTTCAAAAAATCATTCAAGAAATAAGGAATAATATATTTTCCTGTAGACACCACTGATATTTTTAGTTTGCCTGCAAGTTGTCCTTTATAGGCTAAAGTTTTGTGATTAATGGCATGCACCTCGTTGAGAATACGCTCAGCAGCAACAGCAATTTCTTTTCCGAAGTCGGTTACAAAAAGTCTTCGCCCTACCACTTCAGTAAGAGAAATGGCGAATTGTTCCTGAAAATTACGTAATTGAATAGACACTGCTGGCTGACTTAGATGCAGTTCTTCGGCGGCTTTTGTAATACTTTGTGTTTGAGTAATTATCAAAAATACTTGAAGTTGATGTAGCGTATAAGGCATGAGGGATTCGGATGTTTTTGACAAATGTACAGTAAAAAGTCCCTTTCGCTACAAATGAATTGAATCTCGGTTGCGAAGTTATTTTATGGAAACTCTTTTTACCACCGTTAATGGCTGACAAATCACGGGGTTACATATAATAGGGTTACAATTGGCATCTGCGCCGTAGTTGCCTTTATAGGCATTTACCATAGCTAAACCAATCGAAGGCATAAACATAGAATTAGCGGAGTTGAGCACCTGTACATCTGCTGGACCTGATGCGTCTGCAACGTTACGGTACAAACGTAATGAGCCAGTACAAGTAGTTAACTGGAATTTGAACATCGGAACATCTACATTGGCAGTGATGTTTTGAACGGTAGGAACACCTAAAGCATACAAATAGATATATTCGTTGGTGGCATTAGTTTTAGACTGCTTACCCCACACCGAAGAACCAACACCGTCCTGCAATGGCAAAGTACCCGTCAGATTTTTGATTTTAGCAAAAGTGCCTATTGGCGCCACAATCGTAAACTGCATCTCAGTAATTTTGTTCAATGTAGTCGTGCTACTATTGTTCAAGTTAGCACTCGATTTCATTGAAGCATAAAACCAACCATCACTCTTGTATTCTATTTTGTAAAAAATTTGAGGAGTAGTTTGCGCTTTTAGCGAAGATACTCCCAAAAGAAGTAATAATATTTGTAATATATATTTAAACCTATTTTTCATACTCATAACCAATGCAAGGATTAACACTTAGGGGTGCTTTTTGAGAAAACCTCAAATATTATGCCACCTCATCAATTGTATGCTAAGTGTTAAAACGTATCCTTGCTTTAGTTAAATATAATATTGCAAACAAAATTGTTGTCTAATCATTTTTGGCACCTGCGTCTATCCATTTTTTTACAACTGTCAATTGACAATCTGTTAGTTTGCCAATGGGAGGCATAGGCGAATAACCTGTTAATGAATTCAGTGAACCCCAGAGGCGTTTATTATCAACATAGCTTTTTACTTGCGTGTAGTTTTCTAAACTCACGCCCCCAGACAAACTCCCTGTTTTGTGGCATCCTACGCAGTTGGTGGTTAGGAGTGGCATAATTGTTTTTGAAAAAGTGACATTTTGCGTGTCAACCACCACCGCACAGTTTACTTCTCTCGCTCCTTGGGTAATCCATTTGGCAATCAAATCTGTTTGTGTTTTTGATAAAGGCTGTGCAGGCGGTGGCGGCATTCGCTCATTATCGGTACGAAGCATAATGGTATATAGCTTGCTTTTTGTAGGACTACCTGGCGTAACTCCTTTCATAATTTTCGAATAAGATGTTAAATCATAGCCGTCAGCATGTGTTTTGGCGTCATGACAACCACTTGTAGCACAATTACTTACAAAAAAAGGCAGTACCTGTGTAGTAAAACAAATAGAATCTCCCTTGGAGGCGTTACTTCCAGTTGTACCACACTGTAAAGTAGAAGCTCCTGTGTTTGGAGCGTTATTTGATGTTCCAGATGTATCTACTGAGGTGGTGCCAGTTGTGTTGTTGGATGAGTCAGTAGGTGATGGATCACCTTTGGTATTTTGACAAGCGATTAATGCCCCAAAAGCTACGACTAAAAGCATACTACTTTTCAAAAATTTCATAGTTATTGAATTTTGGGTAAAAGAATAAAATGATTTTTAATAGAAATAACTTCAGCGATTTTTTCAAAGACTAATTTTGGTATATCTACTTTAAAATCTGCTAGCTTTACATCAAAAGGGGCATCTATGATAATTTTGCCTAACCCAATCTGAAGTTTTGCTTTAACTGTTTTTTCCTGTTTTACTCCATGTATTTCTAATACTCCTTTGATATTTACTTCATAAGTTCCATTTTTCTGAAAATCTATAGCATCTATGATTTTGCCTTTGAAGCTACTCGTTGGAAATTTTGTTGTCTCCATATAATTTTCATTAAAATGCTCTTCCATTAGCTTATTGGGGAATTTGAACCCAATCACCTGAATACGTACCACAACCTCTTTTGTAACTGTATTTAAGGCAGCCGAAACAACCTTATTATCTGCACTAATGTTCTCCATAGGTGTTTCAGAAAAAATCTGAGTCAATCCTGTTGTGGTCATATATACCTGCGCTTGTGCTTTGCTTAACAAGCCAATTAGGCATAAGCTCATAAAAATGATGATTCTCATTGGTGTTGATTTTTTTGTTTATCAAAACTAAATACTCGTGAAATATTGAATCCATAAAAAATATCTCCCATGCTCCATTGACCAGTCGTTTGTCCAATCAAAGCCCTTTCGGTCATACCTTTTGAGTTGGATAAATGCAACTGAAAAACGTGCCCGCCTGTTTCTATGTCAAATCCGATTGAGAGAGGATTCGTAAACTGTGCATCTTGCCCCAAATCAGCCTTACTAAAGGCTGGTAACGTATAGTAATATTCGACATTCAACGAGGTTCGTCGGCTCAACTTAAAGCGTCCGCCCATACCCATACTATAAAGAGTGTTTGCATCGATAGGTGTCTCGGATTTGTTGCGATGCAGCACCGTTGGAGAAACCTGCAAAGAAAGTTTTTCGCCAAACTTCCGAGCTACCAATAGTTGAGCACAGTAACTTTGGCGTTCGAGATTATTGAAATATTGCCTTGTGGGCATCGTTGCCTGTGTAGTAGTATAAGCTGCTATCAATCCTGTGATAGTGACAGGCATATTTTGGCTTCCCGACGATTGACGGAGGAGTTTATACTTTGCGTAATAATCATAAACTTTTTGGTAGCTAGAGCGTCCCAAGCCAACAGTCAATCGGTCGGTAACACCATACTCCAAGCCAAGCCTGATGGTAGACTGGTCGAGACCGAATAGTTCATTAAAACCTGAATTGATAGCTCCGAATCTATGCGAAATCCTAAAATCTAAATGCTTTGCAGCAATGGTTTCGATAGAATGCCCACTTACCAAACGTGTAGATTTGAAAGTAGCAATAGTATAAATGGGTATATCTTTTTGGGCTTTTGCCAGTTCATCTAATAAGTCATCTTGTCCAAAAGACATAGCGATGCCATAGAGCCAAAGCCCCAAAATTAAAAAGCAACGTTTCATATATTTGGTTTTTACGTAGGTAAAAAAGATTTTGGTAGGGTACTAAATAAATATAAGTAAATGGAAATAATCTGTAATAGAATAGGCTTTAAGCCGTAAGCTATACTTCTTGTAAAATCATGAATACATTTTTGCCTAGTGTCTGTAGCATACAACCTAAAGTGTAATAAGGCATTCTTATTTTAGGCAAGGACAATTCTACATTCACAATTCACCCCTCACAATTCAACATTATTCTTAGTTGTTGGTCACTGTAAGAATATTTCCAGAAATACTCACTTGAAAAACCTTAATGCCAGAACGTCCATTGCTATTGAGCCCTGCTCCTGTTTTACTAAAAGCAGCACCGTGGGCAGTACAATAGAATTGGCTGTTCATATATACAATCTCTTGTCTACCTTCATGGCTACAGGTTTGTGTTACAGCCACATATTCGGTGGCGCTTACTTTGGCTAGTACCACATTGTTTTGACGGATATACCCTCCTACATTTTTCAGTGCCGATGCGGCAGTTGTAGTCAAGTCAAGCTTGAGAAGTTCGCCTGTTGGATTAGGGGTAACACTATTTTCATTTTGACACGAACTCAAAGTAGCACCTGTACAATACACAGCAAATAAGGCAGCGCCTTTCAAGCCAAGACTTTTTAAAAATTCATTTCTATCAATCTTTTCAGCGTGACGATTAGTCATAGTTTCTTGCGATTTTGTTTTGTTAAAAGATTTTATAAAGCAGCTTAAACGCCCCTTTATACACAAGATGAGTTTGCTAAAAAAAGGTTGGGTAGACTATCAAAATATTTTATCATGATGTAATTTTTAGGCTATAAGCCGTAAGCATTAGGCAAACACAACTTTTAGCCTACCGCATAAAGCCTAGAGCTTAAAGCGGGTAAAATGAAAGATTGGGCTTTGGGCTTTCAGGTAACGGCTTTCGGCGGTGGGTTTTGGAAAAAGCATGGCTGTGGGTAATAAAAACATTTTAACACTCTGTGCCTTGTGCCTGTTGCCTAGTGCCTAAACACATAACTTAAATCTTATTTTGCACGATTACTTAGCCTTTAATGTAGGTACTGCTAGTCACATATATCACAATACGACTAGCAGTGTTATTGGTAAGTGTTGTTATTAAAAAACAATTTTCCCAAAATCAATTAATTGATAATGTGTACTACGTCCTCCCGCTTCTTCTTTGACCAAAATTTGTTGACTTTCTAAATTTTGAATATCTCTCAATGCCGTATCGTTAGAAACCTTCATCATTTTTGCCCATTTAGATGTATTCAGTTTTCCATCAAAACCATCCATAAGTTTATTCAACATAACATGTTGTCGTTCATTGAGTATCTTAGTTGAAAAGTAAGTCCAATAATGTGCCTTTTTTAATACTGAATCCAGCGTTTGCTCTGCTTCTGTGAGGGCTTTTTCTAAACATGTCAAAAACCAAAATAACCAGTCTGTAATTTCTAAATCTCCCTTTTGGGTTCTTTCGAGCATGGTATAATAAGTTTTTCGTTCTTTTTGTATTTGGGAAGACATACTATAAAAACGCTGTGAACTTTCATCTGAGCGAGCCAATAGTAAATCTGTCAGCGCACGAGCAATTCGACCATTGCCGTCATCAAAAGGGTGAATCGTCACAAACCAAAGATGGGCTATGCCTGCTTTCAAAATCAAATCATAAGGTTGATTTTCATTAAACCACGCCAAAAATGCTTGCATTTCGTCTGGTACTTTTTCGGCTATAGGCGCTTCAAAATGCACAATTTCTCTTCCCATTGCTCCTGATACCACCTGCATTGGACCTTCTTGGGCTGTACGCCAATCGCCCACTGTGATTTTGAACATACCACTTCTGCCTGTTGGGAATAAAGCCGCATGCCAACCAAATAACCGCTCATTGCTCAATGTCTGGGAAAAATGCTTGGTCGCATCCAAGAGCATTTCGACTACCCCATCCACATGGCGGTCGGAAGGCACAGAACTTCCAATGTCCATGCCCAATTTGCGTGCAACTGATGAACGAACTTGTTCAGGATTCAATAATTCACCTTCAATTTCACTTGTTTTAAGGACATCTTCTGTGAGCGTTTTAAGCTCGGCTTCTTCTTGCAAAGAAAAACCCAAACCCATCATTCGCCCTGTTAGTTTGCCCTGCTTATACCGTACCGAAGTCAACAAGGGTGTGATTATTTCGGGGTCCCAAGTAAAATTAGGCCATTTTAGAAGTTGATAGATATACATATTCACCGCATTTTATACTGTGAATATATTCATTATTTACCGCATACGCAATATTCGCTGCATATTTTGCAACGAATATTCAACTTATTTAACGCAAAAAACCTAAATACAGTATAATTTATAGATTTCAAGGTAAAAGTTTCTAGGAAAATCAATTCTTGTTTTATATTTGCAACAGTATTGCAAAAACGATTTTATGTATTGATATAAAACTTTCTATTTTCTCAATTTAAACTTTATACTTTTTTTCATGTACTTACAAAAAATGCTCTCAATGGCAATTTTACTGCTATTGAGCCTGACTACTTTTGCCCAAAATTCGATAAAAGGCAAAGTAGTCGACGAAAATCAACAAGCTATCCCACATGCAAGCGTAAAGCTTAAATCAGCTAAACAAACTAAATCTACTATTACCAACAATGATGGCACTTTTACAATCGAACAACTAGATTTTAGTACAGCACAAATCACCATTAGCTCGATTGGATACAAAACTTTAAGCAAAAAAATTGAGTTTAATACTTCTTCAACACCGCAGATTTTTACTTTAGTTAATGATAATACTGAACTCCAAGCGGTTGAAATTGTGGGTCGTACACAAAAAGATTACAACAGTGAGTACAGTTTTTCGGCTACCAAAATTGCGATCAAAAACAAAGAATTGCCACAAGCGATGAGTACAGTGACTAAGGAGTTAATCGCTGACCGTCAAGCATTTCAGTTAGCCGATGCGGTCAAGATTGCCAGTGGCGTGATTCCTTCTAGTTTTTATAATCAATATAGCATTCGAGGCATTAGTCAAAACGAAGAAGGACAAATCATCAATGGGATGCGTACTCGTCAGTACTATTTTTTACAACCACTCACCACCAACATCGAGCGTGTAGAAGTTCTGAAAGGTCCTGCATCGGTCACTTTTTCGAGTGTTGACCCAGGGGGAAGTATCAATATGGTTACCAAAAAGCCTTTGGCGCAAGAACGCCATGAGGTAAGTTTGAGTGCAGGAAGTTTTAGTACTGTTCGTGGAACTTTCGATTTTACAGGTCCTCTCAATGAGTCAAAAACACTTCTATATCGTCTGAATGGCGCTTATCAAGATGCCAAGTCCTATCGAGATTTGGTCAACAATAACGCTATTTTGATTTCTCCTTCATTTACGTATTTGCCAAGTGACAAAACTGCCATCAATGCTGAATTGATTTATAGCAATCTCAATGGGACACTCGACCGAGGTCAACCGATTTTTGGAGCAGTAGCAGGCGTAACTAATTTGAACAGCACCCCTATTAATACGAGTTTGAGTGCTTCGGGTGATTTTTTTTCGTCAAAAGACCTGATTTTGATGGGAAATCTTTCGCATAAGTTTACGAAGAATTTGATTTTCAATGCGTCCTATATGAAACAAAACTGGTTGGAAGATTTGCAAGAACACCGCACAACCAATGCCTTTGCGACGGATATTACTGGCGCACAGGTAAGTAGCTTGGTCGGAATGCAATTTATCCAACGCAAACAAACATGGAGTACCGATAATATCAACTTGTACCTCAATGCCAATTTTGATTTAGGAAAAACCAGTCATAAACTCTTGGTTGGCTACGATGGACAGTTTTGGCACAAAATCAAAGGAGGTGGGCAAAATGCAGCAAGAGGTTTTTTATTGAAGGATGGAGGTGTCACCAGCAGTTTTTCGGTAGCTAATGCTTCTAATTATCAAACGATTACATACAATGGAAAAACATTACCACGTCCTAATGTGAGTTATTTTGACCTTAACAACCCAAGTTACACAGTCAGAAACCTCAATGATTATACGCTCAATGTTCGCACGGCAATTCCATCGGCGATGACGACAACAGAGGCGATTTATATGCAAGAGCAAATCAAACTGGGAAAATGGTCAGCCTTGTTGAGTTTAAGAAACGAATGGTTTGAGGATATTACCAATTACCATGCTCCCAACGAAGCCTCTTTCAAAAACACTGCACTTATTCCTCGTGTTGGCTTGGCTTACGAAGTAAACAAGACAATTAATGTGTATGGAACTTATCTCAAAGGTTATCAGCCACAATCGAATACGGTTACTTTGATGCCAAGTACAGGTAACTATGTTTGGACTGCCCAATCGGCAGCGATGTTTAAGCCATTGGAAAGTGATTTGAAAGAAGTTGGAGCGAAGGCTACGATTCTTGGAGGACGATTTACCGTAAATTCTGCGATTTATGAAATCAATCAGAAAAATATTCTGATGAATGCCAATGACCCCAGCAATCCAGATTTGTTGGTACAACGTGGAGCCGACAGAAGTAGAGGTTTTGAAGTAGATATAGCAGGTTTCATTTTACCCAATTGGCAATTAAATGCTTCTTACAGCTATATCGATGCTATTGTAGTGATGGACCGTGACGCTAATTTAATTGGTCAACGTAAGGAAAATACACCCAAAAATAGTGCAAACTTATGGACTCGCTACAATTTTGATGCTCAATCGAGTTTGAGTGATTTAGGGATTGGCTTTGGTGTACAATATCAAGGAAGCAAAATTCCTTGGTTTACCCGTGGATTTGAAGTTCCTGCTTTTACCACTTTTGATGCAGCTTTGTATTACACCCCAAGCAAAAGCCATGTTCAAATTGCACTCAATATCAATAACCTTTTTGATACAACATATTGGTTGGGCGCTCAAAACTATACGCGTCTATTCTCAGGTGCTCCTCGTAATTTTATGCTAACGATGACTTACAAATTCTAATTTTCACAGAGACGTTGCCTACAACGTCTCTATTTTCTATAAACCACATAAAAATATGAGATTCTGGATTCTAAAAATTCTAGCAAAACAAGTCTGGCAAAGCACCCTAAAATCTCGAAGTACAAAGGTTTTGATTATATTATTTAACGCTCTGCTCTTGTTTTCGATTTTTACGGGATATTTTACCATGAAAAACCATCACGAAAACACAGAACATTACCATACTAAAGTTCGTGAAGGTTGGGAAAAAAGCCCAGACAAACATCCACACCGCATGGCGCATTACGGCTATGTAGCTTTTCGAGAAAATTACCCTCTAAGTTTTTTTGACTTCGGGATGGACAGTTTTCTAGGGAATGCGGTATTTCTTGAAGCACATCGCCAAAATACAGTGAATTTTTCAGAGGCTAGTTTTTCAAGCGGATTATTACGTTTTGGAGAACTTTCTTGTGCTTTAATTCTCCAACTTTTAATTCCTCTACTACTCATATTTTGGGGTTTTGATTTGATTGCTAAAGAGCGAGAAAATGGAACTCTCAAGATTCTTTTGACACAAGCCATTAGTTGGCAAGAACTTATTTGGGGCAAAACGCTTGGATTGTTTACCCTATCACTTACCGTTTTGTTGCCTGCATTCTTATTGAGTACCCTTTTAATAGGCTTGAATATGGAATCTCACACAGGAGTAGAACCACTTGCAAGATGGGTATTTTTAGCTTTTTTATATCTAATTTACATATTGATTATCAGCTTATTAGTTGTTTTTGTTTCAGCAAAAAGTCAATCTTCTAAGTCGGCACTTACCCAATTGATTGGCTGTTGGCTGATTTTTACCTTGGTTTTACCAAAAATATCTCAAGTTGTTGGACAAAACTTGTATCATTCTCCTTCAAAAATAGAATTTGATACCGCCATCGAAGCCGAATTAATCAAGCTAGGCGATAGTCATAATCCCAACGACCCTCACTTTTCGGCTTTGAAAGACTCCTTGCTCAAAGCTTATGGCGTAGATTCTACTCACAAGTTACCCTTCAATTATGGCGGTGTAGTTATGCAAGAAGGTGAGCGATTGAGTGCCGAAGTGTACAATCGGCATCAAAAGCAACTAGTTCAAACGTACGAATCTCAACAAGATATAGTCAAAAAAACGGCTATTTTGAATCCCTTCATCGCCATCAAAAATATATCGATGGCGCTTTCAGGCACCGATTATGCCAATTATCGAGATTTTCAAAAGCAAACAGAAGCCTATCGCTACCAACTGACACAACACATGAATCAGCTTCAAATCAAGCTAATCAGTAATCAAAAGCGTAAACCTACCGAGAAAAACTACAGTATCAGTCAAAAATACTGGAGTACTTTCCCAGACTTTGAATATCGTTTTTTAGGTCTAGAAACAGTCTTGAAAAGTGAAGTTTATTCATTTTTGACTATGGCAATATGGCTTTGGGGATTGGGCTTTTTGGTAAAAAATCAAGAGAGAAAATTTAAGGCATAAAAGTACCATATAAACGGCAAGGAACTTATGAAAACTTTATTAATCAAGGACTTTATACGCTCAAAAGGCTTAATGTTGGGGCTTTTACTATTGTTGATTTCAGGACTAGTAAGTCTTAACATTGGAAAGCAATTTTTAGAAAAAAACGCTCAAGTAATTGAAAAAACAGCGCATTATCAGCAAGAAAATATTGATAGATATGTACAAAATGTCAATAAAGAAATGGGATTGTTGCTGTACTATCTCCGTTTTGGCTTGGTCAATCATACTCCCAATTTGGCAGGTTTATCGATTGGACAACGAGATATAAACCCTTCAATCATCAGTGTTACGATTCGAAATCTGGAAGAGCAAAAATATACGACTGATCTCATGAATCCCATGTATCAGTTATTAGGAAATCTGGATTTTAGCTTTGTTTTACTCTATTTCTTTCCCCTGATTATCATCGCTTTTTGTTTCAATATTATCTCCGAAGAAAAAGAAGAAGGCACTTGGAGTTTACTTTTGACACAAGCCCAAAACCCTAAAAAAGTATTACTCTGGAAGATTGGTATTCGCTATTTCAGTATTCTATTGGTACTTATTCTCTTATTCATTATTGCCAAATTTTACCTTTCTATTGCTTTCGACCTCACTTTCATAGCATTTTGTTTGGTGGCTATGTTGTATGTAACTTTTTGGTTTTGTATCTCTTGGCTAGTAGTATCTTGGCAAAAGAGCTCAAGTCAAAATGCCCTAATTTTGTTAATCACATGGGTTATGTTGACCATTATTATCCCTGCCAGTGTCAATGCTACCGTGACAGCTATTTATCCCGTGCCCGAAGCTTTCAAAACTACCTTGGATAGTCGTGAGGCATATCACTCCAAATGGGATAAAGCCAAAGAACCTACGATTGAAAAATTTTACCAGCATTATCCTCAGTTCAGAAAATACAAACATCCACAAGGGCATGACTATAGTTGGCTGTGGTATTATGCAGCACAGCAAATGGCAGATGACGAATCGATGGTATCATCTCAGCAACTCAAAGAAAAACTTCAGCAAAGAGAACATCTCGTTCAAATCATTGGTTGGGTGGTTCCGAGTATCAATACTCAATTATCTTTCAACCAATTAAGTCTAACTGATATTCAAAACAATTTGAATTTTTGGAAAGCCTTGGAAAATTTCCATGAGCAAAAGCGCTTGTATTTTTATCCAAAAATATTTGCAGAAATGCCCGTAAACCAAGAAAACTGGACGCAATTCAAATTAGCTTCATTTCATGACAAAGTGATTATTCATTGGTTTACAACGATTTTCCCGATGTTCTTGATTTCACTGCTTTGTTTCTGGAAAGCCATGAAGAATTTAATTTTCTAATATTCAACCCTTTTGACCATGCTTACAGCTCATAATTTAACGAAACAATATGGTGATTATACCGCTCTCAATAAACTCAATTTAACAATTCAAGCAGGAGAAATCTTTGCCTTACTAGGGCAAAATGGCGCAGGAAAAACAACTACTATCAATTGTTTTTTAGGTTTTATCCAACCAAGCGCAGGCGATGCTGTAATTGATGGCATTGTGGTCGCACAAAATCCAACTGAAACTAAAAAGCATCTTGCTTATATTCCCGAAACGGTCATGCTATACCCTAACCTTTCGGGTGTAGAAAACCTTGCTTTTTTCTCTTCATTAGCAGGATTTAACTATTCAGAACAAGAACTAGAATCCCTATTACAGAAGGCTGGTTTACAAGCCATTGCACATCATAATCGTGTGGGAGGTTATTCAAAAGGAATGCGTCAAAAAGTAGGCATAGCTATTGCCATTGCTAAAAAAGCCAAGGTACTTTTGCTCGACGAACCTACCAGCGGACTTGACCCAAAGGCTTCCAATGAATTTTCGGAAATACTTAAAGAACTGTCTCAAAATGGTACCGCTATCTTAATGGCGACGCATGATATTTTTAGAGCGAAAGAAGTAGCACACCGCATTGGTATTATGAAAGAAGGGAACTTAGTATCCGTCATTGATGCTTCTTCTATATCTGCCAATGAACTGGAGCAGTTGTATCTGCAAACAATCTAGGGACAGTCAGCTATCCTTGTGAATTGGTTCAATTCAAATTACACATTATTTTCACTCTCAATTTTCATGAATGTCTTTTTTAAAACTCTTATTATTAGCACTTTACTAGTGTTATCCATTCATTCAATCAAGGCTCAGAATACGAAAAAGCTATTGGTCATATATACCAAAGAAACCTATCTAAAATCGGTTAAAGAGGATAGCAATAAAGCTTTAGTGTTATTGAAAGAATATGTTCCCAGCATCAAGCTGGATATTAAATATGCTACTTCACAGAATATTTTTTATCAAAAACTCTATTCTAAAGCCGTAGCTTATATTCGTCTGCCAGTAGCCAAGGCGCTAGCCAAAGTTCAGGAAGAACTAAAATCAAAGGGCTTATCACTCAAAATTTATGATGCTTACCGTCCGTATTCGGTCACCGTTCAAATGTTTGAAATGCTCCCCGACACCTTATATATGGGTTTGCCTTGGACAGGTAGCAAGCACAATAGAGGTATTGCTTTGGATTTGACTTTGGTAGATTTAAAAACAGGAAAAGAACTCAAAATGCCAACCCCTTTCGATGCGTTGGTATATGCCTCTCATCCTGAATTTTCATTGATTTCGGACGAGGCTAAAGAAAATAGAGAGCTATTAAAAAAGGTGATGAAAAAGTACGATTTTGTCGTTGATCCAATGGAGTGGTGGCATTTTAATTATAAGAGTAGTACAAATTTCGAAATCTTGGATTTACCCTTCAAAACCTTCGAATAATAACATTTGGCTTGATTTTAGCAGGAAGAGTGCATGGCACTCTTCCTTTTTTTTTACAAAAAAGTAATCTCCCATGATTAAACTCAGCTATCAATTATTTATCATACCCTTTCATGTTGTTCATCGGGTATTTTAGCACAATAGTCAACAATATTGACCATTTTATCGAAAACGATTTTAAAATCGGAACGAAACCAACTTGGTCGGCGTTGTCTAAATACGTTGTACCTCAGCAGAACAAATAATCAATTACTAAAACTTAAATTCATGAGTACTAGGCTTCACAACGGAAAAATGTGGACGAAGCTGTTTTTTACAGCACTGAGTTTACTCAGTTTATCGAGCAAAACATTTTCCCAAACCACGCAGACTACCACTGCGATTCAGGGTACTAGTGCAGAGAATCTTGCGGCAGAATCTCCAACTTTGGACAAAGCCACACTTGATAATGTGATTCAATATGCACTAAAACATCAACCTTTAATTCAACAGTCGGTCATAGACCAACGCGTTGTTGAAAATACCATCAAAAGCAAATTGGCAGATTGGTATCCACAAATCAATTTTAATTACAATTTACAACACAACTTTGCTGTTCAGACGAGTATTATCGGAGGTAATCCTGTAAAACTAGGTGTTGACAATACTTCAGCCGCTCAGTTTAGTTTGACACAAAGTATTTTTAACCGTGATTTGTTATTGGCAAATCGTTCACAAAACGATGTTCGACAACAAGCTTCACAAACGATTACCAACAATAAAATTGCTGTTGCAGCCAATGTAGCCAAAGCATTTTATGCGGTACTTTCGACCAAACAACAAATCAGTGTTGCAGAAGGCGATATCATTCGTCTGAAAAAGAGCTTGAAAGATGCCAAAAGCAACTATGATGCTGGTACTGCTGACAAAATCGACTACAAGCGTGTTACCATTACCTTGAATAACACGATGGCAACCAAGGCAAGTAATGAGGAATTGCTGAAAGCAAGATTACAAGCACTCAAATCTTTGATGGGATATCCAGTCGATAAGCCTTTGGAGATTACGTACGAGCCTACTCAAATGGAAAATGAAATTGCCCTTGATACTACACAAAAAGTAGAGGTACAAAGTAGAATCGAGTATCAGCAATTACAAACGCTTAAACGTTTGAGAGAAGCAGATTTGAATTATAGCAAATGGGCATATCTACCAAGTGTATCGTTGAATGGCGCTTATAACCTTAACTTTTTGAATAATAGTTTTGGAGATTTGTACACTAGAAACTATCCAAACTCTTTTGCTAACTTGACTTTGGCTTTGCCTATCCTCCAAGGAGGAAAACGTAAGATTAATACCAATACTGCTGAGTGGCAAATCAAGCGTTTGAACTTGGATATGGTCAATCTTAAAAATTCTGTTAACAATGAGTACCAACAAGCTTTGGCAACTTACAAGAGTAATTTGACCGTTTTTCTTTCTCAAAAAGAAAATATGGAGTTGGCTAAAGAAGTATATGACCTTGTACAAATGCAATATCGCTCAGGTATCAAAACGTATTTGGAAGTCATTACCGCAGAAACAGATTTACGCTCGGCACGCATCAACTACTACAATACTTTGTATTTATTACTTTCAAGCAAAATCGATGTGCAAAAAGCACTTGGTCAATTAAATTACTAGCATTTAAAATATTTGTATCGACTATTATAAAAGTCGGTCACCCAATAAACATTGTTTCCTATGTTCATGTATAAAACTAACTCTTTTGCTACAATCGTGGGTATCGTATTACTCAGTGCATGTGGCGGAAAAAAAACTGATACAGCAGCACTAACTCCCCCTCCAGTGTCGGTCAGTATCGAAGCTGTTGAAAGTACTGATGCTGTCTTTTTTGATGAATATCCTGCAACTGTAAACGCCCTTGACATGGTGGAGCTTCGTCCACAAGTGAGTGGTTATATCTCAGGAGTTCACTTTGCTGATGGTGCTCGTGTAAGAAAAGGACAATTACTTTATACCATTGATACCCAATTATTTGAAGCAAACTACGACCAAGCAGTAGCCAATCTTAAAGTGCAAGAGGCTAATTTAGGAAAAGCGCAAAAAGATGCTAACCGTTATCATGAGTTAGCAAAGAACGATGCCGTAGCCAAACAACTAGTCGATAATGCTGATGCCGCTTTGGAAGCAGCTCAAAGACAAGTAGATGCCTCAAAAGCTAATATCCGTAGTGTTCAAACCAATGTAAGATATACCAAAATTTTTGCGCCATTCGACGGAACAATTGGTATTTCATTGGTCAAAAAAGGTACGGCCGTAACAGCAGGTCAAACTATTTTGAATACTGTATCTACCGACCGTCAGTTAGCTGTTGATTTTAATGTTGACCAAAAAGAGATTTTCAAATTCTCAAAAATGCTTCAACAAAAAACTTCTGCTTCTGACTCAACTTTTACTTTAGCATTTAATGGCGAAAAATATCCTTACAATGGAAAAATCGCTTTACTTGACCGTGCAGTAGACCCACAAACAGGTACTATCAAAACTCGTTTGATTTTTCCAAACCCTCAAAATATCCTACGTGCGGGCATGACAGGAACTGTACGAGTTTTGACCAAAAATAATTCAGCTGTAGTCATTCCTTACAAAGCTATTTCTGAGCAATTAGGAGAGTTTTTTGTATATGTACCAGGAGATAGTAGCAAAGTAACGCAACGTCGTGTTGAACTTGGAACAGCGATTGGCAAAAAAGTCATTGTGAAAAAAGGTTTGACATCAGGCGACAAAATCATCGTAGAGGGCATTCAAAACTTGCGTGAAGGTTCGGTTTATACTACCGAAGCGCCAGCTCCAGCAGCTCCTGCGAAAAAATAGTAATTCTATTGATGAGTAGAGTTTCGACACAACTCATCTAACTTATTCTTAGATATTTATTAAGTATCTTAACTATTGGTCATTTTTTGTAAAATCTTGAAAAGGTATTTTGTAAATACCTCATTATAAGCGTTAAAGACTAGAAAGCAAGACGTTTTATCTTTTCTTGAAATCACCAATAGCTATTCAACAAATCTGTTACTTATGATAGCTGATGTTTTTATAAAACGCCCCATAACTGCCATCGTTACATCCATTGTGATTGTAATTGTGGGAGCTATTGCCATGGCGACACTGCCCGTTTCTCAATATCCTGATATTACCCCTCCTACCGTAACTGTATCGGGTATATTCACGGGGGCAGATGCTCAAACGGTAGAACAAACCACCACTACTCCTATCGAAACCCAAATTAACGGTACTCCTGGCATGAGTTATATGTCGTCCAACAGTACCAGTAGTGGTCAGAGTAGTATCAACGTAACTTTCGATATCGGTACAGACGTTAACATTGCTGCGCTAGACGTACAAAACCGTGTATCGGTAGCTCAACCAACCCTTCCAGATGCGGTAAAACGTTTAGGATTAACGGTTCGTAAACGTAACCCAAGTATCATGATGGCCTTGGCGCTTTATTCTCCTAATGGTACACATGATGCAAAATTCATTGGTAACTATGCCAATATTTATTTGAAAGATGCCCTCCAACGTATCAAAGGTGTAGGTGATATTGTATCCCGTGCCGATGACTTTGGGATGCGTATTTGGTTAGATCCAGAAAAATTAGCGGCTCTTCGCATGACGCCATCAGATGTTTCGGCAGCTTTGGCAGAACAAAACTTACAGGTAGCAGCTGGTGTAATTGGTGGTAACCCACAACCTCAGAATCAAGCATTTGAATATAGTGTATTGACAAACAGCCGTTTGAATACCAAAGAACAATTTGAGGATATCGTTGTAAGAAGCTCTCCAAGTATTGGAAGTATTGTGTATCTCAAAGATGTAGCTCGTGTAGAATTAGGTCGTTTTGACTATGGCGTAAATGCTTTTGTAGGAAAACGTCCTGCGGCATTTGTAATTATTTACTTAGCGCCAGGAGGAAATACTTTGGAAACGTATGAAGGTGTAACTAAGGCTTTAACAGAAATGAAAAAGACTTTCCCTAAAGACCTTGACTATGTGGTTCCATTAGAATCTGCTTCTGTCGTAAAAGTATCTATCGAAGAGGTAGTACATACTTTGGTAGAAGCCTTGATTTTGGTAATTATCGTAGTGTTCTTGTTCTTACAGAGCTGGAGAGCTACGTTGATTCCTATCTTAGCAATTCCTGTATCTTTGATTGGTACATTTATCTTATTTATTCCTTTTGGATTTACCATAAATACCTTGACCTTGTTTGCCTTCGTTTTGGCGATTGGTATTGTTGTGGATGACGCCATTGTGGTAGTAGAAGCCGTTCAGCATAATATGGACGAGCATGGATTGACTCCTAAAGAAGCGACACAAAAAGCTATGAAAGAAATTTCAGGTCCAGTAATCGCTATTGCCTTAATTTTGGCGGCGGTATTCGTTCCTGTAAGTTTTGTGCCAGGTATTGTAGGTCGTTTGTATCAGCAATTTGCCATTACCATTGCGGTGTCAGTAATTCTTTCGGCATTTGTAGCCTTATCATTGACTCCAGCTTTATGTACCATTATGCTCAAACCAACACCTAGCGAAAGTGAACGTAAAAGCTTGCTAGACAGGTTCTTTAAATGGTTTAACAATCGTTTTGAAAAACTCTCTTTTGCTTATACTCGTGGCGTTGCCAAGTGGATTAAAGCAACTCCTTTGGTATTGGTAATGATGGTTTGTTTGTTTGTAGGTCTTTTCTTCTTGTTTAAAAATAAACCAACAGGCTTTATTCCAACAGAAGATGAGGGTCGTATGTATGTAACCTACGAAATGCCAGAAGCAACGTCAACGGCTCGTAACGTAGAGATGTTCCAAAACATCATGAGTCGTTTGGAGCGTATTCCAGAAGTACGTGTTGTGGGTGGTATTGCTGGTTTGAACGTTGTGAGTTTCTCAAACAAATCAAACGTTGGTACTTTCTTCGTAAACCTAAAACCTTGGTCGGATCGTAAAGGAAAAGAACATCATGTGCAAAGTGTAATTGATAATATCAAAAAAATCACTTCTGATATCAAAGAGGCTCGTGTTTTACCTATTGCTCCTCCTGCTATTCCAGGTTTAGGTCAAACGGCTGGTTTTACTTTTGAATTACAACAAACAACTAGTCCAGACAATATTCAGCAGTTTGAAAAAGTAGCTCGTACTTTCTTAGCAGAACTTAACAAACGCCCAGAAATTGGTATGGCATACACTTTCTTTAGTGCCAGAACGCCTGGTTATCAGATAGATGTAAACCGTGACCAAGCCAAAAAGCAAGGTGTCAATATCAACGATATTTTTGGTACACTTTCTACGCTATTGGGTAGTTCGTATGTCAACGATTTTACCTTATATGGTCGTAACTTCCGTGTAATGGTACAAGCAGATAGTAGTTTCCGTTCTTCTTTGGACAAAATCCAGCAGTATTATGTTCGTAACTCGGCTGGAAATATGGTGCCTTTGAAAACTTTGGTCAATGCTAAAGTTATCGAAAATGCCGCATTAATTTCGCACTATAACGTGTATCGTGCTATTGAAATTAATGGTACTCCAAAACCAGGTTTTAGTAGTGGACAAGCCATCAAAGCTTTGGAAGAAGTTGCAGCAAGAACATTGCCAGTAGGCTATTCATATGAATTCTCTGGTATGAGTCGTGAAGAAATTAAGGCGGGAGATAGTACTGTTTTGATTTTTGCGATTTCGATTATCTTCGTATTCCTATTTTTGGCAGCCTTGTATGAAAGTTGGTCTATTCCATTCTCGGTACTTTTTGCTGTACCAGTTGGGGCTTTTGGTTCAATTTTGACATTGACCCTTTTACCAAACCTTTCAAACAATATCTATGCACAAATTGGTTTAATTACCTTGATTGGTCTAGCGGCCAAAAACGCCATTTTGATTGTAGAATTTGCCAAAGAACGTGTAGATCACGGCATGGAGCTCATTTCTGCTACCTTAGAGGCTGTTCAACTACGTTTGCGACCAATTATTATGACGTCGCTAGCCTTTATCCTAGGGGTTTTACCATTAGCATTTGCAAGTGGTGCCGCAGCCGAATCTCGTAAAACCATTGGTTGGACCGTATTTGGAGGTATGTTGTCAGCAACGTCCTTAGCAATCTTCATTGTGCCTGTTTTATTCGTAGTTATCGAAAAAATCGCTAACCGCAAAAAACACACAAAAGCGTAGTTTTTCAATTTGAAGATTTGAAAATGTAGAATCTTCCGATATTTTAGGCTAATAAAAAAGGAATCCCGCGTGTGGGATTCCTTTTTTACTAGCCTAATTATCAATAGTTTATTATAAGCTACATTTTTTAACTAACTTGCTATTTATCTATTTTTGAAAATCTTCAAATCTTCAAATCTTCAAATCTTCAAATCTTCAAATCTTCAAATCTTCAAATCTTCAAATCTTCAAATCTTCAAATCTTCAAATCTTCAAATCTTCAAATCTTCAAATCTTCAACGAAGACTTTCTCACAACCAATTTCCCTTGTACGATAATATCTTCTGGTACAAAATTATCTCCATCAATGATATTATTAATGAGCGTATTGGCCGCTATTTCGCCCACTTGTAAAGGAAATTGATGAAAAACAGTTAAGGCTGGCTCTATTAATTCTGCAATTTGGTCATCACCAAAGCCTGCGATAGCAATTTGTTCAGGAATTTTAATACCTCTCTTTTTCAGTTCCACCATTAGTTCAATAGCATTGCCATGATGAACTGCAAAAATTGCATCTGGTGGCGACTCCAATGATAACCATTGATTTAGCGCATCTACAGCTTCATTTTTTCTAAAACCAATATGGTAAACTAAATTTTGGTCAAAAATAAGTCCATATTCCTTTAAAGCAGCTTGATAACCTTCAAATCTCTCCTGACTAATCAATAAATCTTTGGGACCAGCACAAATTGCTATTTTTTTACATCCTTGCTTTATAAGATGTTCTACCAACAAAAAAGAACCTCTAAAGTTATCCAGAATCACTTTAGCTGTTGGAAGCTCATAAGCAACTCTATCAAAATGAACAATTGGAATACCTCTATTCAAATGTAGTTTGATATGCTCAAAAGAGGTCGTTTCAACAGAATGACTAATCAACAAACCATCCACCTGACTACTCATTAAAGCCTGTACATTAAGTGTTTCGGTCGAATGTGATTCATTTGACTGGCAAATCATCACTCGATAACCCGCATTACTCGCCACTTGTTGAATACCAGACAATACCCCAGCAAAAAAAGGTCTTTGAATATCTGGAATCACCACGCCAATAGTATTTGTAGCTCCCCTATTGAGACTTTGTGCCAGCAAATTAGGGCGATAATCGAGTTCTTGGGCGACTCTTAGTATTTCCTGACGGGTATTTTCATTAATCTCCTTGCTATTATTCAATGCTCTCGAAACTGTGGAAGGGGCAACACCTAAGGCTTTTGCAATATCCACAATCGTAGTTTGATGATTTTTTTTAGCAGGTACAACAGGTGTAGTTTGTACTGTAAAATAACTGTCACACGATTTACACAAAAATCGTTGCTTACCTCGAACAAAACCTGCTTTTACCAAATTTTGTGTATCCTGACAATTTGTACATTGTATCATATAGTTTATGCTTGATTTGTGTCTGAGTAATTATACGAGTTGTTAATGATAAAGAATAACCTAAACTTTTTTTCTTTTTTCTATGTCTACCAACCCATCTTGAATCGAATTGTTGTATTTTTTTTATACATCATTTTTGGTTATTCTATCCTCAAAAATACAAGTAGATTAGCATTTCTAAAAGTAGAACTTTTTGTTGAATATAATGATATATATCGGCGTCGTTTTCGAAAACGTTTGCGATATTTTTATAAAAATATATCAAGAAAAACTTTGTTTAATATAAAAATATAGCCTTACATTTAGTTCAAATCTCCCCCAATTAATATCAAGTATCGGAAATGATTTCCGAAAAACTTGAACTATTTTAAGAAGTACTATTTCCAAAAACTACTGAGTATGATACATACTATGCGTTGGTTTGGCCCTAAAGACCCTGTCTCGCTAATGGATATTCGCCAGGCAGGGTGTACTGGGGTTGTTTCCGCTCTCCATCAAATTCCTGTCGGTGAAATATGGTCTAAAGAGGCCATTCAACAAAGAATTCAAATCATTGAAGCTGATAATCAACAGTATTCACCCTTAAAATGGCTCGTTGTAGAAAGTCTTCCTGTACACGAGGATATCAAAAAAGGACTTCCTTCTCGTGACTTATATATTGAGAACTACAAAGCTTCTCTACGCAATTTGGCAGCCTGCGGGGTTACTATTGTTTGCTACAATTTTATGCCTGTGTTAGATTGGTCGCGCACCAAGCTAAATTATAGCATGCCAGATGGTTCTCAAGCTCTACGTTTTGTTTGGCAGGATTTTGCCTTGTTCGATTTATATATCCTCCAACGTCCCAATGCCAAAAATGATTATACGCAAGAGGTTCAGGAGGCTGCAAAAGCTAAATTCGAGCAAATGACAGAGGATGAACTCAAGGAGTTAACCAATACGGTTTTGCTAGGTTTGCCTGGCTCGGAAGAAGCATTTAGTCTCACTACTTTTCAAGGATTATTAAATAATTACGCTCATATCGGTGATGCCGAACTTCGTGCCAATCTGTATTACTTTATCCAGCAGATTGCGCCGCTAGCCCAAGAACTGGGCGTCAATCTATGTATTCACCCTGATGATCCTCCAAAGTCTCTTTTGGGCTTACCACGTGTCGTGAGTACCGAGTCTGATTTGGTACAACTCATGCAAGCTTACGATGTAACTGCCAATGGCGTTACCTTCTGCACTGGTTCTCTGGGAGTTAGAGATGATAACGATTTAGCTGGAATGATTACTCGTTGGGGACATCGTATTCATTTTTTGCATTTACGAACAACCAAAAGAGAAGAAAATCCTTTGAATTTTCATGAAGCAGCCCATCTCACTGGCGATGTCGATATGTATGAAGTAGTGAAAGCGGTAGTTTTGGAAGAAAACAAAAAAGGAGCCGAACGACAAATCCCAATGCGTCCCGATCATGGTCATTTGATGCTAGATGATTTGACAAATGGGAAAAAAACCTACCCGGGCTATTCTGCCATTGGTCGATTAAAAGGGCTTGCAGAACTTAGAGGACTAGAATTAGGAATCAAAAGGAGCATATTATAGTCCTAGATAATTGGCAACATTAACTTCACAATTTGGCATCAATACTAAATATGAGATATTTTCAAAAATTAATTATCATTCTACTTTTGAGCATCACCCAATTGGCACATGCCGATGATGGTTATAGGCTTTGGTTAAAATTTGACCTTATTACTAATATTCAACAAAGAAATAGCTATGCTCAAAAATGTCAGTTCATTTACTCTGATAATCAAGAAGTTATTACAAAAACAGCTCAAAAAGAACTACAAGCTGGTTTGTCTGGATTATTAGGAAAAAAGATTTTGATTTTAACTAATCCAGCAGGAAAAAAGGGAGGTATAATTCTTCAAGTTATTCAAAATGAACAAACGAATCAACTTGCTGAAGATGGTTTTTCAATCCGTGAAGAAAATCAGAATATCGTCATTCGTTCTCGTACTGCATCTGGCATATTATATGGTTCTTTTGCTTTTTTGAGACAAATACAAAGTGGCAATTCTATTGCACAAATCAATATCACGGATTCACCAAAAATCAAATACCGAATGCTCAACCACTGGGATAATCCCCTTGGTACTATCGAACGTGGTTATGCGGGTTCTTCTCTGTGGAAATGGTATGAATTACCAGAAGTAATAGACCAGCGGTACATCGATTATGCTCGTGCAAATGCCTCTATCGGTATCAATGCGGTTGTTTTGAATAACGTCAATGCCAGTGCTAGATTTTTGACCAAAGAATATATCGTAAAAGTAAAAGCCCTAGCAGATGTTTTTCGTCCTTATGGAATAAAGGTGTTTCTTTCCTTAAATTTTGCTGCGCCAAAACTCTTGGGTGGTGCAAAAAATTCTGACCCGATGGCTCCAGAAGTAAGAAATTGGTGGAAAAATGTCACTAAGGAAATTTATGCTGCTATTCCTGATTTTGGAGGATACTTGGTAAAAGCTAATTCTGAAGGTGAGCCTGGTCCTCAAGACTTTGGCAGAACTCATGCTGATGGTGCTAATATGCTTGCCGAAGCAGTAGCACCTTACAAAGGAATTGTCATTTGGCGTGCTTTTGTTTACGCTGCCGATCCCAAAGGCGACCGTTTCAAAGAAGCTTACAAGGATTTTAAGCCTCTTGATGGCACATTTGCTTCTAATGTTTTAGTACAGGTAAAAAATGGCCCTATAGATTTTCAATCTCGTGAGCCATTTCATCCGCTTTTTGGTGCTATGCCAAAAACGCCACTTGCTATGGAATTCCAACTTACACAAGAATATTTGGGTTTCAGTACCAATCTTGTGTACGAAGCACCACTTTTCAAAGAGTGCCTAGAAAGTGATACTTATTCAAATGGAAAAGGTTCAACAGTTGCAAAAATCGTTGATGGAAGTATTGATAATCATCCACTTACGGCTATAGCTGGTGTAGCTAATACTGGTTCAGATCGTAACTGGACAGGACATTTAATGTCTCAAGCCAATTGGTATGCTTTTGGTAGATTGGCGTGGAATCATAGTTTAAGTTCCGAACAAATTGCTTCGGAATGGATAAAAATGAGTCTAACTCAAGAGCCTAAAGCAGTTGCCACGATTCAAGATTTGATGATGAAATCCCGTGAAATTTATGTGGATTTTACCACTCCTCTTGGTCTGCATCATGTAATGGGACAAAATATTCACTTTGGACCAGAACCTTGGCTAGAAAAAAGTGCCCGCCCCGACTGGACTGCCATTTATTACCATCGCGCCGACTCATTAGGACTTGGTTTTGACAGAACTGCCCAAGGAAGCAACGCCCTTGGATTATATGCTAAAGAGGTTCAAGCTCAGTGGGGAAACCCAGATACTTGTCCTCTCCCCTATTTGCTATGGTTCCACCATGTTTCTTGGAATCAAAAACTTAGTTCTGGCAAAACTCTTTGGAATGAGTTCAGTAGTCGCTATTACGAAGGTGTACAATCTGTAGAGTGGATGCAAAAACAATGGAATTCTGTTCAGTCGTCAATCGACCCTCAAATATTTGCTGATGTGACTGGTCGATTAGCCGCTCAGCATCGTGAGGCGCTGAATTGGCGAGATGCCTGCGTGTTGTACTTTCAACAATATTCAAAACAAGCCATTCCTTCTCCTTATCAAGCACCATCTAGAACGCTTGATGAAATGAAAGAAATTGTCCGAATTTATCAACTTAAGTGATAAGTACTAAGCCTTGAGTAAATAGACGTTCATTTTACCTTTGTGGAAATAGCTCCATCAATGGTAATACGCTTACAGCATAACATTCAATTAAAATTTCGAGCTAAGAACCTGACAGTTAATATTTTAAATCATGACCTTAGCTCGACACCAAAACTTAATTACCTTATGAATTTTAGACTTGATAATAAAATTGCCCTTATTACTGGCGGCGGAAGTGGTATCGGATTTGCCATTGCTCAATGTATGATTGACGCTGGTGCAACGGTTGTCATTACAGGACGTCGTGAACATGCACTTCAAGAAGCCGTTCAGCAATTAGGAGATAAAGCCAAATATGTGGTAAACGATGTAACAGTTCTTGACCAATTAGAAAACCTAGTTGAGCATATCGAAACACACATTGGTGCCATTGATATTTTAGTGAACAATGCTGGTATCAACATGAAAAAACCTGCATTAGAAGTAACTGACGAAGAATTTCAAAGAATTATTCATACAAATCTCAATGCTGTATTTTCT
This sequence comes from Flectobacillus longus, assembly GCF_030056705.1. GTDB lineage: Bacteria > Bacteroidota > Bacteroidia > Cytophagales > Spirosomataceae > Flectobacillus > Flectobacillus longus. The sequence continues at coordinate 153,371 of NZ_JASHIC010000017.1, forward strand.
CTTACGAGAGTTGTTGCTCAACGCATGGTGGGTCGTAAATCGGGAAATATTATCATGATTTCTTCTATGGCAGCCTATTATGGAATTGATCGTGTTCCTGCTTATTCTGCTTCAAAACATGGCGTTGAAGGACTCGTAAAAGCCTTATCGATGGATTTGTCTCCGAGCCAAGTTAGGGTCAATGCTGTTGCACCTGGTTTTATCGAAACTGCTATGATGCAAACAGCAATGAATAGCGACCCAGCACGTATGAATAAAGCACTTGACCGCACGCCAATGGGCTTTTTTGGAAAACCAGAAGATATTGGTATGGCAGTAGTATTTTTAGCTTCAGACGCTGCAAAATATATTACTGGTGCATCATTACCTGTAGATGGAGGCAACTCTATTGGTTTCTAAATAATATTGCTTTAAATTTTTATAAATAGTTTATATACAAACATTTAAGTAAATCTCAAATATAATTATTTTGTATTATCAAAATGAAAATAAGAAGTTTAGGTATATATACATCAGCATTTTTTTTGCTATCGCAAATCTCCATTGCTCAGCAGAAAAAACAGCCTATTTCTCAACCACTCGTAAAGCATATCTATACGGCAGATCCTTCTGCGCATGTTTTTGAAGGAAAAATTTATATCTATCCTTCGCATGATATTGAAACGAATGTTAGTAGAGACGCAGATGGAGCCAAGTTTGACATGAAAGATTTTCATATTCTTTCAATGGATAAAATCGGTGGGAAAGTTACTGATCATGGCGTTGCTCTTGACTTAAAGGATATACCTTGGGCTAGCAAGCAATTATGGGCGCCAGATGCGGCCTATAAAAACGGAACATACTATCTATTTTTCCCAGCCAAAGACCAAGAAGGAATTTTTAGAATTGGAGTTGCCACCAGTAAAAAACCTTACGGCCCATTTAAAGCTGAGCCAAAACCCATCGAAGGCAGTTTTAGTATAGACCCAGCAGTTTTTAAAGACTCTGATGGTAGCTATTATATGTATTTTGGCGGTATTTGGGGTGGACAATTGCAACGTTGGAAAACAGGTAAATATGATGCTAATGGCGCTTTGCAAAAAGCGAACGAAAAAGCGCTACTACCCAAGATTGCTAAACTATCCTCTGATCTAAAAAGTTTTTCAGAAAGTCCAAAGGACATTCAAATCTTAGACGAGCAAGGAAATGTATTATTGGAGGGAAACAATGATAAGAGATTTTTTGAGGCTGCTTGGATGCATAAATACAAAGGAAAATACTATTTCTCCTACTCTACTGGTGATACTCATTTTATCAGTTATGCCACAGGAGATTCTCCCTATGGACCATTTACTTACAAGGGAGTTGTACTAAACCCCGTTGAAGGCTGGACAAACCACCATTCTATAGTTGAAGTTAAAGGAAAATGGTATTTGTTTTATCACGATGTGCAGCTATCAGGACAAACACACTTGAGAAATGTAAAAGTAACTGAATTACACCATAACCCAGATGGGACGATTCAGACGATTTCAGCATATAAGTAATTACGTACTCCGTTTTTAGTTTAAAGGGCAAAGTGTCATTATGATACTTTGCCCTTTACTTTTTTCCCATAATCAAGGTGCAAAAGCTCATTATGATACTTTGCCTACTAGCTCGAGACTTTGTCTCGGACTCAATATTGCTTTGGTTTTAAACTGTTTGAAAAAATAAGTCCAAGAATAAGGCTTGAACTAGCAAGAAGATTTTTGCTATGCTAAGCAAAAGCTCATTGTGATACTTTGCTTACTGGATTAGAAGCTTTGTCTCGGACTCGCTATTGTTTCGGTTTTTAAACTGTTTGAAAAAATAAGTCCAAGAATAAATCTTGAACTAGTAAGAGTATTTTTCCAAAACCAAGCAAAAGCTCATTGTGATACTTTGCTCACTAGTTCGAGACTCTGTCTCGGACTCACTATTGCTCCAGTTTTTAAACTGTTTGAAAAAATTAGTCCAAGAATAACTCTTGAACTAGTAAGAGTATTTTTCCAAAACCAAGCAAAAGCTCATTATGATACTTTGCTCGCTAGTTCGAGACTCTGTCTCGGACTCAATATTGCTTCAGTTTTTAAACTGTTTGAAAAAATTAGTCCAAGAGTTATTCTTGGACTAGTAAGAGACTAATAACAAGATTTTTTCAAAAATGAGCAAAAGATCATTGTGATACTTTGCCCTTTATGCAAGGATAGAGTCTAGCATTTTACTTTGTACTTTTGTGTATCCAATTAAAATACTATTTAACTTATGAAATTTACTTTTACCTTTCTTTTTGCTTTCATTTCTATTCTTGTCAGTATTCCGCTTTATTCTCAAAATAAAGCCACCATTAGCGGGAAAGTTATTGATTCAAAGACTTCTGAAATCATGTCTTATGCAAGTATTCGTGTACTTGATGCAAAAACTGATAAACTAATTACAGGAGGAATTACCACCGAAAAAGGCACTTTCTCACTCCAAGTTCCCTATGGAATCTATGTAGTGGCTGCTGAATTTATGGGCTACAAAATTTGGAAATCCGATATTTTAACCCTTGATAAATCAAATGCAGCGATTAATCTTGGTACTATTCTTCTCCAAACACAAAGCCAACAACTTACGGAAGTTGAAGTGCGTGCAGAGAAAAGTACGATGGAAATGGCGCTAGATAAACGTGTATTCAACGTCGGAAAAGATTTAGCCAATGCAGGTGGTACAGCTAGTGACATTCTTACCAATATTCCTTCGGTATCTGTTGAACCTGATGGCGGTATCAAACTTCGTGGAAGTGACAATGTCCGTATCTTGATTGATGGTAAACCTTCTGGATTAGTCAGTTTTAAGGGCGGCGCAGGACTGCAATCATTACAAGCAAGCATGATTGAGCGAGTCGAAGTAATTACCAACCCTTCGGCTAGATACGAGGCAGAAGGTATGGCTGGCATTATTAATATTGTTTTGAAAAAAGATAAAAAACAAGGATTCAATGGTTCTTTTGATGTGATTACGGGCTATCCTGTCAATGAAGGCTTAGGTATAAATATGAACTATCGTCACCAAAAGCTAAACTTTTTTCTCAATTATGGCATTGCTTATCGTATTACGCCCAATATTGCCCATAATTTCCAGCAAGTATTTAACGGTGATACAACCGTTATTTCGGATCAAGATAGAAACGGTAACCTCAAGGGCTTTAATAATAACATTCAAGGGGGTTTGGATTATTTCTTTTCAGAAAAAAGCTTTTTGACTGCATCCTATTTATTTCGTCGCTCGGATGCTCGTAGAATTACAGATTTAGTCTATAAGGATTATGTAAATTCATTGAACAACCTTATTAGAACGACCTATCGCCAACAAGACGAAAAAGAAACCGAACCAAACTCTGAATACGCATTAACCTATCGTCGAGATTTTGATAAGAAAAACCATAGCTTTTCTGCTGAAGTACGCTATATCGATAATTGGGAGCGCTCTGACCAATTATTTACTCAAAATGCGTTTAAACCCAACGGTTCGGTTGATAAAGCCCAAACTTTATTACAAAACTCCTTAAATGACGAATACGAAAAGCAGTGGTTATTTCAAACAGATTACTCAAAACCAATCCACAAGGATGGAAAAGTTGAAGTGGGAGCAAGAGCTAATTTTAGAGATATGGTCAATGATTATGTAGTAAATCAACAAAATGAAAACGGTGTATTTGTACCATTACCAGGGTTGAAAAACTATTTTATTTATACCGAGAACATCAATGCTGTGTATGGAATCGTTGGAGACAAATACAAAAAACTATCGTATCAAATTGGATTGAGAGCTGAATGGACAAATGTGAAAACTACCCTGCGTGAAACCAATGAAGTAAATCCTAGAAATTACTCAAATCTATTCCCAAGTGCCCATATTGCTTGGGAAATACCCAACGAAAACTCCCTACAACTTAGCTTTAGCCGTCGAGTAAGACGACCTTTTTACAATGATTTAAGTCCTTTTGCTACGTTCTCGGATAGTCGCAACTTTTTTGGGGGTAATCCAAATCTTAATCCAGAGTTTACAAATGCTTTTGAAATTGGTCATATCAAATACTTTAAATTTGGGTCTTTAAGTTCCTCTTTGTTTTATAGAGATACCAAAGACAAAATTCAAACGATTAGAAGTGTGAATGATTTGGGATTTGCTACAACAAGACCTGAAAACTTAACAGGAGAAAAATCATTTGGATTAGACATCGCTTCACAAGTCAATTTTTATCAATGGTGGAAAAGTGATTTTAGTTTCAGTATTTTCAATGCAGACATGGATGGAAGTAATATCGACGAGAATTACAAACGAAATACCCAAAGTTGGTTTGCAAGACATACCTCAAAATTCAGTTTGCCCAACCGCCTAGATATTCAAGTAAGAGCCAATTATGAAGCGCCGCAAAAAACGGTACAAGGCAGACGACTTTCCATGTATTATATCGACTTTTCAGTAAGTAAGGAGGTCTTTCAAGGAAAAGGAACACTTAATTTGAATATTATAGACATTTTCAATACCAGAGTTTCTCGTTTTGTGACAGAAGGAGCCAATTTTATTACCGACGGAAGCTCGCAATTTAGAAGACGACAAATTAATCTTACGCTCAATTATAGAATCAAAAATGCTAAAAAAGTAAAGAGTATCATCAGTGACGAAACCAATTAGGCAAAAGCTCATTGTGATACTTTGCCCCAAACACTCAATTTTTATATCAACTCAAACAAATCTCATCTTATGAAAAAAATCCTCGGACTTATTGTAGGCTTGCTTTTACTACAAGAAGCTTCATCTCAAACACTCAATGTTGCCACTTACAATTTAAGACTCAATACAGCTGGTGATGGTATCAATGCTTGGCCTAATCGAAAGGAGGAAGTAAAAAAACTGATTCGCTATCATGAATTCGATATTTTCGGAACTCAAGAAGGGTTTGCGGGTCAATTAAAAGATTTGGTCGAAATGCCAGAATACACCTACACAGGCGTAGGTCGTGACGATGGTAAAGAAGCGGGCGAGCACTCAGCCATTGTTTACCGAAAAGACAAATTCAAGCTGTTGGAACATGGAGATTTTTGGTTGAGTCAAACACCAGATAAACCCTCGAAAGGATGGGATGCTACCTGTTGTAATCGTATTTGTTCTTGGGGAAAATTTAAAGAAGTTAAGTCAGGTAAGACATTCTACTTCTTTAGTGTGCATTTTGACCATCAAGGAGTTGAGGCTCGTCGTCAATCAGGTTTTTTGATGGTTCAGAAAATAAAAGAGATTGCCAAAAACACGCCTGCAATCTGTGTGGGAGACTTCAACTCTACGCCAGATACAGAGCAAATCAAGATCATGCAAGCTTCATTGGGCGATTCATACTTAGTGACAAAAATGCCTCCTTATGGTCCTGTGGGTACGTTTAATGGCTTCAAACATGATGCTCCGCTCAAAGATAGAATCGATTATATTTTTGTAGATAAGCATTTTGAAGTATTAAAATATGCTGTTTTAACAGATGCTTATGACAGCAAATACCCTTCAGATCACCAACCTGTGGTGATAAAAACAGTATTCAAATAATTTAAAAACCCCATCAAAAGTAGGTATTTGATGGTTTTTTTTTATCAAATTATCATCTCAAAATCGTAAATAATTTATTCATTAGTGTTGTCAAAACTAGGGTGAACTTTTCAAATCACACTTCAAAAGTTATATTATCAAGGTTTCTAAATATAACTTTTGAAGTGTTAAAGAGGGGCAAAGTATCACTGTGACACTTTGCATTTCTGCCTAATTTTCGTTAAAAAGCACTTTTAATGAAATACTCAACATTTCTACTTTTTACATTTTCAAAATATATTATCATTAAATTATACTTTATCCAGCAAAGTTTATTTACACTATTCAAAGCATAATTGTTTGAGAACCTATTTGTTAAAAGTAATCACTTCTAGACTCGGCCACCAGTAGAAGATAATCTTACCTTCTAACTCAGTCATTAATCCACACTTCTCACATAAATTTTCAAAGTTTAAACAAACTGCTGTTCAAAACCTAAGCTAAATGTTTACGCACCTGTGCATTTATCCACAACTTAACTTTTAGTCTTTTGCCAACACTCATCTTTTCGCATTCTTCAGGTCTGACTATCTGGGCAAAGTATCACCGTGATATTTTGCCCAGATAGTCGGGGTATTGATATTAAGACTGTCAAAATTCGCGAAATTATGATTCAACGTACTTTCTAGCATTTTTATTCAAGACATCTGAGCAAGACTTCCATAAACCACGTTTTTTAGCGATATTTTAAGTTTAAGTGAGGTACTTGCCCACATCAACTATAAAAGTGTCTTAAATCGAAGATTTTAGGCCAAAATGGCTATGATTATCTAGTGACTCTACAGACTAAACAAAATAGGCTATATTTTAACCATAACTTTTAGAGTGTCGGCGCAAAGAGTTAAATTTCGCCCAGATATTCTAAATATAACTTTTGAAGTGTCGGCGCAAGAATTCTTATTTCACGCAAAGTAAAAGTTTTACAAAAAAAAGTGGATTCAAACTTTAAAAGTTTCCTCTATTTTTATCCAATTTTTTTTCTTCAAAAAACAATCAAAAAATTCTCACTTTTTACATTTGAGAGTATTTCTTTTATATTTCCTTAAGTATTTCCTAATATTTCCTCTCCCATAACTATTTGATTTTCAATATATTATATAGTATTAATATAACTTTTAGAGTGCTTAATATAACTTTTGAAGTGTCAAGTATAACTTTTAGAGTGTGTTAATATAACTTTTAGAGTGTGTTAATATAACTTTTGAAGTGTCAAGTATAACTTTTAGAGTGCCATTTGTTATATCGGAAAAATACAATTTTTAGAAACATTTATACACCCTGTAATGATACAATTTTGAATCTATTTTACTTGCATTAACAAAATATTCTTGTAATTTTGATACAAAATTGAATCACTATTTTTGATATATATAAATCTAGAAAGAATATGATGAGAGATTAACTATGAAGCAAGGCATTAAAAAGAGAACTACCCAAGAAAACAAAGAAATAGAAGCATTGGAGCGAATCTCCAGTAGTTCTTATATGGTGGTGTTAGGAAATCCATTGCTCAATGCAAGATTTGACCTAACAGCCTTTCAAATGAAAATTTTTCACTTTTTGGTTTTGAACACAGACCAGACCTCTTCTGGTTTTAAGGTGACCAAAGTGAAGGTTTCGGAAGTATCTCAGTTTCTAAAAACAAAGACTAGTGATTATCTCTATAACCTGCTAGAAAAGGAGTCACGGAAGTTGATGAAGAAAGAAATTTTCTTGGAAGATGAGCGAGGTTGGAAGGTGGCCAATATTTTAGCACAAATTGAGTATCACAAAAAAGAGGGAGCATTTAGTTTTTTGTTTCCACCAATGTTGGATGCTTATTTGTTGCAACTCAAAAAGAATTTTACCTATATCGACGTGCGCAACATCGTGTCGATGGACAGCGTTTATGCCATTCGGTTTTATGGTTTTTGTAAAGAATTTGAGCGTTTCGGAAAGTTTCAATTTACCGTAGAAGAAATGCGTAGGATGTTTAATCTCGAAAATAAATATGAGTTATACGGTTTGTTCAAGCAAAAAGTAGTTGTTAAAGCGCAAGATGAACTGATCAAAAACTCTGATTTGATTTTTGATTTTAATGAAATCAAAGAAGGTAAAAAAGTTGTAGCCTTACAATTTGTAATTCGGAAAAATCCTAATAAAACGCAAGCTCAGTTAGAAATAGAAACTAATCCAACAAATCAAGAAGCTGAAGATTCAAATTATGAAGTGGTGGAGTCGAATACCCAGCCTAATTTTGAGTCAAGTACATTGTTGAGACTTTCGGAAATTGTGCAGGCTTGGGGAATAGACACACCAACGTTACAAAACTGGCTTGAGCAATATCCTATTGAACAGGTTATTTTGGGTGTAGAGTATGTGCAGACGGAATTGGGAAAAGAACCCAAGAAAATCAAGAATATTCCTGCGTATCTCAAAACCATCGTTAGTTCATCTCAATTGGTAGAGCGCCAAAAGACCATAGAGGAAGAAAAGCGAGTGTTAAAAGCCGTACTGAAAAAGTCTGAAAATGAAAAACTTCAACTTGAACAACTTAAGCAACAGCAAGATGATTTTTTACATGAAGTGTACAAGCAAAAGAAAAAATTAGTGCTAGAATCACTTCAGCACAATCATCAATTGTATCAAAGAGTGTTGAATTCGCTTAATACTTCTGCTTTTTCTGCTATTTACTATGACAGCTATGTGTCGAAGGTAGGTACAGAAATCAGCCTTGATAGCTTTTTGTCCTACTTTAATGAAAACACAGGATTTGAAGCAATAGTCATTACGACGCTCGAACATTACAAAGATTTGAACCTATTTGAGGATGTAGTTAAACAATACGGCGCTCAAGCCAAAGCGCTAGGATTAAATTATTTCTAGAAAATCAACACATTATTTGAACTGAATATCAAGTTTACGAAACAATATTTATGAGAAGCAACCTGACTTTAGAGAAAATAGTCTCTTTTTTTCGCCATAACCCATCCCTTAGTGTCAATGGAGTTAATGACGAAGCAGGATTACCCAAACGCAAATTAGATTTAGTTTTCAATTCGAATGGTTCTCGAAAACTTAGCGAGGACGATTTAGCTAAATTAGAACCTATTTTACGCAAATATGGCTATAACGAATACCTCTATCAAAGTGCACGTGTGATTTCGATTGTGAATCACAAAGGGGGAGTTGGAAAAACCACTACGACAGCCTGTTTGGGTGAAACATTAGTCAGAAAGGGCTTCAGGGTATTATTAATCGATTTTGACCCACAAGGAAACTTGTCTCAAATTTTGGGCATAGAAAACCCTGAGTTGCAAATTGCAGATTGTCTATTTACTGATATCCCGTTACCTACAGTACAGATTTTAGAAAACCTTTGGTTGGCACCATCCGATATTACTTTGGCCGAAATTGAGGTGGATTTATTGTCAAAAGTGGGTGGAGATGTTCGATTAAAACATAAGATAGAGCCTCTACTTGAAGAATACGATTATATTTTGATTGATTGTCCTCCAAGTTTGAGTAAGTTGACAGTATCGGCACTGAATGCCTCCAATTCGACTCTAATCGCTATGCTTCCTGAGTCATCTTCGTTAAAAGGATTAAACTCATTGTTGAACCGTATTAGCGAAGTAAAGACCCATACCAATCGGGATTTGACTTTGGATGGAATTGTGTTTACTATGGTCAAAAAGAACACTGTTCATGATGGTTTCAAAGAAGCATTAAGAGCTAACATGGGGAGTGATTTTAGGGTGTTTAATACCGAAATTAGACACTTGATTGACTTCCAAAAATCTCAGGCGCTACAGGCTACTTTGGGAACATTGAATGCTTCGTCGGAGGCTTATAAATGCTATAAAGATTTTTGTGATGAATACGTTGAATATTTGCAAGTGATTAATAACTAACAAGGGGTATGAAAGGGATAGATTTTAAAAAACAGGTAGCTATTAATACTGCTAATACGCTCAAAAACAATAAGTTAATTTCATCTGAAAATGTAAAGAAAAACCTTTTGGTTTTACCAGAGCTTAAAGAGTTTATTCCGAGTTTAAGCGCCGAAGAGTATAAATCTTTAGAAGATAGTATTATAGCCAATGGTTGCCGAACGCCTCTATTGGTTTGGGATACAACTCAAGCAGTGATTAATCCAAGTCATCCTACGCCTAGCGAGCCTGCTTTTGTGTTGTTTGATGGACATCACCGTTATGATATCTGTCAGAAAAATAGGGTTGATTTTCAAATTGACTTAATGACTTTTCCTTCGATTGACGAAGTAAAAGATTTTATGATTGATTTTCAGGTAGGACGCCGAAATATGACTGTCGAACAGCTTTCTTATTTTAGAGGTCTGAAGTATCAACGTATGAAAAACCGCCAAGGTGGTTTGCGTGGCACCTACACCGATATTGTTGATACAGCATCTGTGTTAGCCGAGGAATTTAAAGTAAGCCCTGCCACCATTAAGCGTGATGCTGTTTTTGCGCAAGGAATTGACAAAATGCAAGGAGCTTTAAAACAGCAGGTTTTAGAAGGAAGCCAAAAAATTGAGAAAAAACTGATTCAACAATTGGCCAAAGCTACTGTAGAAAAACCTGTAGAATCACTAGAAGAACTTCAGGCAGTAGTCTCTAATAAATCCCTAGAAACCACCCAAGTCAGCTCTATTAAGCAAACAGAAGCATTGAAAAAAGTAAGTGCTAGCATGAAAAAAGCAAATGTAGCACACTTGAGTTTGATTGTAAGAGGTAGTTTTATTCTAGAAAATGGACTTGAAGCAGAATGGAGACATTTGAGAGAATTAGGTGAAGGCGTAATTATTGAGCCAGATTTTCAAGATGAAATATCTTTTCCTGAAGCAATAGCATTGGGTTTGATAAAATTGTGACAAAGTGAACAGGGGCAAAGAGATAGAGGTACAAAGTGAGTTTTATTCAATCACTTTGTGCCTCTATTACTTTTTTGGATTACTGGGTAAAATGCCCACTTTAAGCTCTAGGCTTTATGCTGTAGGCTAAAAATTGAAAAGTATTTCTTGTGGAATATGGAAGCTTTTCTGCATAATGCCTACGGCCTAAAGCCTAATAATGAAATATTATTTCTTCATAAAATCTTTATCTAAAAAGAAATATCTCGCCTCATTTTCAGAACGAACCGCCTTCGTATTGGCATTGATGATTAATACTTCGGGCTTTTCTTCGTTTTTGGCTGCTGGCCAGTTAGGTAATTTTTCTCCGTTTGGATTACCTGTTTTGATGAAATTTGCAAAATAGTTCATCATTGTTTCCGATACTTTATAATCGTCTTCTGTCCAAGCATATACTTTGTTGGTCGCTAAATTTCCCATAGCATATTCAATTTCAGCAGAGTGAACAGCACCTTTGGGCTTCGGTGCTTTTGGTGCATTTTTATCTTTTTTGATTACACCACCTGCTAAACCCGCTTCTAAATCGCTTTCGCGCATATCTGGACGAGGTTGCGCATAGTAGTAGCGATAAACAGGTTGTTCGCTATTTTTTCTATGTAAATCAAACCATTTCCAAGTACTAAAACCAATAAAACGGTCGCCAGCCAAATCTGTCGCAGATTGTTCTGTTACTTCTGGAGCTCCTGCTGGATATAGTTTTAAAACTTCATCAGCTTTGGTGCTGTATAATTCTTTTACACGTTGGCTATAGTTTTCATTATTCAGCTCTTTTCCAGCCATAAGAGCACGATAATTCATTTCTTCCGAATTCCAACCTAGCATCAATGGAACCATTGCTTGTTGTTTTGACTCAAAAATTTCGGTAAAAGTTTTTGGGAAAAAATAACCATCTAATGTAGTTCTGAAACCAGCATTTTGTGCTCTGTATTTTTGGTAAAGCTCAAAAGTAGATAGAGCTCTCAAATCTTTTAAGGATTTAGCACCCGCTTTTGTAGCAAAATCAACTCCTAGTTTTTCAGCATCAGCCAAAGGAGTTGCTGTTAATAATGACCCACTTTCGCCAATAGCTCCAGCAATAAGATTTTTGGATAGGGGAGAAGCCATTTGAGCACTTACCGACGCCGAACCAGCTGATTCGCCTGCGATAGTTACTCTTTTGGGATCGCCACCAAATTTGGCAATATTAGCTTGTACCCATTTCAAGGCTGCATTTTGATCTAATAAGCCATAGTTTCCAGAACCTTTGTATGGCGATTCTTTGCTCAGCTCAGGATGTGAGAAAAATCCGAAAATATTCAAACGATAATTAACAGTTACTGTTACAATTCCCTTTTTTGCCATATTTTCGCCATCATATCGATATTCGGAACCATCACCAGCAGCAAAACCACCTCCGTAGAAATATACCAAAACAGGTAATTTTTCGTCATTGGATTTGGCAGGTGACCATACATTTAGGTAAAGGCAGTCTTCGCTCATGCCATCACTGCGGAAACCCATGTCGCCAAATAAGGCAGGTTGCACGGCTCTTGGACCAAATTTCTTGGTTTGACGCACTCCCGACCATTTATCTGGTGCTTGTGGGGCTTTCCAACGAAGTTCGCCAACGGGAGGTTTGGCAAAAGGGATACCTTTGTAACTCTGAATGTTGTTGCGAACATCAAATTCGCCTTCAATGATTCCTTGTTCGACATTTATTTGAACAGGAAAAGCGTAAGCATTTTCGGCATGTTGTGCCATAGAGATACTGGATGCGCATAAGGCAATCACAGCAATGCTAGATTTGAGGATTTTCATTGGATATTGTTCTGAATGTTTTACTATTGTCTCATTCACTGACAATAGTAGTTTGAAAAACTAAATAATACAATTATTTCATAGATTTTTTTTATATTCGAGAATGGATAAAGTAAATATTACACAAGTAATCACAGCAAAGGAAGCAGGATATTTAGCACATATAGCTTATGATTCGGTTATTTTTGGTTTTGATGGAAAACAATTAAGGATTCTTATTTCGGAATACCACAATACCAAATTGTTTGCCCTCCCTGGGGGATTTGTAAAAATCAATGAGAGTCTCGATGACGCCGTTCGTCGTGGACTTCGAGAGCGTACAGGCTTAGACAATATCTATTTAGAGCAATTTCATGTTTTTGGTAGTCTTGAAAGATATATTCCTGAAGCAATGGAAATGATTATGAAAGGTGGGGGAAATAGGCCTGTAGATGATTGCTGGTTACTGGATAGATTTATTTCGGTAGGATATTACGCACTGATTAACTATGAAGGTGTAATTCCACAGCCAGATGAACTATCTGATAGCTGTTGCTGGTATAATATCGAGGAGCTCCCTGTACTTATGCAAGACCATGCTATGATTGTGGAGAAAGCGCTTGAGACTTTACGAGATAACTTGGACAAAAAACTGATTGGTATGAATCTTTTACCAGAAAGATTTACAATGAAAGAATTGCAAACTGTATATGAGTTGATATTGGGGCAAAAAATTAGACGTACTACTTTTCAACGCTCAATGCTAGCAAAAGGAATTTTGAATAGGCATGAAAAACAATTTACAGGTAAATCTCATAAGGCACCATTTCTTTATAGTTTCAAAAAAGATTCTTAAAACCTTAGAATGTAGATAGTTGAAGATGTATAAATTTTATTTATGACTTTGTTATAAAATATAAATAAAAATATATAAAATAGTTTTTCGACTTTTGTTCCGTCAAAGATAGGTTTATTAGGAACATGAAGTTCTCGATGAGAACAAATGCCTTAGAGTAATTCGTTAATATCGGGTTAGTAATTCTAATCTTCAATTGAAGTTAGAGAAAAAGGTGACTTAAGCAATTAGGTCACCTTATTTTTTTGTCAATAAACACCAACAGTGAGCATTTGTTATTTCATATAAGTTGGCATAAAAAAGATGCACTGTTTCGAGCCAAGCGGTCTAACAGTGCTTTTTACCAACAATTTAATATGAATATTTTTAGTTTCTCAATTCAAAATCAATCTAAAGTAACTAGTATTATTCAGTATACTCAATAGCATACGATCGATATAGTTTTTCAGTAAATATTTTGTTTAAAATTGTGTAGAACTACACTGAACAGGTTAATTAGAATCAATCGATAACGATAAAAACGCTATATTGCTAGTAAATTTGTATTAGTAAAATTGAGGAAAAAGGCTTGTCGAAATACTTTTCAGCACCAACAAGCCTTTAAATCAACTAACTCTATACAATGATTTTAATTATTATCTACCCCCTCTGCTTTTACCGCAAGCTCTTTCTCATCCGAAGCAGAGTTGGTAGTGTTTGTATGTGGCATTTTATAATTTTTTACATTTGCTAATTCAGCTGGACTTTTGCCATAATCAAGCAAGAGCTTTTTTTCTGTAGCTTCATTAGCAATTTTCTTGTAGTCTCTGTTTGTTTTTCCAACCATGACAAAAGCCGTATTATGATTTTTTTCAGCTTGCTTTTTTGCTGCCACAGCTTTGTTAGGATGTTTGTAATTGTGAGTACTATAACCAGGGTCGTTGACCCAACTATTTTGTGCTTTTGCCGCTAAGTTGACAGTTAAAACTAAAGCGATTGCATATATCCAAGTTTTCATGACGAGATTGTTTAATGGTTCTTTGTTTTTGTTTCTGTTACAAAGATGCAACCTCGACATTAGGACAACTTCAGACTCAGCTTAGAACGAAATTAGATTTTACTTTTAAACTTATACGGTAGGCATACCGTGAATGTTGTGCCCTGACTTTCAGATGATTCTACTTGAATTTGACCCTGATGCAGTTCAACGATTTTTTTGACTAATGATAAGCCTACACCATGACCAGGAGTGTTTCTGGCATTAGAACCTCGCTTGAATGGCTCAAAAATTTCTTGAATTTCTTTTTCAGAAATAGTTTTACCTGTGTTGTGAACAGAAACCTTTGCACCATTGTCTACACATTCAATTTTGACTGAAACAGTTTTATTATCTGAAAATTTTGCTCCATTTTCAATTAAATTAATGAGAGCTGTATAAAGCAATGCTTCATGAGCGTATAGCTCGGGCATCATATCCCTTTCTTGTTCAAGAAATAACAAAACCTCATATTCTGGTTTTTTTTCGGTTAGTTCTTGACGCACGCTCCATAGTAACTCAGTTAGATTGACTAAGTTATATTTGAGTGGAGTCTGATTAGAATCCATACTAGCAATATCTAAAAGACCGTTTGCCAATTTGTTGAGTTGTTGAACATCCTCCAAAACTGACTGTATCATTGCCTTTAATTCTTCAGGTGAATCATTTGCTAACAGAGATACCTGAATTTGTCCTGTAATAGCTGTTAAAGGCGTTCTTAATTCATGTGAGGCATGAGCCACAAATGATTTTTGTAGACGAAATGCTTTTTGCAAACGTTCCAACATTTGATTGAAACGCAAAGATAATTGAGCAATTTCATCAGTTCTATTTCCTTCATCCAATCGCAAATCCATATTCGAAGCCGTAATGGTATCGAGTTGTTTGATGATACGATTGATAGGTTGTAGCACTCTACCTGCAAAAAACCATCCTGCAAAAAATACCACTAAAGTTGTTAATAGACAGCCCGTGATAAGCATAATGGCAAGGTTTCGTTGCTTACTAAGGCCATAAATATCTACTGCCGACGAAAAAATTAATAGCTCTTTCTTACCAATATTGTATCTAAAACCAAAAATTTCACCTTGACCTACTTGCCAATATATTTCACCGTTTTGAATAACTTCATCTAGGCGTTTGGCAGGAATATCAAAGTAATCCGTACCACTTTCGTAGAGAATTTTTTTATTTTTATCAAAAATGACAACCTCTTCTTTATCGAGAACAGTCATTTGATTTTTGTCCAATAATTTTAATAACTGAGGACTCAATTTTTCATTTCCAAAAAGTGCTTCAGCAGAGGTAAGTCCCTCATGTTTAAGACGATTACTGAATATAGTTTGTCGGTGTAGTTCTTCTTCCCAATACAAAAAAGTAGAAAAAAGAACAAGCAAAGCCACCACAATACTACTAAACATCACGATGAGTCGAGTGCGAATAGTCATAGTTATTTTGCTTTTAGAACATACCCCATACCAACTACTGTGTGAATGAGCTTATTTTCGAAGCCTTTGTCTACTTTATTTCTGAGGTAGTTGATATATACCTCAATAAAATTAGTTCCTGTATCGAAATTGATATCCCAAACATTTTCGGCAATATCTACTTTTGATATTACACGACCACGGTTACGCATTAGGTATTCGAGTAGACTATATTCCTTGGCAGTAAGTTCAATCTGTCTGCCACCTCTAAAGGCTAGTTTTTGAGCAAGATCTAATTCCAAATCTGATACTTTCAGAATTTCGTTGGGAGATGTAGAAGAAGGGGTACTACGTTTGAGAAGTGCTTTTACTCTCACTAATAATTCCATGAAATCGAAAGGCTTTACGAGATAATCATCTGTTCCAACTTCGAATCCACTTAATTTGTCGGCCATACTTCCCAGTGCTGTTAGCATCAAGATGGGTACTTGAGTGTTGCTTTCGCGTATTTTGGCGCAAACCTCCAAACCACTCATACCGGGCAAACCGATGTCTAGAATAACTAAATCAAATGTATGTTTTGAAAAAGTGTTTATGGCTGTTTGACCATCTTCTGCAATTAATGCTTCAAAGGATTGGGTTTCAAGTCCTTTTTTGATGAAATTAGCTACCTTCTGCTCATCCTCTACAATCAAAATGTGCTGTTTCTCCATGATATAATTTTAAGTAGTAATTGGTTTTGTTTCGTCTGTCTGTTTTGATGGTTTGGTAAAAGATAAAAACCTTCAAATTTTCGATGCTAATAAGACTTAAACCTGTATTGTCAAAGAAGTTTAGGAATTAAGCCATGAGTTTTGAGACTATAACTGATGCATGAAAATATACTGATGGCTTAATTTCCTAAATCTTAATCCTAACCCTAATTACTTGATAACAAAATTACGACAGAGGCTTTAATACATTGGTATAAAGTGCATTAGAACGAGATTAGATTATTGGGTATCTTCTTTGCGTCTAGTTCGTTTTTTGGTAAAGCCCTGAACCTTAACACCTGCATGTGCTAAAATTTTGTAAAACGTTCGACGACTTCCAATCTTAAAGAACTTCATAATCTGAGTTGTAGAAAGCTTTTGAGCATCATAAAGCTCTTTTACGGCTGGTGCAATGTCTTGATATTTAGGTAGTAAACCTTTTGGGCGTCCACCCATACGTCCACGAGCACGAGCCGAAGCCAAACCTGCCTTAGTTCTTTGCACAATGATATTCCTTTCGTGTTCTGCTAAAGCACAGAAAATCTGAAAAACCAAAATACCACTTGGAGAGGTAGTATCAATAGGGTCATTGAGCGAAACAAGATTAATCTTACGCCTTTCTAATTCTGCTACTAAATCAATCAGATGTTTGGTTGAGCGACCCAATCGATCGAGTTTCCAGATGACAACAGTGTCACCTTCTCTAACAAATTTCATCATTTCTTCAAACTCAGGTTTATGAGCTTTCAGACCTGATACCTTGTCTGTGAAAATATTTTCACAACCATATTTTTTTAATGCGTCAATTTGCAGGTCGAGTGTTTGTTCTTGTGTACTTACACGTGCATAACCGATTTTCATATTGTATAAAGTATGTCGATAAAGCTCTGATTGAAAGTGTATAATCCTTCAATAGTAATTTATCCAATGAATTTTTGTTTGCTAAAGTTTTACGAAGTCAGATTTTTCTGGCTAAATCAGGCAAATCATTTTGGTAAATATAGTCAATTTCTTTTCTGAATACTCAGCTTTCCTTTTTTTGTCCTGAACATATATACACCTACGTTCATATCCGCACAAGGTGTTCGAAATCGCACAGTTTTTTATACCAAACAATATTTTAAGTGTCTGTTTTTCAATGATTTATGTTTTGGCATTGTGTTTGAAATTACTATATACAAATAATCATTACAATTATGGACAAAGAAATCTCTAAAAACCTAGTCAAGCAGAAGCAATACAAACGCTGGGCTACCGTAGCGCTTGTTGCTGGTGGTTTGGGTATTGCAGTGTACTTTTTAAATAACACCTTGCAGTCATCTATCAAAGCAAATAAAATTCGGATTTCTACCACCGAAATTGGGGATGTAGAAAATACCTTAACAGCTACAGGAGAGGTAATTCCCGCTTTTGAGCAAATAATTACAACGCCTATTAAGGCTAGTGTCAAGCAAGTGTATTTTACTGTTGGTGCCAAAATTCAGAAAGGACAACCCATTGTGGAGCTAGACAAGTCTCTGACGATGATAGAGCTAGAAAAGCTTAAAGACCAATTAGCTCTGAAGCAAAATAGTATTGAAAAATTGAAAATGGATTTGAATAAAAAGATTTTTGATTCTGACATTAACGATAAAGTAAAACAGCTCAATATTAATCGCCTGAAAGCTGAACTTGAAGATACCAAACGATTGCAAAAAGTGGGAGGAAGAACTCAAGAGGATATAACTAAAGCCGAAAACGCGCTGAGAATTGCAGAGCTAGAAAAATCTCAATTAGAAAATGAGTTGAGTTATAACAAAAAATCTGTCGGGGCTAATTTGAAAGATTACACTTTGCAAGCCTCTATTGAAGGAAAAAACTTGAAAGAGTTGAGTCACAAAATCAAGATGGCAGACATTGTTGCCGACCGAGCGGGGGTATTGACTTGGGTAAATGACAAAATTGGTACTGCCGTGAATGAGGGCGAAATGTTAGCAAAACTAGCAGATTTGGGAAGCTTCAGAGTTGAAGGCTCATGCTCGGATGTGTATGCCGAACAACTCAAAATAGGTTTGCCTGTCATCGTAAGAATTAACGACCAAGCTTTGCGTGGTATGGTCGTCCAAATCAAACCTGCGGTGTCAAATGGCGTGATACAGTTTGCCATAAGTCTCGACGACAACCGTAGTACCTTGCTCAGACCGAATATGAAAGTTGAAGTATATGTGATTACGCAAAAAGTTGATAATGTTGTCAGAATAGCGAATGGTCCTGCTTTTAACGGAAAAAGAAAATTGCCTGTTTTTGTTTTAGAAAATGGTAAAACCGCTAGACGTAGAGAAATAGAAACTGGATTAAGCAATTTTGATTTTGTAGAAATCAAGCAAGGGCTGAAACCTGGCGAGAAAGTGATTATTACCGATATGAGTCAATACAAACACCTAGACCAAATTCAGATTGAACCATGAGAAAGATACTTTTTTTATGGCTGATTAGTTGGCATAGTTGGGCTCAACAACCAGCCTTGAGTTTGGATGGCGCAATTTTATTAGCTAGAGAAAAATCCATTTCTGCCACCCAAGCGCATACGCAAAAAGCCACGAATTACTGGCAATACAAAACCTTTTTGGCAGATTATAAGCCACAGTTAAGTCTGGGAGGAACTTTACCTAGTTTTACTCGCTCGTTTATTCAGGTTCAACAGCCCGATGGAGCAATTGCTTTTCAGTCTGTCTCTAACAATAACTCAACGCTGACATTGTCCTTGAGCCAGAGTATTGCCAAAACAGGCGGTGTGATTTATGTTCAAAATCAATTACAGCGATTTGATGATTTTCAAAATAAATTGACACTTTACAATGGTGTTCCTCTGGCATTTGGATTGAATCAGCCACTTTTTAGGTTCAATCTGATGAAATGGGATAAGTTGATAGAACCTCTCAAATATGCTGAAAGCGAACAACAGTTGATTGAAAACATGGAGAAAATCTCCTTGGCTACCGCAGAGTATTATTTTGACTTGCTATTGGCGCAGGTAAATTTGCAGATTGCACACAAAAATCTTGAAAACAATGAAGTCCTGTTAAAAATAGCTGATCAAAGATTGAGTCTAGGAAAAATATCTGAAAACGATTTATTACAAATTAAACTCTCCGTATTGAATGCTCAAAAGGATTTGGCTTCAGCCAAACAACAAGCTGAAGTAGCTCGATTGAAACTTAAAACTTTTATCGGCTACCGCGACGAAGCATCGTTTGATTTGTTGATTCCTGCACAAATCCGTTTGTTTGAAGTTGATGAGAAAAAGGCATTGTCGGAGGCTTTGGGAAATCGTTCGGATGCTATTGCCTTTAGACGAAGAATGCTAGAAGCTGAACGGGATATGGAAAAAGCCAAAAAAGAAAATGGTCTAAATGCCAATTTGAATTTGGCTTTGGGTTTGTCAAATCGTGGAGATACGCCTTTGGATGTTTACAAAAAACCACAGGATAGACAATTCGTGGAAATACAGTTTACCCTTCCGATTATGGATTGGGGACGCTCCAAAGCAAGAGTAGAAACCGCAAAAGCTAATTTGCAGTATGCTCAGCAAAGCGTAGAACAAGATAAACTGACCTTCGAACAAGAAATATATACGCAAGTGACCTTGTTTGAAATGCTCCAAAAGCAAGTAAATCTGACGAAGGAAACCGATGATATTGCAACAAATCGTTACCAGATAGCACAAGATAGATTTATCCTTAGTGACTTAAGTATCACAGATTTAGGGATTGCTTTACAAGAAAAAGACCGTGCCAAAAGAGACTATATTCAGGCTTTGAGAGACTATTGGCAAGCCTATTTCAAGCTAAGACTTTATACATTGTATGACTTTGAACTCAATCAAAAATTAATTGTAAAATAACAGCCCTAAGCCTATTTCTTAGGACATTAAACTAAAAACCCTCTATGATTACATTAAACAACATCGAAAAAGTGTATCAGACTAGCACTATCGAAACTTTAGCACTAAACAATATTAATATCGATATAAAAAAGGGCGAGTTCGTCTCTATCATGGGACCGTCGGGTTGCGGAAAAAGTACTTTGCTCAACATCATGGGCTTGCTGGACGAACCTACCAAAGGCGATATTTTGATAGATCAAAAACATGTTGAACAATACACCGACAAAGCTTTGGCGAGTCTTCGTAATCAAAAAATTGGTTTTATTTTTCAAAGCTTCCATTTGATTAATGATTTGTCGGTATTGGACAACGTCGAAATTCCACTTCTTTATCGTAACTCTTCTACCCAATCTCGTAGAGATGCCGCTCGTGAAGCATTGGAAAAAGTGGGTCTGAGTAACCGTATGAAGCATTTTCCGAATCAACTTTCGGGAGGACAAAAACAGCGTGTTGCCATTGCCCGTGCAATCGTAGGCAAGCCCGATATTATCTTGGCCGATGAACCTACTGGTAATTTGGATAGTGCGATGGGTAACGAAATCTTGAATATTTTACTCCAACTCAATGCCGAAGGTTGTACCATTGTCATGGTAACGCACGATGAAAGTATGGCAAAGAAAACACATCGCCTCATTCGTCTTTTTGACGGAACGCAAGTCTATTAAGAGTGTTGAATTTTGAGTGCTGAATTTTGAATGTAATAATCTAATATTCAGTATTTTATTTTAAAAATTGATTGATAAAACCATCGTTAATTCAATAATTGGGGTTAGATTTTCTATTTAAAAACATAGCAGCTTGTAATCCAATATTCTTTAGACTAAAATCAAGTTATACTTTTTTAAACGCAACAACTATGTTAATCAACTATATCAAAATTGCATGGAAAGTGTTGTTAAGGCATCCTTTCTATACTTTCATTACCTTGTTTGGGATAAGCATTACCCTTACCGTATTGATGATGATTACCTCATTTCTCGACCATTTGGTAGGAAGTCACTATCCAGAGCAAAACAGAGACAAATCTTTATATGTCATGAACTTGTTTTTGGAAGATTCTGCGCGAACTTCTCAGATGGGAGGGCCTATTTCTTATGATTTTTACAAAAAATACATAGAGACACTCAAAACTCCTAAGCGAACAAGTGTTTCTTCCATGATTACCTCTGCCAATTCCTACATCAATGGCAAGCGGATAAAGGTTAGTACAAAATATTGCGATACCAATTTTTGGGAAATAACGAATTATGAATTTTTAGAAGGTAAACCTTTCAATCAGAGTAATATTGCTAATGGCGACCGGGTGGTTGTTATTACGGATGCAATGAAAGAACAATTTTTCGATAATCCATCTGAGTCTGTTATTGGAAAAATGGTTGAAGTCGACAATGAAAAATATAAGGTAATTGGCGTGGTAAAAGCTGGTCCAGTAACTCGTATTCTGACTTTTTCAGATATGTTTTTTCCTTATAATTTACCCAAAAGTAATTATCAAAGAACAGGCTTACAAGGCACTTTTGTGGCAATTATAGAAGCAAATAGCTCTTCTGATTTTCCAGAAATAAAATCTGAGTTTGAGAATAATGTATCCAAAATTCCCGTACCCATAAAAATGGGGAATACGAAGTATGCCATCATAGATACTCATGCCCAAACCTATACAGATACGATGCTATACGGTCTTTTTCATCAAGAAATCGGTAATAAGTTTTATCTAGTAGTGGGGTTGGTGTTATTGATGCTCATGGGATTACCTGCTATCAATTTGGTTAATCTCAATGTAAGTAGAATTTTGGAAAGAGCTTCCGAAATAGGTGTGCGTAAGGCTTTTGGTGCACCAACTCGTACGTTGGCGTTTCAGTTTATCGTCGAAAATATCTTCATTACTTTTATTGGGGGGGCTATTGCTTTGATTCTGACTAGTATAGGCATTTACATATTTAATAGAAGCGGACTAATTCTCTATTCTGATTTAACCATCAATTTGCCTGTTTTTGGAGTAAGTCTATTAGTGTGTTTGGTATTTGGTTTACTTTCTGGCGTAGCTCCTGCTTTCAGAATGGCCAAAATGAAAGTCATTGATGCACTCAAAAGACAGTAGATTTTTCAGGAATAACAAAATCATCCTCAAAACCCAACAATCATGTTACAGCATTTAATTAAACTAATATGGAATCGAAAAGGAAGTCACCTCCTTTTGATCATAGAAATATGGGCATCTTTTATGGTGCTATTCGGAGTAATGTCTTTGGTAACCTTTAATCTTGATAATTATAGAGAACCCCTAGGATTTGAATATGAGCAAGTGTGGGCAATAGATTTGTCTCGTAATCAGGATACTGTTCAGACTGCCGAAAAGATTACACAAGTATTACAAAAAATAAAATCTTACCCTGAGGTAGAAAAAGTAAGCCAAATGTCATCTAATTCACCTTTTTCTTTCAGTCAAATGAATAGTTCGATTAGTCGTAAAAAAACGAGTACACTGTCGGATATATATTATGCTGATGAAAATTTTGATGACGTTTTTGACATAAAAATGAAATCAGGACGCTGGTATCAAGCCTCTGATTCTGTGGCAAAAAATAAGCCCATTGTGATTAACCAAAAGACTGCTGATGCACTTTTTGGAACTGAAAATCCAATTGGAAAAACGCTGGATGATAATAAAATTGTTGTTGGTGTAATTGATAATTTTAAGGCAAAAGGGGAGTTTACCAAAAATGAGCCTGCTTTCTTTCAATTGATGTGGCCACACTCTGAAGAAGGAAAAATAGTCATGAAACTCAAGTCTGGGACAGATGCCAATTTTGAGGCAAAATTGGTAAAAGACCTTGGAAATATGTTGGTAGGTTGGACTGTTGAAGTAAGCTATTTGACCGACCAACGACAAAATCAGCATAACATGGCTCTAGTACCAATGATTGTGTTTTCAATTATTGCAGGCTTTTTGTTGCTCAATGTTGCCATGGGGCTTTTCGGAATATTAAAAGTAAATATAGCCAAACGTCGTGAAGAAATTGGTGTGCGTCGTGCCATGGGCGCTACCGAAGCAGATATTCAAAAGCAGTTTGTTGCCGAGATGTGGGTTATTGCTACCTTTGCGGTGCTCATAGGGTTACTTTTTGCGGTACAATTCCCAATTTTGAAAGTTTTTGATTTGGCTTCAGGAGTATATTGGGTGGCGATTGTTTTGGCGATTTTAATTATCTACGGATTAGTCACGATTTGTGCTTTTTATCCAAGTCGACAGGCGGCCAAAATCCAACCAGCCATCGTATTGCACGAATCGTAATAGCAATAGGCTATCAGCTGTGGGCTTTAAGCAAAATATATCAAAACAATTTAATAGTATTTGCCTAGTGCTTAACAACTTAAATACTAAAGTTTTACCTTTTCAATGAACAAAATACTCATCATCGACGACGACTTTGCTGTTCAAACCTCTTTACAACTTCTTCTACAGCAGGCAGGATTTCAGGTAAAAACCTGTGATTCTCCTGCTGCGGCAAGGGAGCTTATCCCTGTATATAAACCTGTATTAATCATTCTTGATCTTAATTTTTCTATTGAAACTTCTGGAGAAGAAGGAATGAAGGCTTTAAAAATGCTTCGTTCTGAATTTCCAGAAGTCTTGATTATTTTACTAACTGGCTGGGGGACAATTAATTTGGCGGTAGAGGGGATGAAATTAGGGGCAAAAGACTTTCTGACTAAGCCTTGGAAAAACGACCATTTACTCCAATCTGTCCGAACCATTTTGGATTTAGAAGAAAAGACAGAAAGCGTTTCTACCAGAAAAAAGCTAGATCAAAAATTTGATTTTGAACATATTGTGGGCGAAGACCCCAAACTTTTATCTATTCTTGAAACCATTGGAAGAGTAGCGCCAACCGATGCTCCTGTATTGATAACGGGTGAAAGTGGTACAGGAAAAGAGTTGATTGCTGAGGCTATTCATCAAAATAGTAAAAGAAGGATTCGTCCATTTGTCAAAGTAAATTTGGGAGGAATTTCTGCTACTTTATTCGAAAGCGAATTATTTGGGCATGTTCGTGGCGCATTTACCGATGCCAAATCAGATAGAATTGGACGTTTTGAACTAGCCAATCGTGGTACTTTATTTTTGGATGAAATTGGAGATTTAGATTTATCAAGTCAGGTAAAGCTACTCCGAGTATTACAAGATAGAACCTTCGAACCTTTGGGAAGTAGCAAATCCAAAACCGTAGATGTACGTGTGATTTGCGCAACCAATCGCAATTTGGAGGAAATGGTATCTCAGGGTACTTTCCGAGAAGATTTATTTTATCGGATTAATTTAATCTCAGTCAAACTTCCAGCCCTGCGAGAGCGTCCTATTGATATTGCTTCTTTAGCGACTTATTTTGTTGATAATCTAAAAGTTATTTACGAAAGACCTCAGCTCAAAATTTCATCAAAAGCCTTACAATGGTTGCAAACTTTGGTTTTGCCTGGCAATATTCGTCAGTTGAAGAACTTAGTTGAAAAAACGATTCTTTTGAGTCCAAACGACCAATTGGAAATAACTGATTTTCAGAAAAATATTTCACAGGTTAGTACCGCACCCAAAAGTGCATTTCCAGAAGTAGGAACACTGACACTCGAAGAAATGGAACTTTTGATGATTCGAAAAGCAATGTCTTTTCACCAAAATAATATCAGTCGAGTAGCTCGATCGTTGGGTATTACACGGTTTGCGTTATATCGTAGGTTAGAAAAATTTGGTATTCCTTATGCGGAAGAGTAATTTAAAAAATCTAGTACAGACTTTTCAACTTCTTTAGCTGATGCGTATTTCGTTACGAATAAGATATTTGCTTTACTTGGGCTTTCTTCATGCTATTATCATGTTGTTGGCCTTTAAGGTTTTGTCTGCCAACAAATTGTATTTTATCATTTCAGAAGTAGCCGTATTGCTTTCTTTGATAACTTCTGTAGTACTTTACCAAGCTATCGACCGCCCGTTTAAACTACTTTTGATGGGAGCCGAAGCTATGCGTGACCAAGATTTTTCTATTAAACTTCGTCCAGTTGGAACAACTGAGCTTGACCAACTGATAGAGGTTTATAATCAAATGATAGAACAGCTTCGTACGGAGCGGTTACAATTGACCGAGCAACATTTTTTTCTGGAAAAGCTTATTCAGGCGTCACCGATTGCCATATTAGTATTGGATTTTGATGAAAACTTATTGAAAATCAATCCTAAAGCACAAGATTTATTTGGTATTGCAGAAGGTCAATTTCTCCATCAACCACTTTCGATACTTGGTCATCCAATTGTGAATGCCCTACAAAAATTACAAGATGGAGAATCAAAAACTGTTCAGATTAATGGACTATCTACTTTCAAAATTCAGCGTTCTTTTTTTATGGATAAGGGTTTTGCAAGACCTTTTTTGATGATAGAAGAACTTACTTCAGAAATTTTGGCGACTGAAAAGAAGGCTTATGGCAAAGTAATCAGAATGATGGCACATGAGGTAAATAATTCGATTGGGGCGGTAAATTCGATTTTGAATGTGGCACAACAGATGGTTGAGGAACCTCATTTGCTACATGCTTTAGAAGTAGCTTCTGACCGTAACGAACGACTGTGTGTGTTTATGCGAAGATTTGCAGATGTAGTTCGTTTACCAGAACCTCATCTTGAAAAACAATCTTTGAATGAAGTCTTAGCTAATATGATAGAACTTTGGAGAGGTCGTGCTACAGAAAAAGGAATAGCATTAATTTGGGAGGAGCAAATTCAGGAAAAATTTGCGATGATTGACCGAGGGCAGATAGAGCAAGTATTAATAAATGTGCTAAAAAATGCCATTGAATCCTGTGATGCAGGAAACCAAATTGTAGTAATATTATCAGAAAAAGGAATACAAATTAAAAATAATGGTAGACCGATTCCCGAAGAGCAAGCTCATTTGTTATTTACGCCATTTTTTAGTAATAAGCCTGATGGACAAGGAATTGGACTCATGCTATGTCGTGAAATACTGATGAATCATCATTGTCAATTTTCCCTAAAAACCCAAGAAGACGGCTGGACGTGCTTTAGTATTGAGTGATTTAGTGAGTTGTGAATGAGTGATTTTGAAATTTATCTTTCATCAGCAGATATGTATTGTCTAGCGCCTGATTAGGCTTGATAAATTAATGCAAGACCATTAAAAAAGGCGGTTGAATTTAGTTTTCAACCGCCTTTTGGATATACTAAAATTTGTGATGATATATAGATTTAAAATAATCACTCATTCACAAATCACTAACTCACTCAATATCTAGAATGAGTATCTCAATGTTACGCCATACGTACGAGGGTCGCCAAGGATACCAGCGTATTGTCCTGCACTTCCTGGCGCTGCTAACAGTTGCTCATAATAGTCAGTGTTAGCAAGGTTTCTTCCCCAAACATAGATAGAGATACCGTTTGATGCTCTAAATCCAAAACGACCATTCAATAATGAATAACCTTCAATATTCAAATACTGAGAAGGTGATGGACTTGAAGAGAATTTCGAACGGAAATAAATATCTGCTGCTACGAAATAATTACCTTTCAATCCAAAGAATACACCTTTAGTTGTTGCTTCTGCACCAAATGAACCTGTCCATTTTGAAATACCAGGAAGCTCGCCACCCGAAACATCTTTAAATGCTTGAGTACCACCTACTTCTTCCAAAGGTACAGGAGCGTTAGTGAACGACACATATTTACCATCTGTATAAGCAATCGAACCATTGAAGGTAAAATGTGTTAATCTCACATTTCCTTCTACTTCAACGCCTCTCACTCGAACTTTCTCTGCATTAGCCAAATAACCTCTGTTTACACCTGGTTCTGGTGTTTGTACTTGTGTTTGGTAATCCTTAATATCGTCATTAAATACTACAACATTCAAGAATGAATTGGCAGTTGGACGAGTCTTAACGCCTAATTCATAGTGGGTTACACCTTCTGGTTTTACTTTTGCCAAATCAGTCAATACTTGACCATTAGCTGTTGGCAAACCGCCAATATTGATACCTACTGGTTTGTAACTGATGGCATAAGTACCATAGGCATTTACATTTTTCGAAGCCTTATATTGTAAAGTCAACTGACCTGAAACATTACTTTCACTTACATCTGTGTCAAATGCTTGGTTGGTATATACTGCATTTTTCAAGGCTAATAAAGCTGCATCTGTCGTTTGCAAACCACCATACGTTTCTCTTTTGTAGTTGGCTACCTTTTTGTCATAATTGTAACGCAAACCTGGTAATACGTGAATTTTATCGTTTACAGCCCAATCTACTTGAGCAAATGCCGCCAAACTTGTGCTTTGGATTCTGTTAGTTGTGCGAATGCCAAAATTGTCGAACAAGCCTGGTGTTTTCCAAAGTGCACTTGTTGAACTCTGAGCAAAACGCCATTGTGCCGAACCCGCTTCCTCTGTTTGTACAGGGTCTGATTTTAAGTCTTGCCACAAACCAAACACACCAATCACACCGCTCAAATTGTCAGCAACTTTTCCTGAATAACGTAATTCTTGTGACCATTGGTCGTGTACTGAGTTACCAGAAGAAATTGTAAAGATTGGCAAACCAGTATAATCACGGTCATTCAAAGGTGTCCATTTCCAAAAACGCCATGCTGTTGTCGATGTCAAAGTACCATTACCAATTTTAATATCTGCGTTGGCAGATACCCCACCCAAACTATTATCTGCTTTGGAAGGCGTATCTAAATCTACTACTCTTTCAAAGGCACTCGAATAAGGTAATTTGTAGTTCAAATCAGCAATAATCGCGTTGAATTGACGATAGGCTGCACGCTTTGTCGTAACTACACCAGCTACTGGCCAACCATATCCGTTAGGCTTTTGAGCTGTATAATCACCAATAAACGTAATTTTTACTTTTTCTGAAGGCGTATATAACAACTGACCTCTTGTGCCCAAGTTGTTTATATCGTTCATGTTTTGTTGTGTCTTGGTGTTGTAAAGAAGACCGTCTCTTTGTGTTCCTGAAAAAGAGATTCTTGCAGCCAATTGTTTATTGATAGGACCAGAAATAGAACCTTTGGCTTGGATGTAACCGTAGTTACCATAGCTCAATTCAAAACTTGCACTTGGTGTAAAGCTAGCTTCACGAGTAGTAATATTGAATGCACCTGCGGTAGTGTTTTTACCAAATAGTGTTCCTTGTGGTCCTCTCAAAACTTCAACGCGCTCAATATCAACGAAGTCTAATGCTGTAGCTGCTGGACGTGCATAGTACACACCATCAACATAAAAGCCAACACCTGGGTCGATACCATCGTTTGTTAAACCAAAAGTAGAACCTAATCCTCTGATATTCAGGGTTGTGTTACGTGCATTTGAAGCATACAACTGTACAGTTGGTACTAATTCTTTCAAACGGTTTACGTTAAATGCACCTGCATCTTCTGCTGTTGCACCACGAATTACCGCAATAGGAATAGGAATATCTTGAACGGCCTCTTGGCGACGGCGAGACGATACTACAACATCGGCCAATTGACTTACATCTTCATCTAATTTGATTTCAGCTTTATCTGCTGTAATAACTACTTCTTTTTTCAAGTAACCTACAAAGGAAATAATCACTGAAAAGGGAAGTTTCTGACCTGTAATCAAAGAGAAATCACCGTTTACGTCAGTTGTCGAACCATTGGTAGTTCCTTTGATTTGAACAGCCGCACCAATAAGTGGTTCATTCGTTTTTGAATCTACGATTTTACCAGATACAGTGGCATTGATAATAGGTTTGTTTTGTGCTGTGGCGATATTTGAAATGCTGACCGCCATCACGGCGATAATGACAAATAAAAGTTTTTTCATTAATTTTAATTGTTTAATTGAAAATATCTCGACAGCTCGGTTCCAAGCTCGCTGTCAAAATCTAACGATAGATATTACTTTAGTTGAACTAGACCAATGAGGTTGTTACCTCTTGGTCTTTTTTATGCTTCAACAGAATAAATACTGCCTTTCTACTTGATTCAAATGGATTGATAAACAAGCATTTGAATGTGATACATTTGGTTTAGAATACATAGTTAATTTATTTTTATAAGTCTATTTAGTATATGATTTTTGTATACTTTTATGGTAAAATAAAAGGAGCATTCTAGTGAACTACTCCTAAGCCTACACCGAGTAAAATTAAATTAGATGAAAGCTTTTAATAATCGTTCTTAAGCTAATAATGATTACCAGCGTTCCGACCAAAATCATCATAGGTTTACGTTTTACTTTGTTGACAAAAATAGCTCCCAAAGGAGAAGCTACCGTACCACCAACAATCAAGCCCAACACTACCTGCCAAGAATTTACGCCTTCAAAAAGTAAAAATGTAATACCACTTGCAAATGAAACAGCAAATTCTGCTGCATTGACCGAACCAATGGTATAGCGTGGGTCACGACCTCTACCTAACAACGACGACGTTACGATTGGTCCCCAGCCACCACCACCGATAGAATCCATAAAACCTCCGAAGACAGCCAACAATCCCAAACGCTTGGTGCGTTGTTTAACAATATTTTTTTGAAGCGCTTTTCTGATAATGATAATTCCCAAAATAATCATGTAGATAGAAATGTAAGGTTTTATGACATTTTCATCAATAAAATCAGCAAGCAAGTAAGCCCCTGTAATAGAGCCTAATACGCCCGGAATTAATAAGTTTCGGAATAACTTTTTGTTGATGTTACCAAACTTAAAATGCGAAATGGCAGAAGCGCCTGTCGTAAACATTTCGGCTACGTGTACACTCGTACTACTGACCGCAGGTGGTACACCCAAACTTAATAAAAACGAGGTAGAAGTTACACCATAAGCCATTCCTAAAGTTCCATCTACTAATTGTGCCCCTAATCCCACTAATACATAAAACCCAAAATCACTATTAAAACCATCTTGAATGGCAGACCATGAAAAATGGATATTTCCACTATATATCAACACAATAAAACTACTGAATAGTAATACTGTAGGAGCGATATACCATACGGCGCGATTTGAAAGAATTTTTTGCACGATTGTTTTTGGGGTTAAGTGTCATGATAATAAACACCAAAGAATTCAATTTATATATCGAGAGTCATTTAAACATTTATGAGCTTTAAAGAAAGAGTGAAAGCAGCGCTTTCACCCTTAGCTGCATTAGATTGATTAAATAGACTACCATTAGTTCAAACAACTGACTCCATATTAGAGCCGATTGAAAATCTGTTTGGTTTTGCAAAACTAATAATAAATATTAAATCTATATACTTTGTAGACTAATATTTATAAATTTTTTTTAGAATTCTTATAATTGTTCACAAAAACCTCGATTTCTTTATATGACAAATAAGATTGTAATTCTATATCAATAAAATGATGGATTATTAAGCCATTTGCTAATACTAAAAAGCTTGCGGGTAAAGGTATGTTTTCTGAAATTCCTGCATACATCTGTGTACAAGGGGTGTGTTCTGATAGAAGTCCAATGCTTTTTGCAATTTGCTGATTATCATCACAATATATTGAAAAAGTAAGCTTTTTGTTCTGTTTCAACTCTTTTATTTTAGCACATGTCAAGTTGGTAATTGTAAGTATTTGAACGCCAAGCTCTGACAATCGTCTTACTGATTTTTGCAATAACCAAAGTTGTTGGTCTGCATATTCTTTCCACTCTGGTATATAATAAGTAATCAATATGGGCTTGCCCTGAGCAATTTCTTCTAGACTTAATTGCTGTTGGTCTTCAGGAAAATCGATGTTCCACTCCCCATTTTCTTTCGCAAAACTAAGTGTAGGAAACTGTTTTCCTGCTCCTAATATGCTTGATAGTAGTTTGTTGAGTTGTGTTTTCCGTGTTTTGATGAAATAAATCATAATAATATTTAATCTATAGTTTTGATAGACAAATATAAAGGGTTTTTATTTGTAAAAACTACACAATTTTGTTTTTCTTATGATTTTATATTCTAGGAATTATACAAAATGAAATTTTGGCTGTTGGTATATAATAGAAATATAGCCAGAATTGTATGTAGGTTTTGGGGAGATTTGAATCCTAATTAAAAAGGAATAAACTGTTAGGGTGTAGTTTGTACTTTTCCAATAGTATACAGCGTAATTAGGCAAAATAATATTACCTTATTACGCTGTAGGGTATAAGCCGTAGGCATTAAGCAAAAAAGATTAGAAAATCACCTAGAAATCAAGCCTATGACCTAAAGCTTAATGCCTAAAGCGGGTAAAATTACTTTAATTACTAAAATCAATATCAGGTTTGTTTACATTCTGAGATTTCTTCTTGAAATATGAATTAGCTTGTCCGATAGGTAATTGAAGGGTGAGTTTGTAAAATCTTACCTCTCTACGATTCATGGTACTTTGCAAAATATTGCCTTGGTCATATACCGTAATATATTGGCGAGAATTAAAAATATCATTGACAGCAAAAGCAATGCTTGCTCGATTGTTCATAAACATTTTCTTGATGGCAAAATCTGCTGCTTCTATTGGCTTGCGGTATCCTTGTAAAGTGGGCGATTTGGCGTCTCTATTCAAGTTAATTTGAGCGACAATATCTTTTGGAAACTTGTACGAAATATTCAATTTGGCACGATACGTAAACATTTCGTTTTGCTGCGTCACAGATTGTATCAAAAAATGATAAGCATTGATGTTGCCTAATACAGACAAATTTCCAAGATTTAGTTTTAAGGTATTATCAATTCCGTACTGAATATCGGCTTTTGTATTGATAAATGTTGTTACCAAAATGGTAGAATCTGTGCTTGAAGCCTGTGTAAAAGGCTTAATGGTATGGTCTTCATAAATGTAATAGCCTGTTGCCAACCACGACAAATGTCCCCAAGAGGTATTATATGAAAGTTCTACAGAATTGACAAATTCAGGTTGTACCTTTGGGTTTCCAACAGTAATATTTTGCTTATCGTTGGCTTGAATACCTACAAAAAGATGGCGAAAATTGGGTCTACCAACTTTTCTTCCTAGACTTAAACCTAATTCTGAATCATTTCCAAGTTTTTTAGAAATAGAAAAAGAAGGGAAAAATGCTTTTATCCAGTCTCCATTTTGTGCGCTTGGGTAATCATACCCAAACGTTGCGCCATCAAATCTTGAATTACCATGCAAAAAAGATTCTTCAAATCGTAAGCCACCCTGAATACTATAATTACGTTTTAGCTTGGTGCTATACATAAAATAGGCAGCATTGACAGATTCTTTGATTACGCCATCTTGCGAATATCCTTCCAATAAGGTGTATATATCGTTGTTTTTCTTGTTGAACAAATACTGAATGTCGCGCGTGTAATTAAATGAGCGAATACCCATTTCTATTTTGGTAGAATCATTAATCGGTTTGGTGTAATCTAACTGAAAAAGATATTGCGAACCAGCCTGACTTCCTGTGATTTTATCAATTTCTGGATACCCATCCATGCTAGTATTATCAGCATTTAGGCTTGTTGTAAGCCAATTGGCAGCATTAGAAATAGTATTTTTTGTAAAAGAGGTCATCAAACTTAATTCTTTTCCTTTCTGAGCAAAGGTTTTTTTCCAGTCAAATTCAATACCAAAATTGGTATAATTATTAGCAGGAACTGTTGTTCGAGTACCCGAACTCAAAACCTTGTTTTGAGCATCTTTATAGGCATAAGACTGATTGGTGAAAGTATTATAGGAGCCACCTACAAGATTACCTGCAAGCGTAAAGGTGTTATATTTATTGGGTGAAAATTCAGTAGAGATACGTCCATTCTGGAAAGTATTGTCTTGGTTAATATCAGTGTTTTGCTGAAAATAACTCATAGTACCACCATTGCTTGTGGTTCTGTTCACATATCCAGTAAGTGGATTTTTGGTAGCGTTGAGGTTGTAAAGCAGATTAAAAGTCCACTTATTTTGATGATAATCTAAGTTCAAAGAGGCATCATATCTACCGTTGTTACCAATACCAACACTGGCCATACCATTATATCCTGCTTCTCGATTTTTTTTCAAAACCAAATTGATAATACCGCCAGAAGTTGACGCATCATATCGTGCCGAAGGGTTTGAAACTACCTCAACGGATTCAATTTGATTGGCTGGAATTTGTGCTAAGGTCAGTTGGGTAGGTTTGCCATTGATATAAATAGTGGTAGCGAGATTGCGAATACTGGCACTTCCTGTTTCGTCAATACTTACCGAAGGAACGCTTTTTAGGAGTGCTTCTGCCGTTCCGCCGATGCTAGTTAGGTTTTTCCCCACACTAAACACACGTTTATCCATGTTGAATGAAGCAGCATCTTTTTCGCCTTTTACCTTTACCTCTTGCAATACATTGGCATCTGGTGACAGCAAAATAGTTTCAATATTTTGACGACTCTGTTCTACTTTGATTGCCTTTTCAAAAGTCTTATAAGAGATAAATGATACTCTTAAAACAAACTCTCCCAATGGGATATTCGAAAGTTTGAAATTGCCATTTTCATCAGCAGTAGCACCTGCTGTAAGTTGCGTTTTTTCGCCTTCTTTTTTCAAAAGAGTAACCGAAGCAAAGCTCAAACCTTTATTGTTTGAAATATCTAATACCTGTCCCGTCAATTCGGAAGTATTTTTTGTAGATACTTTTTGTCCCAAAACAGCGGATAGCGAGGTAAGTAATAAAAGTACGATGAATATGGGGCTTTTGATGAAATAATTCATTCTTATAAAGTTTGTTAAATACATGATTATCAATTTTATAGATACATTTATCTGTTTGTTTAAAATTGAATACCACAATATTACAGCCCAATTTTGGAGAAAATCTGTAGAAATAGATAAAACGTAAAAATTATGAAAGATTTAGATGTAAGTATTAATGCAAAATAAAATTGCATTAACATGCTTTAGTCTGTAAGCCGTAGGCATTAGGCAAAAAAGTTTCTATTACTTCATGAGAAATACTATTTAACTTTTAGCCTAATGCATAAAACCTAGTACTTAAAGCGGGTAAA
>NZ_JASHIC010000018.1 GCF_030056705.1 Flectobacillus longus
AGATAGTTATAGATCTTTGTTAAATCGCTTCGACACAACGATTTCAAGTTGGATGGGGTTTAACTTTATAGCATTCATTATCATGGCAATTAAGAAAATTAAAAAGTCAAGATGACTTCGATTTAAAACTTCTTTATATCTATCAGATTCTGCAAATTCTTTGATAATTCTGTTTCTTTCAGAAAGGAGTTTTGTCATGTATTTAGTTAAAAATAAGTAGTTTGCCAACTTTCCAAGAAATCCAAATGGCGATTCAAACTCAAATAAATCTGTCATAAGCACCTTATCTCCAACATATTCAAATTGATGAATGTGAGTCAGCGACTTGAATGCTCCTTTGATTAATTCATCTTTGAAGTAATAAGGACGATTGTAGTCTGTGATTTGGGCTGACAGGCGTTGTTTGATACCAAAATGTGTTGCCTCAAAAGTCACAACCTCACCTAAGCCAATCAGCCCTGTGGTTTTCCCTTCAATGGCTTTTTCTTTGGTATGAGCCGTTGAGATAGTATGTAAATCGATGCTTCTTGCTAAATCAAAGCAGATTTCTAGGCTGGATTCTATCTCGGTTTGAAGTTTAATCAGAGGCATTGGAGAATTGATAATGAGCGATTTAGTGAATTGTGAATTAAAAATTGTGTAGGTAGAGACGCAATGCCTTGCGTCTCCAGATAAGAAAATTTACAACTCAGTAGACATTACCATTAACCATTTTTCTAGCTAACGGCTAGTTTCCCTTCTGACTATCTCTAGTATTTTTCTGAACGGCAATTGCACCGAAAA
Source organism: Flectobacillus longus (assembly GCF_030056705.1). GTDB lineage: Bacteria > Bacteroidota > Bacteroidia > Cytophagales > Spirosomataceae > Flectobacillus > Flectobacillus longus. Next base: position 784 of record NZ_JASHIC010000018.1, read on the forward strand.
GCGCTAGCAAAAAGGCAAAAGCATAAAATCCTTTTTCACTTGGCAATAGGGTGGCATTCCATAAGCCTACTGTTAAAAGAACAATCGTTAAAATAGTTGAAAACCAGCTTAAGCTGTAATAAATAGCCGTAACGGGAATATTTTCTAGTTTGTCACGAACACTTTTTTGAAGAGAAATCACAGAAAAAAGACCATACATCAAAACGGTGAAATAGTATCCTTTTTCGTTGAGAGCCATTTCAGCATTCCATAAGCCTATAAGATATCCTACGATTCCTATACCAAGCGCTACCCAAGATGCTGCTACAAAGGCACTAGATGGTTGTTGATTCATATTTAAAGGGTTTTGTATTTGAGTTAGAACTTGTTGACAAGATACAAAGCATATTGTCAATTGATAGAATGGTATTATTTTTTATGAGATAATCGATGTTATTCAACTAAGTAAAAGGAAGTTATTAGTTAACAGTATATCAGTTATCAGAATAAACTCATAATCAGAAGGATACTATCACTATGTACCGCAGATATTGTTAATCCATATCATCTTGTCTCCTAATTGAGATTTTTTACAAAACAAACAATCCTTCCAACTTCTTCGAAACCAGCTTTTTGATGGAATATAATACTGCCTGAATTGGCAAGTTCCGAGTCTGAACAAAGTTGCGTGTATCCTTGTGAGCGTGCCCATTGTTCGGCTTTGTGGATGAGTTGGATGGCTAAGCCTTTTTTACGAAAAACATTGTCAACGTAAATTCCTTCGACGTAGGCTACAGGCATATCTTCGGCACCTTCTACATAGTCTTGACGAACACTCAATTCAATAAATCCAATAGGTTTTTGATCTTGAAGTAAAATAAAAGCTGTTGGGTGCTCTGCCAATAATACTTCTTCAAAATGCTCTGACATTTCGTCGAAATGAGTATCAGTCCAAAGTTGGGTGGCTAAATGGGCTAGGATGGAGATGTTTTCTCTCGATATTTCTTGAATGCTTGTCATTAGAGGTATGGTTTTTTACCTAAAAATAAGGATTTTTTTCAAAACTATCTCAACCATTCCCATCTTTTTGTCCAATCCAATAAAGCTATATTTCTCCATTTTTGCACGGTTTTAGCTCCTTGCCATTGTTCATTGTATAAATCTATATCAGGCTTGTCGGTGTACCAATTTTTTCCTAGGCGGTAATCTGATGTATTGGGTTTTCCTGGCCAATGATTAGATACAACCATCTGTCCTTGATGAGTTGGAAAATTTGGAATATCAGATGCAATACTGTAATTGAAACTTTCGGCTTGCTTTGGACAATAACGAATAACATATTCGCCTTTGCCAAGATAATATCCTGCCCATTTTTGTACTCCTATTTTAGCACTGACCGTCATCGTAAAACAAGCAGAATCGGGATGGATATTTATCTCTGGCCCTTTGAAGTGATACTCAATAACGCTACAAACTGCTACTGTATCTTGCAGATTGGTATTTCTTGTAAAAATGACTCTTGGACTTTGTTTAAAAGGAACAAAACTGCCACCCCAGCTTTCTCTTAGTGGATTGTCTGGGTTTCCGTCCATCATGTATAATAAGGAAGGCGTGTCCCCCATTTTGATTTGACCTTTGTAATATTGATTAAAATCTTTTCCTAAAAAACCTGCCTCACGAATAGAGAGTTTACTATATAGGTTATTGTTGAGAGAATCAGGTGTTTTATTATTGGCAAAAAAACCATAATACGAAGTATTGGCTTCTATAAAAAATAAGTCAGGAAAGTTAGTAGCTATGTAGGCATAGCTGTTGGCACTCCATTTTTTATTTGGTCCACCAATCCAATAAATTTTAATGTTTTTTTGTATTTCTGGGGCATCATGAAGTGCTTGGGCTACGTCTTCCAAGCCCCCCCAAACTAATATCCAAAGGGCTTGAGCGCTTTTCTTTTTGGCACAACTAACAATCCAATTTGAGCCTTCAGTGGCGGAGGCGTATCCTTTATAAGGGGCCGCTCCGTGACGTCCTTGTTTGCTGATACTTCTTAAATATGCAGCACTAGGAAACCCCGATGCGTGTTGTTGGAGTTTGGGTAAATCTTTTTCATATAAATCTACCATGTTGATGATATGTTTTTTGGTACCATCGCCATAAGAAGGAGAAGAAATAAGGCCTTCTGTCTGAAAAAGATTTGAATACATTAAAAAGTGAGTCATCGACTGGTTGTCGTCGGGGTCGGTGCCTCCAATATCGGTACTGATAATAATTCGAGGTTTTTGGGGTACGGGCTGTTGTGCCCAAAGTATGTTGGAAAACGATAAAATGATGAATGATAGAAATAGTTTTTTCATAGAGTTCTTATTTCAGTTTAAAATTGAGGTTGTTAAAAACTCATATTTCCAATCAACTGGCAACTTAAATGCCCCGTAGATTGGAAATATGACAAACACTTGATTAAAATAATAGCCTCCAGATGAAACTGGAGGACTATTCTATTTAGTTATACCCATTGTTTTGCGTGATAACAGGATTTTGAGACCTTACGATTTGAGGAATAGGAAGCAATAGCTTATCTGTCGTGATGGCTTTTCCTTTTGGTTGCAATACCGTAATAGCACGGTTGGTACGCTTGAGGTCAAACCAACGATGGAATTCTATGGCCAGCTCTACTCTTCTTTCATGTTCAATAGCGGTACTTAATGAACCAGCAAAGGCAGTCGGGTAGCCTGCATCGCCAAATTTAGGTAGTCCTGCTCTTGTTCTTACTTGATTCAAATAAGTTGCATCGCCTGTAGCTTCAGACAACATAAGTAGTACATCAGCATAGCGTAATACCATAAAGTTGTTATTGGCTAAAGGGTTACCGCTTCCAATTGGTGCATTAGTATGTGTCCATTTGATAGGATATTTTTGCGCAATAAAGGTTGTACCATTATTATACCCCAAAGCAATTGATAAGTCTCTACGTGGGTCGTTGGCTTCGTATTCGTTGTACAAATCGTCTGTTACTTGATTCATACCACTACCATAAAATCCAAGGAAGTTATTGTTTGGATAAAAAGTTTGATAGTAACGACTGTAAGGCGCTGATGCTGAACCTCCCAAAAACTGAATTTCAAAGATAGATTCTTTGGTGTTTTTTACATTAGGTCCCCAAAGACTAGCGTAGGTGCTCAATAAAGCATATTGATTGCTATTATACACGTCCTTCAACACATTTGCTGCGGAGGTTTTGTCGCCCAAAGTCAAATATACTTTTCCTAAGAGTGTTTGCGCAGCACCTTTTGAGGCACGACCGATTTTAGTACTAGGAATTGCAGAAGCCAAAGGTAAATTTTCGATAGCAAAGCTTAAATCTTTCTTTATCAAATCATACACATCGGCTTGTGGCGATCTAGGCACAGCATAGGCCTCGTCACCCGAAAGAGGTTTTGTTACTAATGGAATATCGCCCCAAGTTTGAACCATATTGAAGTAAAATAAAGCTCTCAAAAAACGCATTTGCGAACGAACATCATTTTTGTAAGCTTCACTCAATGAGGCCGTCTCGATTTTGTCCAAAACAATGTTTGTACTAAAAACTGCACGGTAATAGTCTTGCCAAAACTGATACACCATCGTATTGGTGGTCATGAGGCTATAATCTTTAAACTGCCATTTGTCTGCCTGAATCCCCGAAATGTTATACATAATGGCATTGTCGCTCATTTGTTCATTACAATACGAAACGGGTCCTTCGGGATGATAAACCGTGTATAGAGAAGCGTAAGCCGAGTTGATGGCAAGTTCAAAGTCGTCGGTTGATTTGAAATTGTCTGCCGTTGCATTCGAAATAGGCGCAAGTTCTAAAAATGAATCACTACAACTGGTAGTAAGCAAACTTGCGGTAAGGAGAAGGTATATTTTTACAATTTTTTTCATGTCTATCCTGTTTTTTGAAGTTTAAAAAACATTGATTAAAAGTCTATCTTAGCACCAATTGTAATGACTCTTGGGATGGGATATGAGCCATAGTCGACACCTATAAATGCGCCATTTGGTGCATTTCCTGAAGCATTCAAACCACTTGAAGAGTTACCATTGGCTTCACCCGAAAAGTTGGATGCGTTATAGGTGGTATTTTCTGGGTCGTAATTGGTGTACTTACTCCACAAATACACGTTTTCGGCATTTACGTACACACGAGCCGTTTTCAAATGTAATTTTTGAGTGATAGACGATGGGATAGTGTACGAAACGCGAATGTTTTTCAATCTCACAAATGAGGCATCTTCTACCCAAAGACTCGTGAATTGGTCTTGCAAGCCTGTCAAACCTAATGTAGCTCTGAAATGTGTGCCATCGCCTGGGTCAGATTCTGAGCGCCAACGATTTGCTACACCTGCATACATGTTACGTCCGTTGTTCCAAAAACCAGAATAACGGAAGTTTTGGTTGACAATTTCTCCCCCAAATGAGCCTTGGAACATAAATGACAAGTCAAAGCCTTTATAAGAGAAATTGTTGGTGATACCCGCCATAAAATCAGGTTGGTAATTGCCTAAAGTAGTGCGGTCGTCAACGGTGATTTTTCCATCACCATTTACATCTCTGATGATTGGGTCACCAGGTTTTGTGGTCGAATAATGCGGTGTTGCATCTACCTGTGCTTGATTTTTGAAAACACCATCCACTACGTAGCCATAGAAGTTAGAAATAGGTTGTCCTACCTCTGTTTTTACCGTAACCACAAAGTCTGTGTAAGTAATAGGAGCATTGTTTTGACCTAATTGTAATACTTTGTTTCGGTTAGAGCTAAAGTTGAAATCAGTTGACCAGCTAAATTTAGGCGTTTGAATGTTCTGAGTATTCAAGTTTAATTCAACACCCTTGTTTTCCATTTTACCAATATTAGTCAACTGCGTAGAGAAGCCCGTAATATCTGGAACAGGCACGTTCAACAACATATCGTTGGTCGTTGAATTGTAATATTCAGCAGATAAACCAATACGGTTGTTCAGCAATTTTAAGTCTAGTCCTAAGTTAAATTGAGTTGTACGTTCCCATTGCAAATTGGTATTGGCAATATTCGAAATGGCCAAGCCAGGGGCTAATGTCGAGCCTGAAACATAATTAGACGAACTTAATAAGCTGGTAGCTCCATAGTTAGGAATTTGATTGTTACCCGACATACCATAACTTACTCTGAATTTCAGGTTATTGATAGCTCGAATATCTTTCATGAAGTTTTCGTCTGAAACTACCCATGCACCTGATACTGAAGGGAAATATCCCCAACGACTGTTACCCCCAAATCTTGAGCTACCGTCACGACGAATTGCAGCAGTGAAGAAGTAGCGATTCAAATAATTGTATTGAGCTCTTGCCAAATACGAAATCATGGCCCATTCTGAAGCGTTGGTAAATCCACCTGATACTACACCTGCATTGAGGGTTTCGACCAAATCATTCGGAAAACTACCTGAGGTAATTGAGGCAAATTCGTTGCGTTGTTTTTGAACAGAATAGCCCAAGAGTAAAGCCAAATTGTGATTGCCAAAGCTTTTGTCATAGTTCAAGGTATTTTCACTCAACCAGTTTAAACTATATCCACTTGTTGAATAACCTTCGGCAGGAAGAATCCCAGAATAACCATAGCCTTGTTTGTTGACACGATACGAGTTGTAACGAGTGTTGTACAAATTGGCGCTAATACTTGTTTTGAATTTTAAATCATCCAAAATTTTATATTCCAAAAAGCCTGTAGCTAAAGTGTTGAAAGTCTTATTTTGCTTGTGGATATAACGTGTCAATGAATATGGATGCCATAAGTTAAGGTCATTGTAGGCTACATATTTGTTCCAAACCGAGTTAGGGTCGCGGTAGCCAATATTACCATTTTCGTTATAAACTGGAAAAATAGGGTCACTCTGCAATGCCAAACTTACTACGTCACTTTTTCCTTGAGTACCATCAGTTCTATCAAAAATTCCTGTTACTCCAAGATTTAAGCCAATCGTAAATTTATTACTTAATTGGTGCTTGATATTCGAACGCAACGAAAGACGTTTGTAATAGTTTTCGTCCAAAACGGCATCTTGACTCAAATACGCTGCCGAAAACATAAACTGTGTTTTGTCTGTACCACCCGAAGCTGAGAACTGTGCATTTTGTGAAGGAGCTACTCTGAACATGACATCTTGCCAATCTGTACCTTTTCCGAACTGTTGAGGATTAGTCAAAAACTCATCAGGAATTTTGTAAACCGAACCTCTCAAACTATTAGGGTCAGATGCTTTGTTTTTAGCAGGATTTAGGTCTACCCAAGCATTGTTGTGTGCATCTATATAGTAATTAATCCACTGTTGTGCATCCATCATTTTGACACGTCTTTCTACACTTTGCACACCAGATTCGTAACCAATACTAAAAGTAGTTTTGCCAGCTTTTCCTAATTTGGTAGTGACCAAAATAACTCCATTGGCACCTCTCGATCCATAAATAGCTGCTGACGATGCATCTTTCAGCACCTCAACAGATTCGATATCTTGAGGGTTTACCATATTGAGGTTGAAGTTTTCAAGCGGTACGCCATCAACCACAAAAAGTGGGTTTGTACCTGCTGTAATTGAACTTACACCACGAATACGAATAATAGGAGATACCCCTGGTGCTCCTTGACTTTGGCTGATATTTACGCCAGCAATCTGACCCGAAAGAGCCTGCGTAACGTTGCTAAATGAACGGTCTTGGAACTGCTTAAAACCTACTGATGATACTGCACCTGATACTGCTCTTTTACTTTGGGTACCATAACCCACTACCACAACTTCATCAAGCGATTGAAGCTCAAGCGCTAAAGAAATATTGAAAATAGTTCGATTGCTTACTACAACTTCTTGTTTTACATATCCCACATAGCTAAAAACAAGAGTCGTGTTTTCATTGGGTACTTCTATTTTGAAATGCCCGCTTGCATCCGAATTAGTTCCTTTGGTTGTGCCTTTGATAGTAATATTTACCCCTGGGAGAGCTTTTCCTTTCTCATCGGTAATAGTTCCTGAAACAGTTGGTAAAGCCACCACGTTTTCTCGTTCTGTTTCGGGGGCACTGGGGGTACTGGGGGCTTCGATTTTCCGTAAAACAATTTGATTATTAAACATTACATACGTCACCGAAAGAGGTTTGAGTAAACGCTCTAATACATCGCCTACACGCTCGTTGCTTGCCAAAAGTGTTACAGTTCGGTTGAGAGGCACCACTTGTGAGTTGTAAGAGATTCTTATTTGAGCGGTCTTTTCAATTTTTTGTAAAGCTGATTTTAGGACTATTCCGTCGATAGAGATACTAATCTTTTTGTTGAGTTCTTCTTGCGCAGAGGTTTTTGCCCAAGCAAAACTCGTGAGGAATAGAATCATGAAAAACTGCATTCCAGTAATTCTCATAATAGTAAGCCAAAAAGCCTTTGATTGTCGATTTTTTTTCATAAACTTGAATGGTTTTCTGTTAAGTAAAACAAAAACATCCCCTTACCCTTTTTTAAAAGGGCATGTTGAGCAGACAGGAAGGGGAAAAATGCTAGGTGTTTGTTGTGTGCCACCACGACATACACCTTTTTTTATTGCTATGGAGGGAAAGAGTTAAGTAGGTTTTTCATTGCGATTGTTTAATTTATTGGTTACATCCTAGTGATTGAATAATGATTTTCTCGTTGACAACTTCAAACTTGGTATTGGGGCCAATGGCCTCACAAATGATTTGAAGTTTGGTAAATAAAGGTTCTTCGCCGAGTGTTGTCGTAAGCGAACAGTCTTCTAATAACTTTTGGTCAAAATAAATATGCACCCCGTATAGACTTTCGAGTTTCTTGAAAATCTGAGCAACTGGACTTTCGTTAAACTCTAATGCAGTACTGGTTTTTGAGGTAATTGCCACAACTTGCTCTTCACTAATAGCAGAGGCTTGCATCAGATTTTGCTCATCTACAATGACCTGTTGGTTTGGCAATAGTGTTACTCGATTGTTGTTTTCTTCTTCTTTTTCATATACCATTACTTTACCTGTTTTTACTACCACTTTTACTTCTTTTGCGGTATTAAAAGATTGTACCGTAAAACTGGTACCTAATACTTTCACGACTGTTGTTTTGGCATGAACCAAAAAAGGTTGTTGAGGATTTTTGACTACTTCAAAAAATGCTTGCCCATCTAAATACACTTCTCTATTGGGCGAGTCTTCAAAACTTTTAGGAAACTGAATCATACTGTTGGGTTCAAGTAATAAAGAACTTCCATCTGGTAATTTGACGGGCATTTTTAAATTACTCTTGTTGGTTTTGGTAATCAGCTCTTCAATGGCTTTTTGCGATAGATGCGACAGTTGAGGATTCTCATTTTTGTCTGCATACCACCCAATTCCAACACTTAGCAATAGGAATATTGTGGCGGCAATAGACCATTTCCAGGTGTTATGTTGGTACCAAGGTATGTGCTCATCAAATACCATATCCGTGTTTTCTTCCAACTGAATACGGTTCAATGTATTGGTGATGATGTTTTCTACTTGTTGGTCGGTAATTGGTTTTTCATGGATATGAGAAGCCAAAATAAATTCTCGTGCTTGCTTTACAAGGTATTGCTGACTTTGATGTGTTTGATACCATTGTGTCCATGGGTGTGAAATATCCTTATAGCCTTCAGATTTTACCCATTCGACAAAAGCTGGATCTAAAAGAAAATCTTCTATCGTGTAATCACCATATTTTTTCATAAAATAGTAATAAGTTGTCTTCTATATACAGTAGAAGAGTTATGGATTTTATATACTGCTTTTTTGTAAAAAAAAATGAAAAAATATTGTTTTGGAGAGGGGAGGAGGGGTTAGGGGTTAGGAAAGGAGTGTTTTTTAGGCACAAAGGCACAAAGGGTTTTTTAGGGTTTAGGCAAGGAGTTTTTCTTTAGGAACAAAAGTGTAAAGGTACAAAGTTATCCAGAAATAGGATTTTGCTAATAAGCACCTCATGTGCCTACATTTCTTATCAGTCCAAAAATATACTCTGTTTCTTTATTCTTTTGCCCCATTTTACTAAAATACATTTTGTTCATCTGTCTTATGTCTAAATAAAAACTCCTTGCCTAACCCCTATACCCTAACACCTAAAAATCTATGCCTTTGCCACTTCTTCACCACTCAAAAAACCAGATTAACAATCCAAACCATATAGCATCGTCAGGAAAAAGAGTGCGTAATAGCGTGAGGGCTTCATGTACAAGATTGCTGACTGATTGATATTTTACACCCATTGTCTCGGCAATTTCTTGATTTGAAAGTTCTTTATAGAATTTAAGATAGACAACTTCTTTTTGCCTTTTGGGAAGATGATTGAGATGTTGATTAATAAGCCTAATTCGTTGAAGTTCGGTTTCATTCTGAACAATTTTTTCTTCAATCGAAAAGTCAATGTCAAAATAGCTCTCAGAAGTTGAATGTTCGTTGAAATAAATCGTTTCATTTTTTTTGATTTCAGAAATAATTCTACGCCGAACTGCCGCAAATAGATAGGCTTTTACTGAGCCTACATCAGCTTTGAGATTTTGACGGTATTGCCATAATTGAATAAATACTTCTTGAATACAATCTTCAATTAAGGCATCGTCATTGACCATTTTTCGGCCATAGCTAATCAAGGATTTGGCATATAGTCGAAGAAGCTTTGCCAGTGCAGCTTCATCGCCATTGCGCAAATCATTCCATAGCGTTAATTCATCATATCGAGGAGATGAATTGGACATAATCAGGTTTTAGATCAGGTAAATAATAAATTATTCAATAAAGACTAGAACTAAGGATGTTATACTCAATGAAATAAGTGCTTTGATAGGATACGTAAATTTTTGGATAAGATACTACCAAAAATAGATATTGACTTTACACGACATTTTAGATTGGTATTATTCTTGTTAATCATTATATAATTTCATCAACTTGCAAAATTGTTTTGTATCATTGTTGAAGTCAACATGTACCAATACCTTCATTACTACTATGGTAAAATTGATTAGGAATCGCCAACCTATCAAAGTTTTAGTAATCGATGATGATCCGTCTTCGTTAGAAATTATAAAAGTATTACTAAATCAAAATGATTTTGAAGTATTGACTATTGCACCTGCAATTGTCAAGGCCGATTTGTTGTTAGAATCTTTCCAACCAAACATAATTATTGCTGCATTAGAACGAAATAATACAGGTGTTTTTGATTTTATTTCAATGTCTCAATACCTTGATACACCTATCGTTTTTATGTCGCATTGTATTGATGATAAGATATTTGACAAATGTTTGGAGCATATTAAATGTTTGCTTTTGAGTAAGCCTATTGATCAATATACCTTTCTTTCGGCAATAAAACTTTTGTTATTAGCCTATCCTACTATTCAACACAAGTTTGTGGAAGTGATTGACAAAAACCAGCAAGTATTGAAAATTCATCTTGCTGATATTGTTTATGTAGAAGCTGAAGGAAATTATACCTTTATTCACACGATTCACAATAAAGTTTATGCTAGAAAAAAGACCCTCAAGCATCTGAAAGAAGAATTAGATGAAAAATTTATTCAGATAAATAAATCTCATTTAATTAACATAGATTTTATTCAAAGGCTAGAGCTAGGAAAGCGATTATTGGTGCTAAATAATAAAGAAATAAAGATCGGAAGGTCTTTTCGCTCTGACTTAGATACCTTTATATGTCCATTGTCTTAATTTTTGTTAATTTTTACTCATAATTTTATAGCCTCAAAAGAGTATTTGACCCAACAAGAAATACTTTGCTCTTAGCTTCAAAAAAATACATAATGCTATTTTTATTGAATTTAAAAAAGAAATTATTTTACAATTCTAATGTATCATTTTGATATTGATAAAGATTGGTTTCTTTTTATCAATCGATTGGCATTTGGTCACCTTTTTTGGCATTTTATCACCTTAAGGCTATTAAAATGGAGGCTTTGGTTTCAAAATTGTACTTTCGATTTACATGTGTGATTATTTTTCTAAACAAGTGCATGTTTTTTGATGTGTAAATTCTGAGTTCACAGTGGTGAACAAAACAATGCCATAAAAAAACTTTTCGTACGTATATTTTCCACTTTCTTTAATAAGGTTAATTTCTTTAAATTTTCGGTGTAATACTTTATTATTATAGTTGATAGCTTTTTAATGAAATTAATTTAGAAAGACTCGTCCTGAAGCTATGATGTTATAAAAGTTATTCCAGAAGGTTTAAAAGAGATAGTATCGTACAAATTTTACCTTTTGATATCTGCTATGATCAAAAAAATACTAATTCTTCGCCCTTATAAACCGAAGTTTGCCTTTGTTAGTCTTAAGGTTTATACTCTCTTCAAATCTAATTTGAGGACATGGCTATCGTCCGCTTTTCATATTGCTTCTTTACAGCCCACCTTGTATGATAATCTTGATTTTGTATAATTCTTAGCGGTTATACAGCTCGAGATTTAGGAGTGTGTGGTATGATAGATGTATCGTTTTTATGGTGCTTAAGCTAGTTTACTGATATTCAGTAGATATTACAGTGCTGAAATTACTACTCTCAGTAGTTTCAGGGTTGATGATATGCAAGTGTTATTCGTTTGTAAGTCGTGCTGCAATACGACTACAAAAGATTTGATTTAAGATCGTGTCCTTCTCTAAAAGCCTTAATAATTTTAATTCTATCTAATTGCTCAAACTACTTTTCGCCAAAGTTGAATTTATAAATTTTTGAAAGTGGTGCCTAAGTAATATGGTTTGGAATTGTTGGGCTGTATGCAACAAATTAAACAATCCTCATCATGATAAAGAATTTTGTCAGATGTCTAATCCTTTTCCTGTGTCTTTTGCTTCTTTGGGGTAGTCATTCTATTGCGATAGGTGCAGATATACCCCCAAAAACCAATCTCATTCTCGCAGATCCAGGCAATACAAGTTGTAACACAAAAACACCTTGGACGAATGCTTTGTACACTAATTTGGTGGCTGCAAAAGATAATAGTGGATTACTTTGTGTTAATGCCACGACGTCAGCAACAACCAATTTAGTAGATTCTGATTTAACTAATTATGCTGGTTTTAATATAACCGGTGCTGGTTGTGGAGTCACATATAGTGTCAAGGACAATGATGCTCTTGATACTTATCCAGCAGGATATTATGCTGGGTATAAAATTTCGTCTGCAAATCTTATTAGTGGTAGCATTGGCGCTACAGTTAGGATTGAAACTTATAATAATGGAGCTTTTGTAGAGGGCAAAGATATTGTTACAAGCTTATTAGGTCTTGAATCAAGTTTAATTGATGGCAGTGGTGCTGCTACCATTGGTTTTATTACAACTCAACCCTTTGATGAGGTAACCATTACATATACAACCTTAGTGGGTGTTCTTTTTGCTGGGCAAGTATATTATCCAGTAATAGAGAAATTCTGTGCGGGGTCAGCTTTGGTTTGTAATACCCAGACCAATGTTTCCAATCCTTCTTATCCAGTTACCATTGATGGTGCATTAACAGGCATTACAGGGGTGGCATGTGCAGGATGTTCGGTTGCTAACCCAGATAATGTAATCAGCTCAAGCACCAGTGATTATGCTACTATCAGCATGGCTGTATCAGTAGGAAGTGTGGCATCATTAGCCGTAAAAGATGTTTTAACAACGTATCCCATTGGAACTTTTGCGGGCTTTAATATTTCCAATCCTAGTTTGATAAATGCGAATTTATTATCAGGCATTACCTTAAAAACGTATAAAGCGGGGGTATTACAAGAAACATCTTCAACTAGTAGTTTGCTATCGGTGAATTCCTCTTTACTGACAGGAACGGGTGAGCAGTTGGTAGGATTTATTACGACAAAAAGTTTTGATGAAGTAAAACTAGAAATAACGAATGTATTAGGAGTGTTGAGTACTACGAAGGTCTATAATGTAGTCTTGGAGAGTTTCTGTGCAGGTCCAGCATTGAGTTGTACCGATACGTATTTGGTATCACCAAGTTTTCCAGCGGTCTTGAATGGTAGTTTGACAGGCATCAGCGGGGCAGTTTGTGCAGGTTGTGCTATCAATAATAGCCAAAATGTGGTAGATGCCAATACGACAAATTATGCAGACATAGTTTTGACAGCAGGTTTATTAAGTAGTGGATCAATATCGGTAAAAGATGCCGTGACGACATATCCTATCGGAACGTTTGCAGGATTTGATATAGAAAATATATCCATTTTAGGAGCAAGTCTTTTGAGTAATGCTACCGTCAGTACTTATCTAAATGGAGTTTTACAAGAAAGTAATGCAGGCGGATTGATTTCGCTAGAATTGTTAAGTTCCACCCGTCAGGTAGTTGGCTTTGCAGCAACAAAGCCATTCAACGAAGTACGATTTACGATTAGTAATTTGGTTGGTGTAGATGTAGGAACTACAAGGGTATATGGCGCCGTGTTGCGCTTGGCAAATGCAGCAGGTTTTGTTGCACCAAGTTTGTTAAGTAGCAGTGTAAGCAATGTATGTCCAGCTACAACAGGAAATTTATCAAGTGCCATCGGCAGTGCACCATCGGGTGCAGTGATACAATGGTTTACGAATAATACGCATACAGGTACAGCTTACAGCACACCAAGCGCAGCGGCTGTAGGCACGTATTATGCCTTTTATTATGATTCAGTATTGGGTTGTTATAGCCCAGCTTCAACAGGAGTAGTTGTTACGGTAAATGCTTGTGATACCGACGGCGATGGAGATGTGGATGGCACCGACCCAGCACCAAACAACCCATGTATTTGGAGCGTCAATCAGGTATTAGCGAATACAAGTTTGACATGGCGAAATGCAGATTGTGATGGCGATGGTATTAGTAACTATGCAGAGAAGTTGGCAGGCACTGACCCATTAAATGCTTGTGACCCGTCTTTGGTTGTTCCAACAGTGAGTGCTAGTAGTATCAATAATATTTGCCCTGCAACGACAGCGAACTTGACAACAGCAATAAGTGGTACAGCTCCGTCGGGTAGTAGTTTGGTATGGTTTACAAATAGTACCCATACTGGTGTAGCTTATTCAACACCAACGACAGTTACCGATGGGACTTACTATGCGTTTTATTACAATGCTACTACAGGCTGTTATAGCGCAGCAAGTACAGAGGTTGATGTATTTATTACTTCATGCACAGGACTGGACCCAAGTGGCGCAACGTGTAATACAAAGGTTGCTTTGACGAATGGTCTTTTTACCAATTTATCACCAAGCAAGACGACGAGTAGTTTAGGCTGTTTGAATCTAACTACGTCATCGACGAGTAATTTGGTCGATTCCGATTTGAATAATTATGCAGGCTTTAGTGTGACGGGTTTAGGTTGTAATGTTACCTATAGTGCTAAAGACAATGATGTTGGAGATACTTATCCTGCGGGCTATTATGCGGGCTTTAAAATTGCCTCAACGAGTTTATTGAGTGGTAGTATTGGTTCAACAGTACGAATAGAGACTTACAACAATGGAGTTTTTGTAGAAGGAAAGGATGTAGTAACGAGCACGCTGGGTTTAGAATCTAGTCTATTAGATGGCAGTGGCTTGGCGACCGTAGGCTTTATCACAACACAAGGCTTTGACGAGGTACGCATAATTTACACGACTTTGGTAGGGGTTTTATTCTCTGGACAAGTATATTATCCAGTGATAGAGAAATTCTGTGCTGGTTCTGCATTGGTGTGTAATACCCAAACGAATGCTTCTGCTCCATCGTATCCTGTAGTAATAGATGCTAGTCAGACGGGTATCACAGGAGTTGCTTGTGTAGGCTGTTCGATTAACAATACAGAAAATGTAATCAGCTCAAGTACGAGTGATTACGCCACCATCACGATGACAGCCTCAGTAAGCAGTATTGCTTCCTTAGCTGTGAAGGATGTATTAACGACTTATCCCATCGGAACTTTTGCAGGATTTAATATCTCGAATCCTAGTTTAATCAATGCGAATTTATTGTCAGGTATCACTATACGCACTTACAAAGCAGGGGTTTTGCAAGAGAGTTCAGGAGTAGGAACTTTATTGTCTGTTAATTCTTCACTTTTGACAGGTACAGGAGAACAATTGGTAGGCTTTATCAGTACGATGGAGTTTGATGAAGTAAAACTAGAAATAACGAATTTACTAGGGATTTTAAGTACGACAAAGGTCTATAATGTGGTCTTGGAGAGTTTCTGTGCAGGTCCAGCATTGAGTTGTACCGATACGTATTTGGTATCACCAAGTTTTCCAGCGGTCTTGAATGGTAGTTTGACAGGCATCAGCGGGGCAGTTTGTGCAGGTTGTGCTATCAATAATAGCCAAAATGTGGTAGATGCCAATACGACAAATTATGCAGACATAGTTTTGACAGCAGGTTTATTAAGTAGTGGATCAATATCGGTAAAAGATGCCGTGACAACATATCCTATCGGAACGTTTGCAGGATTTGATATAGAAAATATATCCATTTTAGGAGCAAGTCTTTTGAGTAATGCTACCGTCAGTACTTATCTAAATGGAGTTTTACAAGAAAGTAATGCAGGCGGATTGATTTCGCTAGAATTGTTAAGTTCCACCCGTCAGGTAGTTGGCTTTGCAGCAACAAAGCCATTCAACGAAGTACGATTTACGATTAGTAATTTGGTTGGTGTAGATGTAGGAACTACAAGGGTATATGGCGCCGTGTTGCGCTTGGCAAATGCAGCAGGTTTTGTTGCGCCAAGTTTGTTAAGTAGCAGTGTAAGCAATGTATGTCCAGCTACAACAGGAAATTTATCAAGTGCCATCGGCAGTGCACCATCGGGTGCAGTGATACAATGGTTTACGAATAATACGCATACAGGTACAGCTTACAGCACACCAAGCGCAGCGGCTGTAGGCACGTATTATGCTTTTTATTATGATTCAGTATTGGGTTGTTACAGTCCAGCGTCGACAGGAGTAGTTGTTACGGTAAATGCTTGTGATACCGACGGTGATGGAGATGTGGATGACACCGACCCAGCACCAAACAATCCATGTATTTGGAGTGTAAATCAGGTATTAGCGAATACGACAACAACTTGGCGAAATGCAGATTGTGATGGCGATGGGGTAACCAATTATAAAGAACTTACTGGAACGGATGATAATCTAGCTACCTCTTCCGACAATACTGATCCTTTGGATGGTTGTAGTTATAACAATGTAGACCAATTATTGCTTGCAACAGATCCGTTGTGGAAATTGGCAGATTGTGATAAAGATGGGAATCTGAATGGCACAGACCCTAATCCCAAATTGGCTGTAGCCAACGACGATGGCTTCTTGGCGAACTTTGGGAGTGCAACTATATTTAATGTTTTGACAAACGATGATTTTCTTCCTAGTTTAACTACGACTATTACTCAAACTGGTGGAACAGCTGGAGGAACCATTGCTATTGTTGGCTCAACAGGTGTATTGACTTACACGCCACTTCTGTCAGAACGTGGCACCTTGGTGACAGTGATTTATCAGGTGTGTAATACCGTAGCGATTCCCAATGTATGTGCGTCTGCCACTGTAACAATTGCTGTGCCTGCCGATACAGACCTAGATGGTATCCCTGATAGCCTTGATTTGGATGATGATAACGATGGTATTTTGGATACAGTAGAAGATACCCAATTAAATGCTGACATTGATGGTGACAGTATTCCTAACCGTTTAGACTTGGATAGTGATAATGATGGTATCAATGATGTAGACGAAGGTTTGGGGATAGACCTTAATCGTGATGGTATGGCCGACGGCATTGTTTCTGTTAGTGGTATTCCAGCAACAGCTCTTACAGGATTAGTGCTTAGTGGACTAGATATTGATTTGGATTCTTTGCCTAATCCTTACGATTTAGATAGCAACAACGATGGAATGTTTGATTTGGTAGAAAACGGTTTAAACGCTAATTTGGATTTGGATAACAATGGTGTTGTAGATTGTTCTAGCAATTGTGACCCTGATGGTGATGGTATTTTGATGCCTGTAGACGGTTTGCCAAATACTTGGAAAGACGCTGGTTTTCCTGATTTAAGCCCAACAACAGATATTGATAATTTGGAATTTACTAATGTCATCAATAGTCGAGATTTTATCGTAAATATTTTTGAAATAAATGACATTCTTAATATTTCAGGTAGAGCCATAAGTTTCCGAGTATCCAAAATTTCTGGATTTGATATTACCTATTCTACAACTTCAGGGTTGTCGGATGTGCTAGGAGGTACTCCAAATAGTAATAGTGATTGGGATTTTGTAGAAAATGACAACTCGATTACTGTCACTGCCAAAGCGGGAAGTGTTACCTTACAAAATACTAAAAAAGTAGTAGGGTTTACCATTACTCGCAAAGCAGGTATTCCTAGTATTACAAGCCAGAATATCACAGTTACTATCATCTATGGTTCGGCAGGAGAGGAGCGTGTAAACAATAATATTGTTGAAACGAAAGTTACTGCCAACTAATAAAACCAAGCAAGCCTTATGAATATTTTGAAGAAAATCTGCATTCTTTTTGCCTGCTTGACACTTTTTAGTGTAAAAATAAAGGCACAAGATGTTAGTATAAATATCATTAATCAACCCGCTACGCTGACTCAAGGTTCTGCCTTGGGTCGGGTAATGGTTGATATCTGTAATAATGATGGTGGTAGCCGTAATGCCGTAGTGGGAAAATTGCGCCCTCTGATTAGCTTTCCTAGTAGTTTGGTCGGAAACACTGTTGTGCCGATTACTTTCGCTGGGTGGAATGTCTTATCAAATGATGGACAATCTATTCGGCTCGAAAATACAGTGGCTATTGCCCCTGGCGAGTGCTCTCATATTATATTGGGATATACAGGGGTAAATATTGGAGGTCCTCTCACTGTTACAGGCACAATGGGTTTTAACGGACCTCAAACTCAAGGGAATTTAACAGGAAATGATAATAGTACTACTTCCATCACAGTTGCCGCAGGGGGAACTGACAGCGATGGTGATGGTGATCCTGATATTTCTGACCCTGCAATAAATGACCCTTGTAGCTGGGGCGCAGGACAAGTGATTGCTAATACTACTCTAGTGTGGCGTAATGCAGACTGCGATGGCGATGGCGTAACCAACTATGCTGAGGCAACAGGTTTGGATGGTAATCCTGTAACTTTAGCGGATAATACGGATCCAAAAAGTGCCTGTAGTTTGAATCTTACACAAGTAACGGTCATGGCAACGAGTTCGGGCGATTGTGATGGCGATGGGGTTACCAATAAAGATGAAATCAATGGTTTGGATAGAAATCCACTTACAATCGCTGATAACACCAATCCACTTGATTTGTGTAGTTATAATGCTGTAGACCAAGTGCTTGCTAATGCCAGTACAAATTGGCGAACAAGCGACTGTGATAAAGATGGAAATATTAATTTTACTGATCCCTATCCTAAAACTCCAACAGCCAACAATGACGTTTTAACCACAAGTTTTGGCTCAACAGGTTCAGTCAATGTATTATCAAATGATGATTTTTTACCTAATATAACTTTGAGTATTACTCGCTCTGGAGGTACTGCACAAGGGACAGTTAATTTTTCACCGACTACTGGATTTATGTCCTATTCGCCTCTTGCCTCTGAGCAAAGCTCAACAGTTTCTGTGAGTTATATTGTTTGTAATACGGCGGTAAGTCCTAGTGTTTGTGCCAATGCGGTGGTGAATATAACTGTTACAGGTTCATCACCACGTTTGACTATTACAAAAGCTGTTTCCTCAGGGTTGTATTCTCTTTTCGATAATTTTACCTATACCCTTACCGTAAATAATACAGGATCAGTACCAACCTCAGGCATGATTATTATCAAAGATACGCTCCAAATGGGCTTGGTTTTGGTTTCAGCAACGGTTAATACTGGCTGGGGTTGTAGTGCTTCGGGGCAATTGGTTACTTGTACTCGTACCAATAGTATTCCTGCTGGTGGCAGTAGTGCTGTTACTATAACTGTAGCTGCCTTGCAAGCAGGGACTTTTTACAACAAGGCAGGTGTATACGGAGGCGGAGATGGCGTTGCTACTAATGGAAACACCGCGGCACAATCAAATGTTACAACCACGTTTGTGGCACAATTTTCGGTAAGGGTAACCTTAAAAGTTTTCCTCAAAGGAGCGTATAATCCTATCGATGGATTAATGCAAGACAATTTACGATCACTAGGGCTTATACCGCTGGTACAACCTTACGGGAAAGGAGCTTACGCAGATATTCCGCATTTAGGACCAGACGAAGTTACTACTGCTGATGTTCTGGCTGTAACAGGAAACAACGCTATTGTGGATTGGGTTTCGGTAGAGTTACGAGATAAAAATAATCCCGAAAGTATATTGTCGAGCCGTTCGGGACTCATACAGCGTGATGGAGATATTGTCGATGTAGATGGGGTAAGTTGTTTGAGGCTCATGAATGTAAATAACAACAATTATTATATCGCTATTCGCCACCGAAATCATTTGGCTGCCATGAGTGCTTTGAGTTATCCACTGACAGATGCTTGTTTTAATTTGATTGATTTTACCAGCCCAAGTGTGAGCTTATATACAAAATCTAATACAGACCCAGAATTTAGTGCTTATCCGATGATGGATGTTGGAGGTATTCGTGCGTTGTGGGGAGGTAATGCCAGTCCTGATAGATTTGTCATATATCAAGGACCAAATAATGATAGAACTTTTGTTGGAAGTGTAATTTTGACAGACCCCAATAATACAGAAAATTTGAATAATTATATGGTAACAGGATACTTGCGCTCAGACTTAAATCTGGATGGCAATACCATTTTACAAGGACCAAATAATGATATAAATCTATTATTTAACGAAATATTTACACACCCCGAAAACGTTGAAAAGCTAAATAATTTTATTATTTTTCAGGAATTACCTTAAGTATCTATTCAATGAAAGCTAAGCCGTTTAGCTTTTTCTAAAAACCACGCAGTCTTTACGTAGTCTGTTTAAGTATGTTAACTTTAAAAATTTACAACATTATATGTTAGCGGTCAAAATTAAAATTATTTTACCCGCACTAAGCTCTAGGCTTTATGCAGTAGGCTAAAAGTTAGATAGTATTTTTTATGAAGTACTAGATGCTTTTTTGCCTAATGCCTACAGCTTACAGCCTAAAGCGTATTAATTCAATTTTATGTTGTACTAATACCTAAGTTGGTGGGCAAAATATAA
>NZ_JASHIC010000019.1 GCF_030056705.1 Flectobacillus longus
ATAATTAATTTTACCCGCACTAAGCTCTAGGCTTTATGCAGTAGGCTAAAAGTTAGATAGTATTTCTCATGAAGTAATAGAAGCTTTTTTGCCTAATGCTTACGGCTTACAGCCTAAAGCGTATTAATTCAATTTTATGTTGTACTAATACCTAAGTTAGTGGGCAAAATATAATTAATTTTACCCGCACTAAGCTCTAGGCTTTATGCAGTAGGCTAAAAGTTAGATAGTATTTCTCATGAAGTAATAGAAGCTTTTTTGCCTAATGCTTACGGCTTACAGCCTAAAGCATATTAATTCAATTTTATGTTGTACTAATACCTAAGTTAGTGGGCAAAATATAATTAATTTTACCCTCACTAAGCTCTAGGCTTTATGCAGTAGGCTAAAAGTTAGATAGTATTTTTTATGAAGTATTAGATGCTTTTTTGCCTAATGCCTACGGCTTACAGCCTAAAGCGTATTAATGCAATTTTATGTTGCATTAGTACTTATAAAATCGCTAAATAAAAAAATTGGTTAGGGTATTGGCTGTCTTTCTTAAATAGCTGATACCCAATAGCCTTTTAAAGTTTGTTTGGCATGTTTTATGTAGCTCAAAAACATCAAATTTATAAAATCTTATGAAAACGTTTCTACATTATTTATTCCCTCTAATAGGACTTATAGCAATCTGCAATACTACTTTTGCTCAAAAATCAGTGAATCCTCATATTAGTTTCAAGATAGAGTTACGCCCAGATGGCTACTACTATGGAACCATGAAGTCGGATACCACGCTGAGTTCATTAAGTCCCAGTAACAACATTTCTACCATACAATTTACGGTAGTTGCCCCCATAGGAACGTTTTCTCCTATCTCTTATACAGGCTCAACGGTACTTAACCTCCTAGGAAGTATTGAAGATTTAGTATCTTCAGACAATCTTGGTTCATATTTGTGGACTATTCAGCGATCTACCTACGATGCTAATACAGAGTATGCCTTTATAGGAATGACTGGCTCACCACGGCTTACAAATACGATCACAAAAGACGTTGAAATTCCCTTGTTTCGTTTTAGACTGCAAAATTGTTTAGGAAATATCCGTATGTATCAAAATGGCATAGATTTACCAAGCCGTTCGGGAACAGCCTTGCTAAATACGGATTGCTCTGTCTATATCACAGGCATTAGTAAAGGTTTAGCTGACGCCTACAAAGATAATTATGGTGGACCCGCAGTATGTCTTACAGCTCTCGTCCCCGACTTGATGACGTCGTTGACTGCACCATCTTCTGGTGCTCCCAATACAGCTTACAGCTATACCGTCAGTGTCATGAATGTAGGCTCAGGAGCTAGTTCAGGAATTGTGTCAGAAAGTTTTAGCTTGCCCGCAGGTTTGACTTTCAATAGTGGAGGAGGCAACGGCTGGACTTGTGCCGTTGCAGGCACATCCTCAGGGACAACGACAGTCACCTGTACCAATCCCGCACCCAATTTGCCTGCAAGCGGAAGTATCAATTTTCCATTAACGGTAACACCAACAAGTCTGGGTGCTTTTACCATCACCGCACAAGTATCGGGTGGGGGAGAAACCAACACCAATAACAACAATGCTACAAGTAATACCACCAGTATTGGTTGTGGCGTAAGCGCAGGAGGAATCAACAGACTTTAATTAATTTTTGATTAAAGAAAAGAAATATAAGCCTAAGGAGGACAGCAATAAGAAAAGGAGTAACTATTTTTTCATTGCGAGCGAAAATCAATACTTCAGGAGTACTAGAGGTTGGTATAATCTGCCAACCTCTTTTTTGTGGGTAAACTACAGGTAAAAGTAGGTCAAATTTCGGTAAAATAAATCCGAAAATACTTTAAAAAATTATACAATATATTGGAATAGTTTAACGAAAAAAGAGGGCTTAAAACTCATTTATTTATACTTATAAATAAATGACCAAATTCTCTAGTTCAGAAAACGGCTACACATATAACAGTTATCTTCCTTGTTGCACATTAAGTAATTTTCAGGCTTTCCATTATCTATTTTTTGCAAAGAAAGCTTTAGAACATATTAGATATGGAGAGGTTAAGATAATCATAAAAGATAGGAATTCTCAAAGGGTAATTCAAACCATAATTCGTAATGGAAATAACGATGGAGTTAAGATTTCTCTAAAGAAAAATGAATGTATTACAGTTGAAGTCTCTGGTTGTCATACATTTGATTTAATCAATTTAGGGAAAGTTCAATTTAAAAATGAAGAGAAATCTC
Source organism: Flectobacillus longus (assembly GCF_030056705.1). Taxonomy (GTDB): domain Bacteria; phylum Bacteroidota; class Bacteroidia; order Cytophagales; family Spirosomataceae; genus Flectobacillus; species Flectobacillus longus. The sequence goes on from NZ_JASHIC010000019.1 coordinate 2,259, forward strand.
TCATTTTTTTGCCTAATGGAGATAAAATATACAAAGGAAAAATTTTATTTATATGTCCCGAATTAGATAACTCAGGAAATGGATCTAAGGTTAAAAAGGGAGAAACAACTTTTTGGCCTGAGTTTTGGAGTTTTGAAAAAATCGTTCAAAAAATTGTGGAGGCTTATTTATGTTCGACAATAAAAAGAAACAACGATAAATGGATTTCAAAAACAAAAGATGGAATAGAAATTGAGGGATATAGTGATAAAAAAACAGGATTGATTAAAACAGCTTACATAGTTATGAATAAGTATGATTCTTTCAAGTAGAATATCGTAGCTACCGCTAGATTCCTATCCAACACTCCTTTTTCTAAGGATTTTATCCCTTACAGGAGGCTGTCCAAAAAGGATAGCCTCCTGCAAAAGTCAATTTTATCGCAAGCTATAGTTTCCAGCCCTTAGTTTAGTAAAGTCCAATTTGGATGATGTGAAGTGTTTATCATTTTCGGTAGTCTAATGGAGGCTTTCTATCGCCTGCCAAAGATTTATATTCGAATGTTTTTGTTCCTCTTCTTTGGTACAATTCTTCTTTGGCTTGTTCAATCAAATTGGGCGATTTAAACAAGTTTTGTGCCGTAAGGGCAATTGTTTGGGCAGCGTTCATCATGCCTTTATGCCCAATACTCATACCATTGCATGCAACAGCTTGCCAGCTATGGGCAGGCACACCTGGCACCCACGTGGCAGTAGAAAGCCCAGCCGTAGGCGTAACCCAACTCACATCGCCCACATCTGTAGAAGCAGGAAACGCCAATCCCGTGGTATAAGGACGCACCGTTTGGGCAGAACTGATGGGTGCAAGTGTTTGGGCATTTACCGTCTGACGAATTTTTTCAGCAAAAGCTATTTCTTCAGGTGTGTAAGGTACGCCTCCGACTTTTTCAAGGCTTTTTTGCATTTCTTTTGCCAAAATATCATTGGGGAGTAAATTGTATAATCCTGCCAAAATTTCGTAGCTCATTTTCGTTTCTGTACCATGGGCTGCCGCTTCTGCGGTTTTGAGGAGGCGTTGCCAAATTTCTTCTAAACCCTGTGCTGTAGGGTTACGAATTGTATATTCGACCATCGCATAATCAGGTACGATGTTGGAGGTAAGTCCACCGTTTTTAATCACATAATGAATACGCGTTTCGGGAGAAATATGTTCTCGCATCAAGTTTACCATATAGTTCATGGCTTCAACGGCATCTAAAGCCGAGCGACCTTTTTCGGGACTAGCCGAAGCATGAGCCGCCAAGCCCGTAAAACTAAAATTGGCTACTCGATACGCCAAAGACGAGTTCGGACTAGCGTTGTTGTTATCGCCTGGGTGCCAGTGTAATACAGCATCTACATCTTTAAAAATGCCTTCTTTTACCAAGTAGGTTTTGCCACCGCCAGCACCTTCTTCGGCTGGTGTGCCAATCAGGCGAATGGTTCCTTTGACATGAGCTTTTGCCATCCAATTTTTGGTGGCAATGGCTGCCGCAACCGAGCCCACACCAAACAAGTTGTGTCCGCAAGCATGGCCATAGGCATTCACAAATTTAGCTTTTCTAAAAGGCACTGCTTCTTGTGATAAACCGGGCAAGGCATCCATTTCTGCCAAAATACCAATCACTGGAGAGCCAGTGCCGTAGGTAGCTATAAAAGCCGTTTGTATCGCTCCAACCCCTTTTTGTATTTGAAAGCCAGCCGCTTGCAATTCTTCTATCAGTGCGTTGGCGGTTTTGTCTTCTAAATATCCCGGTTCGGCCCATTGCCAAATTTTATCTGACAAGGCAGCGTATTGGATGGACTTTTGTTGTAATTCTTGGGTAATTTCTTGTTGAGCCATCGCACACGGAATACCTACCCAAAGGCAGAGGCATACATACAGTAGTTTTTTCATGGTTTTAGTTTGGGTGAATGAATGGAAAACAATATTTTGACGTATTTTCGCCAATATCAAATTTAACCCATGAGCAAATCTAAATCAAGCAAGTAGCAGAATGTTATTTTGATGATACCCAAGCAAAGAAAATAAAATGAAAGCAGAAGAATTTATTGACTTGATTCCGCCAATGGGATTTTGTTGCGCCACAGATAAAATAACGGTCGATGGTATGAATGTTGGTTATATGTATCGCGAGGAGCCAGAGGATAAGATGGATAGTGGTTGGCGTTTTTTTTCAGGAACTGAAAACCAAGAATATGTTGACGACCCTAACAATACGATGTTTTATCATGTGAATACAATTGCCAATTATGATAAAGCAATAATTCCATATTTGAACCTTCCATTTGGAACTTCACTTGAAAGAGTAAAGGATACAGATAAATTTGAAATCATAGTAGAATAGTTTACTCGATAACCTAGAAATCGCAGAAGAAAGAGTAATAGCTTTCAGATTCATACTATTCTAAGTTATCTTTTAATATTATTGTTTTTCCGATCTTATGTACTAAAGTACTGTTGAGAGAGTCTAATCATTTAGCAATACCATTTTGGTGAAAATTTATGAAAAATCGGCTAATTACACTCATATTTCTTTTATTCTGTAGTTGTCAAAAACATCCAAATTCCAAACAGGTTGAAGGGGTACAAATTAACTATACTCCAAAGGAAATGTTTAGTGATTCTATCTATATAATAGAGTCTCGTGATTTTGTAGTATCAAAAAAAAGCCTGATTGACTCATTAGACCAAAGGATTGCAAATGAAGAAAAATTTCCAAATTTATCATTTTTACCATATATGAAACAAGTACCATTGGCTTGCGTAATGAATAAGGATACCGCGCAAGTCACAATATATTATCTGTCGATCGATACAGGAGTTTTGAAAACCTTTATTTCTAGAATTGAAAAAAATAGAATTTATTTAGATCATAAACCCAATGATACCGTAAAGCAAGAGAATAATGGTTCTCATAGAAAATCCGTTATTAAAATAAAAATTCCAGTTAGATCAAAAACTAAATACCTTATCTTCTCAGATTTAGTTGGTTAAAACTTTTGTTAACTTTCCCTCGCTAGTGCAGGATTCTCCTCGCTAGTGCTGGATTCCCATCCAGCACCCCTTTTTTCTTAGGATTCTATCCTACATATCCCTCCATGGTTATGTTTTAATTAATCCAACCTAAAATCTCCACTACAAAACCCGATTTCTCAGTCTCATAAAGGGCTTTTCTATCAAAATTTGTAAAAAGTAAGCGAATACGATACATGTTATCATCGAGATGGCCAACATAAGATTGGGGTTCGATATATACTTAGATAACATTTGATGTGTGACATGTATAATGCCTTTGTGGGTCAAATATAAACCATAAGACAAGCTAGCTAGTTGACTAGTTACCATCGATTTAGTTCGATACAAAAAACTATTTGGACTAATAGCTCCCGCTACCATCAAACCATAACCTAGGGCAATTATAGGAAAACCAAATACAGAGGCGTTGAAAGTTGTTTGATCTTCACACAAAAAATAAGCAAAGGACAAAATTGCTAATGATGCCACCAATAATAAGTTGCCATACTGCGATATACGAGCCCATATCTTGGGTGAAAGTTGATAAAATCCTGCGATTGAAACGCCTACCAACAGTCCGTCGAGCCTTGTGTAGGTTGGATAATAGAGATATTTGTACCAATACATCCAACTTAAGTCATCGGTACTTTTGGGCAGATATAAATACGTGTAGCTATAATAACGAATGGCAAATCCCCCCAAAAACAGTATGAATAATAACCAATAGGAATACTTAAACAATGATTTTGCTTGTAATAAAAGTAGTACCAAAGGAAGAAATAAATAGAAATGCTCTTCTACGCACAGTGACCAAGCATGTGAAAAAGCACCATTTAATTTAAGATTTAAGCCTAAGTTTTGCGTAAAAGTTAGATATTTCCATAGAGGAGCCAAGCTATCTTTTTCTCGAAAAAAAGGTACACAAAAATAGAGTATCACCGTAAAGCCAAATGCAGGAATAATTCTGAAAAAGCGTTTCAGGAAAAATGTTTTGAAGGAAATTTTCTCACCTATTTTAATTTGTTCAAACAACTGGGATGAAATCAAAAAGCCGCTCAATACAAAAAATAAATCAACTCCTGTCCAGCCAAAGCTTGCCACTTCAGGTAACCATTCGGGCTGACCTCCACTTAGAATATAATAATGAAACAAGAAAACAACCAGAATGGCAAAGGCACGAAGGTGATCTAAGCCATAAAATTTGTGAGTAACAGGTTTGTTCAAGGTTTTGAATGTTTACAGAATAGAATAATAAATTTGTTGGTATCCTTTTGATTTATAGTTAATTAAAAGGAAGGAGTGAGGCTAGCCATTTGATGAAATCATGAGGCTCTAGGATATTCCAACTATGAAAGCCTCTGTTTTTTGTCGCAATATATTCAACATGTTTGTTTCCCAGTCTTTGTAGCAACTGTTGAAGCTTTTCAGAATCTACCGCATTAATGTCTTCAAATTGTAGGGCCTCACAATACGTTTTTTGTACAAAAGCCAAATCAGGTTCGGCATATAAGCGAATTGGAATATTGGATAATAGTTTGGCGTTTCCACCATCTGCCTGATTCGCTGATAATACAGAATTATGAATATATGCCTCTTGTTGTTCATCAGATGAACCCTTTAACTTATCCTCCAAGTTCTTTTTGATTGATAATCCTTCTTTTTTAATAAGATTGCTGGAGCAAGCATACTCTATTTTTCTCACCGAAGAAATATATAGCCTAGTTAGGTCCAAAGGAGGGTCTATCGTAAAAATAGCATCTACTTTTGACGATGATTGTTGCGATGCCAAGTATTCCGTATAGTGCAAAGCAATAGTTCCTCCAATCGATAAGCCTCCCAAAACGCATGGGATATGTTTTGTCGAGGAGGTGTTTTGGAATGTACGAATCAACTCATCTAGTTGGGCGAACGTGTTTGGTTCTGGGGTAAATGATGGAGTAAGCTCTGGAATAATTGTCACAAAGCCTTTTTCTAGTAGTAAATAAGGGAGTTTATTTTTGTAAAAAACACTTTTGGGCTTTTCTCCCCAAGCAGGAATAAGCAAAAGGATGCCTTTGATTTCTTCTTGTGGTTTTAGATAGAAATAAGAAAAAGATTTATCCAGTGATTTGGCTTTCCCTTTTTGAATAGTTTGTCCGTGGCTTGTACTAAACTGAGCCATAAGACAAAGAAATAGGATAAAGATTTTCATAAATGTTGTTTAGAGGAATAACGAAATATTTAAGAAAAATATTGATGAGGAATTTCCAAGCTGGTGCTAGAACCTCTCGTTAGAGTTTGATTCTTATCCAGCCCTTTTTTTCTAAGGATGTTATAAAATACTCCTATTGTTTTCTTCACTTCCAGTTCAACTGTTTTTTGTTAGTCTTGCATAATGATTCTAATTGACTTCTTAACTGTATGGACTTTTCGTCATTTGTGAGTTTAAAATACAAAGGTTTAAGTCTTTTGGTTAATGGTTATTTTGCCCTTGACAAGCAAGTAATGACAAGAGGAATAATGCAAAAACAGTTAATCTGGTAACAACCCATGGAGCTTTTGTTGTTCAGAAGTAAATAGTTACAAATTGCGAAAATTCTAATAACAGGATATTTATAATAGCTTTTGTATAGCATCTACAGCTTGTTGAAAACGACTATCCCAATCACCAGAAAGTAAGATATAATCGATTTTTTGAGATGCTAATTCTTGCTTATGGGAAAAATGCAACTTGAGTCTATCTTCCTTTTCAAGCCTAGTCCCATCCTGTACGAAGGGGGCGTCAATGTCTAAGAAAAGATATAAATCAAACGTATTCGCTTGCTTAACCCAATCGTTTATTAATAATTCTTTGTTGAATAAAAACTTGGCATACGAATTTGTGATGTTCACATCGGTGTCAACAATTAATATCTTATTGGACAAAGGTGTTTTTTCTAGTATAGTTTTGGCGTGTAAACTAGCAATTTGTTCAAGATGTGATAGCGTACATTCCTCTGTTTTTTCAATAACCTCACGCGCCATTTCTGGGACATAATTAGTCTTGAAATACTGTGCAAGGTTAACAGTAAGAGTCGATTTTCCTGTACTCTCAGAACCATAAATACAGATTTTTTTTACAAAATATGGTTTGGCTGAATCAGCAATATAATCCCAATACCTTAATGGATGTTGCCTAATCAAACTAGCAGAGATGTTTGTGATTGTACGAGCAATGTCGTAAAAAATTGATTCACATTGAAGGTATTCTGCTAAATAAGCTCCATAGGGTTCGGAGCTAATAATATAATTTAAATCAGGAATAAGGCTCAGAATTTTATTTGCCCACAGTTGCGAAACTTCTCTGGAAGAAACAGAAGTATTAGGAAGCTCTGACTCGTGGTATTCAAGAAGTATGGGATTAATATTAGGACAGTTATTATATGACTTTTTTATCCATTCTAATCTGGTTTGTCCATCAATGCTTTCTGTATCTGAAGCACAAATCAACACGAAAAGTATATCACATTGTGTCTTCGCAAACTCAATTAGTTTTAAGTGTCCAAGGTGTAAGGGATAAAATTTGCCAAGTGTAAGCCCTTTTGTCATGATTTAAGAGATTTTTTCCAAGTCGACAGACCATGAATGGCTAAAGATAGAAATATGAAGTACTCGATGCTAATGAATAATATGTTTTTTTGAAAATACACAAAAACACATAATATGTCAGTTAGAATCCAAAGAAGCCAGTTTTCAAGAATCTTTCGGGCTAATAAAACATTGGCAATGATGCTCGAAATAGCAATAAATGTATCAATATAAGGATAGGAGGCTGGCTTAGTAAATAAGCTGGGAAAAAACAAATGAATATGTTCGATGAAATAGCCCAAAATGCCCGTAGACAAAACTAGAATGATCAATATAGCTTGCTTTTGACGAGACGAAAGTTGTGTGATTTTAAGGGTATTATCTTCTTTTCTTTTCCAAATGAACCAGCCGTACAAACTTACTATAAAAAAATATACTTGTAAAAACATATCAGAATATAGACTGACTTGGGAAAAAATGAGGAAAAAACATACGACATTAACAATCCCTGTAGACCAAGTTAAAATATTTTGCCTTGTCGCAAAATATACGGATAATAGACCAAATAACGTCCCAACAAATTCTATATAGCTCAAGGAGTAGCCCCAAACATTAGCAAACGTTGTGTTAATGTCGAAATAATACATTTTATATTTCTGCTTTTAATGAAGTAATAAATTATAACGCTATATGCTATTAGCCGCTGGGAATCAGGAAGAATAAAATTATCCTTTTCAAAAACCTAAAAAACTAAAAGAGAAGTATTAATTCTTCCGCTAGGTTAATAGAGGAGTTGCTTTACTCATGAACAAAGTAAATTTCTTTTACAAACTCAAACCCTAATCCGCCTTTTGCAATACAGATTTCCATAGGTTGATTTTCTTTGATTGACATCCACATATCTTTATTGATGCTTAACCGTTCTTTTTGGTTTTGGTATTGAAAATAAATGAAGTACGAAGAAGGGGCTCTTGAACTTTGTCCTTTTTTTAAAATAGGGAAAATGGCGCACGTTGTTGAATTAAATGGAAATGTTCGGTTATAAAAACTTGCCAAAGAAGGAGTACCTATCAGAAAGAGGAAAAATAGACTTTTAAGAAAAAAGTTCTTTTGGGCCATAGGATGACTAAGTAAGGGAGTTCTTTCTTTTATAAAGTATATGGTTTGATAGCCTAGAATCAATCCAACCACTAAGAAGATTACAAACAACGTGCCTCCAAAGAAAATCTGATCCATTTGTTTGATTTCTAAACAAGTAAGTATAGTAATAAAAACCAATATGAATGCTAGTCCATCAAGTATTCGTAAAATATTTATACTCTTTTGAGGCAAGGGAGGAAAATATTTAGTAGGCTTTCTTTTCTTTTTCATTCTCCGATTAGTATATGAATTTTGTCAGTGCTATTTAAGGGCTCGCTGGTGCTGGATAGGAATCCAGCCCCTTTTTTCTAAGGATTCTATCCTTTTAAAGCGTTTTGAAAGTTTTTCCATCAAAAATACTGATACCATTATCGTCACTTCCTATCCAAATATTTCCCTTATTATCACAGAATAAAGTCCAAATATTATTACTCACAAGACCATCTTTTGTAGTATAATTCTGAAAGGTTTGTCCATCAAACATCCAGATGCCATTGTCTATAGTGGCTACCCAAAGATGTTGACTTTTGTCTTCGGTAATCGCCCAGATTCGTGACATGGCTCCTTTTTTACTCAGCAATTTGTTTACAAAATCGGGATTGTCCAGATGATATTTTTGAGAAATATTCTTAAAGATATTATCATCGAGTTGAAATAGCCCATAACCATTATTCCCTGCCCAAATATGTCCGCTTTTGTCCTCATAAAGCGCCCGAACCGCCAAACACAAATCGGGTTGATTGTACCACGTGAAGGTATTTCCGTCGTATTTACAAATACCTTTTCTATCCGTACCAAACCAAATATTGCCTTTGCTATCTTTTAAGGTACGATAAATTCCGAAAGGACTATAGCCATTATTATTGTTGCTGATGGCAGGAATTAAAGGGTTGTCAGAGAGATGAAACTTTTTTACCTGATTGTTTTCTAAATAGTATTCTGTGAATAAATCTATTTTTTGTGTGTTTACAGAAAGACCACTAATAACTTCAATTTGCTGATTTTTAAAAGACTGACCGTCAAAAGAGTAAAGTTTCTGTTGAGTTTTTATCCAGATAAGTCCCTTCGAATCTTCTTTCAAATCCCAAATGTTATTGCTGGGCAAGCCATGCTTTTGGGTAATCTGGATAAGATCCTTGCCATCATATCTAAAAATTCCATCGCCAAAAGTCGCTATCCAAATATTTTGCTGTTTGTCTTGCAGAATGGTTCGAACAGACTTTCCAATAGCATGGACTTTTTCCCCAATTGTGAGTTTAAGAATAAAGATTTCGGTTTTTTCTGAAGCATTTTGATTTTGTCCTTGACAGGAAATTAACATTGAGAGTAACAAACATGAGAGCATTACCGCACGGAAATAATTAAGAAATACATTCATAATGGTCAGATTTACATGTTAACATTTCTCTCGATAGTACTGGATTCCTATCCAGCACTCTTTTTCTAAAGATTCTATCCTTTTTTATAAAATACTCATATCATTTGTGAGAGCAAATGTCACTTCTTTCCCACCCATCCCAAATGCGTATGTTGAAAGCTATCCGTATATTTTAGTCCATAGCCCATGACTCTGTCCATTGCTGAATGACCAAACAAAATGATACCTGATAGAGTCATAAGGTCATGATTGAGCCAATATCCAAGACCAATTATAGCGATACCCAATAATTTGTGATGAAATAAGTTGTATGTCCAAGCGCCAATTTGGGTATTAAATAGGTATCCCAACATCGAAACATCTGGTAATAGAATACACGCTGTGTATATCCACCAAACATAATCTAGTTGTTGAAATAATAGTATTGAAAGAAGTAGCTGACCAAGTTCTTCTAATTTGAGGAGGAAATTCATATCTTTTGTCATGTTCGTTTTTGTTTTTGTGATGACACAAAATTCGAGCATTAAAAAGTATTTACTCTTGACAAAAATCAAGAACTCTCGGATTTACGTTTTCTGATACGACTAAATGTTTCGGCGCTCATGCCCAATACCGAAGCGATGTACTGAAGCGGAACTTGATTAAAAAGCTCTTTGTTGTGTTCGAAGTACGCATCATAGCGTTCTTCGGCGGTCATTGACAAATGCGAAAACACACGGTTTTCAATCATGGCAAAACATTTGACAATGAATCGTTTTTCAATATCGAGCCATTTGGGAAATTCCTGGCAAAGTTTAAGATAATTACTTTTAGAAAGCGTCAGTAATTCGACATCGGTAAAAGCCTGAATCGACCAACGATTGGGCTGGTTGAAGAAAAAGCCTGAGATTTCAGTTAGAAGATAGTTTTGAGTCGAAATCCATTGTGTAATTTCCTTGCCGTCCACAACTGCATAAACTCTTAGAATCCCACTTTTGATTAGACTGAGCTTGTCACAAACTTTGCCCGATTGGGTAAAAAAAGCATTTCTAGGAAGTTTTTCTTCCTTAAAGTAAGTGCGAAGAAGTGTTAATTCTACCTCAGAAAGTTGCCCAAAGTTGTCTTGAATAATAAGGTTAAAGTCTTGCACGAAAAGAGTTGTTATAAATCTTGAGCATTTTCTCGATATAAATAGAAAATAGTAATCAGTTGGTTTGTTGCAGTATCCCAAAACATCAAGTAAGCTTTTTCTTCAGTAATTACAGAATTTAGGAGCACCTCCTCAGCAGATGAAGCCGAAAGTTGTTTGATAGCCTCTTCCCAAGAACTTATTTCTTCATTTTCAAAAAAACTCCTTTTTAAACTTTTGTTGATTCTCAATCTTGTAGCATATAAACCTGCTAAAAATTCTCTCGTTTGCACAATCCCTTTTTGAAAACCCTCTGGGTTTTGTTGGAGGGCAACTACACATTCTTGCGCTAGAGAATTATCCTTTTCTGCTTGAAGGCCATTTAAAACTTGCTCCTGTGTCATTTAGATTTGGTTTTTGGATAAAAGGTGTCAAAGATGGAATGAAGAAGTGTGATACTTTGGATGTCGGGCTATTGTTCAAATTATGATGATGTTTGCTTTTAAGAGGAAATATTGCAAGAATATTTCTAAAAATACAATTTAATAAAAATCAAAATAGAATAAAAAGGGACTAGGACTAAGCTCTCAAAATCTTCTCCATTTTTTTACCTTTTGCTAGCTCATCGACAAGTTTGTCAAGATAACGAATTTGTTGCATCAATGTACCTTCAATCTCCTCTATGCGGTATCCGCAAATGACTCCTGTAATTTTATGGGCATTGGGGTTTATTTGAGGAGCGTTGGCAAAAAAGCTTTCAAAATCTATTTTTTGCTCAATAATGTGTTGAATATTGGTAACATCATAGCCTGTTAACCAACAAATCACCTCATGTAATTCATCAACAGTACGTCCTTTTTTCTCAACTTTCTGTACATAGTGAGGATATACACTCGCAAAAGACATTTTGAAAACTCTGGTATTGGGATTCATTAGTAAAGCGAAAGATTATTTGATAGTTCTATTTATAGGTTAAATTTACTATTCTTCAACAGAAACGTATTGTCAGACATACATATCTTTATTTATAGACTAAGTTTTATAAATAAAGATATAGCAAAAATTTCCAAATGAAAATAAGTCATGTAAATAAGCTTTAACAAGCTAGAGTCTTTGTTTCTTTTGTAGAAAAGCTCCTACGGAGCTGATGCAAAAGATTGGTTAGTAAATGAGCATATCATTTTTAAAATACATTCTGCTGTTCTGCTTCGCTTTTTATTTCGAGCACAAACAACCAAAATATGAGGTCTTTCTGTCATAAATGCTTTTTAGATATTCGATATTAATGTGACACCATTTTCAATCCAATAATAGAGCCAATTAAGGTACTGATAAAGAATAAGCGCCAAAAAGTAGCAGGTTCATTAAACACAAGAATTCCCAAAAGTACCGTTCCAACGGCACCAATGCCTGTCCAAACAGCATAAGCTGTAGCAATAGGAAGCGATTCAATGGCTTTCATCAAAAGTCCCATGCTGATAATCAAAGCCATGATAAATCCTGCGTACCAAAAATATACTTCGTTTCCTGTACTTTCTTTTACTTTGCCCAAACAAAATGTAAAGGCCACTTCAAACAATCCTGCGATAATCAATATAATCCAATTCATATTTTTTGTGTTAAAATTCACTAGCAAAGGTCTGAATCGGAGAGGGAAATAAATTTTACAAATGTTAAAAAATACTTTCTATCGAATCTCAGCTCTAATTCTACTCAGACTTACTTGGCTTATGCCAAGGTATGAAGCAATATGCCCCAGTTGGACTCGCTGAATTAGGTCAGGATGTAATTGCAGAAGTTCATGATAGCGTTCGCTGGCGGTTCTGAATTGTCGGGCAATAAATCTTTCTTCCGTTTTGACGAGCTCTAGTTCTGCCAATTTTCGTCCCCAATTAGCGATATGAATATCACTTTGATAAAGATTTTCCAACACTTCAGCCTTTAATTGGTACAGTTCACAGTCTTCCAATAACTCTACATCTTCATAGCCTTTTTGTCCAGTGACATAGCTTTTTAAAGACATTAAAGTATCCCCTTCTTTGCAAAACAGAAAAGTAATTTCATTGTCAGGCGTTTGAGTATAGAGTCTTGCAATTCCTTTTTTTATAAAATAAATACTACTTTCCACTTTATTGGCTCGCAGTAGAATATGACCTTTTGGGAAACTAACCTCAGAAATATGTTCTTCCAGTTTTTGCATGGAAGCTTTAGGTAAAGGGTAAATTGTATTTGAAATTTGTGATAGAATCATATCAGTTGGGATCTATTGCCTCCCATTTTCCTTTTTTGAAATAAAGATTATTGAATTTAGGTGAGTAAAAAACTAAATGAAAGTACCAAGGATAACGGTAAGTTGTAGGATTAGAACTAAGGATATGATGTGTTGGTTGAGGCATGTTTATCAGTAAATGCTCAGAAATATAGTTTTCAGTAACCTTGATTTTACCAACATAAGTTCTTATAATTTTCTCTTTTTCGGTAACGTAAAAGTAGAGAGAGTCGTTATCCTTTATTTCAAATCGAAAATGATTGTATTGCCAATCGGCTTGTTTCCCCGAAAAATAGGTTCTATCTACAATGTACTGCCCATAGTAATCATCTTTTTCTAGATTGGGTTTTCCTAATATCCAATTTAGACCAGATAAAAACATAACCATCGCCAAAAGACCTAACCACAAGAAACCAATGATTTTCCCCCAATGGTTTTTCCTTGTTATGAACCATGTAATCAAAAGAATTACGGATAAAGGAACCATAAATAATATCATGAATAGGCGAAATCCAAAGCCCATATATCATTAAAGTTTAAGATGAATATCTGTAGATTATTTGACGAAATCCAAATGCTGAATTTTATCAATGCAAGCCTCAACCGAATCATCCGTAGACTTCAGCTGATAGTTTAACGACCAAGTTTTATTTCTTACCAAAAATATTCCTAAAGATTTTTCGAAGTAAGCCTCTACTTTGCTGTCTATACCTGCATCAGGATTAGTAAACTTTAATATCCGAATAGATTTTTGATGGATAGTATAGTCAAAAGAATCTACAATGACCATCCTATCTGAACCCTCAGGAATATGATTTACCCAGAGGGTGTCCGATTTTCCATACTCATGCTTGATTACATAAAAATTATTTTTAAATGCTTTATACTGCTTTTGCTCATTACATGAACTGAGTATGACTAAGAGGTATAGTAATTGAATTAATCTCATAAATTTTTTACGATTAAATACTAAATATAAAAAAAGGTGCTGGATTATTGTCCAGCACCTTTTTTTGTTTTATCCAATCCCTACAGGTGGGACTATGACCACATCGCGTGGGATAATCGTATAGTTGAGACCTTGTTTGTATATCTTTAGGGCTAGAGAGTCATTAGTATCTTTAAAATCAAATTTATATTTTCCTACTGTCGAGGTTGGTACTGTGGTATTGTTTTGGGCAATGATAGTGATTGGAATCTTCTTATTCAGAGGCTTGCTAGCTTTAAATTTCAAATAATACAAACCATCCTCCTGTAGATTTTGAACACTAACCGAGCCTTTATGTGTGTATTCCCAATCAGATCTACTTCCTTGTTTGTCAATAATTTCGTAATAATCAATATCAGCAATTCCTTCCCATTCTATGGTCAGAAGCAAACCTTGGTTGGCGTCGATAGCTCTAATCGCTATTGCTTGTTTTTCGATGTCAATATCTATTTTATCATTATCTATACTCTTAATTTTTAGATTGTAAAAAAGATTTCGTCCTTTTGTTGGTCTATAATCCATCAAGTTAAGTGATACAGTTGTCTCTGTTTTTCCAGCAGGCATGACACAATACATAGAGTTGGCATTTTGTCTATAGTATTGATTTTCCGTTTGATTTTCTAGCAATATAGTTACATCCTCCGTTAAAGGCTTATCGATTTTGAGTCTAACTTTTACTTCACTTGATTCTTCAATATCCAAGGTCTTAAACTCAAATCCAATGATTGATTTGGCAGGAGTTTCGACAATCTCAAATTCTATACTACTGTTATTATCAACTACAAGAGTACCATTGAGAGGTTTGAGCGTAATGATACAATTTTCTAATGCGTTCTCGGCATTAGCGTCTTTGTTGATTTTAAACTTAATCAGAGTGGACGTTTCTCCTGCTTTGATTGTCAAAGGGGAAGGGGTGATTAATTGAAAGTCTTGACCTAATGAGGCCGTACCTTTAAAAACTAATTCAACAACTTCGTCTTTTTTCGAAGGTTTGTCCAGTACAAGTTTGATGCTAAAAGTATCGGATTTACTTTCTTCATAGGTGGCTTTTGAGGTAGACAAAAATCGAATTTTAGAAGGTTGGGAGGTAATTACTTGATCCTCATTTTGGCTACATCCTGTTAGTATAAACAAGACAAAGAGAAAAACACTAAACGCTTTCATGATAGATTGTTACATTTAAAGAGTGATAAACAGAAATTTTAGAGAACAGTATGTTCGACTTTTACAAAGTCTAAATGGTTCTGAGTTGAATAGATACAGGAAAATCATAGAAAGTTGGAAATGATTGAGAGAAAAGGATGAGTGGTTTTAGGATTCAATAAGCGGTTGTGCCCAACAGCTAAGGAGAAGCATATTGATACACATGAAGCACCATGAAAGTATTTAATCAAAAAGAATAAATCTACTTTGTATTTGGGTATAGATAGGCAGTTTTACTCTTATACCTGACAGAAATATTAAATATGGAATTAGTTGCAAAGCGTTCCTACTTTTTGAATAAAAAGAAGATAAATCAAATCCTATCAACACATTAGTACAATCCCAAGATTTAATATGACTTGTATTTAGCGAAAATTTGCTAGTTGTAATCTTTGAATAATTTGGTAAAACTTCGTTTGTCATGGAATAATATTGTGTTGGTAGATACTTTAAGATAAAATTCTTTGTTTTATCCTGTTTGGTACAATAAACGAAGATGCTATAAGGATTAGACAATATCTCAGAAAATCTTCTTTAAAAATTAGAATAAATAAAGATTAACGCCAAAAAAAGCATTGCAGAGGATATGTTTTGAAGTGAAAACGGATGCTATAGCAAAAATGGCTCTCTCAAAAAAGTATAACGTTTAGCACGAAAAAAATTAGATTGTCGTGGAATTGTGAAATTTCTTCCCTAATTTTGCACCCGAAAAGAGTTAGTAAGTTTAAGATGTAATAAACCCCAGCCAAGCAAAGCGAAAAAAATCTCTTTCCTTATCTTGTAAAGGACTTGCATCCAACGAATAACCTCTCAAATCGAATTCCAAAATCACAAATCCAACTATAAAGAAATGGCATCAGTCAGACCAGATGAAGTGTCAGCCATCTTGAGAGAACAACTTTCAGGATCTAAGTCAGAGGCTGAACTCCAAGAAGTAGGTACCGTGCTACAAATCGGTGATGGTGTAGCTCGTATTTATGGACTATCGAAAGTACAAGCGGGTGAGTTGCTCGTATTTGAAAACGGCTTGAAAGCCCTAGCCCTTAACCTCGAAGAAGACAACGTAGGTGCGGTATTATTGGGTGAATCATCTGAAATCAAAGAAGGTGACACCGTAAAACGTACAGACGAAATCGCCTCTATCAAAGTAGGTGACGGTATCTTAGGTCGTGTCGTGAACACACTTGGCGAGCCAATTGACGGCAACGGTCCAATCGCAGGACAATTATACGATATGCCACTTGAGCGTAAAGCTCCAGGTGTAATTTATCGTCAACCAGTAACAGAACCTCTTCAATCAGGTATCAAAGCGATCGACGCTATGATTCCAGTAGGTCGTGGTCAACGTGAGTTAGTTATTGGTGACCGTCAGACAGGTAAAACAACTGTTTGTATTGACACAATTATCAACCAAAAAGAATTCTACGATGCAGGTCAACCAGTGTACTGTATCTATGTAGCTTGTGGTCAGAAAGCTTCAACTATCAAACAAGTTGAGCAAGCTCTTCGCAAAGCAGGTGCTATGGATTACACAGTAATCGTAGCAGCTGGTTCAGCAGACCCAGCTCCAATGCAGTTCTTTGCTCCATTTACAGGTGCTGCTATTGGTGAATTCTTCCGCGATACAGGTCGTCCAGCATTAGTAGTGTATGACGATTTGTCTAAGCAAGCGGTAGCTTACCGTGAAGTTTCATTGCTTCTTCGTCGTCCTCCAGGTCGTGAAGCTTACCCTGGTGACGTATTCTATTTACATAGCCGTTTGTTGGAGCGCGCTGCGAAAATCAACGCATCTGACGAAATCGCAAAAAATATGAACGACCTTCCTGAATCTTTAAAAGGAATCGTAAAAGGTGGTGGTTCATTAACGGCTCTTCCAATTATCGAAACTCAAGCGGGTGACGTTTCTGCTTATATCCCGACTAACGTAATCTCTATTACTGACGGTCAGATCTTCTTGGAAACTAACTTGTTTAACGCAGGTATCCGTCCAGCTATCAACGTAGGTATCTCTGTATCTCGTGTAGGTGGTAACGCTCAAATCAAATCAATGAAGAAAGTAGCTGGTACATTAAAATTGGATCAAGCTCAATTCCGTGAATTGGAAGCCTTCGCTAAATTTGGTTCTGATTTGGATGCCTCTACTAAATTGACTATCGAACGTGGTCGTCGTAACCTCGAAATGTTGAAGCAACCAAATGGTAGCCCTCAACGTGTAGAAGATCAAGTCGCAATGATTTATGTTTCTACAAACGGGTTAATTGATTCTGTTGCGGTATCAAAAGTACGTGAGTTCGAGAAGGATTTCGTTACAGTTATGCATGCTACTCAAAAATCTACTATGGATGCTTTGAAGGCAGGTAAATTTGACGATTCTTTGACTGATGTATTGAAGAAAGTGGCGAAAGAAGTGGCAGTTAAATACCAAGGATAATATTTGAATGTAGGAGAGGGTAGTACGCTACTCTCTCTTTTACAGTAATTAATCAATCGACGAGTTTTGAATTGTGAATGAGAAATCACCACAATACTTTTTCGAAAAATGATTACCGTTACAAAACATAAAATCATTACTTGACTTGAGGTAACTTTAACGTAAACTTTCTGAGTTCTTACTAATTATAGATACGCCAATCACAAGTAGCGATTTTATTTACATCAAATACATCATTTCTATCATTCACTGTTTCAAACATTAGCAAAAGATGCCTTCATTAAAAGAAGTCCGTAACCGAATAGTGTCAGTAAACTCTACTCAGCAGATTACTAAAGCCATGAAAATGGTTTCGGCGGCTAAACTTCGCCGTGCAACTGATGCTATTGTTCAAATGCGCCCTTATTCGCAGAAGTTAACCGAAATGATTGCAACTGTTTCGGCTAATGCAGAAGGTGCTCAATCGAACCCATATACTATCACTCGCGATATTCAAAAAGTGTTAGTAATCGTTGTTACTTCTGACCGTGGTCTTTGTGGAGCATTCAACGCCAACGTTGGTAAGGCTACAGTAAACCTTATCGCTGAAAAATACGCTAGTCAAAATGCCGCAGGCAATGTTGAGGTTTTGGCTTTGGGTAAAAAAGGTGCTGAATACTTAACTCGTCGTGGTTATAAAGTAAACGATAAATTTGTTCATATCTTCTCAAAATTATCTTTCACGTCGGTTCGTCAAGCAGCAGAATATGCAATGGACGGGTTTGTTACTGAAAAGTTTGATGTTGTAGAAGTTATTTTCAATGAGTTCAAAAACGTGGCAACTCAAATTTTGAGAGCAGAACAGATGTTGCCATTAGTTGATAAACAAGATAGTAACGTGAAAGCTTCAACTGTTGATTATATCTTCGAACCTTCGGAAGAAGAAATCATCAGCGAGTTGATTCCTAAAGCGTTGAAATTGCAAGTTTACAAAGCTGTTTTAGAATCAAATGCTTCTGAACACGGTGCTCGTATGACTGCAATGGATAAGGCTACAGAAAATGCAGGTGAATTGTTGAAAGACTTAAAACTCGTTTACAACCGTTCTCGTCAAGCTGCGATTACGAAGGAAATCCTCGAAATCGTTGGTGGTGCCGAAGCGTTAGCCTCAGCTTAGTCTTGTTAAAAAGATTATAAAAAAGACCTTCCGAAAGAAAGGTCTTTTTTTATGTTTAGACTTTAACATCTACAAAATTTTAAACTCGTTATTTTCTTTCCTATTTTCTCGAATCTTTGATTACAATTACTACTCGCCCAATCAATCCTACCGAGATAATTCCTCCAATTAGTAGAATAAAAAAGGTTTTTTCATTAAATCCATTGGTCGAATCAAACAGTGCAATAGCACCCCAAGTGATTAATGTAACTGTGGCGATAATAGCTATAAACAGTAATATATAGGCAATGTTTTTCATGAATTTTTCGATTTTTTCTAGTTCAAAACTAAAGGAAGGATATTGCTTAAACAAGAAAATAATAGAATTGTTATTTTGCATTACTATAGTTTACCTATTTGCTGGTCAATTCGTCATAAGCTGCCGTCAAACTTCGTTGGATTCCATCGCCTTTCCATTCTGGAGCATTGGGAATAGCGGTAGTTTTAAGGATTTCCTCCTTGCTTTTCCCAGCTTTTATTTCTTGCGAAACATAGCCCAAAAGTTGTTCTATATAGTTTTTGAATGCCTTTATATCTTCATGTGTGCCCGTAATTTTCTCAGGGTCAAAAGCATGTCCAAAAACAAATATCGTATCCTTGTCAAAAGTAGAATTGATTTTATCCAACACATTTACCCACGAACTCATACTAGCACCAGCATTGCGGTCTACCACGGGAAAACGGCGATTGAATACCAAATCTCCACAATGAGCTACATTGGCGCGTTCAAAATGAATGATAGAGTCACCATTGGTATGTCCTGCTCCGAAATAGTGCAATTTAATGCTCTCTTTTCCTAATTTCTCTTTATGGGTGTCTTGATAAGTTATATCTGGGAAAAGCTGTTTCTCTACAGTGTTTTGTTTTTCAGCAACAGCTTTTTGGTTTTTCAAGGAGTTTTCGTGAGCAATAACATGTTCAACAATACCTTTAAAAGCAATATTTCCACTAGAATGATCGCCATGGTGATGCGTATTGAAAAGCAATTTTATAGGATTTTCTGACATTCCTTTTAGTGCTTCAATCAAATGGTTAGATTGTTCGGGAAATTGAGAATCTACCACAGCAATTCCCTTACTGGTTGATGCGAAGGCAATGGTACCACCCCTTTCGGTAAATACTCCTACGCCATTGCGTAACTCCTTGATTTTGAAGGGAGTATCAAATGGAAATTTATAGGAACTCACACCGAGACTTGCCATCAAGAAAGCAGAATGTTGGAGAAAGAGTCTTCTTTGCATAGAAATGATTGTTAGAGTTGTATTTAATTTAGAGAAAGGAATGATTCGTATGTTTTCTTAAAAACTAAAATTTATCAGATTGGGATTGTTTGAGATGAAGGTACAAAAGAAAATAATCCATGAAATCAGAGACTTAAGTATGAGTGCTGAATTGTGAGTGATGAGTTTTGAGTGTAATTTTATGATTACTAATATTTTATCTGATTAATTTGATCAATTGGAGATATAAGATATTGATAATTAAAATTTTACATTCACAATTCAAAACTCATAATTCATCACTAATTATGAATACATTGCTCTTGAGTTTATCTTTTGTGCCTTTACTTTGGAAATGGGTTACCGAGGAAAGACATAGCAAAATTTAGCATATTATTATGGTAGTAAAATGCTATATTTAAGTTTTCATCCAAACTTTTCGACCAACGAAGCAATTAGGATTCTGAACGAATATGCAGTATCTCAAAACAAAACAATATGGTCCTGTCAAAGCTTTTGAACTAGGATATCATTGGCCTGGTTTGCCAACTTTTACAGTACATATTTACTATATTGACGGACTTTTGATAGATACAGGACAGTATAATTGTCGTCAGACAGTTTTATCATTGTTTAAACAGATGCCTCTTCAACAAATTGCACTTACGCATTGGCACGAAGATCATATTGGAAACGTTTCTACACTCTATAATCATTTTCATCCAGTTGTTTTTGCGCATCCTTTAACAGCCGAAAAAGTACGACAAGGTTTTGACGTAATGTTGTACGAAAAGTATTTCTTCGGGAAAATTCGCCCACAAGATATACCCATGCAAACGCTCCCAGAAGTGATACAAACTTCCAAATATTCTTTCGTTCCTATCTATACGCCAGGGCATAGCGATGACCATCATGTTTACCTAGAACCGAACAAAGGATGGCTCTTTTCTGGAGATTTATTTGTAAGTCAACGCATAAAAGTTTTTCGAAAAGGAGAGAACATCTGGCAACAAATTGATTCACTT
Organism: Flectobacillus longus; assembly: GCF_030056705.1. Lineage (GTDB taxonomy): Bacteria > Bacteroidota > Bacteroidia > Cytophagales > Spirosomataceae > Flectobacillus > Flectobacillus longus. The sequence goes on from NZ_JASHIC010000019.1 coordinate 22,798, forward strand.
AAGCGAGTCTTAGAGGAAGATTTTGATAAAGTATTTTGTGCACATAATCCACAAGTAGAATTTGGTAGAAGGTCCTTGGAACGAAAACTTGACTATTTTGAATCTTTCACCGAACAGGTGTGCTTTTGGTATAATCAGGGCTATAAAACGGCTGAAATTATTCAGAAAATGGCCTTGAAAGATAAGAAAATGATTAATCTAATGACTGGTTATGATGTGAGTGTACATTGGATGGTAGGTTCTGTAATTAAGCATTTACCAGTACAATTATAAATGTTGATAGGGGAGAGAATAGAGCTATTTGTCGAATTTTTATATCTTCTTGTCTCTATAATATGCCATTAGGTAAAACAATATCGTATTTTTGAGTGTTCAAAATGATTGAATAGTCTTCAAACAATTCTCCAATTTTAACATTATCATGAAAAAGATTTTATTAGCATTAGTAGCCGTGGCTTCTATTATGACAGCTCAGGCGCAAGGTATCAAGACTCCTGCACCTAGTCCGACGCAAACCATCAAGCAGGATTTTGCACTTTCTTCTATTGAAGTAAATTACTCAAGACCCAACATGAAGGGCAGAACTGTATTTGGTGACTTAGCTCCTTATGGTAAATTATGGAGAACAGGTGCTAATGCAGCTACTAAAGTAACTTTTGGTGAAGACGTAACCGTAGGAGGTGTAGCCGTAAAAGCAGGTACTTATGTGCTTTACACAGTTCCAAATAAAGATGAATGGGAAGTGATTTTCAACAAAGGATTAAATAACTGGGGAATCGACGGTTATAAAAAAGAAGAAGATGTAGCGCGTTTTAAAGTAAAACCTATAGCATTGTCATCATCAGTTGAGACTTTCACAATTCAATTAGGTAATGTAACTCCTGCGACGGCTGATATTCAAGTTTCTTGGGAAAAAACACAAATCAATATTCCTGTAGTGGCAGATATCGATTCTAAGATTTCGAAGTCAATTGAGACAGCAATGAACGTTGATAACCGTCCTTATTTCCAAGCGGCTAGCTACTATTTCGAAACAGGAAAAGATTTGAAGCAAGCTTTAGCTTGGACAAACAAGGCTATTGAAAACAGTCCGAAAGCTTTTTGGATGGTACATTTAAAAGCAAAAATCTTAGCTAAAATGGGTGACAAAACTGCCGCAGTAACAGCAGCAAATCAGTCTATTGCATTGGCTAAAGAGGCTAAAAACGATGATTACGTGGCATTGAATGAGAAATTGATTACTACGTTGAAGTAATATTTTGCTTTAGGCTGTAAGCTGTATGCTAAAATCGAAAAATTTAGAAAATTTATTTCGAAATAATACATACTTTTTGACCTAATATTTAGGTATTAAAGCATGGATTTATCAAAAAGCGGTCGAAAATTGTTTTTCGACCGCTTTTTTGATACTTAAATACAGGATTACTCATCTTTAGACGCAAAACATGGCGTCTCTGCTGGTTACATCTAGATTTAATCACTAAATCACTCAATTTGCTCATTGTTATTTCGTCCTAATAAAATCCACTTAACTATTTTATAATAAATAAAAAAATAGTACCTTTGCAAAAAAATAAAAACACCCTTAGGGTAAAGTCATGAAGTTCCTATATTTTTCTCCTAATTTCTTCTCTTAGTAAAGGCATTTCATTGAACCTTTACATCATTTTAGAATCTATCAATTAGATAAACGTAATTTAACGTTAGTGTCTATTGATATTTTGATTCATTACAAATTATTTAGGGAACTTAGTCATTGTAAATTTTCAATTTTTTTGTTTTAGCAATTGTTATGTATTCAGAAGCTATTCTGGATGTCATTGCCCAATTCGTTCGTTCCGTAGCATGAAATGAATACGATGCCCAAAGACTTAGTTTTCCCACCACGTAATTAACAATTAAACTTATGAGCACAGAACAGAAGGTTGAGGTAAACCTAGAGGAAATAAATACCAAAAAACGTCGCCTAGAGGTTATCAAAAAAGAACTGAAGTCCGAATTTATCGGCATTGACTATATTATCGACGAATTAATTAGTTACATCCAAATCTGGTATTTGATGCCAGATGTATTGGCTCGTCCTATTGTTGTAAACCTTTGGGGAATGACTGGGGTGGGTAAAACGGATTTGATTCGCCGATTGGTTTCAAAGTTAGAATATCAAGATAGATTTGTAGAAGTTGAACTATCACATGGCGAAAACTATTGGTACACATCGGTAGCCTCGATTTTTGAGAGCAACTGTATCAATGATGGAAAGCCTGCAATTGTACTATTTGATGAAATACAACGCTTTTACACTATCGACCCCGAAGGAAAAGTGGTAACTAATACCCGCTCTCAGGATTTTTGGGAGTTGTTGTCAGATGGAAGACTTTCTAAAAAAGACAACAAAGAGTCGATAGATGAATACATGCAGCGTTATATGCACTCGTCAACACAGCGTCAAAAACGTAAAAACAAACCAGCAGATGATGATATGTCTGATGAGGATGATGACTTGGTAGGGTTATGGGAAGCATATAATTTGAAAAAAACGTTTGTTCTCAATGAATCTGTACATGAAATTGCAGAGATGAAAGAGGATGATATGTTGAAAATTATGCAACAAAAACGAGATAAAAAGATTGTTTTTGAACCAATTAATCATGCCAAAACTTTAATCATCATCAGTGGTAACCTCGACGAAGCATATTCGATGGCCGACGAAGCAGGCGAAACAGATGTAGATGCAGATATTTTTAGAGCTTTTACTGAAAAGATTACCATCATTGATATCAAGAAGGCTTTGTCTCGAAAGTTTAAACCTGAGCAAGTCGCACGCTTTGGAAATATTCATTTGATTTATCGCTCGCTCAAAAAACAAGATTTTAATGCACTCATAGATTTAGAAATTCATAAGATTGCGGAAAGAAATATTGAACATTTCGGATTGAAAACAACGATAACCGATGCCGTAAAACAGTTGATTTATCAAAATGGTGTATTTCCAGTACAAGGAGTTCGACCTGTTTTTTCGAGTATTGTCGATGTTGTCGAAGCCAATTTATCTAGTGTTATTTTTGAGGCATTAGTTGAAAGTGCAGAAGAAATTACTTTGGATTATAATTTTTCTGAAAAGGAACTGATAGCCACTTGGGGCGAAACCTCCGAAAAGCGTATTCCCTACATAGGAAAAGTAGATTTGATTCGCCAAAATAATTTGCCAGATATGATTGCTAATATTTCAGTACATGAATCTGGTCATGCAGTGGCATATTCAATACTTTTGGGTGTTGCACCATTACAATTGAAATCAAGAGTAGCATCGTCGTATGCGGGCGGATTTTCATTTCCTCACCAAATACACATGTCAGAGCAAAATGTGTTAAAGAAAATCAAAATTTATTTAGCGGGCGGTTTGGCAGAAGCTATGATTTTTGGAGAAGAAAATGTTACAATTGCCCAAAGCTTTGACCGAGAAGATGCCGCAGGATTAGTAATGGAATACATTCGAAAGTTTGGTTTTGACCGCAACTTTGCGTCCTATTACATGAGTTCTGCTGAGTATAGTATGGATATGACAGTGACTGATTGGCCGATTGAGAAAATGATGAAAAATTTGGAACAAGAAACTCAAGAGCTTTTGGTCCAAAATAAGGACTATTTGGTTACCTTGTCAAAGGTTTTATTTCAAAAAGGTAGTTTACAACCTCAAGAAGTAGTCGAAATAGCACAAAAATTCGGTCATACTCTCAAAGTATATAATGAGAATCACTTGATTATTGCACCTTATCAGCATACATTGGAGCAACAATCATAGTAATACCTAGTATATCAATATCTTAAATATTGACATGCTAACTTCATAGAGATAAGTATCGTAAGAAAGCAGTATCTTTGTAATTCGGCTTTATGTCATCCAACAAGGAATTTGACACGACATAAATCTCTAGTAAATATAAAATAATTTTGTCTGGCATAATCGGGTTTCATAAACCTTATGCCTTTTATTTGCACACACACTTAGAGTGGATATAGTTTTGAACCATAATGTTTCAGCGATATAAATCTTATCCTCTTGATAAGTAAATTCGATTAATTAGCTTTATGCATAGTACTTATAAAGAAAAAGAAACGGCAGTTTTAGTAGCCGTTCAAACACAAAAACAAAATGCTGTTCAAACCAAAGAGTATCTCGATGAGTTAGCATTTTTGGCAGATACTTCGGGTATCGAAACACTATATACTTTTACTCAAAAGCTCGAAAGACCCGATAATCGCACGTATGTAGGAAAGGGTAGAATGCAGGATATTTTGATGTACGTAATCGACAATGATGTGGATATGATTATCTTCGATGATGAGCTTTCTCCTATTCAGATTCGTAACATCGAAGCAGAATTTGCGCATTTCCAAAAAGAGGTAAAGGTATTAGACCGAAGTTTACTAATCCTCAATATTTTTGCCATGCGTGCTCAAACAGTACAAGCGCGTACACAAGTTGAGTTGGCTCAGCAGCAATATATTCTTCCTCGATTGACACGTATGTGGACTCACTTATCCAAACAACGTGGTGGTGTGGGTATGCGTGGTCCAGGTGAAAAAGAATTGGAAACTGACCGTCGTACAGCCAACGACCGTATCTCATTTTTGAAGGAAAAACTGCGCCAAATTGATAAACAAGCCTTAACCCAGCGTAAAAATCGTGACAGAATGGTGCGTGTATCTTTGGTAGGCTATACCAACGTTGGAAAATCTACTTTGATGCGCCGTTTGGCAAAAGCAGATGTTTTTGCTGAAAATAAATTGTTTGCCACTGTGGATTCTACTGTTCGAAAAGTAACAATCGACTCCATCCCATTTTTGTTGTCTGATACCGTAGGATTTATCCGAAAATTGCCAACTATGTTGATTGAATCATTCAAATCGACACTAGATGAGGTTCGTGAAGCAGATATTTTGTTGCACGTAGTGGACATTTCGCATCCTAATTACGAAGAACAAATAGGTATCGTAAATGACACCTTGACCGAAATTGGCGCAGCAGATAAACCAACTATTTTGGTATTCAATAAAATAGATAAGTTTGAAGTAGAGCCAGTTACTATCGAAAAAGAACAAGAAGATTGGGAAGTAGTTCATGGCGAAAACCTTTGGGAGGAAGAGCCTAAAGACCAAGCTTCAAGAATTCAGAAGGTTACAGAATTTTTGAAAAAATCGTACTTACATACTCCTCAGCCTTTGGCTGTGTTTATTTCGGCAGAACAAAAGGAAAATTTAGATGAATTGAGAGACACTGTGCTTAATTTGGTAAAAAATAAGCATATTCAGATTTTTCCAAATTGGCTCACATCTGATGAATCATTCACAGATAATAGCGAAAACTTGGAGGAATAAAGTCTGTTGTTTCGATTATAGAAACTTTTTATTACTTACTTTTTTAAGTAATTTTGTGATATGTGGTCTCTGTTTGTAGACCACCTGGCACTGTAGTTCAATGGATAGAATAGGCGTTTCCTAAACGTTTGATGCGGGTTCGATTCCCGCCGGAGCCACAATTACAAATTTGAAAAAAGCTTTGTGAAATGTCTTAATAAGCCATTTTCTGACAGACCAAACGATGAAAATCGTTTGGTCATTTTTTTACTTTTGAATAACACATTTTTATAAACTGGCATCAAAATGAAAGGATGACACCCTATTGATTTTGTTGAAATTCTTCCTCTTTCCTATTTTCTCTATTTTTCATACTTGCTTTGATTTGGATCACCAAATTACGATAGTTGAAAAAGTAAAAAAACATCCCCTTTTCTGCACGATTGAGCTTGTGCTTACCTGAGGTATAGACCGAAAGTGTATATTTTTCTATTCCTAAAATTCTTTCCAAGTCTTCAAATTTTAGTTTTTGTTGCGCCATTTTATCCAAAATCCACTGAGCATCTACTATGTCAGTATTGGTTGGAATAAAAAGCTTAATGCCAATGCGTAATCTTCGACCATATAAAAATGGACTAAATACGTCTTCAGTTACTTTTACCAAAAGCTCCTTAATATTTGATTCATTTTCAACTTTTTGAAGCTGGCTAGTTTGAATAATTATCTCATGATCTGTGACTTTCATGATTTTGAATAACACATGATACTTATTCATTTGTGTTATTGCTCTTAGCTCAAGAGCTGCTTTGAGGGTCGAGCTTAGATGCTCAAAGCGATGTAAATTGTCGAACTTAGGTGTCATAATATTATACAATAGTGGGAAATTATTAAATTAAAGAGAATGGTACAATATTAAAAAATGTAAAACTTAAATAAATTGAGTTGGAAGAATGAATTAAGAAAATAGTAGAATTTAAAGTTTGTTGATAGTATTTATAAATATTTTTTGAAAAAATCTTGAAAGTTGTAGCTTACAGAGGAGAAAAATGGCTTTTGTGTGTGTTTGTGTCAATCAAGGAAAATACTTATTCGATAAAGTTACAAAAAAATGATAAAAAAAATAATTATACTCAGTTTTTTGACAAATCAAGAGCTTATTAGTAAACCTATACCCTAAAGGTTTTGTAGAAAAAGAAAAAATAATATTCTGAAAGTCAATTTATTAAATATTTTTTTTGAGAAAAATATAACCTCTTTCCAACCTTCCGTTGATTTTGCGGACTCTTTAAAGCAAAACAAATCAACACAACATTATGAAAAAATTCTTTTTTAGTATCGTAGCTGCGGCTACTTTGATGTCTTGCTCAGACAATGAAAACATCCCTACTCGATTTATTTTATCAGATAAATTTACTACAAGTAGTCAAGGTTGGATTGGTGATTTTGCAGACTACCCAACGACAGATTCTGTATTTTATGAATTAAGTTATAGCCATGCCAAACTACCTGCACCTTTAGATACGGCGAAAAAAGCACTACGAATTTCGGGAAATAATCACAGCGATGATTTATTTATGTTCTTGAAGAAGAAAATCACAGGTCTGAAACCGAACCAAACCTATAGTGCAAAATTTGAAGTTGAGTTTGCAAGTACTGTACCCAATGGCATGATGGGAGTAGGTGGTTCGCCCGGCGAAAGTGTATATTTTGGAGCAGGATTTAGCGCAATCGAACCGAAAAAAGAGGTTGATAATGGCTATTACAGAATTAAAAATGTAGGGAAAATTTCTCAGGCAACCGATGGTAAAGACATGAAAGTTATGGGAAATGTGGCTAATGGTACAGATAAAAATCAATACACTTTGGTGAAGAGAACAGGTACTTTTACAGGTAAAACTGATACAAATGGACAATTGTGGCTCATTATTGGTACCGACTCTGGTTTTGAAGCGACTACAACTTTGTACTACACAGGAGTAAATGTAGAATTCATTGAAATGACAAATCAATAGTATTTGTTGAGTTATTGCTGAGCGATTGTCGTATTTTCTACAATCGCTCAGTAAATTCTACTAGTTGACCAAATGCTCCCAAATCACTTGATAAACCTCTGTAGCATCGATTTCCTTTTTGTCGAGTGCTTTGTCTGTCACAAGGATTGGATAATATTCTTTGCCGATGTTAATACCACCGTGCGAGCCTTTTACCAATGTGGCATCCAATGGGATAACATCCATCAAGTATCTGAATCCTAAAAGTTTACGCGCAAGTTTGTAAGCGGCACGTAACTTAATCAAAGGGTTTTTAGGGTTCATGAACATCTCTACTGGGTCATAGCCAGGTTTACGGTGAATATCCACCAAACGGGCATAGTCTGGCGCCACTGCATCGTCAAACCAATAGTAATAGGTAAACCAGCTATCTGCATTAGCCATTAAGACAAAATCGCCCGAACGTTCATGGTCAAGATGATAATCTTTTTTGGTGTTTTCGTCCAATACTAAAGCTACACCAGCAATATTATTTAAGATTGTTCTTACCTTTTCTAGCTGAGTTTTGTCGTTAACATATACGTGTGCTATTTGGTGGTCGGCGGTTGCAAATGCTTGTGAAGCGCCTGCATCCAATAGCTCTAATCCTTTTTCTACACGAACATTGATTAGGTTGTTTTCTCGTAAAATACGATTGACATGAATAGGATTGTTGACGGTATTGATACCATATTCAGAAAGCAAAATAATGTTACAATCCTTTTGGCGATAATGCGTCACTAAATCTTCAACCAATTTGTCTACTTCACCTAGTTCTTTATGAATTTTCGAAAAATCAACGCCATATTTCTGTAAACAATAATCCAAATGAGGAAGGTAGATTAAAGTCAAAGTAGGGTCATGTTTTTTGTCTACCCAAACAGAAGCGTCTGCTATCCACTTCGAAGATTTTAGATTGGCATTGGGTCCCCAAAAGTTAAAAAGTGGAAAAGTCCCAAGTTCAGCTTGTAGTTCATCTCTCAAACTCGAAGGGTGAGAATAACAGTCGGGTGCCTTTACACCATCAGCATGATATTGAGGTCTTGGCGTGACAGAATAATCGGCTGTTGAATACATGTTATACCACCAAAACATCTTTGAGCAAGTAAAGTTGGGATCTAATTTTTTGGCAGCATCCCAGATTTTTTCTGATAGTACCAGCTTATTAGATTGTTTCCAAAACTTTACTTCTGAGTCAGTTCTATCATACCAGCCGTTTCCTACAATGCCATGGTTATCAGGGAATTTGCCTGTTATATACGTGCTTTGAGCCGTGGTAGTTACGGCAGGAAGTACAGGTTTGATATGAGTAAAATGATGTTCTTCAAAATACTTTTTTAAAAATGGTGTATGTTCACCAATTACGCTGGTACTTAGTCCAACTATATCAATAACAACAGTTTTTTTCATGTTTCTACAAAATTGGGAGCAATAAATTTAGGGCTAGACTAAGGTTTTTACCCATGCTATTTCTCGAACGATAGAATCATTTAAAGGCGCTTGCACTTCTGCGGGCAATACTCCCCAAGTGTATGTTTCGATTTCGAGATGATTAGTGGCTGGTTTTTGTTTGTGCAAAGCCAATGTTTCAACAATATCGTTTCTGGTAGATGACAAAAGTCCATAATGTTCGATAAACAAAGGGACGTGGAAATGTATTCGCCATTCTTGATAAGATACGGTTTGAGCAGCGGTTAAGGCATCGCCAAGGTCAGTGAACTTTTCAAAACTTCCATCTTCCTTTAAAGCAACAACTTGGTGCAAATAGGTTGGTTCGTTGTATTGTGCCAAAGCTGCGAGTTTTTCCGCTTTTTGTTCATCAAATACTACTCGAATCGCTGAGCTAACCTGAAATTTGCCAATTTTAATACCTAATTGCTCTAATTTTGCCAAAGCTTCTTCAGGCTTTTCGTAGTTTACCGCAAAATGACAAATATCATAACATAGCTGAATATGCGTATGAATGAGTTCTTCTATTTGCTTGTCTGTTAGGTTTTTATCTTTAAAATATTCTTTTGCTGTTGGCAACAAAATATGTTGATACCAGTCGATAAACTCAGTCGAGTTTTCGAGAATACCATCTGGTTCAGGTTCTATATCCAAGTGCAATACTTTGCCTGTTGCTTGCTGAATTTCAGCTAATTTCTCCACAACTTGTAAGATATGAGTCGTAGAAATAGCAATGGCTTCAGTTAGTTTTTCTGGCGTTTCCCACCAATAACGATAGGAGAGAGGAGAGGTCGAAATCCCACCTTCTTGCATATCGTTTGGTAAAATATCTGCCAAAATTTCAAACATTCGGATGGTATAATCACGACGGTTGATGGTAGTCCAATCGGGTGCATGAACTTGGTCTTTTACTACAGCATCATGAAAATCTCCATAAGGAAATCCATTCATCGTGAATACATAACAATTTTGCTCGGAAAGCCAATGCTTGAAAGCTTCAAGGTTATCTTTTTGACTTAAATCAATACTAGCCTGATTTGCCAAACGTAAGCCAATTCCCATCGGATTGTTGGGACTAACTTGTTGTTTTATGACTGGAATACTATTTTGAAGTACCGAAAAATGATGTTGCCAATCTTCGCCTGTATGGATATTGCTACAATAAGTCAAATGACCATTGAGAGTTTTCATGCTAGTTTATTGTTAATTTCGTAAAAGCCTTAAAATACACAAACCTTCGATGCCAAATAATCTACGGCTTGTTTCACTAACTCAAAATCTATTTCGTGAACTTCTTCACCTTTGCCTAAATCCTTTAATAAGGTAATGGTTAGTTGACCTCCGAGGTGTTCTCTAAATTCATTTAAGCCTTTCCAAAGATTGATTTTATCGTTTTCAGCCAAGGCTGGGTGATATAATTCAAAACCTAAATTTTGTAAAAGCGTAATGATTCTATGTAAATCATTTTCGGTTAAATCACCTTTAAGATGCGAATAAACAGAATCTAAGGCAATACCAATCGCAACAGCTTCACCGTGACGAATACTAAAATTGGTAAGATATTCTAATTTATGTGCAGCCCAATGCCCAAAATCCAAAGGTCTTGCCGAACCACTTTCAAATGGATCGCCACTAGAGATATGCTGGACGTGCAATTCGGCACAGCGGAAAATATGCTGGTACATGGCGTCTTCATCACGATTTGCCAAAGCAAAAGCATGATCTTCAAGCCAAGTGAAAAACTTCAAGTCCTTGATTAAGGCTACTTTAACTGCTTCTGCAATACCAGAACGCCAATCACGGTCGTTGAGGGTTGTTAAGAAGTTACTATCGTTGAACACTGCTACGGGAGGAGCAAATGTGCCTAGGAAATTCTTTTTTCCGATATAATTAATCCCGTTTTTTACGCCAACTCCCGAATCATTTTGAGATAAAACCGTAGTTGGAATACGGATATGCTTGACCCCACGGTGTGCCACTGCCGAAGCGTAGCCTGTCATGTCCAAAAATGCACCACCACCTATGGCAGCTACAAACGAATGGCGGTCTATGCCATAAGTATCAATTGCTTCGAGTGCTTGATCGAAATAACGTGGTTGATTTTTGACAATTTCTCCTCCTGGCAATACCAAAATATCCGAAGCTAGTTCAATGGCATCTTGTGTTGCAAAATAATTACGAATGGCGTCTTGCAAGTAAGGATGTGCTTCGGCAACACCTTCGTCGATAAGAAAAAGTATTTTCTTTTTGAAGGTTGGACTACCGTAATTACGGAGAAAATCTATTAATAATGAGTTTTCAGGCGCAAATAAGTTTTTAGTAAATTGGATATTATAAGAAAATTGTACCTGAAAAGATTGCTGAATAACTGACATTGAATTAAGATTTTAAGTCATTTAGTGCCTAAGAATACTTTTGGGCGCTAAGTCATACAATTAACATGTGGTGATTATTTAGTAATGAATCGTGAATGTAAAATTAAATTCAATTATTTGGCATTCGGCTTTCAGCTATGGGCTTTCGGCAAAAATGTTTCTTATGAATTCATAGAAGCTTTTCTACCTAATGCTATAGCTGACTATTGATGATGTAAGATATTAGTAATCATAAATTTGTACTCACAACTCACCATTCACAATTCATCATTCATACTCACGTTACGGCAAACATTTTTGCCAAACGCATTGATAGTGGTAAAAGCAATACAACGATTAAGGTATGAACAATATTTCCTGATAAACTCACCCAAGCGGCATCCATTATGATTAATGATAATACGCCTGCTTTTACAGCTTTTCCGATATTGGGACCTATAGGATGTTGAATAGCTTTGAATAAGGGTTTTCCTATCAAATAAATATGGCTTACCACCAAAATGGCTGTTAGCCAAAGTGTTCCTCTTGTAAAAGATACATACAACTGCGCCGAACTTACCAATAGATATAAAAGCGCTGCAAAGTATAGGATATTTTTACTTTCTCCGTGTACCTCGCCACGACTTACCATCGTAATAGCTGCAATATAAATAACAGGAATAATGGCTAAATATTGGAAATCTTGCCATTGTTCTGGCATTACACTCATGCCAAGTAACAGGTTAAAACCTCTACATAAGCCCATGTTGATGGGGCCTAAAAATGAATGATGCTTTCCCCATTTGTCATATACTAAGGCTGCAATAGCGGTTATAATCGCAAAAATCGCACTTAATGGACTTTGTAAATAGGCACTAATCACACCGATTAGTAATAAAATACTTCCTAAAATACTTGCCTCGGTAAGAGTCACTTTTTTGCTTGGAATTGCTCGTTCAGGACGTTCGATGGCATCAAGTTCGGCATCGAATACGTCGTTGAATACCACTCCACCACCATACAAACCCAAAGTGGATATAGACAAGTATAGAACAGATTGTACATGAAAATAGTTTGTGTCAAATACAAAGTGTACAATACTCATACCTGCCAAAATGTCTGCGACCGCCGTTATCATATTCGCCGGTCGCATGAGTTGTAAATAATATTTAAGTTTCAATTTGTCTATTAAAGAAGTTAAAAATAGAGAATTGGTTTATGCGCTTTAGGCTGTAAGCCGTAGGCTACAGGCAAAAAGCTTTGGTTATTTCATGAGAAATACTTTTCAAATTTAGCATAATGCTCAGCACCTTAGTAAGTAAGCAAAATAAAATTCAATTTTTGAGCTTTCGGCTTTCAGCTATGGGCATTCGGCAAAAACATATCTAAACAATTTAACACTCTTTGCCTTGTGCCTGTTGCCTTGTGCCTAAAATACAATTCATCACTCCTACCTATCTAATCACTATCGCATTTTTATCAATACGAGGTTGTTGTCCTCCTCTCAAAATCGTATTTCCATTAAAGGTTTTACTTTGGTCAATAACCGTATTATTCTCGAAATCCTCCACATTGATTTGACCACTTTGAGCAAAAGCGTCGATGGCGTTTTGATAAGTAACCATTTTGATGTCATGATCTGAAATTCCTTTCATTTTCATCAAAGCAGCAGTTTTTGCAACGGCAAGTGGGTCGCTAATTCCCCAATCGGCCGCAGAATTAATCATGATTCTTTCTGAGCCATATTGTTTTACTATTTCTACCATCCTTTCGTTACCCATTTTGGTAAATGGATAAATCGTAAATGCTGCATAAAAGCCTTGGTCGAGCACACTTTTTACGGTTTCCTCATTATTGTGGTCAATGATTACCATGTTGGGTGCAATACCATGTTCGAGCGCAATAGCCATACTACGTTCGGTACCTTTTCGTTTATCGCGGTGGGGTGTGTGAACTTGTACTGGCAGATTGGCTTCTTTGGCTAAATCTAATTGCCAACGATAATACTTTTCTTCTGCGGGAGTTTGGTCGTCAAAACCAATTTCACCAACTCCAACAACACCTTCTTTGTAAAGATACAATGGCAAAATTTCCATGACTTGTTCTGCCAAAGGTTCGTTGTTGGCTTCGCGAGAATTAAGCCCAATTGTGCAGTAATGTTTGATACCAAACTGCGACGAACGGAATCTTTCCCAACCCACAAGGCTACTAAAGTAATCTTTGAATGTTGCCAAACCTGTGCGAGGTTGCCCCAACCAAAAAGCAGGTTCAATAATCGCTACAACACCAGCGTCGGCTAAGGCTTGGTAGTCGTCGGTCGTACGTGAAGTCATGTGGATATGAGGGTCAAAAAACTTCATATCCTTAATATAATCCATGAAATTGGCCTGCACGTGTTGTGCAGTTACTTTCTCCTCTGCCGAACCTTCAAAGTGCGAAGGGTTTTGTTGTATTTCTGAATGTTTATTACACATAATCGAATGAGTGAATTAGTCGACTACAAAGGATTGTAAGCACCATCTATTTGGGATATCGGATGTTGGATTTCGGAAATATAATCCACTTTTAAAGTTATATGTTGTAAAAAAGTGTGTTATACCTTATTTCCGAAATCAAAAATCCTCAATCTGCAATCGTATAAAATCCTTTATGCAGTATTACAGGTAAATTGAAAATGAGTGAGTTAGTGAGTTGTTGGCGTTTCCTTCTTATCTTTTATTCACTACACATAACACAGTTGATGAACCTCCAATTGCTTCCAGCTCAATTGTCCTTTTTGCACGGAAGCTCTTAATTGAGGGTAATTTTCTAGCAAACTCTCAGCGCCAGGAAACGTTGTTTCGGAGCATACCAAAGCTGCTGCTGTTTGATTTTGGATGTCATTTGACTGAAAAAGTTTATCCAAATCAGCCAAAATTGTATCATTCATAAAATTGGTTACCAGACGCCACACTTGCGCAGGCACTTTACGGTCGGCCGCCCAGCGCTCATGGGCAAAGTCTGAAAGTGTTTCAGCAAGTTTGCGGTTGGCACGTTTTTCCAATCCTACAATTAAGTGAATAGGCTTATCATTGAAAATACATTTTAACACCAATTGATTCCATGCTAGTTCTGAAAAATGTAGAAAAGGGTAAGGATTACCAAACCCGATGGCATCAAAAACTACTCCCATATTTGAGCGAACAGCCTCTGTGGCTCTAAAAAGCCATTTTTCTGGATAGGATAGCACTGGCAATGCTGAGTATAAAGCTACTAGCTCGTTGATTTCGGCGGTATCAAAAAGTATTTCAATATTTTTGACATATTCTTCACTCTGATCGCTTGGGATATGTAAGAGGAGATATACACGCACTAATCTATCTAAAGTCCACTCTTCAATTTGCCAATTGGGTACTGCCTCATGAAGTACTTTTTCGTCGATACGAATCGCTACTTTGCGAATAAACCTAGGCGCTGAAACAAAGGCTATTTGAATAGCTTTTACCTCAGAATTAGCCTTGGTTTTTACCCATTCTAATTCTTTTTCGTTTGCTGTGGCCTCAATAGCACTCAATAGTATATGTTGGATAGACGTCATCGTTTTGGGATAGTTTTATGACTTTGAACTTTTGGTTTACTCAAAATAACTCTTTTTCTGTTGACCAAAACTCTTTTCTTTCTTTTTGTAAAGATAAAAACATCTATTCAGCTTGGTGTCTTGTTTTTTAGGGAAAAACATCATTTATGACAATAATCAATGTTTACTCCATTTATTTAAACGTACGAGTAAGTGATTAAAAACAAAATTAAATAGAAATAATTCAATTATTGTCCCTTTATGAGAAAATAAATACATTAGCCAAATAAAGTGGTTAGCACAAACTTCCTCGGGTTTTCGTTATAAGTTTTTTTGCAAAAACAGGAAGCATCCCAGACTTTGAAAGTAGGGTAATTTCCTTAATTTCATCAAAAAAGCGGTCAGAAAAATAATTCCCGACCGCTTTTTTGACGAACTCTTTAGTCTTTAACTAGAACCTTCAATTTTGTCCAGCTAAAAGCTATAGTCATTAGGCAGAAAAACTTCTATTGATTCATGAGAAATATTTTTTTGCCGACTGCCCAAAGCTGAAAGCTAGTCCTAATTTCTTAAGATGATTTTGTAGGTTTGTGACTTTGTACCTGTTTCTATTTTAAGTAAATACATTCCAGAAGGAAGTCCCTGCAAGTCAAATACTTCCTCTGTATTGGCACGTAACATTCTGGTATTTTGGATTATACGACCGCTCAAATCAATTAATGTTGCCTGTGCGTTTTCGGTCATTTTTACATAGACATACCTATTGGTGGGGTTAGGATAAACCTGACTAATTTGGTCTTGCTCAGTACCTGTGATAACTACTTTGCTAAGATTTTTAAGTACTCTTAATCCTCCTGTATTAGTGCCTACGATTACATCAGGGAGCAAATCGTTGTCTAAATCACCTATAGCAATCGTAGCGTTTCCTCCAATCAATAAATTTTCAGGTTTGTTGCTAAAGTTGTTGAATATCAGACTAGTATCTGCTACATATTGATTGATGTTTTGTTCCTGAAAACTTCTATAAATACTCATATTACCAGTACGATTACCTACTAACAAATCTGTTTTCCCATCAAGATTGACATCACCTGTTGTCAGAAATATATTTCCTGCAATGTAATCCGTCTGAAGCTTACCTAGGTTATCATTTTGTACCACATATTTGGGCGACTGATTACTTCCTGTATTTTGAATGAAACGAATATTCCCACGAGAGGTGCCGTGCAAAATGTCGATTTTACCATCTTTATCAAAATCAAAAAAAGTTACAGATTCGCCAGCTAAAAAGTCTGTAAATGTGGGCAATAACACCGCATTACTCAACTGAATATTAAAAGCTTGATTACGTGAAGCCTTGTTAGGAATATATCTGATTTCCATGCCTTTAGATGAGTTGGAGCTAAAGCCCAAATCATCGACACCGTCACCGTTGATGTCAGCTACGAACGGACGAATATCCAATAATTGCATAGATTTTACGATTCCTAAATAATCGGTATCTTTTACTTCGAAAATATTATCGCCTTTATTTTCTAGTAAAACCAAACCTGCCTTTACTCCAGTTGATGTGATATTTCCGCTGTATCCGATAACCAAATCTTTGTCGCCATCACCGTCAATATCGACCAAAACAGGAGAGGCGTTTTCGCCCAAATCAAGCATGGTATTTTGGAGGAAATTTTTCCCCTGATAATTCCAGATGGGCAAATTATCTTTCCCAGTATTTTTATAGAACCAGACGGATTGTTGAAAATCAATAGTTCTTTCGGCGCTATCAAAGCCGTTGGGTGCTGCCACTAAGTCTTTAATACCATCAAAATCTAAATCCTCGAAATATACTGCTGGAAATATAGGGAAATCGATGGCAGTAGTATTGGTTGGATAAACATAGCTAGCTGAAGTAAAAGAGGCTCGCTGTTGCGTACCTTGATTGATAAGAGCGGCTATATTGTTACAGGTGATATGACCAAAAAGTACATCTTTTTTATTGTCGCCATTTAGGTCGAGGAGGAGCAAGGCATTGCCCGAATGGAGGACTTTTTGAGCACTTGGTTCAGTGGCTTTTTGTCCTGCAGGAGTATTGCCACAATCTATTCCAAACTGAAAGTCTTGACATAGTTGCTTGATAAAATCACCCCAGCAATAACCAATCTTCACGAATTCGAGCCGAGTAGGGTCATTGTATTTTTCGACGGCATTATTTCTATGAAATTCGACAAAATCACCAGAAGGGTCAAACAACAATACATCAATATCGCCATCGTTATCAATGTCCGTAATAGCGGGAATGTCTGTGGCGGTTACGTTGAGGTTAATTTTTCCTGAAAAACCAATACTATATAAAGGACTTGCAATCAATTGCCATGAAACCTTATCGGCTGTGGTAGTATTTCGATATAATTTCAAACCCGCCGATGAATGTGTGAACAAATCTTTGCGACCATCGTTGTCATAATCTACCAACAACATCCAGTTTTGAAGCGTAGGAAATAACGTTTCGTATTGCGGTGCATATTGCCAATAATATTGTCCAGAGGTATTCTTTGTAGCCAAAAAAGTAAATACCTTTTGAGCGGTTCGGTCATAAACCACTAAGTCTTCGGGACCATCGTTATTGAGCTGACAAGTCGAAAATTGTGGCGCATTCAAACCACCAGCAAAGGCATTGACAAGGTTTTGTCCATTCTGAAGGATTTTTACTTGGTCGTTGTACTTAAAAGATATTTCTTGGGCATAAATTTGAATAGAAGACCAAACTATATAGAGCGTAAGTAATTTTTTCATTCGATATTTGTTTGCTTATTTCGTAGTTGAATTATACGAAATTCGATGAGTATTTAACAGATAACTAGTTTGTGAGGTTTAATTGATTATTAATCAGTATATTATTTTTTTTAACGAAAAAAAGAAAAGACCACCTTGTTTCAAAGACCCAATTGAATATAGAGAGGGTTGCATGTTTTTTCAAAATAAAATAAAAAATAGCGTAGTCTTCACAACTAGTTTTAGAGATTCTATAAACTTCAAACCTTTTCTTCGGAAATTGTTGATAACAACTAAACGACAAATATGATGATTTCGGTTAGCGAATTATACAAAAAATACAAAGAATGTACAGGTGTTTCTACCGATACCCGTAAGATTGATCAAGGTGTTTTGTTTGTGGCATTGAAAGGGCCCAACTTTGATGCCAACCAGTTTGCTACCCAAGCACTAGAAAAAGGTGCTGCTTATGTGGTAGTTGACGATCCAGCAGTTGTTCAGAATGAGCGCTATTTATTGGTGGAGGACGGTCTACTGGCTTTACAACAACTGGCAAATTACCACCGAAAACAATTGAATATTCCTTTTGTAGGACTCACAGGTTCAAATGGAAAAACTACTACTAAGGAGTTGATAAACTGTGTTTTATCCAAGAAATATAAAACTTATGCAACCCTTGGTAATCTCAATAACCATATTGGCGTACCTCTGACTGTTTTAGCGATTGATGATTCTGTAGAACTTGCCATTATCGAAATGGGCGCTAACAAACAAGGAGATATAAAAGAGCTAGTGGATATTTGTGAGCCCACACATGGCTTTATTACCAATATCGGAAAAGCGCATTTAGAGGGTTTTGGTGGTGTTGAAGGCGTTAGAAAGGGAAAAGGTGAATTATTTGATTTTTTATCAGAAAATCATCGTACCGTTTTTGTCAATGTAGCATCTGTTTCAACCTACGAAATGACACAAGGCAAAAACTTTGCAGAAGTAATTACTTACAGTGCTGAGCCTAGCACCGATTTCCCTATCGTAGTTACATTGACTGAGGAAATTCCTAATGTAACTTTTGAAGACTTGGATGGTCATTCATACACGACGCACTTAACAGGAAAATATAATTTTTATAATATGTGCGCTGCTATTCGAATTGGACAATATTTTGGCATAGACACCCAAATCGCTTGTCAGGCAGTGGCTGATTATGTACCGAATAATAACCGTTCTCAGTTTGTTGAAAAAGGAACGAACCTCGTTTTGATGGATGCCTATAATGCAAATCCATCGTCGATGAATGCTGCCATTACCAATTTTAATAACTTGAAGGCGGATAAAAAAATGGTGATATTGGGCGATATGTTTGAGTTGGGAGAGGAAGCGGAAACAGAACACAGAGCTATTGGAGAACTATTGAAGAATTGTAATTTTGATTATATTCTTTTGGCAGGAAAATTGATGGAATCCGCTGTGTCTCAGTTGCCCATTATGAAAGTCCATTATTTCCCTGACAAGTTTGGTTTGCACGTATGGTTGCAAGACCATAAAGTCGAAAATACTCATGTTCTGGTAAAGGGCTCGAGAGGAATGGGCTTGGAAAGTGTATTACAGTTTTTGTAAATTAATATGCTCTAGGCTGTAAGCCATAGGCGTTAGGCAAGAAAATTTCGATTCTTTCCTAAAAAAACATTTAACTTTTAGCTTACGGCGTATAGCTTACAGCCTAAAGTGTTATAGTGCAATTTCTCTAACTTTGTTTGAAAATATGAGTAATGATTCGTTTAAAGAACTAAGAGGACCCAATCAAGGTGTCAATGGAATGCTACGAGCGGGTATCGCTGTCGTATCGGTGGTAGCTGCGGTGTTGCTATACATGGTGATTCAAGGCAATGATATTAAAAAAAGTCAACAAGAAGTCATCGAAGAAAAGGTGGTGCAGTTGGCCGAAACTCGTATCAAGCTGGATTCTATTATGCACCAGTTGGATACCAAAATAGCAGAGATTCAGCAATTGGGTGGAGATATATCGGAGCTACAAAAAGCAAAAGCCAAGTTGGAGCTAGACAAAGCGCAGCTCCTCAAAAATACTTCTGAAGAGATTGCCAGTATTAAGGCAACGTATCAGGCTAAAATTCTGAACTACGAATCCTTGCTTACTATTAAAGAGCAAGAAATACAACGCCTAAAAGCCCAAAACACAGAACTGGCCTCAGAAAATGAAAATTTAAGCGAGGAGAATACAACGCTTAAAACTGAGAAAAGTGCACTAGCCAATACTGCTGCTCGAATACGTGCCCAAAAAGAAGATGCTGATATTCGTAATAAAGCCTTGACCGAAAAGGTATCAAGAGCGACAGCTCTAAAAACAGAGTTTGTGAAGATTACGGGTATTAATCAAAAAGGTAGAGAGTTTGATGATAAAAGGATGAGAAATGACAAACTTGCTCGTCTAAAAATTTCTTTTATGTTGGCAAAAAATGAATTAACCGAACATGAAAAGAAAACAGTATTCATTCGAATTCTTGATCCAGATGGTTCGACCCTTTTTGATGCAGCAACTGGTTCAGGGAGCTTTATTTTTGAAGGTAAAGATTACGCTTATACCACCAAAGCTGAAATATATTACGACAATATCAATCAATTTGTAGAAGTCGCTTATCATAGAGGAACTGCTTATCGTTCGGGCAAATACACCGTTGAGTTATTTGCTGAAGGTTTTAAAATCGGAAATGGTGGTTTTGAGATTAAGTAGGTATTCGTTTAAGACTTAATGAAAAAGGCACAGTACAAGTCAAGGATTTTATTTGATTTGTACTGTGCCTTTTCATTTTAGAAAATAGTATATGCTGAAATAAATAAATTATCTTACAAACTGTAATTTTTTAGATAATTTATCAAATATATAGTCTTTAATCTTCTGTTTTTTCTATTTTTTGGTACAATACTAAATGATTTATTGGTTTGCTTTTTAAATCTTCTTAAAACCTACTAATTTTGTACTTTATAAAGAATTGAGTAAATAAATAAAAAATACTTTTCGGCTTTAAGTAATTGAAATAGAGTTTTTTAGAGGCTTAATTTTTCAAATATTAGAAATAATAAAAGTAAAAAATAAATGTCAACTACAACACAACCGTACACTCCGTACAAAGTAAAAGACATCGCCCTAGCTGATTGGGGTCGCAAAGAAATTCGTTTGGCTGAAGCTGAAATGCCAGGTTTGATGGCGCTTCGTGCTGAATATGGTGAATCTAAGCCATTGGCTGGTGCTCGTATCGCAGGATGTTTGCACATGACAATCCAAACTGCTGTTTTGATTGAGACATTGGTAGCTTTGGGAGCTGATGTAACTTGGTCTTCTTGTAACATCTTCTCGACACAAGATCATGCTGCTGCTGCTATTGCTGCTGCGGGTATCCCTGTTTATGCTTGGAAAGGTATGAATGAAGAAGAGTTCAACTGGTGTATCGAACAAACTTTGTTCTTTGGCGAAGATCGTCAACCTTTGAACATGATTTTGGATGATGGTGGTGACTTGACTAACATGGTATTTGATAACTATCCAGAATTAATCGATGGTATCAAAGGTTTGTCTGAAGAAACTACAACTGGTGTTCACCGTTTGTATGAGCGTTTGAAAAATGGTACATTGTATTTACCAGCTATCAACGTTAACGACTCTGTTACAAAATCTAAATTTGATAACAAATACGGTTGTAAAGAATCATTAGTTGACTCAATCCGTCGTGCGACTGACTTGATGTTGGCTGGTAAAGTAGCTGTAGTTGCTGGTTATGGTGATGTAGGTAAAGGTTCTGCTGAATCTTTGCGTGGTGCTGGTTGTCGTGTATTGGTTACTGAAATCGACCCAATCTGTGCGCTTCAAGCGGCAATGGACGGTTTTGAAGTAGTTACAATGGACGAAGCTGCTACTCGTGCAAACATTTTTGTAACAGCTACAGGTAACGTAAACATCATCAAAGGTCGTCATTTCTTAGCAATGAAAGACAAAGCGGTAGTTTGTAACATCGGTCACTTCGATAACGAAATCGATATGGCTTGGTTGAACGGAACTTACGGCGCTACTAAACAACAAATCAAACCACAAGTTGATTTGTACACTGTAGAAGGAAAAGAAATCATTGTATTGGCTGAAGGTCGCTTAGTGAACTTGGGTTGTGCAATGGGTCACCCATCTTTTGTAATGTCTAACTCATTCTGTAACCAAACTTTGGCTCAATTAGAGTTGTGGTTGAACACAGACAAATATGAGAAAAACGTATATATCCTTCCAAAACACTTAGATGAGAAAGTAGCGAAATTGCACTTAGCTCACATCGGTGCTAAATTAGAAGTATTAGACGCAGAACAAGCTGCTTATATCGGCGTTACAGTAGAAGGTCCATTCAAATCTGACTTATACCGTTATTAGGATTCTGTCCTAAAACGACCTATATATCAAAGCCTCAATTACTTCGGTAGTTGGGGCTTTGTGCTTTAATGTAGAAGTCTCCAAATATTTTGAATTTATTCAAGAAGTCTACTAAATTTGGACAAAATCCTCCTCATCCTATCCGTTAAAATTTCAAACTTGATGTTGTTCTATAACCTTTTAAAAGGAATTCCTAAGAATCTTACACTACTAAATTTTAAGTGGCTTTCGATTGCTTTTGAATCGATGAGCTTTTATACGAACCCAATACCTCAATTTATATATTTTGTTGCACAACCACTTAAGTATTAATGCAAAGTGAAATTGTATTAATACGCTTTAAGCTGTAGGCATCAGGCAAAAATGTATTAATGAATTCATTAGAAACGCTTTTGAACTTTCGGCTTGCTAAATACCGCTTAGAGCGGGTAAAATTAATTTTGCCCACTAACTTATTTGTTGAGTGAATTATTGATTTTTTCTTTGTGCTCTGTATGAAAGGTATTTTACAATATGCGTACTTAATATTTTTACTGGTGACTTGTACCATTCCTCTTTTTGCCAAAGAGTTCGCTTTTGACTCTACCAAGCAAGAAACTGGACAAGCTTATGCGCCATCTACGCTTACTTTACGTATGCGTGATAAACATTCCCGAAAATTTATTTTTGGTCAGTTTCTCGTAAAGTTTGAAAATGGTCAAAAGACATTTATAGAAACCTCCTCTACTCATATCGTTACTTTTACAAAAGAGACAAAACTAACTATTACGGCCCAATCAGAAGGATATCAACATCAACAAAGAACCTTTCAGATTTTACTTGACCCTTTCGGAAAACATTATGAGTTTGAAGCATTGATGGAAAAAGCAGTGGGGGTTATTCGTGTCAATACGATTGATGCCGAATCCAAGAAGCCCGTTAAAAAGGTGAATTATATGGTCAGAAATACTGATACTGAAGAGTCGCAAAAGTACTTGTCAATTAGTACAGATGGCTTAGTGTATCTGAATCTTTTTGATTCGCCGCTTAAATATGAACTGGAAATTTCGGCAAAAGGATATGAGCCCAAAACGGTCAAACTAGACTCTGCTAGTCTCGACAGAGTGTTGAATTATATGTTGACTCCCGTCAAAAAAGCCAGTGTGGTAATTCCATTAGTAGCACAAGACCAATTGACCAAAGATTTGATTCCTGTATTTGAGATGGTTTCGACTAACTTAAAGTTGACTGAAACCAAGCCATACAAAATACTATTGGTAGACGGAGACGAAATAGATATTGAATTATTTGCCAAAGAGTATGAACCCTACAGTAGGCATTTTCTGGTGACAGATACACTCCTGAATCTTGCTAAATTGATTATTCCACTTGAACGTAAGAGTTATACTTTTCTACTAAAATCTTGGGAAGACCAAACACTTACAGAAAATATCCAAGCTACCTATAAAGTATTTGATTTGGAAACCAATACACTGTTACCTTTAGCTTTTCAGGGGCTTTTTCCTATGGTCGAATTGTTCCCTTACAAAGAATATAGTATTCAGGTTGCTGCTAATGGTTATGAGCCTGTGATTGTGCGTTTTGCGCCCTTAAATTTCATTAAGAGTAAACAATTTTCGAAGGACTTTATCCTAAAAAAGAAAAAAATAGTGCCTAAAGCAGAGTCTAATATTGTTATCCAATCAAAAGAGTTTGGTGTAATCGAAAAAGGCAAAGCTATTACCTTACGCAATTTATATTTTGACCAAAGTAGCCCAGTTTTGCGAAAAGAATCGTTTCAAGAACTAGATTCATTAGTAAATCTTTTAAGAGATAACCCAAGTCTCAAGCTTGAAATACGTGGTCATACTGACAATGTGGGAGATTTTAACCTAAATCTAAAACTATCTCAAGACCGCTGTCAGTCAGTAATTGTTTACTTGATATCCAAAGGAATCCAAGCAGATAGGCTAAAGGCTGTAGGGCGTGGACCGCTAGATCCTGTTGTGCCGAATATCACTGAAGAAAATAAAAAGAAAAACCGTCGAGTTGAATTTATTAGGCAATGATGTGATTGCTAATATGGGATGTTTGATTTCGGATTTGTAACTTACTATTTCACATTATTTCCGAAATCAGCAATAATAAAAAAATTACATTCACAATTCATCACTCACAATTCAGCACTATTATTTAATAGAGGTATCTTATCGTCTAAAATATAAATAGAGAAAAAGCTTTTCCTTGAAAATCAGTATAAATACCCACTCGTTTACTTTTTCGAGAAACAAACATACTACCTTTATGTCTACTTCAAACCGTCGTCAGTTTATTGCTGACTTAGCTATGATTGGAGCTGCCTCTATGCTCTCACAATCGCTTTTTGCAGCCAAACCATCATCTATCAAAATTGCCTATTCGGCTATTACTTGGGGTGGCAAAGACCTCAATGCCATGCAAGATATTTCATCTTTGGGCTTCAAGGGAATTCAGCTTCGTGCCAATGCGTATGATAATTACAAAACTAAGGTTCAGGAATTAAAGGACTTATTGAGTCAGCATCATTTAACATTAGCTATGTTTTCGAGTGGTAATGTAGAAATCGATCCTGCTCGTGTTTCGAGTAATGTAGATTATCACGTGGCTCATGCAAGTTTTGTGAAAGCATTGGGTGGCGATGCCCTTCAGTTGACTAATAGTTTGCGAAAAAACAATCAAGCGCCGACCAAAGATGAATTGAAAGCACTAGCGAAAGTGATGAACCAAATAGGGGAGCAAACGGCTGATTTGGGTGTTCAAACTACCTATCATAATCACATGCACCAATGGGGCGAAACGCCTGAAGAAGTAGATATCTTGATGCAAGAGACTAATCCTAAATTTGTAAAAATGCTTTTGGATGTGGCTCATTATCACCAAGGAGGAGGCGTACCAGCTAAGGCCGTTGAGCAGTATAAAGATCGATTATTTGCCTTGCATATCAAGGATGTAAAAAGCCCTTTGGCTGATAAACCAAATGACCCAAAAGCCTATAAATTTGTAGAGTTAGGACAAGGAAATGTGGATTTGCCAGCGGTATTTAAGGCTTTAGAAAAAATTAAATTTAATCGTTGGGCTGTAGTTGAGTTAGATGGTGTGCCAGAGCCTAATCGCACCCCTCTCGAATCAGCAACTATCAGCAAAACCTATTTGAACGATAAGTTGAAACAAAAGATATAGAATTTTTGAAGGTACTGGACTGACTTGGATAAATATCCAATTGAGTAAATTGAGATTGAGTGAATGAGTGATTATTTTTAATTCTGTTCATCACTCAATCAAAATTTACTAAATCAGGAATACCTCATATTTTGCCTTTTTCTATAAAAACACCTATCTTGCAGGGTTTTCAAAACCAGCATATTATGAATTAACAATTTCCTCTAAGATTTGGTGTAGGCATTGGATAACCCTATCTAGTACACCCATTAGCTGACTTTTGGCAGCGAAAATGCCCTTTCGAACATTCTTTATTATACATTTTTCGGTAATTATTGACTTCCTGATTTTCAGACAAGATACTTATGGTCTCATGAAAAACTGTCATGCTGAGTGATTCTGTAATTCGTGCTATCATAGTGTTATATTGTCGTGTCTCGTAAAAAAGTTAATGTCCAGAAAAACCTTAAACAATCGCTAAACACTTCGTCGTTATGTCGGACAAACGCAACCCTGCAATTATTTTTATTTTTATCACAATGCTCATTGATGTTCTTGGTATAGGCATTATTATCCCAATTTTACCAGACTTAATCGAGGAGTTTGTGGGAGGAGGAACCTCCAATGCGGCCATTTATGGTTCAATGCTGATGGCCTCTTATGCGGTTATGCAGTTTTTGCTGTCACCTGTTATAGGTGGTTTGAGCGACCAATTTGGGCGTCGTCCAATTATTCTGGCGTCATTACTGGGCTTTTCTGTCGACTATCTATTGTTGGCTTTTGCACCCAATATTACTTGGTTATTTGTGGGTCGTTTGATTGCAGGCGTTACAGGAGCGAGCTTCACCACTGCAAGTGCGTATATTGCTGATATTACAAAACCAGAAGATCGTGCCAAAAATTTTGGAATGGTTGGTGCTGCATTTGGTCTTGGATTTATCATTGGACCAGTAATCGGGGGTGTTTTGGGTGAAATTCATATCAAATTACCGTTTTTTGCTTCGGCAGCTCTTACGGCTATCAACTGGTTATATGGATATTTTATTTTGCCAGAATCTTTACCCAAAGAAAATCGTCGCCCATTTGACTGGCGTCGCTCCAATCCCATTGGAACTTTGTCGAACATGACCAAATATCCTTTATTGTTTGGCTTGTCTATTGCGTTATTCTGCATTCAATTGGCTGGACAAACTAATCCTAGTACATGGGCGTATTATACCAAATTAGTATTTCACTGGTCCAAAACCGAGATAGGGCTCTCTTTGGGCTTTGCAGGTGTGGCAGTTGCGATTGTACAAGGGTATTTGAGTAGAAAAATTATTCCTAAACTTGGCGAAAAGAAATCAATTTTGGTAGGATTAGCCTTTTGGTCGGCTGGTTTTTTCTTGTATTCTTTAGCTTGGAAAGGCTGGATGATGTATGTCGTGATGATGCCATTTGCTATGGGAGGTATTGCAGGTCCTGCCATACAATCGGTTATGACACAGCAGGTTGGAGCTAACGAGCAAGGTGAATTGCAAGGCGGAATCACCAGTATTTTTAGTATGACATCAATATTAGGGCCTATTATTGCGTCTAACTTATTTAGCTATTTCTCTTCACCCAATGCTCCTATCTATTTTCCTGGGGCGGCGTTTTTTTCTGGTTCTGTGTTGGCTGCTCTCGGGCTTGTGATTGCGTATTTATCTTTTCCCAAAAAGAAAGTACAACCATCTGTCAGCGAATAATACGTTTTGTCCTAATTCCGTTTGATAAGTAGAGATAATTAAAGTAGCTTTCAATCAGAAATTGGAGCTCATAGCTTTGATTGAATTAAGTGGGTAAAATTAAATTAATTTTACCTGCAATAGGCATTAAGCAGTATGCTGTAAGCCAAAAGTATTCCTATGAAATCATGAATACTTTTTTGGACTAATGCCTACAGCTTACTGCTTAAAGCGTTATAATACAATCTTATTTTACCTTATTAACTAAAACTAAACATAAAATGAAGGTTTCAAGATTTTTGGTTTCTGCCCTAGTTGTTGTCGCAACTACAGTTTCGTCAATGGCTCAAACAGCAGAAGAAATAGTAAAAAAACACATAGATGCTATAGGTGGAGTAGAAAAATGGAAAGCGATTAAAAGTATAGAAATTCAAAATCGTATGTCGATTGGTGGCATGGAAGTCGAATCCAAGTCTATCATTTTAGTGGGTAAAGGACTTCGTACTGAAGCATCGGTTATGGGACAAAAAATTATTACAGCATTAGATGGCGATCAAGGTTGGACAATCCTTCCTACAATGATGGGTGGTACGGGCGAACCTCAAGAATTGCCGAATGCGGTAACTAAACAAACCAAAGGTCAAATGAATTTTGGTGGGGCACTCATAGATTATGCTGAAAAAGGCGCTACACTAGAATTAGTTGGCAAAGAAAAAGTAGATAATGTAGAGACGTATCGATTGAAGTTAACAGAAAAGAATGGTGATGTAACAAATGTATTTGTATCTCCGTCGACATACTATATCGTAAAAACTACTGCTAACAGAGTGATTAATGCGAAAAGTACAGATATTGAATTATCCTTCTCAAATTTTAAAGCAGTTGATGGATTGGTTTTCCCATATACAACCGAAATTCCATCGCCTATGGGTGGAGGTCAAATGACTATGGAAGTAGATTCAATTAAGTTGAATCCAAGTGTTGATGAGGCTATCTTTAAAAAGCCTGCTAAGAAATAGTATATAGGATTTTTGCCAACTTATTCAGGTTTGAGCCCATGAATGAGCCAAAACCTTTCTATTTGGTCAAAACAAAGTCAAAACCTCATAGCTAAATCTAAAAGCTGTGAGGTTTTTGTTTGCCCTTTTCGTAATTTTGTCATTGTAATAAATCTTAAAAAGTCCTCCAATCCTACAGATACGGGCGCAGATTCTGACAATACAATGTATAAACTTTTTTTACAGCCACTCTTATTTCGTTTTGATGCCGAAAAGGCTCACTATTTTACTTTCGATTTAGTAAAGTTTTTCTTTAAAATACCTTTTTTTTCTACTATTTTCAAAGCTATTTACCAGTATGAAAATCCTGCTTTAGAAAAAACGGTATTTGGGCTAAAATTCAAAAATCCAGTTGGCTTGGCTGCTGGTTTGGATAAAAATGCTGTACTCGTAGATGAACTTTCTGCCATGGGTTTTGGCTTTGTAGAAATAGGTACATTGACACCCAAACCTCAACCCGGAAATGACAAGCCTCGTTTGTTTCGTCTGAAAGCAGATGAAGCGCTAATCAACCGAATGGGTTTCAACAATGATGGTGTAAAGGAAGCGGCAGCTCGTCTAAAAAAACGCAATAGCAATGTTTTGATTGGGGGAAATATTGGTAAAAATAAAGTAACTCCAAACGAAGAGGCAGTTAATGATTACATGATTTGCTTCAATGAATTGTTTGATGTAGTGGATTACTTTGTGGTAAATGTTAGTTCTCCAAACACGCCAAATTTGAGAGCTTTACAAGAAAAAGAACCATTGAAAGATTTGTTACAAACTTTGCAAAAAGATAATGAAAGTCGTCCGAAACAAAAGCCAATTTTATTGAAAATTGCACCAGATTTGACAGAATCACAATTGGACGATATTATTGAAATTGTACAAGAAACTAAAATTGCGGGAGTAATTGCCACTAATACCACTATTTCAAGAGAAGGTTTACAATCTTCAGAGGAATTAGTAAAAGAAATGGGGGGATTAAGTGGAAAACCCGTAACCAAACGCTCAACAGAAGTGATTCGTTATTTGGCTCAAAAATCAGGAAAAGCGTTTCCAATTATTGGGGTAGGAGGGATTCACTCTCCTGAAGATGCAGAAGAAAAACTAAATGCTGGCGCCGACTTAGTACAAGTATATACAGGTTTTATTTACGAAGGACCTGGACTTGTAAGTAGAATTAATCGTTATTTGGCGAAGAAGTAGTAAATAAAGGCATAAGTTATAAAGGCACAAAGTGACAAAGTGTTTAGTATTTATAGTTAAAACAACTATTTCACTTTGTGCCTTTGAACCTTTGTCTATAATTGATATTTTTTTCCTTACTCTAATCCGATTTGAGATGTTGAATTCTCTTGAATCATCATTTCGATGTGTATTCACTTCGAAATATTTAAAATATTATGGCTAGAAATATCCCTAAAGATCCTGAACAAAACCGACCTAAGGAAAAAGCTCGTTCTGCTTCATCAAGTCCATTCAAATTAGATTTTGGAGGCTCAGGTGTTGAACGTACCCGCCTATTGATTGGTGGTGTTTTGGTATTATTTTCAGTATTTATGTTTTTCTCATTTTTTTCTCACCTTTTTACAGGTAAAGCAGATCAAAGTGAGATACATAATTCGTTGTCGAGTTTGGCAGAGACGGGTAAGAAAACCAAAAACTTTTTTGGGGTATTTGGGGCAAAATTAGCTGATCTTTTAGTACTTCGTTACTTTGGTGTTTCGGCTTTTTGGTTAGTGCCAATGACATTTTTTACAGGAGTACAAATTGGGTTACAACGAAGCCTTGTTAATTTAGAAAGGTTTACTAAACTTTCTATTTTTGGTATTTTGTGGGGAAGTACCTTTTTAGGTTTTTGGGTGTATCTATTTCATATTGCCGATAATTGGAGTGATTTATGTGGAGGAATGGGTTACTATCTCAACGAATATATGGATAGCCTTATGGGGCCATTTACAATTTTTGTAATATTATTTCTGCTAATACTCTTTATTTCATTTTTCTATGGCACAGAAGTACTAGTTGATTTTATGGAAAGATTACTAGCTCCATCTGAATCCAAAACTGCTGAACAAGAAGGAGATACAGACGATATTAACCAAGCCAAAAATATTAAAAGAGTTAGAGAAGATTTGGGTAAAGTAGCTGAAGGTGCTAAAAACACAATGAGGGAGCCTGAAATTGATCTTGATGAGGATACAATAAGAGAAGACAACGCAGACGAAGAAAGTATTAGACCATATTTGCCGCCTATTGTTGAAGCTAGAGCCAATACACCAGCTCAAACAATTAGTCCTGCAAGTACTGCTAGAAAGGAGGTCTCTTTGACTATAGAAAATACGTTAGAAGGAGATTTACCTGAGACAATAGAAGAAATAGAAGAAGATATTCCAGTTACAGAAGTATCCAAAGATGAAGCTAGCGATGAGTTAGTAAAACGATTTGGTTTATATGACCCGACTTTAGATTTGCCTAATTATCAGTTCCCGTCAGTTTCTTTATTGAAGGATTATGATATGGGGAAAGCTCAGGTTTCGCAAGAAGAATTAAAGGCTAATTCAAATAAAATTGTTGATACGCTTGGGCACTATGGTATTGGTATCGCCGATATTAAAGCTACGATTGGTCCAACAGTAACATTGTATGAAATTATTCCTGATGCTGGGGTTAGAATTTCGAAAATCAAAAACCTTGAAGATGATATTTCCCTAGCGTTGGCAGCTTTGGGTATTCGTATTATTGCACCAATTCCAGGAAAGGGTACGATTGGTATTGAAGTACCAAACAAAAACCGTGAAATGGTACCTGTAAAAATGGTGATTGGCTCAGAAAAATTCCAAAAATCAACGGCTGATTTACCAATTGTATTAGGTAAAACCATTAGTAATGACATATTTATGACTGATCTTGCTAAAATGCCTCACTTGTTGATGGCAGGGGCAACAGGTCAAGGTAAGTCAGTAGGTTTGAATATGATTCTGACGTCTTTGTTGTATAAAAAGCATCCTTCGCAATTAAAGTTTGTGTTAGTGGATCCTAAAAAAGTGGAATTAACGCTTTTCAATAAAATTGAACGTCATTTCTTGGCTATGCTTCCAAATGCAGCCGAGGCTATTATTACCGATACCAAAAAGGTAGTTAATACCCTAAATTCCTTGTGTATCGAAATGGATAATCGTTACAATCTGTTGAAAGATGCAGGTTGCCGTAACCTTAAAGAATATAACGCCAAGTTTGTCAATCGTCGATTAAATCCAGATAAAGGTCACTATTTTATGCCTTATATCGTGTTGGTAGTCGATGAGCTTGCCGATTTGATGATGACAGCAGGTAAGGAAGTAGAACAACCAATTGCTCGTTTGGCGCAGTTGGCTCGTGCTATCGGAATACACTTGGTTATTGCCACACAGCGTCCATCAGTAAACGTTATTACGGGTACAATTAAAGCAAACTTCCCTGCTCGTTTGTCGTTTAAAGTAACATCTAAAATTGACTCAAGAACTATTTTGGATACAGGTGGTGCCGAACAATTAGTCGGAATGGGGGATATGTTGCTTTCGACAGGTTCTGATATTATTCGTTTGCAGTGTGCTTTTGTGGATACGCCAGAAGTAGAAGACGTTTGTGAATATATTGGCGAGCAAAGTGGTTATGATTCAGCTTATTTGTTGCCAGAATTTGAAGGTGATTCAGGCGGTGGAAACGAAAAAGGTGATTTTGACTCTAAAGATAAAGACGAATATTTTGAAGAAGCTGCAAGGTTGATAGTTACTCACCAACAAGGTTCGACCTCATTAATTCAACGTCGTTTAAAATTAGGTTATAACCGTGCGGGACGTATCATCGATCAACTTGAAAAGGCAGGTGTTGTCGGTCCGTTTGAAGGTTCCAAAGCTCGTGAAGTATATATAAAAGACTTAGACGCTCTTGAAAAAATGTTGAGAGATTTATAAGTAATTGAGTGATTTGTGGTTGAGTGAATGAGTGATTATTTATAAATCTGTAATCTAGCAGTAGAGACGCAATGTTTGCGTATTAAGTTGAGTCATCCATCAAAAAAGGCGTTCGGAAAACTAATTTCGAACGCCTTTTTTGATACTATATTTCAGAATGAGACCTCTTTAGACCCAAAGCATTGTGTCTTTACTAGTAAGATTCATTGTAAAATCACTAATTCACTAAACCACTCAATCACTAAATGTAGGATGTCTACTTCGTTATCACATCTAATTCGGCATAGCCAGCCCAATTATCGTTTTTCGTATTTTTTAAAGCTGTAAACTTAATAAACTTGGCTTTGTTTGGAGCAAAGGTTTTGACCTGTAAAAGAGGATTATTTTTAATATTTGAAAATTCTCCCTCATTTACTATTGTCCAATTATTACCGTCTAACGAAACAGAAAACTGATATTTGGAAATGACCCCATCTGTGCTTTGCCAAGGCAAATACTTAAATCCATTAAGAGTAACTTCTTTCCCTAAATCAATAATCAAATCGGCTGGTAGAGCTTGTGTTTTAGCTTGATACCAAGCTGTATGAGAATTCCCATCGATTACATTATACGCTTTTTCATCTGCGATACCCATAATTTTCCAGTCTTTTTTCAGCATATCAAACTTCTCTTCGGCTATCTCCGAACTCTTTTTGGTACTGGCTTCCACTGCTATCGCTTTTACTGTTGTTTTGCCGGTTGTTTGAATAGCTCCCGTATATTTTGTTGATTTTGAGCTTGGTGCGCTTCCGTCAAGCGTATAATATATAAGTGATTCTGGGTCGTCTGCTTTGATGCTTACTTCGCCTTTTGGGTTTCTTGTAATACTTGGTGCTGTGAGTATCTGAGGAGCGTTAAAAATACCAATGTTCGAAATCAGTGGACAAGCTTTTGCATCCAAAATCGTGAAGCGAACTTTACTGGCTTTTACTGTTGGGAAAATGAGAATTCGCTTGTAGCCAATGGTAGTTTGTTGTGCTAGTTCTTTCCAAATGCCATCAACAAGAGCTTCCACTTTAAAAGATTTTACTCGTTGCCCCAAACGAATAAATTCTTGTGCCATAAAGCGATTGAAGAGCGTTGGTTTGCCTAAATCTATTGTCATAGAGGTATTTGTGATACCTTCATCAGTTGCCCAATAGGTATTCTTGTCGCCATCCAATGCTTTTGCTACACCAAACATAGAGGCATTTTCTCGAATGTTCGTCGCTGTTGCTTTTTTGTTTAGTGCCAAATTTACAGAGTAAGCTTCTTTTACGGCTTTTGCCAAGGCTTTTACCGCTTTTTGATCATTTTCATGAATCAAACCTCTTTTGTCAATAGGAAAATTGAGTAACAAGGTTCCATTTCTACCGATGGAGTGGTGATAAGTATTCATTAAATCGGGTAATGTTTTAACACGACTATCTTCGTATTCATGATAAAACCAACCTGGGCGAGTCGAAGTATTCACTTCTCCTGGTACCCATACTTCACCGTTTTCTACGCCATGACGTAGCATATCCTCAGGCACATCACCTTTAGCATTGAGTAAACTCCAATTTTTCTCACCTACATATCCTTCTTCTGTACCCACCCAACGGAGGTCTGCACGGTCGCCACCGTCGTTCCAAATCACGATTTTAGGTTGTAATTCTCGAATCAGTTTGTAGGTATTTGACCAATCATAATAGGTTTTTCGGTCAATTTTGCGAGTTCCTCTGCTACCACCATAATAGCCATCGCCGCCATTAGCACCATCAAACCAAATTTCGAAAATATCGCCGTATTGGGTCATCAGCTCACGTAATTGATTTCTGAAATAAGTGATATATTCAGGCTTACCATAGTCAGCAAAGTTTCTATCCCAAGGCGAAAGATAGATACCCATTTTTAAGCCATATTCTTTACAAGCTTTTGCCAAATCGCCAACAATATCACCTTTCCCATTTTTCCAAGGAGAATTTTTTACTGAATATTCTGTGTATTTGGAAGGCCACAAACAAAAGCCTGAGTGGTGTTTTGCCGTGATGATAATGCCTTTCATACCTGCTTCTTTACACACACGTGCCCACTGACGACAGTCTAGTTGAGTAGGATTAAAGATTTTTGGATCATCGTCACCAAACCCCCATTCTTGATTGGTATAAGTATTGGTCGAAAAATGCACGAAGGCATAATATTCCATTTCTTGCCATTTGAGCTGGTTTTCGGTAGGAACGGGTCCTACAGCCTGTGGAATATTTTGGGAAATACTGATGCTTGAATAGGAGGATAGCAGTGCTGTGGTAAGACAAAAACTGGCTATCTGAGAGGTAATAATACTTTTAAAGGTCATACTGTTTTTAATTAAATTGGGAATATGATATTAAGCCACTTTCTATATAGTAATTCTCCTCATTACTTATACTCATTTCGTTTTCTTTACTTATCTTTTTAGAAAGAAAGCAAAAGATGTTATTAGTTAATCGTATAATCCGCTAACTTATGTACCATTAACGTCTTACATAATTCAATTAATTTTCAACAAACGCATGAAACCTTATCTCTCCAAACGTCAGTTTCTTAAAAACCTTACAGGTGTCGCCGTTTTATCGCAGACTAATTTAACAGATTTAATACAACGCCATGAACATTTACCTGCGGAAAAGTTAGCAGCAGATGAACAGTTTTGGACAAAAATCAAAGAGGCATACGACGTTCCCAAGGACTTTATTCATTTGGAAAATGGCTATTATTCTATGGCTTCCAAACCAGTGATGCAAAAATATTTGGCGCATATTCAGGCTGTCAATAAAGTATCCTCGTATTACATGCGAACTCGTCAGTTTGATGATAAAATGATTTCTCGAAAAAAATTAGCAGAGTTGTTGGGTTGCTCACACGAAGAGTTAATAATTACAAGAAATACGACTGAGTCATTAGATACTATTATTGCAGGTTTTGATTGGAAAACGGGTGACGAAGCGCTCATGGCAGAACATGATTATGGCGCCATGTTAGATATGTTTAAGCTCCAAGCCAAACGCCATGGTTTGACTAATAAAGTGATTTCAGTACCCTTACATCCCAAATCAGATGAGGAAATTGTGGAGGTTTACGAAAAAGCAATTAATTCCAAAACTCGCATATTGATGGTTTGTCATTTGATCAATATTACTGGACAAATTTTACCCATTAAAAAAATCACTGAAATGGCACATCGACATGGAGTGGAGGTAATGGTAGATGGCGCTCATGCTTTTGCTCATTTGAACTTTAAAATAGACGATTTAGGAGGCGTAGATTACTATGGAAGTAGTTTGCACAAATGGTTAGGAAATCCACTAGGAGCGGGTATTTTGTATGTTCGTAAAGACAAAATAAAATCCGTTTGGCAAATGATTGGCGATATGGGTTATAACGATGAAGATATTAGAAAACTTAATCACACAGGTACGCACCCTGTGGCTACAGACTTGGCGATTGTAGATGCCATCGAATTCCATAATATGATTGGGATTACCAGAAAAGAGGCGAGATTAAGATATTTACAAGAATACTGGACGAAAAAAGTACGTAATATACCCAATATCATTGTGAATACCCCTGAGGAGTCACATAGAGCCTGTGGTATTGCCAATGTAGGAATCAAAGGAATGAACCCTGCGGACTTGGCTAAAAAACTAATGGAAGAATATAAAATTTTTACCGTAGCTATCGGTTATGCAGGAGTTTTTGGTGTAAGAGTTACGCCTCATTTATACATTACTACCAAAGATTTGGATGCTTTTGTAGAGGCTTTGAAGCAATTGGCTAAAATGTAAAAAGTATTAATACAAAATAAAATTGAATTAATAGGCTTTAAGCGGTGAGCCGTAGGCATTAGGCTAAAAAGGTTTATCTATTTCGTGAGAAGTACTTTTTGACTTTTAGCCTAAAGCCTAGAACTAAAAGCGGGTAAAATTATTTTAATTTTGCCTACTAACCTAAGCTGTAGTGATGAATTATGAAGGTATAAGCTTATTTTACATGATTACGCTTTACAGCATATTGCTTAGAGCCTAGAGCGAGTAAAATATATTTTATTTTGCCCACTAACTTAGTTTTCAAAGTTTTACATTCACAATTCATCACTTACAATTCATCATTATTCGATAGTCTATCTGAATGAAATGATTAGCCGATAGCCACCAATTCAATGTCAAAAATCAAATCTTTTCCAGCTAATGGGTGGTTTGCATCCAATGTAATGTGTGTATCTGTAACTTCTGTTACCACTACTGGCATTACTTGACCAGTACCATCTTGATGCATATTCAACTGCATACCTACTTCGTAAGGAATATCAGCAGGAATTTCGTTGCGAGGGAACATCGCCATATACTCAGGATTTACTGGACCGTATGCCTCTTCTACTGGAATATTAACTGTTTTTTTGTCTCCGATAGTCATACCAGTAATACCATTATCGAAACCAGCAATCACCATACCAGTACCTAGTTCAAATACTAAAGGCTCACGACCTTCTGAGCTATCGAAAATAGTACCATCTGTTAATTTACCTGTGTAATGGACGCTAACTTTATCGCCCGATTTTGCTTGTGCCATTTTGATTGTTTATTATATAATTGAGAGTATATTTTGTCTTGCAACAAACTCCTTTTTACTCAAAGATGGTAGTTTATTTTCAAAAATTAAAATATCAGTAAAGGAAGTTGATTGGAAACAGACGAGAAGATTTGTATTTTGTTGATTTACAGTGAATTACTTAGAGGCAGTAGGCTGATTGATGAATAGTGTATGATTATTAAAATAAGTAATAGAATAATTCAAGGAAAACATTGGCAAAGCTTCAAGCTTTGCCAATATCAATGAGTTGTTAAATCGTCTTATGATTTTCCATCTGAGCCATGATTTTATCTGCATCAAGTGCAGCGCAAGAACCACATCCTTTACTACAACCTGCTGTGCTTTTTGGGTTAAAATTATTCCAAACCAATCGCACTAAATAGGCGATAGCAGCAAGAAAAATAAGTGCTATAATGATATTTTCCATTGTGTGACGAGTTAAGATTGACGAGTTTTGAGTTCGAAAAAAGGGTAGTTTGAAAATTATTAGCTTATCTCTATTTTCAAATCTTCAAATCCACATATCTTCAAATCACTTACCTATTTCCAGTGTTTTTGAATCACCTCTTTCAACTCATGAAACGTACCACAAGCAGCAATTAGTTCACGGCCAAAGATAAAATCGTCACCACCTTTAAAATCACTCACAATTCCGCCTGCTTCTTGCACAATGAGTGTTCCTGCTGCGACATCCCAAGGTTTGAGGTTGTATTCAAAAAAGCCTTCAAAGCGTCCACAGGCTGTATAAACCAAATCAACAGCCGCCGAACCCATACGACGTAAACCATGTGATTTTTGCATCAGTTCTTTCAAAATAGCCAGATATTGGTCTGTTTGTTTGAAGTCATAATATGGAAACCCCGTTGCCAATAGGCTATCTTTCAGTTGATTAGCCGAAGAGACTTTGATGGGTTTTCCATCTAAATAAGCGCCACCACCTAACCAAGCAGTAAAACATTCTTCACGATTGATTTCCATTACAACACCGCTTACAATTTTGTCATGGTGCATAAGCGCAATCGAAATCGCAAAAACGGGCAAACCGTGCATATAATTCGTGGTACCATCTACGGGGTCAACTATCCAAGCATATTCTTGGTCTTCAGTGCGTTCGGCTGTGCCTTCTTCGGCAATAAATCCAGCTTCGGGTAAAATCTGTCTGAGTCCTTCTACCAAACGAATTTCAGTTTCTTTATCAACATACGAAACCAAATCGTTGAGTCCTTTGTATTCGATACTATCTCTCGAAAATTCAGAAGCGGCTTCTTTCACAAACAAAGCTGTTTTGCGAGTCAATAAAGCCACCTGTTCGGTAATGTGTTGTAGGTTCATTTTTTTGAGTTGAGAGGGGATAGGCATTAGGCAATAGTTCAAAAAGAATAATGCAAATCCCTCTTTTATTTTTAATTTAAAAAAACTCTTGCCTCCTTGCCTTTTTGCCTGATGCCTCTCACATTAGTTTTTCTCCAATCTAAACTAATTAGGCTTTGTCGCTGTTAGTTTTTTAGGATAAGGTTTATTAATAACTTTGTCAAAGATAGTAAAAGTTTGAGAGGACTTTGAGCTTTCTATAATCGATAATAGACTATAATTTTAATTTTTCTGAACATTGAGAAAAGAAGAAAAAAGCGGGCAAATTTTTGATTTTGAGATATTAAGACGCATTTACGGATTTTTACAACCCTATAAGGTACGTTTTTGGTCTTTGGTGGTTTTGATTATGGTAATGGCCTGTGTGGTACCACTCAATCCCTTATTGATTCGTCATACGATTGATAACGAAATCGCTCGTGGCGATTATAACGGATTATCTTTGATGCTATTGGCTATGCTTGGGGTATTACTGTTGCAAGGTTTCTTGCAATTTGTGACATCTTATATGGCTGGCTGGTTAGGACAAACTGTGATTCGAGACATTCGTGTGGCATTGTATGAAAAAATTCTTCATTTAAGACTCAAGTTTTTTGACGATACTCCAATCGGTCGCTTGGTGACTCGTACCGTTTCAGATATAGAAACACTCAACGACGTTTTCTCGGAAGGTTTGGCATCAATCGCTGGCGATATTTTGCAATTGGTGTTAATTACGGGAGTCATGTTTTATACCGACTGGCGTTTGACACTTATTTGTTTAATGACAGTTCCTTTCATGGTGGTTTCGACCTATATTTTTAAAGAATATATCAAGAAATCATTCAATGAGGTACGTATTGCAGTATCAAACCTAAACTCCTTTGTGCAGGAACATATCACAGGGATGAATATCGTACAGGCAT
Organism: Flectobacillus longus; assembly: GCF_030056705.1. Classification (GTDB taxonomy): domain Bacteria; phylum Bacteroidota; class Bacteroidia; order Cytophagales; family Spirosomataceae; genus Flectobacillus; species Flectobacillus longus. Next base: position 61,527 of record NZ_JASHIC010000019.1, read on the forward strand.
TTAGTGCTGAAGAGTTGGAGTATAAAAAGTTTGTGGCAATAAATCAAACACACCGTGATGCCAATATTCGTTCAATTTGGGCGTATTCGGTGTATTTCCCTGTAGCCGATGTAATTTTGGCGGCAGGAACGGGGCTGATAGTTTGGTTTGGTTCAAAACAGATTCTCAATCATGATATAACTTTGGGGACGCTTACGGCATTTATCATGTTTATGAACTTGTTTTTCCGTCCAATTCGTTTTTTGGCTGACCGTTTTAATACTTTACAAATGGGTATAGTATCAACTGAGCGTATTTTGAAATTATTGGATTCGGATGAATACGTTGCCAACAACGGCTCGTACAGCGCCAATGATTTGAAAGGTAATGTCAAGTTTGAAAATGTTTGGTTTGCTTATAACGACGAGGAATATGTATTGAAAGATATTTCCTTTGAGGTAAAACAAGGTGAAACCATTGCGCTTGTAGGTGCAACGGGGGCAGGGAAATCATCAACGATTAACCTTTTGAGTCGTTTTTATGAAATCAATAAAGGGAAAATTTTCATTGATGGTCGTGATCTGCATGAATACGAATTGCAAAGTTTAAGAAGTAAAATAGGTGTGGTATTGCAAGATGTTTTCTTGTTTTCGAATACCATTGAGAACAATATCACGCTTGGAGATAAGTCGATTACAAGAGAAAAAATCATTGAAGCAGCCAAATTAGTAGGAGCACACGATTTTATTGAAAGACTCCCAGATGGATATGACTATAATGTAATGGAACGTGGTGCAACTTTATCTGTAGGTCAGCGACAATTGATTTCCTTTGTGCGTGCGCTTGTACATGACCCTAAAGTGATTGTGTTAGATGAGGCAACTTCGTCAGTAGACACAGAAACTGAAGAAATGATTCAAAATGCTATTGCGAAATTAATGAAAGGTCGCACTGCCATCGTAATTGCACACCGTTTGTCAACCATTCAAAATGCCAATAAAATTTTGGTGTTAGATAAAGGTGAAATCAAGGAGGAGGGAACTCACGAAAGTTTATTGGAAAAAGATGGTTGGTATGCCCAATTGCACAAAATGCAGTTTTTAGCAACCCAAACACATTAGATTTGGGAATGCTGATTGTAGATTGCGTAATTTTGAAAGGTATGGTAAATTCCGAATGGTGTGTGGCCTAAGTCGCACTCCATTTGGAAAAGCTCTAAAATGTCAAGCAATTATTGACTATTAATCAAGCAAAAAGGCGGTTGAAAAATAATTTCAACCGCCTTTTTGCTACTATTATTTTAGCTTTAGACGTAAAGTATTACGTCTCTACAAGTGTGGAATGGAGATAAAAAATAAACTCTCAATTGAATGCAAATCCGAAATCAAACATCCCAAACCCGCAATCGAACTTATCCTACGTATTTAGTCTCTTTGAGTTTGCCTGCTACCAACATGAAAACTATGGTACTAGCAAACATTAACCCTGTAAAGAACCAGAAATAAGAAGCACCATCTAATTGAGCTAAGAAACCACCTTTAGCGATATTGCCGTTTACCAAAGCAACGCCTAAGTTTCCAATGGATACCGCAGAATACCAAATCGCAGTCATGGTACTTTTCATTGATTTTGGAGAGTTGGTATAAGCATATTCCAAACCTGTGATAGATACTAAAATTTCGCCCCAAGCCAATACCAAGTAAGCCAAAATTTGCCACCATACCGATGGATGACCACCTGCATCAATGCTTGTTTGTATCAAAGAAATAATCACAAATGAAATCGCTGTTAAGAGGAAACCAGCGCCTAAACGACGAAGTGGCGTAGTTTTTATGCCCAATTTTTCGAAGAAAGGATACACTACATAAGTAAATACAGGAATAAAACTTACTAAGAATATAGGGTTCAATACCTGTACTTGTTCTGGTAGGAATGTATAACCTAAGCCTGTGTTTAGGTCTAATTTTTTAGCTTGTAACACCCATTCTGCTAAGTTTTGATCCCACAAGGCCCAGAAGATTGGGATAAAGGCAAATACTGCCAAAACTCTATAAACGGCTTTTACACCTTCTACCTTTTCATGATCATACTCTGCTTTAGATACGTCCAGCCAGCTTTCACCTTCTTTTTTAGCACTTGTGTGCGTTAAGGCATAATAAGTAATATATACAAAGTTGTTACGATTGATACCTGATGGAGGTACATGCACATATTTCTTTCTTCCCGAGAAAAATACCACAGTCGCAATCGCCATTAAAATACCAGGAACCCCAAAAGCCCATGCAGCGCCAACTGAATCGTTTATTTCTGGAATCACGATGTTCGATACTACCGAGCCCGCATTGATAGCGAAATAAAACCAGCTATATGCTTTTGTCATTAAATGCTCGTTACTTTTGTCAAATTGGTCACCCACATTAGCTGACACACATGACTTGATACCTCCTGCGCCACAGGCGATAATTAAAAGACCTAATGAAAACATTTGTAAGTCGTTTTCAAATAATGCTAAAGTCAAGTGTCCAAAACAATAAAGAATTGAAATGTAAAAAATTACCTTGTATTTTCCGAAAAACCAGTCAGCTACCAAGCCCCCAATCATGGGCATAAAATACGCCAAAGCCACAAACATGTGAACCATTTCGTTGGATTTTGCTTCGGCAACTTTTTGAAGTAAAGGGTTTCCGCTAGGGTTGAAGAACTGTGCAACTAAGAAAGTGGAGAGGATAGAGCGCATACCGTAAAAGCTAAAACGCTCGGCTGCTTCGTTACCCAAGATATAAGGAATCGCTTTGGGAAACGTACCTTTCTTTTCTTCTTTGAGGGCTTCGTTAGAATGATTTGAAGTCATATATTTTTAAATCTTTGTGCCAAAAAAATAGTTTTAGGATTCGTGGTTGCTATTTTATTGGCTGTAAATAGTTTGTTTTTGTTAAGTGAATATAATGTTTTTGTTTTAGACTGCTACCGTTCTACTTTTATTATTTAACTCTATGTTAAATCTTGGGGTAGAAGGGCGTCTGTATATCCTGCTAATCGACTTAAAGGTTGTATCTTGTATATACAAAACAAAGTCAATTGAAAAGATAGTAGCAACAGATAAACCTGCTGTAGTAAAGTCTAAAATCACTGTTTTTGATGAAAAAAACATTCTAAGTTAAACCTATCTGAGCGGAATACCAACTTTTTGCTAGGGCTAGGCTTAAATTATGAGTTGTATTTACAGAAAAACACAAAAACATACTTTTGCATAAAAAGGTATTAATCAAATAATTAATTAAACTTTTTAGGGTGGGATGGTAGTGGTACGAATTTTTTTTTTCAAAATTTCGAATTTGATTTCAATTATCTGGGTTTAGTAGGAAAGTTTTGGAAAGATTTTTTATATTCGTGAAACATTTGTGGAACACTCTTTGTAAATCTCCTTCGAAAGAGAGATATTTGAAGGTAGATTGAGTTATTCCTTATTGGTTATTCAGGATTTGTAATTCTGTCAATCATATTACCATCGGCTGTATAACTAATAATCAGTAACTGAAACAAGTAACTCAAAAAATCAAATGGGGAAAGTAATTGCGATTGCCAACCAAAAAGGAGGAGTTGGTAAAACTACTACCACTATCAACTTAGCAGCAAGTCTTGCCGCACTAGAATTTAGGACGCTTATTGTCGACGCTGATCCTCAAGCAAACTCTACATCGGGTTTGGGCTATAATCCTAAAGAAATCCAAAACTCGATTTATGAGTGCATGGTAGATGGGGTGCAGGTACAAGATATTATCATCGAGACGGATTTGCCTTACTTACATTTGATTCCGTCACATATCGACTTGGTAGGTGCCGAAATTGAAATGATTAATCTTCGCGACCGCGAACAGCGTATGAAAGAATGCCTTCAAACGGTATTGCACGAGTACGATTTCGTGATTGTTGACTGTTCGCCTTCACTAGGTTTGATTACGATCAATGCCCTTACGGCAGCAGATTCAGTAATTATTCCTGTTCAATGCGAATACTTTGCCCTCGAAGGCTTAGGTAAATTGTTGAATACCGTTAAGATTATTCAATCTAGACTCAACACGGCTTTGACCATCGAAGGTATCTTGTTGACTATGTACGATTTGCGTGTTCGCCTATCAAACCAAGTGGTTGCAGAAGTTACTTCACACTTCCAAAGCATGGTATTCAACACTATTATTCCTCGAAACATCCGTTTGTCGGAATCACCTAGTTTTGGTGTACCAGCTATTGCGCATGATTCGGAAAGTAAGGGAGCCATTAGTTACTTAAACCTTGCTAGAGAAATCTTAGCTAAAAATGGCTATGTAAATCAGGAATAGATTTGTGGAGAAAATGTTGAATACAATAACTTCTTTTCTTGGAAAAAACTATTTATCTGTTTATTGGAATAACAACATTGTAAGATATTCTTACTACAAATTAGCGCCAATATACATTTGTACTTATTAACTTTTATACCATGAGTAAAATGGAATTACCTGCAAAAAAACGTGTTGGACTTGGCAGAGGCTTAGGAGCTTTGTTACAGGACTCAGATTCAGTTAATGGTGTAAATAATACCAGACCAAGTAACCCTACACCCATCGAGCGCCCTCAACGCTTGGAGCAAATTAGCTCGATGAACGAAATTTCGGTAGATGCTATCGAGACCAACCCGTATCAACCGCGTACTCATTTTGATGAGGAGGCTCTCAACGAATTGGCCGACTCAATCCGTGTACAAGGTATTATTCAACCCATTACGGTTCGTCAAATAGGTCCGAATAAATATCAGCTTATTTCGGGTGAGCGTCGTTTGCAAGCGTCTAAACGTGCGGGATTACGCATGATTCCTGCGTATGTACGTACCGCAGACGATCAGCAAATGTTAGAAATGGCTTTGATTGAAAACATTCAACGCGAAAACCTGAATGCTATCGAAATTGCCTTGAGTTATCAACGTTTGATTACCGAATGCAGCCTTAAACAAGAAGAACTTGGTGATAGAGTAGGCAAAAACCGTACGACTGTCAACAACTATATTCGTTTGTTGAAACTTCCTGATGTAATTCAGGTAGCTTTGCGTGACAATAAAATCTCAATGGGACACGCTCGTGCTATTATCAACATCGACAATCGTGAGCATCAATTATCTATTTTTAACAAAACCATCGCCGAAGAATGGTCTGTTCGTAAAGTAGAGGAGGCTGTAAGAGAATTGTCAAACGCCAAATTAATGGCAGAAGGTGTTGATAAAAAAGGCGGAGTAAAACAAGAAATAAGAAGCCTCCAATTTAGACTTCAAGCTTACTTTGGTTCAAAAGTAACTGTAAAAGCGGATGATAAAGGCAAAGGTGAAATCAAAATTCCATTTACTTCGCAAGAAGAGTTAGACAAAATTTTGCTATCAATTAAGGCATAACTCTGGTCGATTTTCCAACAATTGTTTTGTTAAATCTTGTTAAGGCATTGAATACAAAGATATTTTGGATGAACTTTGCAAGAAATTTTGACTAGAATACGCATGAAACAAATACAAAGAGTATGGCTTTTGAGTATTGTTTGTTTGCTGACAAGCTTTTTTGTACAAGCACAAACCTTAAAAGTAGATACCATTCAGATACCAAAGGAAGACTTAGCAAAAGTGTCAAAGTCTTTAGATACAGGGAAAAAGCAATATAAGATTATTCCAAGAATTGCCACTATTCGTTCAGCAATGGTACCAGGATGGGGGCAAATTTATAATCGTCAATATTGGAAGTTACCGATTTTGGCAGCAGGTTTTGGAGTGAATATTTATTTTATTATTCACAATAATGAAAATTATCAATTGTTTCGATCCAATTATCAAGAGCTTACTGCTAAGGGCTTAACAAGTGTTCCAGTAACCTACAATGGTATCACTCGTGATATGACGGCCGCACAACTAAAAGCTGGAACCCAATATTATCATCGTTATCGTGATACTGCTATTTTGTTTGTGTTGGTAATATGGGCAGCTAATATTATAGATGCCAATGTAACAGCGCACTTAAAAACCTTTGATTTGACTGATGATATTTCGATGAAAGTACAGCCCGCAGTGACGACTCCTTTTATGAATAGTCCTGTTTTTGGAGCTAAAATCACACTTGCTTTGAAATAAAAATGAATTTAAAATTTTCACATAAATAGTCTTAATTAACATGAATATTGTTCTTCTCGGCTATGGCAAAATGGGTAAAGTAATAGAGAAGATTGCTCTGAGCCGAGGTCATAACATAGTAGCACGAATCGACGTAAATAACCGTAGCGAATTTGATGCTCTTACTGCTGCTGATGTAGATGCAGTAATTGAATTTAGCCATCCTCTTTCAGCATACGACAACGTAAAATCTTGTATTGAAAAAGGGATTCCAGTTGTATCGGGAACGACAGGTTGGCTAGAAAAAAAGCCTGAATTGGAGGCATTAACATTGGAAAAAGGGAGTGCATTCTTCTGGTCTTCAAATTATTCAATTGGCGTTAACATATTCTTTAAGTTGAATAAAATGTTAGCAAAATTGATAAGTCCTCAAAAGCAATATAGCGTAAGCACAACCGAGATTCATCATACCGAAAAGAAAGATTCTCCAAGTGGAACGGCTATCACGATTGCCGAAGGGTTAATTGAAAATCTTGCTGGTAAAGAAAAGTGGATTAATAACGAAATTCCTGCTGAAAACGAAGTGGCAATTTGGTCGGCTCGTGAAGGTAAAGTACCAGGAACACATATCGTTAAATATATTTCTGATATAGATCAAATCGAAATTTTGCACCAAGCACATGGTCGTGAAGGTTTTGCATTAGGCGCAGTGATTGCAGCAGAATGGATTGCTGACAAAAAAGGTGTATTCGGTATGGACGATTTGTTAGCAGAATAAAAGCATTCAAAAGCACTAAGTAATACCCCGTAGCATTACTTAGTGCTTTTATTTTGTCAAGGTTTGAAAAATAAATTCATGGAGATGTAATTCTAGGGAAACAATGACGACTTATTGTGTAAAAGCTTAGCTACATAACCATCAAAGAAATTTAAGATTTTTGTAAAATGTCTGAAAAAAAGCCTGTTAAAAAGTCAGCCTTTCGTGAGTGGGTTGATTCTGTTGTGTTCGCAGTTGTTGCTGCTACTTTGATTCGTTTCTTCTTTTTCGAAGCCTATACGATTCCAACTTCATCTATGGAAAGTAGCTTGATGGTTGGTGATTTTTTGTTTGTTAGTAAGCTTCACTATGGTGTGCGTACTCCTAAAACACCTTTGCAAGTTCCGTTGACTCACCAAAAAATTTGGGGTACAGATTTACCTTCATACTTGACATGGTTAGATCTTCCTATTTATCGTTTGCCAGGTTTTTCTGAGGTAACCAAAGGCGATGCGGTTGTTTTCAATGTGCCAAATTATTCACTAGATGGCGATGCTCCAGTTGATTTAAAGACCTATTATATCAAACGTTGTGTTGCTACTGCTGGAGATTTAATTGAAATTAAAAATACACAGTTGTACATCAATGGCAAACCTGCTACTAATCCTGCCAAGATGCAACATGGTTATATTCTTAAAACTACAAAAGAAATTACAGATGTAAAACCTTTTGAAGAATTGAGTATATACAACGGTATTGATGCAATGGGACATGAAAATAATAACTTGGTAGGACCTTATCAAGGAGATTCTTCAGATACGAAGAAGGGCTATTTTGTATATGTTGTGAATACTTTTGAATCAAATATTGCTAAATTGAAGCAATTGGATGGTGTCAAAGAAATCACTCCTATTATTTCTCCAAAAGGCGAACGTATGGAAGTTGGACCAAATATTATTCACCAAGAAGATGCGCCAATGAGTTCAGCACTTTATAACTGGAATCGTGATAATTTTGGACCGATTCAAGTGCCAAAAGCTGGTTTGACAATCCAATTGGATTCAATGAATATCGATAAGTATAAGTATGTTATCAAGTATTATGAAGGGAATAAAAATGTTGTTATCGAAAATTATAAAGTAAGTATCGATGGCAAGCCTGTTACTTCTTATACCTTCAAGCAAGATTATTATTTTATGATGGGAGACAACCGTCACAATTCTGAAGATTCAAGATTCTTCGGCTTTGTTCCTGCTGATCATATTGTTGGTAAAGCTGTATTTATCTGGATGTCACTTGATCCAAACAAATCATTCTTGAGTAAAATTCGTTGGAACAGATTATTCAGATTTGTTGAATAGAAATAAGATTTCAAGTATTGATTTACTAGAAAAGTATATATAAAAAGGGCTGACTCTACACTGAGTCAGCCCTTTTTATATATGAAGTTGGTTTTATTCAACATAGAGAACCAAACCTTTCAAATAACTTCCTTCTGGATGGAAGAAATTAACAGGGTGGTCTGATGGTTGCGTCAAATGGTGTAATACTCTCACTTGTCGCCCAGCCTCTAGTGCTGCCGAAACAACTGTATTGTAAAACAATTCTCTATCTACAACTTGAGAGCATGAGAACGTAAACAAAATACCACCTTTGCCCAAACGCTTAAAACCTTCCATATTCAAACGCTTATAACCTTGCACAGCACGGTGACGAGCATCCATACTTTTGGCATAAGCAGGAGGGTCAAGAACAATTAAGTCATAAAATTGGTCATTTGCTTTCAGATATTTCATAACATCTTCAGCGTAAGCTTCGTGACTGTTGGCGTTTTTGTCTCCAAAGTTTGCCTCTACGTTCTGATTTACCAAGTCAATGGCTTTTTGAGAAACGTCCACCGAGTGTACCAACGTAGCTCCTTCGTTGAGGGCATAAATTGAAAAACCACCTGAATAGCAAAAAGAGTTCAATACCTTTCGTCCTTTAGCATAACGAGCCAATAAGGCACGATTGTCGCGCTGGTCAAGGAAGAAACCTGTTTTTTGTCCTGTTTCCCAGTTAATCAAAAACGTATGACCATTTTCTTTAGCTGGATGAGGCACCGAACATGTTCCGATTAAATACCCATTTTTTTGATTTGCGGCATATTGAGGAGGTAAAGTTTCAACGCTTTTATCATAAATCGCAACTAAAGTATCACCCAATGCTCTTTTGATAGCGTTAGCCAATTTATGACGCTCTAGGTGCATACCAATGCTATGAGCTTGCAAAACTGCTACGCCATTATAAATATCTACAATAAGCCCAGGACAACCATCGCCTTCGCCATGAATCAAACGAAAACAATTGGTTTGTTCAAAGTCGATTAATTTTCGTACTTCAAAAGCTTGCGTCATTTTGTTGTACCAAAATTCTTCGTCAGCTTCTGTTTTTTCAAATGAAAATATTTTTACAGCAATACTTCCCTCATGATAATGACCCGTAGCTAAAAAACTACCTTCAAAGTCTAGTACATCTACCACTTGCCCGTCTGTTGGTTCTCCTAAAATCTGAGAAATTGCCCCAGAAAATACCCAAGGGTGAAAACGCTTTACGGGTAATTCTTTACCTGCATTCAATACAACCGCAGGTTTATCCAAACTAAGATGACTTAAATCTGCCTTTGCAGCAGGCTTACCAGTCTTATGATTAGGCTGATTTTTTCTACGAAAATCGCTATTTTTTCTAAATTGATTTTTCATAGTACAAAGGTAGAAGATAAATTGTCTGAATTGAAGCAAAATTATAGACTTGCGTAATTTTCAGTTTCTTCTCATATAATGTCTGAATAAATCTGTCTCTAATAATATTTTTACTCGTTTTCTTCTCTGGCTGAAAAAAGTCGTTTGAGCCAAGAACTTGCCTCTTTCTTGTCAGCTATTTGTAATGAATCGCTTAAGTTTTGTTGGGATAAATCGTTCAAATTGGGTTGCCCTGCGTCTATCCAACAAGTGTACCAAAAATCTCCAAGCATTTTTACAGTTGCCTGCATTTGTCGCTCTACTTGATGATTGAGAAGGTTATGATAAGTTTGACTATAGAATTGAGAATAAGTCCTTGTATTTATCGCATTTCGTTCATCAACACTAAATTGCTTATTGGGTGGAATACGAGCTTGTATTGCTTTTTCAAATCGAAAAACTGAGTCCAAACAAGCATTGGCAGCTCTTATATGTGCCCAAATACGTTTTTGTGGAGATTTTACGTATGCTGCTTTTCCCACAAAAAAATCATATTCCTTAGAAAAAAGCTCAGGAAGCCTTGATTCCCATAGCCCATGAATGCCAATTTGTTGTGTTTTTTGTCCATTATAATTAGAGGTAGTATGCAGAGGAACATTGGAGTCTCCGATATAATGTCCAATTTCTGCCGAACATTTTAGGATTAGAGGTAAATTTCTAGATTCAAATGCTTTGGTAAGGCGATATTTCATAAACTGAATATGCCAAGGTACAATCCCATGTTTTTTAAGGGTATCTTCGGTGAATTTTTCCACGACTTGCTCCCAAGGTTTTTGTAAATGAAAAAAAGCACTGTCGCCATAATAGTCTAAGTCAATAAAATGCCTTGGAGCTTCATCAGGAATGGCATAGCGTCGTTTGTCTGGGTCAACAGCATGTTCGACAATATACCCAAGATGTTTTTTGTAAAAAACAATCATTTCTGGTGGGAGTGTAAAAACCGCAAGCCGATTGATGAGTTGATGCCCAAAAAATCCCCAACGAGCAATTTGGACTGAATTAGCAGGAAAGGAGTAGCCATAAAGCATAAGAAGTAACAAACTTCGTACAAATAGTGTAGGTTGCATGTGAGAACTATTTAAATAAGATGAATAAACTGATTAAAGTTACAGGGCTAATCTTGGAAATACAATTTATTTCAACGACATTTGCACCGCAAAAATCAATTTTTCAATTAATATTGAGTAAATTATTGGTAAATCTGAAAAGAAAATACTACAATTAGGTTGTGGAAGTCTAACTTTTTCTGTACCTTTGCACTTCAATTTAGAAAACCAATATTATTCGGGAAATAAAAATGGCAAATCACAAATCAGCGTTAAAAAGAATTAGAGCGAACGAAGCTAAAAGATTGCGTAACCGTTACCAGCACAAGACTACTCGTACAATGGTAAAACGTTTACGTGAAACTAACGATAAAGCAGTAGCTTCTGAACTCTATAAGAAAGTTTCTTCAGCTTTAGACAAATTGGCTAAGAAGAACATTATTCACAAAAATAAAGCTTCTAACTTGAAATCAAAGTTAGCTAAGTTGGTGAGTAAGGTAGCTGCTTAATCAGCTTCAAAATACTAAGTCTAGAAAGGGTCTCATTTTCGAATGAGACCCTTTTTGTATGATTAATACCCTTTAGGCTATAAGCCGTAGGCGTTAGGCAAAAATGTATTCATGGTTCTTTAAAAACATTTTTTAACTTACAGTCCTAGAGTTAAAAGTTGGAAAGTATTTCTCATGAAATAATAAAAGCTTTTTTGTCTAAAGCCTACGGCTTAAAGTGTAATGATACAATCTTCTTCTGCACGATTACTTATGTATTAATTATTTTGAAGTAAAAGCATAAATACTAAAGTTTCAAGAAAAATACGAGTGATTACAATACTTTTCTACATATTTACCTAAAAAAATATAGTAAATATATTCACCTATGTCATCATATTCTAGCGAACACCTCAATATCAAAGAGTGGGCTGAGGAAGACCGTCCACGCGAAAAATTACTTCTTAAAGGAAAAGCGGCACTTTCTGATGCAGAGCTATTAGGTATTCTTATTGCTTCGGGTATTCAAAAGCTAACCGCAGTTGATATTGCCAAATTGATATTGCAAAGTGTCAATGGAGATTTGAACCAATTGGCGCGACTTACCGTCAAAGAGCTTGCCAAGTTTAAAGGTATCGGTGAAGCAAAAGCAATTACGATTGTGAGCGCTCTGGAGTTGGGGCGAAGACGAAAAGAAGCTGAAACTCCTAAAAGACCTAGAATTACCTCTTCTAATGATGCGTATCAAGTATTGAAGCCTTATATGTTGGATTTGGCACATGAAGAGTTTTGGGTGATATTACTTAATCGAGCCAATCAAGTGATACGTTGTCAGAGCATTAGCTCAGGAGGAGTGGCTGGGACAGTTGCTGACCCTAAATTGATTTTTAAACTTGCTTTAGAGAATCTGGCTAGTGCTATGATTCTTTCTCACAATCATCCTTCAGGAAATACTGCTCCAAGTCAGGCAGATAAAGATTTGACCAAAAAAATGGTAGAAGCTGGAAAGTTTTTGGATATGCCTGTTTTAGATCATTTAATTTTTACGGATAAAACCTATTTGAGTTTTGCCGATGAAGGTATTTTATAGTAGCCCCACAAAAGTATAAACAATGGTGGTCGAATAAGTTCGCACTGGAACTAGAACCGAAATACCTCTAATTTCATATTGAAGAGGAACTCCTGTTCTTCCCAATAGTCCTGAGAAAAGAGATACGTCGGAGCTTCCTAGTAAATTATAACTACCAACTCCCGAAGGGCTTATAGTAGCAAGAAGTACAGGGGTACCATCGCCCGTTTTTCGTACATACAACTCTAATCTACTATCCCAAAGTGTATCTTGTTTCTTGGCTCTAACTTCATAAGTCAAAAGTGTACTGATATTCATTAAGGATTGATTGGTTGCGCTGGTCATATTGGTACTATAATTGAGCCCCGCAGTAGTGATATTACTTGCAGGTACGGTAACAGACCATGAAGTACCTCCCGATTGAATACTAATACTTTGTGAGATTCCTTTTTGTTTTTCAGCAAAAAAGAAAAATAACAAGATGAGATAATATGATAAATTTCTGAGCATAGATTAAAACGTTTAGCCTTAATTATCAACTAAAGTATATGTAACCGAAAATGAGCTTGTTCCTGAGCGTAGCTGTTGATAGCTACTCACGCTCAAGGTGTAAGTAAGGTTATATCCTGTGTTTGAGCCACTTCCTGTATAAGCTCCACCAATATTATTGACAATCGTATTGCTGGATGTCGATAAAGTAACAGTACCAGAAGATGAGCCTACAGTGCCTGTACTTGTTACGGCAGTTCCTGCTGCTACCGTGAGTTGTAAGCCATTTGGTACGGTTCCTCCCGAAATTTGTGCTGTAATTCTTCTTGAAGCACTTGGTACTACTGCTGAGCTAAAATTGAGCCATTTTGTGTTATTTGTCAAAGTCGTAAGGGCTCCTCCTGCGGTAGCTGGAGTTGAAAAACTAAATGAAATAGAGTTGCTATTAGGACTTAATTTTAACAATGCCACAGAGTTTAAAGTAATGCCTACAGACACTGTCGACTGAGCACGAATATGTACACTTAGGAATAACAAAATCAATATTTTAGTAAATAATAGCAGTTTCATCATGTAGATTTTTGTTGTTTTTTGGTCATTGTTATAAATCACGATTCATACTCTATGAGCCAATTATCAAGGGTTTTTGTTCTGTAATCTTATCTGAAAACTTTTACTACCATATACCAATTTTCGCTGGAGTGATTGTAAGCCAATGGCGATATCAATTGTTTTGCTGGGATTAACCTGCACGTTTTGATTAGCATCTATAAGCTGAAAAGCACTTTGATTGTTGACAAGCCATGCCGATAAATTCCAAGAACCTGGCATTATATCACTAAAACTAAATTCGCCAAGAGCATTAACTTTGGTAGTAATAGAACCTTGGTCATTTTGTATTTTGATAAAGATAGTAGGAAATACCAAAGTGCTATCGATTTTTCGGTTTCCATTTTGGTCTATTAATTGAACAATCCCATTGATTTGTCCAGTTCGGGCAAGGTTTAACTGCAAAGTATGAATACTGTCATTTTTGACTTGAACTTCTATTGGACCTCGAGGTGTAACCGAAATATTGAAATAGTTGGGATTAGGTTCTACTCTAAAAATATATTTGTCAGGAATAATTTTATTAAAAGTAAACTTACCACTGGCATCAGTCAGCACTTTTTTTTCACCTAAAGAAACCATCACATTTCCTACCGAAAGTGTGTTGTCAGAACTTGTCAATTGTCCAATCACTGTACCTTGGCGTTTGTCTTTAGCTATAGGTAAATGTATTTTTAAGGTATATTTCAGTGAAAAATAAATAGCATCTCGATTAATATTTCCTAGATTGATAGCCTGAGGAATAAAAGATTGCCCAACGATAAGACTCAAAGCATGGTGTTTAAAATCTAGAATGAGGTTTCCTGTTAAATAACTTTGTGTTTGGACAAGAGCTTCAGGCGTAAAATTATTGCGGTAGGTTGCCATAGCATTAAGCCATGGACGAATATTAAGTCTAAACGAACCCCCATAAAAATAGTAATTGGTATTGCTATTGGTTGCAGAATATTTGCTAGTATAAAGATGCTCAAAAATTCCTCCTAGCCAAAGAGAAGGAATAAGTCGAATTTGAGGATTTATGGCATTTGAAAAAGATGCTTTAATGATATTTTCATCATCAGGAATTAGAAGGTTTTCGGCATTGCCCCATCTACCATTATAGGCTAGTGCAAATTTTTCTCCGTTGTAGTCATAACCTATTCCTCCAAATGACTCTTTATAATAAAAAGATTTTGGTTCTAAGCGATCCTCCCTTTCAAGAATATTATAACTTAGTCTCAACATACTTTTATAATTGAATCGGTAGTTCAATTGTCCAATTAGACTTTTGAGATAGGGCGAAGAATTATATACCAACAGGTCGAAAGATGGATTTATTCTCGTAAGATTATGGCTTATGCCTAATGAAAGATGATTATTAATGGTAAAATTAATCGAGCTGAAGGCTTGCCAACCGCTCTTATAAAATCCATAAAAGTTTTTTCCTGCATAAATCAGATTACTTGATATATTAATCCATTTGTTGTACCAATTAAAATTGTTCTGAATAGCATAATCTGTCCCATTTGCAGAAATACTTTGTGCCAATTCGGTTTCCCAATGCACTTTTTCTGTGTTGATACTTGAAAACACATTCACGATGTTAGCTTCAAAAGACTGATTTTTGAGTAAAACACCTTTGTGTTGATAGCCTGCTGTAAGAAAATTATTTTTTGAATAATACCAAGATACATTACCTCCTAATTGATAGTCGAGGTCAGATTCAAAACGAGGTTTTGCATAATAGAAACTTGTTCCTATTGCTTGATTTCGCCAATCTATTTTTGCACCTCTACTGAATCGACCAAACTCTAATAAATTAGAAAGTCTTAAATTATAGTCGCCTAATTGTACAGACAAGGCTTTTTTGAAATCATATTTCATCGAATATATCTCATACGAACCAATCATGGGGATTTGAAATTGGTTGGGTCCATGTGCAATAAAGTCGACATAATGCTTGCTCGAAAAATCTAAAAATCCTTTGCCTCTCACATCAAATTGGTAAGCTGAAGTAGACAAAGAGCCTTGCTTAGTACCTATATAAACACCTCCAACCTCCAAAGGAAACTTCAGCCATGAGTTATCTTCTTTACGAGTGATGCCATACACAGGGATTGATATAACACTAATGAGAGTGGTATCTTTGGTTTTGAGCGATAGAATTGGATTATAATTCCAGTTTCCTTGGTTGGTGGTTTGAATAATATGCCTTGTCAAGATGGTGAAGTTTTCATTAGCACTTATTGGAATATCTAGGGTATCTTTTTGACTAAATATTTTTCCTTGATTCAGACCTATGGTTGCTTTTTCAAGAATATTTCCTGCGTTTTGAATCGAAAAGGAAATATTTAGTGTATCTCCTTCCTTAACAAAATCAGGAAGATTCATCGGAGTAATCGTCAGTTGGTGAACCTTTCTGATAGTAATCGGAAAATTAGCAATGGATTGTGCTTGATACTGAAAGACAAAATAATAAGGACGAATCGCTACTTTATTGGGACATACCATCGTTTGAACAAACCTACTTGTACTATCATTGATGGGTATTTGCTTGGTCAAAATCGTTGCCCAATTGGGAGGCGAAATTAATTGAACGGGTACAATGCCTTGTTTTACTGGATGCTTGACATCACAAAAAATCGTGAAGTGTTCGCCTGGAGAAATATCAGTGGGATATTTTAAATGTTGAATTTTGGGCAATATTTGTCCGTGCACTTTGTTCAAAGCACCAAGCATCTCTAATACTAGAAATAGAATAAAGATTTTGTGGGATAATATGTACTTGAGGTAACACATTGATTAACTTAGGCATACGTTACTCAATTGATAATTCAAGATTGGATGCAAATAAATCAGTGCCATTATCGGCAATCAAAATTCCTTCGTATTTTCCTTTGTGTAACCCCACAATATCCACTTCAAAGGTATTGCATTTACCTTGGTAAATTCTTCTAGACAAACTTTCAAATATTTTGATCTTTTCGCCTTTATCATTATATATCTCTAACGACACCTTGGTTTTAGCTGAAAAACGACCTTCATTTTTGAGAGAAACAACTACTTGACTATTTGAAAGTTGTTGATTTTTAGTATTGTAGCGAACATCTAAAAAAGAAAGTTTAGGACTTTCAAATGCACCTTTATTAGCAATAATCTGAATAGCATACCTAACTTTTGAGTTGATACTTACCCCTGAAGGGTCGCTACTTGTAATTGGGTCGGCAGCTTCAATCATAATGACAGACCAGTAACTTCCATTTGAGGAGCTTTGAGGTAATGCTATAGAATAGGGCAAGTCAAATTCTTCTTTAGGGGCTAGTGTTTTTTCAGATAAAGGAGATGATAGATAACGCGTTAATGAATACGAGTGGGTTGGTGTACTCGAAAAATTAGATTCTTGACCACAAGCAAGTAAATACTCTTGTTTATAAATTAGAATTTTGACAGGGGTATCAGCATCATTTTTTAGTTTGATAACACCATTCGCCTGAGCAGATTCTCCTAAAATGGCATGTTCATGGGTGAGTCCATTCAAAATTAAAATGTTTGAAAATCCAGTTAAGGAATATAAAATAATCGTCCAGCACAAAGCCCACTTAATGAGATGATTCATAAGCAAAAAAATTAATATGGGTACGGAAAAACAACCGTATCCTAAAGTCTAAGTTACCATCTAACTAGTTTGCTCCCTTTAGAGATACGGTAATTTGTGTCAAAGAATTTTGTTAACTTTTAGTTATCAGCTAAAGTATAAGTTATTGTAATGCTTGACGTTCCTGAAAGAAGGTTTTGATACGCCGAAGCACTTGTAGTTGCAATACTATACGTCAAATTACTACCATCGGTTGCAGCAGTTCCTGTTGCACAACTTGTAATACCAGTGATGATGTCAGCAGCAGTTGTACTCAACGAAGAAATAGTGCTACCAGCACCACCAGCACCTTGTAAATTGGTGGCATTAGGATTAGCTGCGGTTACAGCAATCGTTAGCCCCGCAACAGTTGCTGATGCTTGTACAGATATTTTACGGCTTGTTACTGGAGCCGTCATAATAGAACTATACTGCAAATACAGTGACGTATTGTTGCTTGGCGCTACAATAGGGTCACCGGCTGTACTTGGAGCAGTAAAATTCATAGTTATGTTTTTGCTAGCTGTAGGGGCAATTCTCAGCATTGTGACTGCTGGGATAGTAATACCTATAGTATGCGAGTCAGTTTGACCAATGACTTCGATTTTAGAAAGCAAGAAAAGTACTAAAGCGGATAAGAAGAAAACACGTTGTTTCATGGCTACTTGGTTTTAAATTGTGAAAAAATATTTGATTGACGGTGGTGCTTTAAACTTGAGACATTTACAGCTAAGTGTATAAGTGCTATAATGCGGTTTAAATAACTTTATTGAGGTAGGAGATATGGTATGAAGACGGTTGTTGAAATAAATATATGAGTTTAACGATGCGCATAGTTTTTAGTAGTGAAATAACCGTATTGTCTTGAATTTAAAGGAGTTAATATAAAGGTAGGAGCAGTAATTATGCCAATTATGTAATCAAAAATATTGAATTACACGAACGCAGTAGAGCTGAAAATGACTTTAAAATAAGAAAGAAATAGGATACAATGTGTATCTGTTTTCCTATGATTAAAATACTGATATTTAACTGATTACAGAAGGTTGATTTTTGAGGAAATAAACAAACTGAAGAGATCTTGAGATTAGCTATCGAGGACGAACGACGTATAGAGTAGAAATGATGTAGCTAGAAAAAGAAATTAAACTAAAAAAGAGAACTAGTTTAGCTCTCTTTTTTAGTACTTGACATCTTATTTGCCTCTTGCATTATAGATTTTTTGAAGTCTAGAACCTACAATTCCTGCAAGAACAAAAAGAATGATAAAGAATAAAGCTCCTGAAACACCCATGGTATTTATATTTTAGATTTATGAAAATGAACGGTCAGTTTTGATGCCACAAAGATAAAATTCAAAACGGAAAGTTTCATATATTAACTGCTAAACTTTGGGTAGTTTTTTGTTAAGTTATTAAAAAAAAGTTACCCGAACGGGTATTACCAGTGCTTAACTACAAAACTCCTTTGGTAGATGGAAGAATGTCCAAATCCTTAATTTCTCTTTTAGTTGCCATTTTGATAGCTTTAGCAAAGGCTTTAAAGGTAGCCTCGATTTTGTGATGTTCGTTGTCAGCTTCAGCTTTAATATTCAAATTACATTTGGCAGTATCTGTAAATGATTTAAAGAAATGGAAGAACATTTCAGTTGGAACGTCCCCAATTTTCTCGCGGGAATATTTCGCATCCCAAACCATCCAGTTACGTCCAGAGAAGTCTATCGCAGCATGTATGAGTGCTTCGTCCATTGGCAATAAGAAATAGCCATAACGAGCAATACCTTTCTTGTCACCTAAGGCCTTCAAGTAAGCTTCTCCAAGTGCTAAGGCTGTATCTTCTACCGTATGATGCTCGTCGATATGTAAGTCACCAATTACTTTTACTTTCAAATCAGCGCCAGAGTGTTTAGCCAACTGGTCGAGCATGTGGTCAAAAAAGCCCAAACCTGTTTCGATTTGAGATTTCCCTTTCCCATCAAGATTCAACTCAACCCAAATTTTAGTTTCTTTGGTGATACGCTCTACCGAAGCTTTACGTTCAGGTAAGCGTAAAAATTCATAAATAGTATCCCAATCAGCCGTAACCAAAGCGGTAGCTTCGATATGCTCAGCTTTCTCAATGGTCTTTTCTCCCAAATAAATGGCTTTTGCACCAAGATTAATAGCCAACTGAATGTCTGTTAAGCGGTCTCCTAATACATAAGAATTGGCCAAATCGTATTGTGTAGCATCAAAATATTTAGTCAACATTCCTGTGGAAGGCTTACGAGTCGGCGCATTTTCATGTTCAAACGTACGGTCAATATGTACGTCTGCAAAAATGATATTTTCGCCTGTTAGGGTATCCATCATTTTGTTGTGAGCAGGCCAGAATGTATCTTCAGGAAAAGAGTCTGTGCCTAAACCATCTTGATTGGTCACCATAACCAATTCATAGTCAGTTTCCTCAGCAATTTTGCGAAGATTAGAGATGGCTTTAGGTAAAAAAGCTAATTTTTCTAATGAATCAACTTGAAAATCAACAGGAGGCTCTTGAATGATAGTACCGTCACGGTCGATAAATAAAACTTTTTTCATTGTTTTTGTGATTGCGTCTGAGGATAGGGCCTTTGGAGGTAAAGTTTGAGCTATCCTTTTTATTGAGGCACAAAGTTAAGGTTCATGTTTTGGTAATTAAATTTTTTTCAAAGAATTTCATTTTTTTAACATCTATTTTGCATTAAACAAGTCAACAAGGCCGTTGATAAAATGATTTGATAAGATATTGGAAAATATGCGCCAAATATCAAGGAAGGATTGTATTTTTGAGCAAAAAAATGGAGTTGTTGTGTACCTTATCATACAAACAGTGCCTATTGCTTATCTAAAATCTCGATAGAATAATCTTAAAACATTTGATATGAATTTAATTGTAGAGTTGAAAGAGTTATTAGGAGGAGACATCAGTGTGAAAGCTGCCTCGCTAGTAGGTGAAAAAGAAGACAAAGTAAAACTAGCGATTGAAGCGCTAGTACCCACCATCATAGGTGGAATAATGAAGAGAGCTACTAATGAGGCTGGCGCTACTACATTAATGAATGCTATTCAAAAAGGAGGACATGACGGTACGATTCTTTCTGATATATCCAGTGTTGTTCAAGATCGTGAAAGTTTTGCCAAAGTAGTTGAAAAAGGACACAGTTTGGTAAGTATGTTGCTTCCCGACAAAAAAAGCTCTATTGCTACCTTAATTTCTCAGTTTGCAGGTGTTCGTAATTCATCGGCTACTTCATTACTGGCTTTTGTCATGCCTGTGGTTATCGGACGATTAGGCAAAGTGGCTTCGAGTCAAAATGCAGATAAAAGTACATTAGCTAATACTGTACTTGAGTTAAAGAGTTATTTGTTGGGAGAAACGCCAGAAAATCTCCAAGTAAAAATGATTGATGTTTTGGGATTGGCAACTTTTATGAGTCAGGAGTTAAAACCTGTCCAATTTGCCTCTGGTGCTCCTTTACGTTCTCCTGGTGTACCTGCTCCAATAGCTCCAAAGATATCTGATGATAAAGACAAACTAGTAACTTATTCTAGTAAAAACTATGAGCCCGAAGACGAAGAGCGTCAACCTCTTCCCAAATGGGTATTCCCTGCTAGTATTATTGCTTTGGTGGTGGCAGTAGGAGCTTACTTTTTGGTAAACTATGATTGGCAATCAACATTTTCTAGTAGTCCCGATCAAGTAGATAGTACTCAGGTTGAACAAGTAACAGGCGCTGAAATAGATACAACAGCCTTACCTAAAGATACTGCTGTTGCAAAAGTAGACTCGTCGAATTCTGCGGCTGAAGTTAAATTGACTGCGGTATCATTGCCTAATGGTCAAACAATCGAAACTTTGCCTGGTTCATTTGTAGAGCGTTTTACTAAATATGTAGCAGATACAGCAAGTCGTCCTGCTCAAGTATTTACTTTAGAAAATGTGGCTTTTGAAGGTAATACTGCTACACTTGTGACTGGAGGAGAGAAAAATGTTCAAGATTTGGCGAAAATTATGACTGCTTTTCCAAAAGTTCAGGTAAAAATTACTAGCCATACAGATAATACTGGTGATACATTACAAAATAAAAAATTGTCTTTGAAACGTGCTTTCGCTGTTCGTAATATGTTGGTTACCAATGGTATTAGTGCTATTCGTATTGATTTTGATGGCAAAGGCCCATTTGTTCCTTTGGCATCAAATACCACAGAAGAGGGTAAGGCAAAAAATAGAAGAATTGAAGTGAAAGTGGTGAAGAAATAATACTTCTATCTAATTGAGTGATTAGGTTAAAATTTGTTTATTCGACTTAGGACGTAATGTTAAGCATTTTAAGCCGAATAAAACTCAAGATAGTAATACTAAAAAGCGGTCGAAAAATATTTTTCGACCGCTTTTTTAATGATACTACAATACTATATGACTCATATTTATACGCAAATTATTGCATCTCTAATCACTCAATCAAAACTCACACAATCAGCATTATCTCAAAGCAGTACGATTAGCTTTCCATTGGCTTTTTACCAATTGTCCACCTGTACTCTCTTGATTTTGCACAGTTTTTTTATTAAGAATCAAATGCGCTGCCAAAGCTGCTGCAATAGCCTCTTCATCTGCATCTGGCTCTGTATCTAATACCTCTGGAGTATAATATAGACTGATGAAACGAGTATCGAATTGTCCAGAAAGAAATGCTTCATGACGTAATACAAATTTACAGAAAGGAAGGGTAGTCTGAATTCCAGTGATTTGATATTCATCAATCGCACGAATCATTTTGTCAATAGCCTCATTGCGATCTTTGCCATAAGTAATCAATTTGGCAATCATTGGATCATAATAAATAGGAATAGGCATACCTTGTTCCATACCATCGTCTACGCGTACACCATTGCCCTGTGGACGAACATAAGTCGTAAGCGTACCAACATCAGGCAAGAAGTTATTGCGAGGATCCTCAGCACAAACACGGCATTCAACTGCATGACCATTAATTGTTAGATCTTCTTGTTTGAACGAAATAGGATGTCCTTCTGCAATCAGAATCATTTCTTTTACTAAATCTACTCCAGTAATCTGTTCTGTCACAGGGTGTTCTACTTGTAGACGAGTATTCATTTCCAAGAAATAAAAATCTAACTTTTCGTCTACAATAAATTCTACTGTACCTGCGCCATAGTAATTACAAGCACGAGCTACGTCTACGGCACATTGACCCATTGCAGCACGAATTTCGGGCGTTAATACTGCTGAAGGGGCTTCTTCAACCACTTTTTGGTGACGACGTTGTACAGAACATTCTCTTTCAAAAAGATGAACAATATTGCCATGTTTATCACCTAATACTTGAATTTCGATATGTTTAGGTGAAGTGATATATTTTTCTACGAAAACAGCACCATTTCCAAAAGACGCAATCGCTTCGGATACCGCACGGTCCATTTGTTCGTCAAACTCTTCTTCATTTTCTACCACACGCATACCTTTACCACCGCCACCAGCAGAAGCCTTGATTAGTACTGGATAACCAATGTCTTTTGATTTTTGCTTGGCAACTTCACGGTCGGTTACAGCATCAGGTGTGCCTGGCACCATCGGAATATTGTATTTGGCAACAGCGTGTTTTGAAGAAAGTTTGTCTCCCATAACCTCAATACTCTCAGGCGACGGACCAATAAAAATGATACCTGCATCTGTCACTTTTTTACAGAAGGCTGCATTTTCAGACAAAAATCCATAACCTGGGTGAATAGCGTCAACATTCAAATCTTTACAAATTTGAATGATTTTATCACCTAATAAATACGATTGATTGGATGGGGGAGGACCTACACAAACAGCTTCATCTGCAAATTTTACATGTGGTGCCAAACGATCGGCCTCCGAATAGATAGCAACAGTTTGGATACCCATTTCACGAGCGGTACGCATCACACGCAAAGCAATTTCGCCACGGTTGGCAACGAGGAGCTTATGAATTTTTTTCATTGATTGGTTTCTTCGATTTTGTTTTGTAATTACTAATGTATTAATGCAGAATTATGAGTTGCGAATGTAATTTTTTAATTATCAGTATTTTACATTTAAAATTGATTGAATATTATCTTGCATTGTTATCTAATCTTAAGAATTTTATACTTTCGTCTGTCTTATTTTTTTCCAACTTAAATATTCTGAGGAGGCTCAAATAAGGACTTTAATGTTTCGAGCATTGAAATTATATCATGAACAATATTTCTGGCTTTTTTCATGACCTGAGCATGTTGTTTTTCTAATGATTTTTCATCAAAAAAACGCCATAAATATAACAAGTCATCAAACTGATAAGCAAAATCATCAATTCGATAAAGCGTAAATCTATCCCCCTTTTCGTAAGCTTTATAGATGACTAGATAAAAAGCGCCATCTTTTAAAACATTTTTAACCATATTTTGGCTAAAATCCTGTGGTAACTCCTGATTATCAACCAAAAAGTCTAGGATAATGCTTTGGTCTTCGCAAATGGTAAGTTTACTATTTAGACTCATAGCTCATTAGGATTTTTCAAAGATGGATTCAACTTGAAATCTTACAATTGAAAAAGTGCTGCCTTTACCCAATTTTGATACAAGTTATAAAACGAATCGATAAATATGTATTTAGCGAAAAAAGTTCTTGAAATATTGCAAGTAATACCCAAATCAAGTCTTGTTATTCTTTGTTTAATACAATATTTGGCAGTTAAAAAATAAAGAATTAACTTTGAGATTATTTTAAGATTTTCACTGCGCAAATTTCGCTTATATATTAGGCAGAAAAACCTGTTGCTTTGAAAATAATTGACACTATTCATAAATCTAAAACGCAGATATAAAGTGGATATTTTTGAGAAAGTCGTAAACAACATGGGGCCGCTAGGTTCTTACCACAAAATTGGCCACCACTATTTTTCATTCCCTAAATTGACTGGCGAATTAGGCCCTTATATGAACTTCAATGGCAAGCGTATGCTTAACTGGTCATTGAACAATTACCTTGGTTTGGCTAACCATCCAGAAGTTCGTGAGGCTGACGCACAAGCTTCTGCTGACTATGGTTTGGCTTATCCAATGGGTGCTCGTATGATGTCAGGTAACTCTGATTTGCATGAGGAGTTTGAGCGTCAATTAGCGGAATTTGTAGGTAAAGAGGATGCTTTCTTGTTGAATTACGGCTATCAAGGTGTAATGTCTATTATTGAATGTATGGTTGACCACCGTGACATTATTGTTTACGATGCAGAATGCCATGCTTGTTTGATTGATGGTATCCGTTTGCACAAAGCTAAAATGGGTGCTTATTACAAATTCAATCACAACGATATGGGCTCATTGCGTAAAAACCTTGAGCGTGCTACTAAGAAGGTTGCAGAAACTGGCGGTGGTATCTTAGTTATTACAGAAGGTGTGTTTGGTATGTCAGGCAAAGTGGGTTCTTTAGACGAAATTGTTGCCTTGAAAAATGATTTCAATTTCAGAATCTTAGTAGATGATGCTCACGGATTTGGTACAATGGGTGAAAATGGTCGTGGTGTGCACGAGCACTTGAACTGTATCGAAGGTATTGATTTATATTTCTCTACATTCGCTAAGTCTATGGCTGCTATTGGTGCTTTTGTAGCTGCTCCGAAAGAGATTATCATGTTTTTAAAATATAATATGCGTTCTCAAACTTACGCAAAAGCACTTCCTATGCCTTATGTAATTGGTGGCATGAAGCGTTTGGAGTTGATTAAAAAACATCCAGAATTGCGTGAGAAATTATGGGAAAACGTACGTGCTCTACAAGATGGTTTCCGCAAAAGAGGTTTTGATATTGGAGATACAACTTCGCCTGTGACTCCGGTGTTTTTGCATGGTGAATATGATGTTCTTACAGCAACGTCTTTGATTAGAGATTTACGTGAAAATATGGGTATTTTCTGCTCGATTGTAGTATATCCAGTAGTGCCAAAAGGACAGATTATGTTGCGTATTATTCCTACTTCAGCACACACGCTAGAAGACGTAGAATATACCATGAATCAGTTTGAGGTAGTTCAGAAAAGATTAGCTGAAGGCTTCTATAAAGCACAAGCTGAGCAGTTTAAATCAGTATTAGCATAATTTTAATACGATTTTGTGCTTTTTTCATGCTTTTTTTGATAAAAGAATTTGCATCATGTTGGAAATTGACTATATTTCGGTCGTAAAAAATGCCTACAGACTTCGTATGAGGCTTTTTTAACAATTTATCCAACCTAAATCCAATTACAAATATGAGCAGATTCTCAGAAGTAAAAGACTTGATTTTGTCATTAGAGGGTGACTTCGAAAAGTTCTATGAAAAAGGCAATCAAGCTGCTGGAACTCGTGTAAGAGGTGGCATGCAAGCATTAAAAACTTTGGCTCAAGAGATTCGTACTGAAATCCAAAACAAGAAAAACCAAAGTGAATAATTCAGGCAAATAAAAAAGGCTAGCAGTTTCGATTGCTAGCCTTTTGCTTTTAATAAGGCTCATCATCGATTACTTCGTTGATGAGCTAATTGTCTTCTTAAAACTGCTCTACATTCATTATAGTAGCCATACCATCGGTTGTCTTCTTGTTAGTAGCCACGTCGAATATCTCACATTTGATTTCTGCTACATGCTTTTTCTCATCGATATTTACGACAGTAAACACTGCTTCATAGTCTGTATCTACAAACATGGGGCGTTTAAATTCAGAAACTTGTTTTAAATAAACACTTCCAAAACCAGGGAACTCCGTACCCATTACTTTAGAAAAAATACTCGAAGCCAATGCCCCATGAATAATTGGGCGCTTGAATGGGGTTGTAGCCGCAAATTCAGCATCTAAATGAAGAGGATTATTATCTCCTGATACTTTTGCAAATAAAATTACGTCATCTTGTGTAAAAGAAAACTTATGACGATGTACAGTATTGAATGCAATCATGAATGAAAAGATTTTTTGAATGAAATAGTGCCAGTTTTATGGGCACTTCATTTCTTGATTTTATGCAAATATACTTCGAGTATTTTGATTTAAGTAACAAGAAGTTATTGATAAAGCGTAATCTGCGATTAGAATCATTAACAAAAACTCCTTATGAAGAATGATCCGCAATGATGACCCATTCACCTTTGATTTTTTGCCATGTTAAGGTAAAATGACCACCAATATCACCCTTTTCTGGACGAGCTAGCTCCCATTTTCCTACTAGTAGGCAATTGTCTGGTCCTAGAAAGTTTACTTTGATGATAGTAAACTTCAGAGTACCCATACTGGCTTTGTCAGGATAATTTTTTTGATAACTTGCTAAGGTTTTTTTGTAGCCATAAGTAACCCCGCTTTTCCCAATATACATCAAAGAGTCGGATTCCCAGTAGCCTTTCATAAAAGCGACGACATCGCCACGATTCCAAGCTTGATTTTGTTTGTCTAAAATCTCAAGAATGTTTAGTCGGTCTTTGTTACTTTGTGAAAAACTCATAAAACAGCCTAGGCAAAATAATACCGAGAAAATGAATTGTTTTGTCATGAGAAATAGATAAAATTAGAGTGTCAAATATGAGATTTATCCAAATAGATAGAATACATCCCTTCAAAATTTTGTAGTTTTGAATTCTTATCAATTCAGCTCAAATAAAGATAATTTTTTTTATGAAATTTAAAGAATTTGTAGATAAATATAAAGATTACTATTTGGTAGATGGCCTCATGTATCTTTCTTTTATTTTAATGATTATCTTAATGTTTGTGTTTTTTAGTTAATTCATGCTTTTCGCAAATCAACCATAGAAATACGTATCCAAGAGATTTTGAGTGATTGATTAAAACACTTGTAAATTATAAATTGGGCGAATGTTTCGTAAACTCACATAATATTATGATTTGGTTTGTTTTAAATCCTAAGTCTGGGACTACAACCCCAGCAAAGAGAAATAAAATAATTCAAGCTATCAACAAACAGGCAAATTGTAGATTAATCTTAACAGAATATGCAGGTCATGCAACCGAAATCGCTAAACAGGCCGTTCAACAGGGTATTAGCCGTGTTGTAGCAGTTGGAGGCGACGGTACAGTCAACGAAGTAGCTCGTGGGCTGGTGGGTTCGGACACGGCACTTGGTATTATTCCGATTGGTTCTGGCAATGGTTTAGCTCGTCACCTGAATATACCTTTAAAAATCGATAAAGCGATTCAGTTTGCTATTCAGCAACCTACTGCCCAAATAGATGCTTGTTATTTGAATGAAATTCCCTTTTTCTGTACAGCAGGAGTCGGTTTTGATGCTTTTGTGGCAAACGAATTTGCCCAACAGGATTCAAGAGGGTTGAAGACATACGCTAAAATGTCTTTAAAGTCTTTTCGAACTTATAAGCCAGAGGCGTATGTTATCTCGCACCAAGGAAAAGATTATGCCAAAATGGCTTTTTCTATCACTTTTGCCAACGCCACTCAGTATGGTAATAATGCCTTGATTTCTCCAAAGTCTAAAATCGATGATGGATTAATTGACCTCGTGGTACTGAAGCCATTTCCTTTTGGTGCAGCTCCGATTATCGGTGTACGTTTGTTTAGAGGAACATTGCCCAACTCTCGTTATATTGATATGGAGGTTTCGGAAGACTATGTGCTCAAGTCAGAAAAGCCTTTATTGATACACTTTGATGGCGAACCTTTACAGTTAGATACCAACGAGATTCGGGTATATATCAAACCAAAATCACTGAAAGTTGTGGCTGGAGTAGTGGAGTAGGATAATTTCATTTTAATAGATTCTTTAATAATATGAATTTTCAATCGTTAGTAGCCTCTATCCATAATACTAATAGATATTTGCAGCAGCAGTCTATTAAGGCTGTTAATATTCATATTACGCTCCGAAATTGGCTTGTAGGCTTTTATATTGTAGAGTTTGAACAAAAAGGAGAAGATAGAGCCTCTTATGGAAGCCAGTTACTTCACAATTTAGCAGCTATCTTACAAATCAAAGGTCTTACTGCTCCTGAACTATCTAGGTGTAGGCAATTTTATCATACATATCCTCAGTTAAGTTTGCTTTTACCAACTCGGATTTCTAATGTTTTTTCTATAAGACCAGAATCACCGATATTTGATTCTGAACTGGATTTTATTAAAAATGAAATTTTTGGGTTATCAACCCAAAAATCTACAAACATAATGAAAGAAAGAGAAATAGGGTATATAAAAGAAATATTTAGGTCAATATCCTACACACATTTCACCGAACTGATTAAAATTGAAGATGAAATAAAGAGACAATTTTACGAGCTATTAGTTTTAAAAACACAGGTTTCCGTAAAAGAGCTAAAGCGACAAATCGCAACCTTAACATACGAAAGATTAGGTTTTTCAGAGAATAAAGAAAAAGCATTTGAAGTCGTAAAAAACAAAATAACGCCTCAAAATAGAGAAGATCTTGTCAAATCACATTATTTCTTTGAATTTCTAAATATTTCGCAACCACATCTTATTGAAGAAACTGAACTAGAGCAGGCGTTAATTGAACATTTGCAAATGTTTATGTTAGAATTGGGGATAGGGTTTTGTTTTGAATCTCGACAGAAAAGAATTTTAATAGGAGATGAATATTATTTCATTGATTTAGTATTCTATCATAGGATTTTAAAATGCCATGTTTTAATAGAATTAAAGACTGAAAAAGCAAAACATGAACATATTGGACAGCTCAAAACGTATTTGAATTATTATAAAAAAAATTTTCAAGATAGTAACGATAACCCTCCTGTAGGAATATTGTTGGTTACAGATCAAAATAAAGCATTGGTGGAATATGCAATTGCTGATACAGATAAAGATATTTTTGTCAGTAAGTATATATTACAGTTGCCCAATAAAGAAAAGTTGGAAAGCTTTGTTACCAATGAATTAAAAAAACTGGTACTCTAACTCAATAGGAATCAATTACCATGTCAAAAAATAAAAAAATACCATTAGGAGTTGTCTATTCTACAAATCCTGATTTTGAATATGAATTTGAGGAAAAAGAAGTGGCGGAAACACTTCCTCCTAATCAACAAAATTTGAAAGCCTTACTAGATAAAAAGGCTCGTGCTGGCAAACAAGTAACACTTGTTACAGGTTTTGCTGGTAATGAAGAAGACTTAAATACTTTGGGTAAAAAACTCAAAAATCTTTGCGGTTGCGGTGGCTCTGTGAAGGATGGCGAAGTTATCTTGCAAGGTGATTTTAGAGAAAAGGTAGTTACATGGCTAATTCAGCAAGGTTATAAAGCCAAAAAGGTATAAGAACTCTACTATTGAGTGAATGGTGATTTAGTGAATTTCTTTATGAAATAATCACTCAACCACTAAATCACCATTAACTCAATTAGTAATGTCTCATAAAAATGAACTAGTCCATCAATTCCTTTAAAATCTTTTGTGCTGCAATCGATATGATT
The DNA here is from genome assembly GCF_030056705.1 of Flectobacillus longus. Lineage (GTDB taxonomy): Bacteria > Bacteroidota > Bacteroidia > Cytophagales > Spirosomataceae > Flectobacillus > Flectobacillus longus. The sequence goes on from NZ_JASHIC010000019.1 coordinate 90,952, forward strand.
GTCCCAGGACCAAAAACACCTTTTACACCAGATTCGTACAAAAACGCATAGTCTTGCGCAGGAATTACTCCTCCTGCAATTACCAGAATATCTTCACGACCAAGCTTCTTAAGTTCATTGATAAGTTCTGGAACAAGCGTTTTGTGACCAGCAGCCAAGCTTGATGCGCCAACTACATGGACATCATTTTCGACGGCCTGTTTGGCAACTTCTTCTGGTGTTTGAAATAGTGGGGTAATATCCACATCAAAACCTAAGTCGGCAAAGCTTGTGGCAATTACTTTGGCGCCACGGTCGTGACCGTCTTGCCCCATTTTTGCCACCATAATACGTGGTCTGCGACCTTCTAATTTGGCAAAGTTGTCTGCCATTTCCTTAGCAATTCTGAAATTCTCGTCGTCTGTCACTTCTGATGAATATACGCCTGAAATTGAACGAATAATAGCTTTGTGGCGACCATACACTTTTTCGAGTGCCATGGATATTTCGCCAAGAGTAGCACGCTCACGAGCAGCATCTACTGCCAATGCTAATAAGTTTCCTTGTTTTGTATTGGCCGCTTCTGTGATTTTTTCTAAAGCTTTTGCTACTTTATCATTATCACGAACAGCTTTTATTTGTTCTAATCTTTGTATTTGAGATAAACGTACTGCTTGATTGTCTACTTCCAAAATCTCGATTGGAGTTTCCTCTGCTAATTTGTACTTATTTACCCCAACAATTATATCTTTTCCTGAATCGATTCTAGCTTGTTTACGTGCCGCAGCTTCCTCGATACGCATTTTGGGCAATCCAGTTTCGATTGCTTTGGCCATTCCGCCTAAACTTTCTACCTCTTCAATCAGTGACCAAGCTTTTTTAACTAATTCTTTTGTCAAATATTCTACATAATACGAACCTCCCCAAGGGTCAACGACACGCGTGATATTGGTTTCGTTTTGAATATACAATTGCGTATTACGAGCAATACGAGCCGAAAAGTCAGTTGGAAGTGCAATAGCCTCATCAAGTGAATTGGTATGCAAACTTTGAGTATGTCCCAAAGCAGCAGCCATGGCTTCCACACAAGTACGTGTAACGTTATTGAAAGGGTCTTGCTCAGTCAATGACCATCCTGATGTTTGACAGTGCGTACGCAAAGCCAAGGATTTATCATTTTTGGGCTTGAACTGCTTCACAATTTTTGCCCAAAGTAAACGACCAGCTCGCATTTTGGCGATTTCCATAAAATGGTTCATACCAATAGCCCAGAAAAAGGATAGACGAGGAGCAAAGTTGTCTACATCCAAGCCCGCCGCAATACCTGTGCGAAGATATTCCAAACCATCTGCTAAGGTATAAGCTAACTCCAAATCGGCGGTTGCACCCGCTTCTTGCATGTGATAGCCCGAAATAGAAATAGAATTGAATTTTGGCATTAATTGAGCCGTATATTCAAAAATATCAGCAATGATTCTCATAGAAGGCTCTGGTGGATATATATAGGTATTTCGCACCATAAACTCTTTAAGAATATCATTTTGGATAGTACCAGATAATTTTTCAGGACCAACGCCCTGTTCTTCTGCTGCTACAATATAAAAAGCCATTATGGGCAATACAGCGCCATTCATGGTCATCGAAACCGACATTTGGTCTAATGGGATTTGATCGAAAAGAATTTTCATATCTTCGACCGAATCGATTGCCACCCCTGCTTTTCCAACATCGCCTGTTACACGTGGGTGGTCTGAATCATAACCTCGGTGAGTGGCAAGGTCAAAAGCTACTGAAAGTCCTTTTTGTCCTGCTGCCAAGTTACGTCTGTAAAAAGCATTGGATTCTTCGGCAGTCGAAAAACCAGCATATTGACGTACAGTCCAAGGTTGTTGGACATACATGGTCGAATAGGGACCTCTAAGATAAGGTGGTAAGCCAGCAGCAAACTTCAAGTGTTCAGCATCGTTGAGATCTGCTTGCGTAAAATATACCTTTACTGGAATCCCTTCTGGAGATTTCCAAAATTTGGTAACATAAGAATCATTAGCCTTGGCTTTTCCTTCTTGTAATTGAATATTTGAAAGATTTGGTTTCATAAAGTCATCAAACAAAATTTGATTTTACTGCTTTGTTTTGTTATTCTTTCCATTAGAAAATTATTATTGAGCCTCAACAACTTCAGATAATCTTTGAGCCCTTAATAATGGTATAGTTGATGATTGAGCTTCTTTTGCTTCATAAACAAACGGCTTTTCATCAAATCTAAACTTGTTCACGCCAATCATAATACGTTTACCCGAAGTAATGGCTTCTTGGCGACTATTATGTGTTTGTGCGATGGTATTTTGAATAAATCCTTTTTCAAATGCCATAATACTACCACCTAATGAATCAACTTCTTGCAAAAGAGTCAATGCTTTTGTCGCTAATTCGAATGTCAAATGTTCAATATAATAGCTTCCAGCCGAGGGGTCATTTACTTTGTCAAGATACGACTCTTCTCTTAAAATAGCAGAAACATTGCGAGCAATTCTCTTTCCAAAGGTCTCGTCTTCTTCAAAGGTTGCATTGTAAGCATGCAAAACTAAAAAATCAGCACCACCAATAATAGCCGACATTGCTTCGGTAGTAGCACGGAGCATGTTGGTATTTGGGGTTAGTGCTGCATCAAAATAGGTTGAAGTTTGAGCCGAAATAGTAACAGGAATTTCAGCTGCTTTTTCGAATTTATATCCTTCAGATAATACTTTTTGCCATAGATATCTAAGGGCACGAATTTTAGCAATTTCAGTAAAGTAATCTGTTCCAATAGCAATGCTAAATTCAATTTTGTTTAGTATTTCATCCAAAGATAATCCAGCTAGGGTAAGCTGATCGACATATTCCAATGCGTTGGCTAGAGTAAAGGCAATTTCTTGCACACTGTTTGCACCAGCATTATGAAATACTTCTCCAGCAATATGAATAGTTTTGAATTGAGGATGATTTTGTACTTTTCTAATAGACTGGACCAAAAGGCTGGTACTATCATTTGATAATGAACCAGTGCTCATCCAGTTTGCCAAATAGTCATCTTGTACACCACCTTTCATCTGATAAGGAATCAAAGATGATAAAATTTCGAGCAATTGTACACTTTGATTTTGGACTTTGAAGAAGACAGGAATCTCCGAAAGCTTGATTTGATGTAATAGTTTTTTGAAGTCAATAGTGGTAATATCTTTTTCTTCAAAATCAATAATGATGCTATTAGCGCCCCATTCAATTGCCTCTAAAATAAGCTGATTCGTTGTTTTTTCAGATGAAAAAATGATTTTCTCGCGATTTTGCCAAGTAGCAGTAGCATGATTTTTTTGAGCACCTTGTACTAGGTCTAATGGGAGCGAAGATAAATCTTCATGGCTGTAATAAGGTTCAATACGCAAGTCGCCTTCGGCTTGCCAAACTAGCGTTTGTTCAAAGTCTTTTCCTTTTAGGTCTTTGATTGCTTGATTTTTCCAGACCTCTTTAGAATGAGGTTGAAATTCTTCAAAGAGTGATGCTGCCATATTGAAAACGGATTTCAAATAATTTAATTTTTCAAAGTTGAACAAATGTAAGGTCTTAGATTTATCTAACCAAAAAATCTCCAAAACTTGATATTCAAAAGGATTTTATTGTATTTTTTATAGAACAAAACTATAGTAGATATAGCTAGTAGATGGCTTTGTTTTTTGCATAAACTAGTAAGCCCAGAAATAGATAACTTATTAAACGGTTGATTAATATGCTGAAATATAGTGTGTTGTATTCTGAGTTTTTTTATAAATTAGTTTTTACTTTGTTTGATAAATATGGCATAATCCCTCAAATAGACAAAACCGCTGCTCAAATAAGATAGCCTAGTAAATTACTGAGGCTAATCGTTTTGAGATTGTTCAAAAAATGATTTATCTCATCCCAATAGCGTTTTTGGATGATAAAATTTACTATTTTTGTGGCTTGATTTGGCACAAGACAAGTCATTGCTTTTTACAAAAAAGTTAAATGCTTAACTACCAGAGGTTTGTGTATAGGACATCTGATTTCGCCATTATTTTAAAAATTTACCCCAACCATGCAAACCGAAACAAGGCAAGTGTGGGCTAAGTGCCTCGAAATTATTCGTCAAGAAGTCAATGAACAGAGCTTCAAGACGTGGTTCGAACCCATAGTTCCTCTTCGAATTCAACATAATACATTGACCATACAAGTCCCAAGCCAGTTTTTTTATGAATGGCTTGAGGAAAACTATGTACATGCCCTTCGCAAAGCGATTGATTATACTTTGGGTCGTCAGGGTATGCTTGAATATTCTATTATAGTAGATAAAGGCGATCGTAAAAATCCACCGATAGCCTTAAATGTATCAAATCAAAAAACTACTACGCCCCCTCCTGTACAAAGACGTCCTGAGCCAACCATTTATGAAAGCCCTTTTCAGTTAAAAGATTTGGATTCATTGGAGTTGGATTCATACTTGAATCCACATTATGTGTTCGATAATTTTGTAGAAGGAGATTGTAATCGTTTGGGGCGCTCGGCTGGTTTGGCTGTAGCACAACGCCCTGGTGTTACTTCTTTTAACCCACTGATGATTTATGGTGGAGTAGGTTTGGGTAAGACACATTTAATTCAGGCAATTGGTAATTATATCAAGAGTACACAAGCCAATAAATTTGTATTGTATGTGTCTTCTGAAAAGTTTGTCAATCAATTTATTAATGCGATTCGTAACAACACATTGCAAGCATTTACTAATTTTTATATGCAAATAGATGTGTTGATACTGGATGATGTTCAGTTTTTGGCTGGAAAAGAAAAAACTCAGGAATCATTTTTTCATATTTTTAACCACTTGCATCAATCTGGTAAGCAAATAATCATGTCTTCTGACCGTCCTCCTCGTGACTTAGCGGGTATGCAAGATCGTTTGCTTTCACGTTTTAAGTGGGGATTGACAGCAGATTTGCAACAGCCTGATTTTGAGACTCGTATAGCGATTATACAAAAGAAATTACAAGCAGATGGAATATACATCAAAGATGAGGTTATCGAATATTTGGCTCATAGTGTAGATACCAACGTGCGCGAAATGGAAGGAGTAATTGTTTCTTTGATGGCACACGCGTCACTAAACCGACGTGAAATTGACATGGATTTGGCACGAACTACTTTGAAAAATATTGTAGTTGATAGCGAAAAAGAAATTACCGTAGATAATATTTTTGATGCAATTATTGCTCATTTTGATGTGACAATGACTGACTTGAAGGGTAAAAGTCGTAAAAAAGAAATTGTATTTCCTCGTCAGGTAGCCATGTACCTAATGAAAGAGTTTACTAATTTGCCATTGAAATCGATCGGTTATCACTTTGGAGGTCGCGACCATAGTACAGTTATTCATGCGGTACAAAATATAAGTGTTTTGATAGACTCAAATAAAGACGTGGAAGGAAGAATACAGAAGCTATATAAGCATTTTAATCGTGTTCGTGTTCGCTCTTAATAGCAAAATATATAGTTTCAAACAAAAAGCTCATTACTAAGTCTAGTAATGAGCTTTTTGTTTTGTTACGATTTGGTTTTATGGACGATTGATGATTAATTTGTTATATAGTTGACTATATACTCTAGAACGTCCTCAATTGACTCAACCTTATTGAAATTTATAATATGATGAATACTCTACCTTCTAAAAAACATTTTGCCAAAATTTTTCTCTTGGTTTTTCACATATCTGTATTCGGAAATTATACTGTAGTGTATGCCTCAGAAGAAGCACCCCCTATTTTGGCAATTGAGAAGTATATGGATAATCCTAAGAAAAAACTTAGGATAAAGTTGGTGTTTAATGAAGAGGAGAAAGATTCAACCACCCAAAAAAAGAGTGTATTTGCCAAAGTAAAAGGGCTTGTAAATGCAATTCTTAATTTTTCGGATAACCCTCCTGTGCGCTTGAAGGTTGGCTATGAAGCTGATAAAGCAAAGAAACAATAAGAGATTAAACTAAATTTAATTTATTTCGGAACATAAATACCTCGCTATCGATAACTTCTACTGACATTTTCGAAAAACCTCCAATTAAAACCTCGTTGCTTTGGCTTAAATTATTAATTTTGCAGACCCATTGTATTGGCTTGAATCAATTAGCGAAGTAGATTCAAGATTTTGGGATTTGAACAAAGCCATTTACTTAAGATATTTAGAATAAATGCAAGAGAAAATTCAAGAAATTCATCAGCAGGTTGATGTTTTCGTGATTGAAAACAAAGACCAGCTAGAGGCATTCCGCATAGCATACGTAGGGCGTAAGAGTGTTATTGGTGAGCTTTTCGATGGACTAAAAAATGTACCAGCCGAACAGCGTAGAGAAATTGGTCAACAATTGAATGGCCTCAAAGACTTTGCTCAAAACAAATTTAACGAGATGCAAGCCTTGCTTGAAGCGTCTTCTGAGAATGCAGTTAGTATTGAGTTTGACTTGACATTGCCTGTTATTCCTCAAGAGAATGGGACGTTACATCCTTTGAGCGTGGTACGAGCTAGAATTATCGAAATCTTTGAGAAAATGGGCTTTAACGTTTCTGACGGTCCTGAAATCGAAACGGATTTCTTTAATTTTACAGCGCTAAATTTTGCGGAAAATCACCCTGCTCGTGAAATGCAAGATACTTTCTTTATTGAGAAAAAAGGCGGTAATGTAGCAGACGATGTGTTGTTGCGTACACATACATCAAACGTCCAGATTCGTCTGATGCAACAAAAGCAACCTCCTTTACGCTCGATTATGCCAGGTCGTGTATATCGCAACGAAGCCATTTCGGCGCGTGCACACTGCTTGTTTCATCAAGTAGAAGGTCTGTATATTGATAAAAATGTTGGTTTCAAGGACTTGAAGGATACGCTTTATCACTTTGCTAAAGAAATGTTTGGTAAGGATACCAAAGTACGTTACCGTCCTTCCTATTTCCCTTTTACAGAGCCTTCGGCAGAAATTGATATTACTTGTTTGATTTGTAAAGGTGTTGGTTGTAACGTTTGTAAATACACTGGATGGGTAGAAATTGCTGGTTCGGGTATGGTAGATCCTAATGTATTGGAAAATTGTGGTATCGATTCGAAAGAATATACAGGTTTTGCATTTGGTATGGGTATCGAACGTATCACCATGCTAAAATATGGTATTAAAGACTTAAGATTATTTACGGAGAACGACGTACGATTTCTGCGCCAGTTCGAAGGTGTCTAAATGTCTTCAGAAAGACCTCACAGACAACTCTCTGTGAGGTCTTTTGTTGTTTAGACGGTTGAAATATTTGAATAGTGGGTATTCCGATATAATCATTTACTACGGATAAGCTGATATTAAACAGTTATTTTAACACATTTTAACTAAAGTAAAAGTAAATACACCGGTCTATTTTGCTATTTTTGACTTTGAAAGGCGAAATATTCCGTTTGCGCAATACTGTCGGATACAGTATTCATAGACTCTAAAACAGATAAAGTATCTCCTAATGAACAACTTTAAAAAGATTAACGACTTAGTTGGTTGGGCCGTTTTTATTATTTCATTAATCGTATTTGCAGCAACTGTAGAAAGAACAGCTTCTTTCTGGGATTGCGGTGAATTTATTGCTTGTGCCTACAAGCTTCAAGTGCCACACCCTCCAGGGGCGCCACTATTCCTTTTATTGGGACGTTTGTTTTCTCTTTTTGCCGCAGGTGATGTATTGCAGGTAGCCTATTGGGTAAACATGCTGTCGGTAGTGTCGAGCGCCTTGACTATTTTGTTTATGCACTGGACTATTGTGTTGATTGGCAGAAAAGTTCTTAATAAAAAATTCGATGAGCTTACATTCAATGAATCACTTACGTTGTTAGGTTCAGGTGTAGTGGGTTCATTAGCTTATGCCTTTTCAGATACATTTTGGTTCTCAGCAGTGGAAGCCGAAGTATATGCCATGTCATCATTCTTTACGGCATTGGTTGTGTGGGCAGCTTTTAAATGGGAAATCATCGAAGATGAAGTAACAGCTAATCGTTGGTTGATTTTGATTGCTTATATCGTTGGTTTGTCAATTGGTGTTCACTTATTGAACTTGGTTACGGTACCAGCATTAGCATTATTATACTACTTCAAAAAGTATCCAAAACCTACTTATGTTGGAGGTTTCGCGTCTATTTTCGCGGGTTTGGTTATCTTAGGAGTTATCAACTCTGGAATTATTCCTGGGCTTCCAGGGATTGCATTCAGTTTTGAATTAGGAATGGTAAATGGCATGGGAATGCCGTACGGTTCTGGGGTTATCGTTTTCTTAATTTTGTTTGTTGGACTAATGGTGGGCGGTATTGTCTATTCTCAGAAGAAAAACAAGGTTAATTTGAATATTGGTATGTTGGCATTGTCATTCGTACTAATTGGTTATTTGTCTTATACTTTGGCGTTGGTTCGTTCAAATTATAATACGCCAATCAACGAAAATGATCCAAGCAATATCTTAAACTTTTTGAAATATTTACGTCGTGAACAGTATGGTGATCGTTCATTGTTGTTCGGCCCAATCTATACGGCAGAAGTTGAAAGTGTAGAACAAGGTGCTCCTGTTTATAAAATGCAGGATGGCAAATACGTGGTGTATGACCACAAACAGAAAGTATCTTACTCAAAAGATGGTCAGATGCTTTTTCCACGTATTTATTCTAGTACGCCACAACATGTAGAACTATATCGTGAAATGCTGGGAATTCCAGAAGGGCAAAAACCGACCTTTGGCGATAACTTAAAATTCATGTTCTCGCATCAAATGGGGCACATGTATATGCGTTATTTGTTGTGGAATTTTGTAGGACGTGAAAGCGATATTCAAGATGCAGGTGTGATTGATTATACTCGTAAAGGGGCTTTACCAGAACTTTTGGCTACTAATAAAGCAAGAAATAACTATTTCTATCTTCCATTAATTTTAGGATTATTAGGCTTTTATCTTTTGTATCGTAAAAACGAAAAAGATTTCTTAGTAACAATTCTGATGTTCTTACTGACAGGTTTGGCATTGGTTGTATTCCTCAACTCACCACCAACCGAACCTCGTGAGCGTGATTATATCTATGTAGGTTCGTTCTATTTCTTTGCTATCTGGATTGGTTTGGGTGTAATGCAATTGGCAGAATGGCTGACAAAATTCTTGAAAAATGGCTCGTCGAGTGCTATTACAGCTACTGTACTTTCTGCAATTGTTCCTGTAATATTGATTCAGCAAAACTGGGATGACCACGATAGAAATCACCGTTATCACCAAGTTGATTTTGCAAGAAATATGTTGAATTCATGTGCACCAAATGCCATTTTATTTACAGGAGGTGACAATGATACATTCCCATTATGGTATGTTCAGGAAGTAGAAGGTTTCCGTACAGATGTACGTGTATGTAACTTGTCATTGTTGGGTACAGACTGGTATATTGACCAAATGAAACGTAAGACTTATGAGTCACAAGCTTTGCCGATTTCTTTATCAAAAGATCGCTTTTTGGAAGGTGTGAATGACCAAATTTTGTTTTACGAAAATCCTAATGTAAAAACTGGTATCAATCTTCAAGAATATATGAAGTTAGTGAAGGATGATAATCCAGCGATAAAAGTACCTTTACAAGACGGTTCGATGATTAATACGATGCCCTCTGAAACGGTATTTTTACCTGTGAATGTTGACCAAGTGAAACAATCAGGTATTGTTCCGAAGGATATGGATCCTTTCTTGACTGACCAAATTAGCTGGAATGTGGGTAAAGGTGGTATTATGAAACCAGAATTGATTCAATTGGATATTATTGCTCAGAATGCTGCTGGAGGTTGGAAACGTCCAATTTACTTCGCAACGACTTTGGCAAGTAGTAGCTATTTGAATATGAAAGAATTTATGCAGTTGGAAGGTTATGCGTATCGTTTAATGCCGTTTAAAGTTCCTGGTGCAAAAGATGGTTTTGTGAATACCGACATCATGTACAAGAACATGACTACAAAAATGGCTTGGCGTGATTTGGACAACCCAAATACATACTATCATTCAGACTTTTATTTGGAAGTACCAGTAGTAACAGCTCGCTTAAGTTTCTTGAGATTGGTAGACCAATTGGTACGTGAAGGTAAATTGCAAAAAGCAAAACAAGCTTTGGATTACGAAATGAAGGTAATGCCTGACAAAACTATTCCTTACGATCAGTTGAGTGCCAATTATGTGGCATTGTACTTGGCGGTAGGAGATAAGAAAACGGCTCTTCAAATTGCAGATACAATGATGAATCGTAATAATAAGGCTCTAGAATACTATTTGACAGAACGTCGTGGTAGCGATACTAGAGAGATTCAGACAGCATTGTACGAAATGCAGATTATCGTAAATGGCTTGAAAGAGGCTAAAATGCCAGAAGCTACAAAATATGAACAAATGTTTAATAGTCAGCTACAAAGAGCTAGTTCATAGTAAAGTAAGAAAGTGGTTTTTAGATTAAGTATTTGTAAATCAGATTTTTATCTAAAAATATACTCTAGAATCGATAAAAAAGCGTGATTTAGTGTTAAAGCTAAATCACGCTTTTTTATTTATTGATGCTCAAGCTTTATTCCTAAGATTAATATGCCTTTTGGCGATAACGTAGTTTAGATCGGTTTGGTAAGTAATAAAGAAAAAGGGGTCAATAACATACTTGTTATTGACCCCTTTTTCTCAGAACAGCTTATTGCTTAATTAAAAAAGTCTTTCATTTTCTCGAAGAAAGATTTCTCACCTTTACTTGGCTTTGGTGCAAAGTTTGGCGAATTTTTCAATTTTTCAAGAATGTCAGTTTCTTCTTTGCTAAGTGTTTTTGGTGTCCAAATATTGACATGGATGAGCTGATCGCCTGTACCATATCCATTGATTTCTTTGATACCTTTTCCTTTTAGACGTAAAATTTTTCCACCTTGAGTCCCTGCTTCAACTGATATACGAGCTTTGCCTCCAATAGTAGGAACTTCCACAGAAGTACCTAAAGCAGCATCAGCAAAGTTGAGATATAGCTCATAAATTACGTTGTTACCATCACGGTGTAAAATTTCGTGAGGCTCTTCTTCGATCACAATCAACAAATCACCTGCTACACCACCACGAGGAGGCACGTTACCTTTGCCACCCATTGACAACTGCATACCTTCGGCTACACCAGCAGGAATTTTAATTGGAATGATTTCTTCTTCAAGTACACGCCCTTCGCCAAAACAAACCTCACAACGGGTTTTAATCATTTTCCCTTCGCCATTACAAGTTGGACAAGTAGAGGTAGTTACCATTTGTCCTAACATAGTTTGTTGAACACGACGAACTTGACCTGACCCTCCACAAGTTTGACAACCTTGTAATTCTGTACCGTTTTTAGAACCATTACCAGTACAAGCTTTACAAGTAATATGGCGTTTTACCTTGATTTTTTTCTCAACACCATTTGCTACCTCTTCAAGGTTTAATTTTAATTTGATACGGAGGTCGGAGCCTTTGCGCACACGACGACCACCGCCACCACCACCGCCAAACATATTGCCAAATGGACTGCCATCACCAAAAATATCTCCAAATTGACTGAAGATATCCTCCATGTTCATACTGCCGCCGCCATAGGCACCACCACCCCCTGCGGCACCACCCATACCTGCGTGTCCGAAACGATCGTATTGTTGACGTTTTTGTTGATTTGATAATACTTCATAAGCTTCAGCAGCCTCTTTGAAGCTTTCTTCAGCTTGTTTATCGCCTGGGTTTTTATCTGGGTGATACTTAATCGCAAGCTTGCGATACGCTTTCTTGATTTCGTCATCGCTGGCAGTTTTGCTTACGCCAAGTACCTCATAATAATCTCTTTTTGCCATGATTTTATAATAGATAATAATGCTATGATGGCATTATGTCATGATATGTTAGTTAGCCACTACAACTTTTGCAAATCTTATTACCTTATCGTTTAGGTAATATCCTTTTTCGATTACATCAAAAACTTTACCTTTATCTTCTTCAGTTGGAGAAGGAAATTGGGTAATAGCTTCATGTAAATCTGGATTAAATACATCACCTTTCGCCTCCATTGGCTTTAAGCCTTTGCTGGTAAGTGCATGATTTAATTTATTAAAAATTAAGGTAACACCTTCCGAAATTTCACCTTCTTGCGCATTAGCAACAGCTCTTTCGATATCATCAACCACTGGAAGAATATCTCTGATAACTCCTTCCGAAGCTGATTGAATCATATCCAATTTTTCTTTCGCAGTACGCTTACGGAAATTGTCAAAGTCAGAATATAATCTGATGTATTTATCTTTTAGCTCTGCTAATTCGATAGATAAATTTTCTAATTGACTTGCTTCTTTATTTTCAACCTCTGAAGTATTTTCTTCTGTTCCGACTGTCTGATTGTCAGTATCTTGTTGTAAAACTTGTTCTTCCGCCTGTAATTCCTCTTTATTTTCCATATTCAGTGAACTTTTCGCTTTATTTTTAATTTTCTGAAAAATGTTCAATTTTTTTGCCATTTCATGATTTCTGCCAACTTGGCAGATTTGGAGAACCACAAAGTTACGGCTTTTCTCTCGAATGTCAGTTTTAAGAAGAAAAGTTTTAGGGGTTCTGGATGAGTTGAAATTTTATGGTATGCCATACTTTTCCTGATTGACAATGGATAAAGTAATTGCCAGATGGTAAATGTGATAAATCCAGCTCTTTTTCAGCGCTTTGATTTAGTTTAGTACTATAGTTTTCACGCCCTAAATAATCTATCACGCGAAGCTCGCCTGAATATGGTTTTTCAAACTTTATCATAAACTTCCCATTATTAGGATTCGGATAAAGAAGAGTTTTGCTAAAACTAGGGTCGTCAAATCCCAAAATAATTAAGGTTGTAGCACTTGCGAAAGCGTAATTAGATTCTGAAAAACTTGAAAATGCTTTTATCCTATAACTATAAGTGGTATTCGCTTCAAGTTTAGTATCTGTAAAAGTTAAGGTATTGCCATCGGTTTTTGTCAAGAGTTGAAAATTGTTATTTCCAGCGTCTTTTTCAATTTGATAGGCGTTTGTACCACCGATATTTTCCCACGACAATTTAATACTAAATTCACTTGCGGCTGTAGCTTTTAAGGTTGGAGTATTAAGTAAGGCAGGCGTTTTTATATCTAGATTCGTATATGGAGACTCAGTAACCGAATTCTTGCTTTTGATTCGATATTGATATGTCGAATTGGCTGTAAGATTGACATCAGCAAAAGAATTTATTCCAGCATTAGGCTGGAGCATTACCGTATAATTAGATACATCAGGTGTTTTACGCTCTAGCACAAACCCAGCAATATCTGTATCGGTAGTTACCCAATTTAATTGGACTGCATTGTAATAAGTAGCATTTCCAGTCAATGTTGGAGCCTTGAGTGGATTGAAAGTAAGAGCCGTAATAGAACTGTACGGTGATTCAGACGTTGCCGAAATTACTTTTGCCTTGATGATATATTGTGTTTTATCTTCCAAACCAGTAAATGATATACTAAGCGTGGTACTTGCAACAATATTCTGTTTGACTAAAACATTATTGCTTGCCTTATAAATTTCAATAATGTAACTAGTGGCTGTTGCAATGGCTGGCCATGTAATGTCTAGTGATGTCGCTGTGACTTTATTAACAGACAAAACAGGACTATTGAGTGCGTTTGCAATTGGGAAATCTTTGAAACTAAAGGCAGTTAAACCTTGTGTATTTTTTAGAAAAGGGCCATTAAATGTTGTTCTTGTGTCAGATGTATTAGCAACAGAAGGCATAAAGTCTGGTAGATAGGTGAGTGTTTGGGCAGAACTACTGGCGTTATTTGTCAATGTTAGACGATTTTGATTTACTTTTCCACTAACTATATTAGCCGATGATTTATCTTGATAAAAATATGAGCGCATTTCATATTTATTACCATTTGTATCTACATCGTTTGGCCATGCCAGCGTTTGTCCTTCGTCAAAAATTACTACAACTTCTTTTTTGTTTATATCAGTATAAAATACTTTCTGAACCTGAGGACTTGTTGAAATACTAGCTTTGGTCGTAGCGTACAAATCATTGTTAAGCGTATTCCACAGCGTATTAGCGACTTGCAAGTATCCCTCTAATGAATATTGACCCGATACGCCATCAAATCCGTCATATCCGAAACTCGAAAATACTTTTGTATTGGGATAGTTACTGGCAATAGTTCTTTGAAAATCACGCATTTTTCCAGCATCTTGAACTCCGTTATAATATACATTGCTTTGGAAAGTGTATAATGGAATGGTATTAGCGAAATCGTTTCGCAATCTTTTGTAGAGCTTATCAAACTCACTTGGATATAAAGTACTGGCTGCACTACGAGCATCAAAATCACCACCCCACCAAAATATAGCTTTGACTTGGCTACCTATTCCCGCTTTCTTTACTCTATACAATAATCGTCCATAAACGGAGCCAATATCATCTCCTGTCAAATTGGTAATATTCTGCTGTGACAAAGGTGTTGATATTGCCGACTCATTGATGATTGTGCTAGGAATACCATATTGCTGAGCCAATTTTTTTTGTAGCTCCAAGGCCCAAACACCCACTTCTGCACGAACATCTCCACTTATTTTCCAAGTTGTGTCAGACAAAGCATAGTTAGTATTAGCTTTTGTGCCAAAAGTGCGACAGTAAGAGCTATAAAAATTATAGGATACAGTATTGTTTTCGGTATGCCATGCTCTGGCATTTGTTTGTCCCATTACTGTAAAGAAATCTCCCGACGCCAAATCAGTTCTTGTCGCTAACAGGACAGAGTCAGTCCCAGTTATTGCATAAATACTAAAGCCATAGGAGGCCAGTTCTGATTTTATGGTGGTTTTTAGACTAAAATCTGTTTTGCCACTATTATAGCTCAGACCTACCTTGTTGTAGTTATAGTTTATACTGTTTCTTTTGGTTAAAATAGAAATATAATCATACTTTATCGGAGACTCCTGTAAGGTAGCTTTAATTTCAATTTCGGATGTATTGTTATTGCTACGAGGAAACATTTGTAAGTTTTGAGGAATTTTACTAAAAGTAATAATAGGGTCGGTTTTTCCAGGAACTAAATTTTTGGGGTTATAGTCACCAATAGGGTATTTATAAAAAGTAAGCGCTCTCATGCCTAATAGATTGGTAATATAAGGCCCCATATATGGAAAAAGAGGATTCCCATTATTGATGATAGGAGGTAGATAGTCGATAGTGGTAGCGGGATTGAAATCATATAAATCTAATAAGATCGCATTTTTATAAATTGCTCCTGATTTCACATATCCATTGATACCATTGAGATAGAAAAAATCTTTGATATTCTGTCCATTATAATTTTCTGGCCATTTGAGTGACTGTCCTTTTTGAAAAATTAAAGCGATTTGATTTTTCTGGGGTGTAGTATAGTATGCGTTTTGGATATTGGGAGCCGAGAAATTGCCATCGTCCATTGCACCCAAAAAGTCTCTGGCATAAAGACGGAACAATTCGGAACCATTTTGTCGATAACCTTCTGAAGAATAGTGAATACCATCAAAGCCAACAGTCCCAATGGATGGGACTACATCAATTATCGGATTAGAAATACCAAATTCTCTCTGTTCTTCTCGGACGATTGGCGCATAGCCTGTAGATAAATCAACTATGTCGATTTGGTATAAATAGATTTTTTGAATAGATGGAATATCCATCTTAAGATTACCAAGGATAGTGTTAAAGTTTCCTTTAAAATTACTTCCTTCTCCGTAAGCTTCACTTTCTCCTTGTCTATAAATATAGGCTTTTACGGCATTTACAACCCCAGCTTTTTGGACTCTATATAATAATCTGCCGTAACTATTAGTAAGGTCAGTTGGGTTGTCGGAGGTTCGTGTTGCATGAATCGCCGAATTGGTCCAAGGTGTTGCTGCATTGATTAAGCAAGTAGGGAGGTCATACTTTTCTAGAATTAACTTTTGTAACTCAAAGCCAAGCGTACCCACCCCATAAATCGATTGGTCAAGATTGGATATTGTCCAGAGGGTATCTGCTGGATTATAGTTGCCTGTGTTGTAGTTTTCTGTAATTTTTCCAAAAGTTCTACAAAAGGGATTAGTTCTACTATCATTAAAAAAACACGCTGCATTTGATTGACCCGTCAAAACAATGACATCGCCTGCAACTACATTCGTAGCTTGAGAGACTAAAGTGGAATCTCCTGATTTTAATACTTGGTAGATATAGAAGTTATAATTAGCTTTTTCAGCTTTTATTAAAATGTCGGTAAAAGCAAAACGTCCTGTTGTGGATGAAACAAAGTTGATATTCGTTTTTTGATAAAGGTATTTTGAACTTTCTCGATTTACTACGACAGAATAGTAACTTGTATTTAGATTAGTTGTTGAGCCTTTTATCATAACCACGCCTTGATTATTGTTATTTCTAGGATATAACTGATAATCTCGTGGTAATGCCGAAAAGTTAGTAGTGCCAATAATTTGCCCTATGACACCAAATGAACATAGTAATATTGATAGGAGTAATAAACTTTGCTTCATATACTTCATGATTTTACACACTAAATGAATATTCTGATATTGATAAAGACACACTTTGTTCAAGAATGGATGTTTCTAAAACAAAAAAAATAGAAATATCTAAACTAGATTATAGCCTAGTAGGAGCAGGAAGAGAAATGAGTTAAGTATGAGTGCTGAATTGTGAGTGATGAGTTTTGAGTGTAATTTTATGATTACTAATATTTTATCTCATTAATTTCTTAGATTTAATTTTGCACGATTACCTAAGTAAGTGTGCAAAATTAAATTTAAGATTGGGCTTTGGGCTTTCAGGTAACGGCTTTCGGCGATGGGCTTTGGAAAAAGCATGGTTGTGGGTAATAAAAAACATTTTAACACTCTGTGCCTTGTGCCTGTTGCCTAGCCTAAACACATAACTTAAATCTTATTCTGCAAGATTACTTACTTAATCTTATGGTATTAGAGATAATTATAATTTTGATAAAATTACAGATTATCACCTGATTTTTCAAGTTTAATAATTCCAGACTACCTTTGTAATTGAATAAATGGGCTTTTGACATTATGAACCAAATCCACCAACATCATACTCAACTCATCAAAGAACAAGCAAAATTGCTTGGATTTGATTTTTGTGGAGTCTCAAAAGCTACTTTTTTGGAAGAAGAAGCACCCCGATTAGAAAAGTGGCTGAACAATAATTATCATGGAGCGATGACCTACATGGAAAATCACTTCGATAAACGTCTCGACCCGCGCTTGCTAGTCGATGATGCCAAGTCGGTGGTGTCATTACTTTATAATTATTACCCAGAAGAAAAACTTGCTGAAAAAGAAGAGGACTATAAAATCTCCAAGTATGCCTACGGGATGGACTATCATTTTGTGATAAAAGACAAACTCAAACAGCTTTTGGACTTTATACAGGAAAATATCGGTGAGGTAGGAGGGCGTGTTTTTGTGGATTCTGCTCCTGTAATGGATAAAGCTTGGGCCAAAAAATCAGGCTTGGGTTGGGTCGGCAAAAATACCAATCTTATCAATAAAGGACATGGGAGCTTTTTCTTCATTTCTGAACTCATTATTGATTTAGAACTTGAACCAGATGGTCCTGTCAAAGATTTTTGTGGTACTTGCAAACGCTGTATCGAAGCTTGTCCAACAGAGGCAATCGTAGAACCTTATGTGGTCAATGGCTCAAAATGTATTAGCTATTTTACGATTGAACTCAAAGAAGCAATTCCCATAGAGATGAAGGGCAAATTTGATAATTGGATGTTTGGTTGTGACGTTTGCCAAGATGTTTGTCCTTGGAATCGTTTTTCAAAATCCCACAAAGAACCTCTTTTTAACTTACATCCTGATTTGAAAGATTTTACCAACAAAGATTGGGAAGAAATTACCTCTGATGTTTTTAACCAAGTGTTTAAAAAATCACCAGTCAAAAGAACTAAACTAGAGGGATTGAAAAGGAATATTAATTTTATTGGATGGAATGGCGAAAAATAAGCCACAAAAAAAAGCAACAATCCAAGGGAAAGTTGCTTTATTATTTTCTAATATACCTTATTATAATGAATTTCTTAAAATGATTTGCATAGGCATCTGCGTACTGGTTTTTTTGCCCTCTACCACAACAGATGCTGCAATTTTGCCAACTTCTTCCAATGGACTTGAAATTACTGTGATACCACCTGCAAGGATTTCTTTGTAACAAGAGTCATTGAGTGAAATCAAGCCAACTTCTTTTCCTAAAGTAAATCCTTGTGTTGTACTCGACTTAATAGCATATACCAAATCAGTGTCGTCCATTGTCAAATAAGCATTTCCTTCTTCCACTTCTTCGCCTTCTAAGCCATCTAATACTTGGAAGTCAAAGCCATTATTTTCGCAGAAATTACGGAAACCTGTAATCAACTCAGCATCGAAGTATTCTTCTTCAGTCAGAACCAAGTTAAGTGTTTTATATTTTTTAAATACCTCTAATTGGCTTTGCATTACACTACAAATTTCTTCACCTGAATTGTTCACAATTGAAGAGTTTGTTCCGTTAAGATTTTGTAGTGACTTATCTAACAAAATCAAGCGTTCGCCAGAGATTTTCTTGAGGCATTTGATATTTTCTTCGTTTTCCTCGATAAGGTGAGGCATAATCACATAGTAGTGATAATTACCTAAGTGATTGTTAATAATCTCACGGAAGTTATCGCTCTTGTAGTTATAAGTAAAAATATCTACAATTACTTCCTTGCCAGCAGCATTTACAAAAGCATTAAAAATGGCTTTGTTGCTTTCGGTAATTTTACCAACCAAGAAAAAAACTTTAGTTTTCTTTTGAGCAGATTTTCCAGAAATGAAATAACCTTTTCTGAAGATAGAAGTAATCACACCCAAGCGATGTAATTCGGCATAAGCACGCTCTACGGTATCTCTTGAAAGATAGCATTCTTCGCTAGCTTCATTGATTGAAGGGAGACGTTCTCCAACTTTCAGGATTCCAGACTCAATGTCAGCCAAAAGCGAATTTACCAATTGTTGGTATTTGGGAGTTTTTGAGTCGTGCTTAATTTGGGCAAATTCTACAAAAGTCTTCATTATGTTAATTTTTGGAAATACTATAGTTTTTATAAGGTATTGGGGTATTTGACGAAAAAGAGATTTCAAAAAACTAGCTTATCTTATTATGATACTTGCTAAAGTTATTATAGGTTTTAAATGCCTTTGAGTTGTATTGAGGTAAGACCAAAAGGGCTTTGTTTAATATTTTACTGAATTGGATAAGTACCGAAAAATTATGATAAAATCCAGTTTTTTGATGATTCAAAGATAGGCCAATAAAGTTCGAATCTGTTAGGACACATTTGTCAAATACTAGTACATATCTTGCAAAAAGTTCTTTTTTTGAATATAGTAGGACATATATTGCAGATTGTGTAAAAAATGTCAGGAGAAAATATACTTTGATATAATCAAAGTATAGAAATTTCAAATTTGTATTTTTCGGTGAATGCCCTTCAAAACAAAAAAGTCCTTTGCCATTGGCAAAGGACTTTAACTTACAAAAACTTTAAAACTTCATTGAATAGTTGAAGTGAGTTTTTGAACCAAAACTTTCCTTCAAAGGTAGACTTTCGCCAATCCAAGCCTTATCCTGAAATACCCTGCTGTAGGTGGCTGTCATGGTTAGAATACCCTTTACGGCACAGTGCAGGATATTACCTATATAACCAACTGAGTATTTTTGAAGAAATAGAAAATAATAGAAATTTGAAAATAGATAGCGTACAATTGTACCCACATATACACGTGACAAAACCTCAAACTATCATCGACAATCAAACCAATGTCGCCTCTATGAAGGTGTTGTTGGTTTTTAATAAACTGAGTGATTTCAAAGATAAAATCTACCAAAGTTTTCTTGAAAAATTGGGGGAAAAAGCTCATGTCGATGTGTATGTGCATCAGGTTACGCCATATTCAACGCTACACTTCGACCAAGTAATTCGTGAAAGAATTGCCGAATATAATCATGTGGCTGTATTGTTACATTCGTCGTATCTTCATGAAGATGTTCTGAAAACACTTAATAGTATTCCTAAGGAAAAACTACTAATTTTGGATAAGAAAAATGAATTCATCCGAGGTGAATATGCTTGTGTGTATCATGATTTTGAGGAAGGAATTCAGCAAATATTTACAGAAATGAAGGATTCATTAAGTAAATATCAAACGATAAACTTGGTCGTAAATGAATCCAGTAATATAGCAAGATCACTTGAAGATGGTATTCAAAAGTTTGCAAAGAAATATTCTTTTGAATTTAATGTAATAAATGAGATAAAAGAGGAGGTTGTTAGACCAAATCAAGTATTTTTGGTTCTTTCTGAACAAGGACTTGCCGATATATTAAAACTCTGTGCTAAACGCCAACTGTTGCTGGGTAAAAATATTGGTATCATTTCATACAATGAAACCCCTCTAAAAGAAGTTTTATTTGGAGGAATATCCGTTGTAACCATCAATTATGAAGAGCTTGGCCGTCAGGCCGCAGACTTGATTTTACAACGTAAAAAAGAACACATCAAAACACCTATTCGCTTTATTCAACGAAATTCACTTTAATACATTCGTATCTTATCGAGCGAACGATAGCAATGAACTAATAAATTTAGTCAAAAAGGTAAAAGCATAAACAATTAAGCTTTTTACCCCTAAATTGCATCAAGAAGGTTTAAATTAATGAGAGTCAGAAGTTTACTGATTATATTGATAATACTACAATACGTACACACAACCACAGGGCAACTGAGGTTTAACCGTATTGGTACTCAGCATGGTCTTTCTCAAAGCACTGCTTTCAATATCTTTCAAGACAGTAAGGGCTTCTTGTGGTTTGCCACTTCCGATGGTCTCAACAAATATGATGGCTATAGCTTCACTGTTTATCGTCATGATTTTGACGACCCTAATTCTATCTCCAGTAGCAATATTTCGTGTATCACCGAAGACCCCGATGGTAATTTATGGATTGGGACAATCAATGGTGGGGTCAATAAACTAGATGTAGCTTCTGGAAAATTTATTCGCTTCAAACAAGCCAAATATCAATCTAATATCAGCGATAGAAGTATTTCGGGCATTGTAGCTACTAAAGACCGCAAAATTTGGGCTGCTACTTATGGCTATGGTTTATTGTGTTTTAATCTCGAAGATAACTCTATTGCTTGGCGTTTGACAGAATCACGCCAGCTCAATGCCAATGATATTACTCGTTTTTATAAAGATAAAAGAGGAAACCTTTGGCTAGGAGGGCACTATGGTGTAATGACCATGCTCGATACTCAACGAAAGGCACATACTTTCAGATTAGAAAACGAGCTACCTCCACAGAAAAACCAAATAAACTGCCTTTTTGAAGACCTAAACGGAGATTTGCTGATAGGGACTCGTGGTAATGGTCTATATAAATTTGATATTCGTACCAAGCAGTTTACCCGATTACTGTATAACCCTTATGTAACGGACAAAGAAAATATCATTACCTCAATGGTACGTGATCAGGAAGGTACATTATGGGTAGGAACCGATAATGGGGCAATTCTGGTCAAAAGCTCTGATTTTGCCAATATCTCTCGTGTTCAAGCAAATCTTGATTCAGATACAGGGTTAAGTTCATTTTCGATTATGTCTTTATGTGTCGACAGAGACAATAACATTTGGATCGGTACTTGGGAAGGTGGTGTCAATGTACATTATAGCCGTCACTCAAAGTTTGCCTTGTATCGTCACAAGTCTAATTCCCCTCAAAGTTTATTAAGTAACCGAGTAACCTCTATTAGTTGCGAAACCAACGATCGTATTTGGGTTGGTAGCAATAGTGGCTTGACTTTGTTGGACAGAGCTAATAATCAGTTTACTCATTATATAAATGACCAAGAATCTGCCAAAATTCAAAACAACAATGATATTGTATTTCTTCAGCACGACCGTGACGGTGATATGTTTGTGGGCGTTTGGGGGGTTGGTTTGAGGTTATTAAAAAAAGGTAGTGGTAGTTTTGAGAACTTCACTTACTCAAGGGGCAAATATGGTATGAATATGACAGCCATTGCGCTATCACGATATCCTAACAAAGTATGGTTGGGTACGCAAGGCTCAGGGGTTTTACTTTTTGACAAACAGGCGAAAACGTTTACGCCCATTCCCGAACTAAACAAAGTTGGTCGCCTATTAGGAGTAAATGTCAATTCCTTGATGGAGGATTTCCTAGGAAATTTATGGGTTGGTTCAAACAACAATGGCATTTTTGCCTATAATCCTCGCACTCGCCGTGTAACACATTACAAACAAACTGATGCTGAGGGGAGCTTGAGAGGTAGTGCTGTATTCCGTATTTTTCAAGATTCTAGAAAAAGAATTTGGGTTGGAACTAACGGTGGAGGACTAAACTTATTTTATCCCAATACCAGAACTTTCAAAAACCTAACCGTCAAAGATGGTTTGCCAAACAATGCTGTAAAAGGTATTATGGAAGACGGTCATCAGAACTTATGGCTTGCTACCAACGAAGGGTTGGCTGTTTTTGATACTAAAAAATGGAAGTTTAAAAACTTTGCTGAGTCGGACGGCTTACAAGGAAAAGAATTTTTGATTAATGCTTATGCAAAAAATCAAAAAGGAGATATGTTTTTTGGAGGTACTGGGGGGCTCAATGTATTTAATCCTGATAGCTTAAAAGGCAGCAACGAAGTGCCTCATATATATCTGACAGGTGTAAAATTGTTTAATAAACCTGTTTCGATAGGGGAAGATTCTCCACTCGAACAAGATATTTCGGTAACAGAAGAAATTGTATTCAAATCAAGCCAAAATGTTTTTGCTATTGATTATGTAGCCTTGGACTTCCAACAGCTCAAAAATAATCAATATGCCTACATCATGGAGGGCTTCGACAAAGATTGGAACTACGTCGGTAAGCAACGTACAGCTAGTTATACCAACCTCAATCCAGGTACTTATACATTTAAAGTAAAAGCTACTAATAACGATGGCGTTTGGAATGAAAAACCAGCAGAGATACAAGTGGTGGTATTGCCACCATGGTACCGTACTTGGTGGGCGTTTTTCTTATATGCCATGATGTTGGTGGCAGGCTTGGTATTTCTTCGAAGAATGATTGAAATGCGTGAGCGATTTAAGTCTGATTTGAGATTAAAAGAAAAAGAAAAGGAGCAAATTCGAGAATTAGACAAACTCAAAACCAATTTCTTTACCAATATTTCGCATGAGTTTCGCACGCCACTAACGTTGATTATTTCACCGTTGGAGAGATTCTTTGCTGAAAATCCTGATTTGCCAGAAAAACAGAAATCTCAGTTTAAATTGATTCATCGTAATGCCAAACAATTGCTCAAATTAATCAATCAACTATTGGATTTATCAAAATTGGAAGCAGGAAAGTTTACGCCTGAAATCTCGCAGAGTGATATTGTGGAGTTTTTAGAAAAAATAACATTCTCTTTTAAAAACTTGGCAGAACAGAAGCAAATAGATTTAACATTTGTAACTGAACCAAAACAATTAATGGCTTTTTACGATGCCGATATTTTAGAAAAAGTCGTAACCAATTTGCTATCAAATGCCTTTAAATATACCCCTGAAAAAGGAAAGATAGAGGTGAATCTTGAGCCTATTTACCAGCTTGGTGGGCAATTAGATAAAGTGCAAATTTTGGTAAAAGATACTGGTTCTGGGATTTCACCACAACATATCTCTAATATATTTAATCGTTTTTATCAAATTCAGGAGTCTACTCAGCCACAAATAGTTGGAACGGGCGTCGGTTTGGCACTTTGTAAAGAATTGATTTTGTTGCACCGTGGAGATATTTCAGTAGCCAGTATTCCGCAGGAAGGAAGTACCTTCAAAGTTATATTGCCTGCGTCTGCAAGCTCATTTGAAAGAAGCTGGATTAAAGAGACAACCAAAGAGATAGGGATTGAAACACTTACTGTGTTGAAAAAGACTATGCCTAAAAACGATAAATCGAGTATCAATAGCGAAAAGCCAATCGTCTTAATTGCTGAAGATAATGAAGAACTTCGTGAGTATATAAAAGAGGTATTGAGTGATAATTTTGAAGTTTTGGAAGCCGACAATGGTAAGCTTGCTTGGGAAAAGGCGCTTAACTATATCCCAGACTTGATTATATCTGACTGGATGATGCCTGAATTAACAGGCGTAGAGTTTTGTGGGTTGGTAAAAGAAAATGTCAAAACAAGCCATATTCCTGTGATTATTCTTACTTCAAAAAGTAATAATGAAAGTAAAATTGTGGGTTGGGAAGTTGGTGCTGATGATTATATCACAAAACCATTTAACGCAAATTTGCTAGAGGTTAGGGTGAAAAACCTATTGGAAATCCGTCGTAAACTTCGTGAGCGTTTTACACAAGAAGTGGAAATTCAACCTAAAGAAATTACGCTTAATACGGCCGATGAGCACTTCCTTGAGCGGGCTATTCGTACTGTTGAAGAAAATATAGATAATCCAGCTTTTGATATTCAGCAATTAGAATCTGAATTGAAAATGAGTAATATGCAGTTGTACCGCAAACTCAAAAGCTTGACCAATCTTTCTGGGAATGAGTTTATAAGAAATATTCGTTTGAAACGTGCGGTTCAATTACTAGAAACAGAAAGTTATACGGTATCTGAAATTGCCTACAAAGTAGGCTTCAATGACCCATCGTATTTTACCAGAATTTTCAAAAAAGAATACGGTAAATCACCTTCCGAAATGAGAGATAAAGTTTGATCAATGTGAGAATTGATTTCTAGAAGGACCCAATGACCTGCGTATACCACTTGTTCCAGCGTATGATTAATACTGCTGGCATGTTAGAAAAATAACAATTACATTTGGAACAAATAGGTTATAGAAAGAAATAGAATAAATGTCAACATTGATAGAAAGAATAAATAAGCTTTCAAATGAAATTGAAAACTTTCCACTTGGTAAGTGTTCTCCAAGTGATGAATCAGATAAGCGAACAGCTTATTTGTATTCTTTTAAGGATTTGTCTAAAAGGTTTGTTGCTTCTTTGAAAAGATTAGATGATTCAAGACTTGAAAAAATGTTAGAATCAATTGACTTAAACCCAGAATTTATAACAGAAGCTTACGACCTTAAAGCAGATTTACAAACAATTATTGATTATTTAAATGATGCTAATAATTTACGAGAACGAATATCTATATCAGCAAAAGAAGCAAACGAGTTATCAGAAATAATTATTGGCAATTTGTCGAAAGAATCAGCAAATAATCTGCCTGTGATTTGCACCGGTTATGGACTACAAACTGGAACAACGGATGAAGCGTTCAAGGGTAAATGGAATTACGTTTACCAAAGAGTGTCACATTTAGATAATTTGCAAATACTTGAACTTGGTAAAAAGTTAATGGGGAAATATCCCGAAAGTAAATTAGATGAAGTTATATTACAGTATTTTGATACTGATTCATTAGGATTAATTTCTGAATTTGATAATATTAAAGATTTTATTTGTAAAGAGCTGGAGAGTGCAAAGTTTATAATTTGGGTTGCAGTTTCATGGTTTACAGATAGAGATTTAGCTAATGTACTTTACAAAAAAGTAAAACAAGGTGTTAATATTCAGATTATTTTGAATGATGATAATATAAATTCAACCTTAAAAGAAAAATTAATAGAACATTTTGAAGTGTACTTTGCTCCTTCAAATGATAAGTTCAATAAATTAATGCATAATAAGTTTTGCATAATTGATTTAGAAAAAATCATTCATGGTTCCTATAATTGGACTAATAAAGCACAATATAATAACGAAACTATTTCTTTAATTGATAGCCGTTTAGAAGCCAAAAAATTTGCAGAACAATTCTTGAGAATAAAACTTGAAATCATGAATGGAAAATAAAAAATATCAGATTAGAGTTTGAGTGATACAATAGATCTTTTCGTGTAATTGGATGGGAGTTCGCCCACAATCTCTTACTTTTTATCTTGTCATAGATATTAGATAAATTAAAAATCCTGCAAAACTGCTACAAGAAGCAGTTTTGCAGGATTTTTAATTTATCTAAATAAAGCATTTTATCACTCAATCGCCTAGTTCTCAGGAGCTGCTTTGCGAGATTGAAGTAAGCCATTTTTTAATAGCTCATTTTTCTTCCAAGCTTTACTTTCTGTTTTAATTTTTTGTTTTGTAGCATCTACATTTTTAGTAATGTCACTCAAATCTGGGCAACCTGCATCGACCCAGCAAGTGTACCAAAAGTCTGCTACACATTGCGATGACTCTAATAAACGCTCATTTACTGAATTGCCCAGACGTTTTGCATAGGCTTTGGCAAATTCAGGTGTGTAGTTTTTGCGCATTTGACCAAATCTTTCTGAGCGTCTAAATTTCTGAGCTTCAGTAAATCCTTCAGAAGCATTTATTTCTTCTTCAAATACCGCCTTAAGCATCTCGCTTGATTTTCGAGCGACTTTCCAAATCTCCGCTTGTGGGTTTTTCAAATAATGAGCTTTGTGTTTTTGATAAAGGTTGTAAGTATCCAAATGTAATTCAGGAACTGTACTTTCCCATAAAGAATGCAAGCCTTTTTGATTAGTCAATTGACCATCATAGTTATAACTAGTGTGCAAAGGCACGTGTGCATCCGAAATATAGTGCCCCATATCGGCTGCGTAGTACAAAATACTGTCTTTTTGTTTGTTCTTAAATGCGTTAGTGAGCTTATCTTTGAGCCACAAAACCTCCCAAGGTACAGTACCATATTTGCGAAGGGTATCTTCTGAATATTTTTTTACGGCATCTTCCCATTTTTCTGGAATATTGTCAAGTCCTTCTTTTCCGAAAACGGGCGCATCGCCGTCGATGAAGTGTTTGGTTTCCTCTTTGGGGTCATCTTTGCGACGAACATCTGGGCGAACAGAATTATAAACCATATAGTCCATTTCGCTTCCGAAGAATAACTGCAAAGGCTTTGGTAAGGAATAAATTGAGATTTGGTGGATAGTGCGATGGGCTAAGAATCCCCATGAGCCAAGTGCCACAAGCAATACAATGGCTGAAGAAGTGATGAATAGTTTTTTCATTAAATTTTTTAAATAACAACTAATGAGCCCTTAGTACATATACTAAAGCAAAGTAGCAACAAAGTCATACTCGATTGTTTATCAATAATATATTGGCGTTTTAACAGACTTTGTAGATGCTAAGCGAGCTCCTCAGGTTTGGATTGAAAATACTCAATTAAGTTTAATTCAAAGTATAAAACATTATCTAGGGGGTTGTAGACATAAGGTGCTGTTTCTACAAATTGCATAGAACGATATAACCTTATTGCATCTGTTAGGGTAGTTAGGGTGTCTAATTTCATGGTTGAATACCCTGCTTTATAAGCAAAAGAAACCAATTCTTGAGCTAATTTTTTGCCATACTTTAAACCACGAAAAGCAGGACGAATATACAGCCTTTTCATTTCACAGACTCCCTCAGCAATAGGCTTAAGTGCAACGCAACCTGCTGGATGTTGTTCATGATACAATATAATGATGCAGCCCTTTGGCGTAGCGTAGACTTTTGAAAGCGTTTGAAGCTCTTGCTCAAAGTTTTGGAAACATAAATCTATTCCAAGTTCGAGAGAGTATTCTTCAAACAATTCCTGAACGATAGCAAGTTCTTGATCAGAGTAGTTTACATAATGAAATTGCATAAAATCAACAAAGTGTTTAATTTTTTAATGAAGAAAACCTCAGCGTACCACGATTAATATATTTTTGAATATGAAATTACAAGAAATTTTAGGAAAAGTCGTATCCGACAATGCAATTCATGCTCGTTTTTTGAATACTTTGTCGTTGATGGAAAACACAGGTGCTAGAAAAATTTCAGCATCTGAACACAAAAGAAAGGTTTCTTATATTGTGTTGAAACACGCCGCCGAGGAGGCTCGTCACGCTTTTTATCTAAAGAAACAAATTCAAAAAGTTGCTCAAATAGATGATTACGCAACTTATGATGATGAATTCTTGATAGCTCCTTTTGCTAGTTATTCTTATCTAAATTTGCTTGATTTGCAGGTTTGTAAATACTTAAAAGCCACTTTGCAACTATCAGGTGTCGAACTTAAATATGCAGCCTATTTATTGGTGACTTACGCCATTGAAGTTCGTGCAGATGAGTTATATCCTGTATATCAAGAGGTATTAGAACAAGCCAAATCGAAGGTAAATATGAAATCTATTATTGTAGAAGAAGAAGGACATTTGGCTGAAATGATAACTCAATTAAAAGAGTTTTCAAGTAATTGGGAAGAGCATGCTACAGTGGCTTGTCAATTAGAAGGAAAATTGTTTAATCAATGGATTGAGTCTGTAGGACAATCGATAAACTAAGTTTCTTGACATAGACAATACGGAATAAAGTGCAGAGT
The DNA here is from genome assembly GCF_030056705.1 of Flectobacillus longus. Taxonomy (GTDB): domain Bacteria; phylum Bacteroidota; class Bacteroidia; order Cytophagales; family Spirosomataceae; genus Flectobacillus; species Flectobacillus longus. Next base: position 119,534 of record NZ_JASHIC010000019.1, read on the forward strand.
TTTAAGCAATAAATTTATCAATTACTTTTTTTTGATAATATGCTGATAGCTAGGATTTTGTATTTTATACTCTGTGCAGTTTGTTAAGGTTACTATCTAAAAGACTTTGTCTAAAGCCTGTTAGATAGTAACTTTAATTATCAGATACATACATTAAAAATCCCATTAGCCTATCAAAAGTTTGAACTTCTTCTTCACTTGCGTGCGAAAAAATAAGCCCTCGCCTATGTTTTTCAAATAAGTCCTTAAAGTTTTCATCATTTACAAATTTGGAAACAATCAAACCTTTAAACCGTCTGTGTGATTGATTATAAACATATTTACAAGGTAGCTTTGGTGTTGCATTAAACATCTGATGTATCGCATCAAGTGTATGATTTGATTGTAAAAACTCAAAGCCATGAACAAGCAAAAAGCTACGTATTTCTTCGCAAGCATCATCTAAATCTGAGTCAGTTTGGATTTTATATCGAAAGTTTTTTGAGTCATTGAATTTGCCAATAGAAATCACAAAAGTGTTAGCATCTTCCCAATAGTCACGAGCATTACCTAGATATTGTTGGGCGATTTGCTCAATTTTCTCATTTCGACATCCCATATTTACATCGAGTAAGATTTCATTTTCGTAAGAAGTACAGGTGAAAATAACGTTTAGAAAGCCTGACGTTGTAATTTTTCTATACTGCTTTTTATCTACCATCAGCAAGTAATCATGCTCGAAGAAAAACTGATTCAGTTTTTCGTATAACTGTATTTCAAATGCTTGAGTGCTCATATTGGAATTAATACAAGATTGGGACGACTGTCAGTTCTGAAGTATGCGACTGGTGACTTGCCAATTCTAGTTTCTATAGTCAACAAATGTACATTGGTAATGTATGCTTAAATGTATAAAATTATTGGAAGAAGTACTAAAAAATATGACCCATTAAGCATTAGTGCAAAATAAAATCGCATTATTACGTATTAGGCAGTAAGCCGTAGACATTAGTTAAAAAAGCTTCACTAATTTTCTAACAAATACTTTTTAACTTTTAGCCTAAGTCATAAAACCTAGAGCTTAAAGCGGGTAAAATTATTTTAATTTTGCCTTGGTACTTAAGTAATCTTGCAAAATAAGATTTAAGTTATGTGTTTAGGCACTAGGCAACAGGCGCAAGGCACAGAGTGTTAAAATGTTTTTTATTACCCACAACCATGCTTTTTCCCAAAACCCACCGCCGAAAGCTGTTACCTGAAAGCCCCAAGCATAATCTTAAATTTTATTTTGTCCACTAACTTAATAATATGAAAAAAATATTAATTATATCAGATACCCATAGTTATCTCGACCCAAGATTGATGGAGCACGTGGAATGGTGCGATCAAATATGGCATGGTGGCGATTGGGGCGATGTGTCGGTATCCGATACCTTGTCGGCTATAAAGCCAGTTATGGGAGTTTATGGCAATATTGATGGTACGCCCGTTCGACAGACTTATCCATTAATAAACCATTTTTACTGCGAAGAAGTTTTGGTAGGTATGACACATATTGCAGGAGCACCTTCCAAATACAAGCCAGATGCACTCAAATGTTTTGAAATACAGTTGCCTGAAATATTTGTATGTGGGCATTCGCATATTTTACAAGTCAAAAGAGACTTGAATAGAAAAGGTATGTTGTTTATCAACCCAGGAGCAGCAGGGCAGCATGGTTTTCATCAAGTGCAGACGGCTATTCGTCTAAAAATTGATGGTAAGCGAATATTTGATGTAGAAATGATAAATATGCCAAGAACCAAAACCAGAATCAATTAGCCTAAAGTTTCTATTATTTCATAAAAAACACTTGTTGGCTTTTACAGCATCAAGTCTAGAGCTTAATGCAGGCAAAATAAGAATGAATACAGGAGAATTATCTTGTTTCCCTTTGTAAAAGCTCCTACGAAGTTGATGAAAAAATTGGTTTCTAAAAAACTAATAAACAAGCATTTTTATGTTGTATAATTGATGAATTTGATTTGTAAAGTAAGGTGTTGAAAGTTAGAATTTTACATTCATGATTCGCCTCTCACGATTCAGCATTAATACATATTTTTATACTTGATTTTTTAGTGAAAATATTGTTTAATTTTGCATAATAGAAAATACTATTTGCAATAGAAATACTTAAAATGATGATTACAACAATTGGTGGTATCAATACTTTGGATAAAGTGATTATGATGGGTGATAGGGTATTAATTCGCCCACAAGAAAGTAATGGGGTAACGCGTTCGGGTTTATTTTTGCCCCCAACGGTTCAAGAAAAAGAGGAAATATTAAAAGGATACGTCATAAAAACTGGACCTGGGTTTCCTATACCTGCTGTTCAAGAAGACGAGCCTTGGAAGGATTCAGATCAGGTGAGATACATTCCTCTTCAAGTAAAGGAAGGAGATCAAGCTTTATTTCTAAAGAGAAATGGTATAGAAGTAGAAGTTGATCATGAGAAGTATATCATTATTCCCCAGTCATCAATTTTAATGATTGTTCGTGAGGACTGGTAGTTAACATGCAGTTCGTAAATTATTTTAATAATTCGTGCGTTTTTATAGAATATTTTTCAATACTATAAATAAACATTGTAATTTTCAGTATTATTAGTCACAAATGCCCAAATCGTATTTGTTTAAACGAAGGACTCCAATAATCTGAACAAAAGTATAAAACTTGGACGATTTCTGTTCTTTTATGCCATTTGGCATAATGATTGTAAATTAAGTCAGTATAATCGCCATAGAGTAATATTGAGTCTTCAGTTATTCTAATTTTTATTCCATTCTTTTGCCGCTACAAAAGTCCATGGAGTAGTTATTGACTTTTTGTTCGCCTAATATGCAAAAAGCCCATTAGCTAAAAATCCTTTAGAAAAATACCTTTGAGCAAAGGTGTTTGCTTTAAAGAATACTTCAACTAATCTTAATTTTTATTTTGTACCCAATATAAATTTGGATGCACACTAGTTTTATTTTGTCGATAATCTTCCTGTTGCATGATTGCGAATAGGGCAACAATATTTGGTTTCTGTAACGTGACCTTCAGTCTATATTTTGATGACAAACTGTTTTAGTTGTACTCTTACATTGGCGGATGTATAAAGTATTTTACAGAAAACTGTCTCAATGTAGAACAGGTTTGAACTGATGGGGTTTTACAAGCATTGGCGGATGTTTGACATTGAACTCCATCTTTCATCCTTATCAAAAGCATTATAATCCTTACAATAGATGATCTATATTTTATAATCATATACAAGATTTTAATCCTTACTTTTAATTAAATACCTAATCAGAAAACAGACCTCGGAGAGCTAAACTTTTCGAGGTTTTATTTTTTTGATTGTACCTTTATGTTTTAAATAATGAAGGTATTAATGCAATCGAGTCAACCCTCTTTTCTTTTTTCTATATAACACATGAGATACGCTATATTTTTACTTTTAATTCATCAAACTTTTGGTATTCTTGCTCAACAAACATCTCAGGACACGCTCTATACAGCCAAAGAATTAGCGCCAGTTACTGTTCTTTCCTCACGCATCCCTCAAAAAGAGAACCAGCTACCAGTATCAGTTTCAACAATCGGTAAAGCTCGTCTGCAAATAGGTCAGACCAAATTATCTTTGTTTGAAGCTCTTAATACTGTTCCTGGGGTTTTTGCAATGAATTCTGAAAACTTTGCTCAAGACTTAAGGATTTCAATTAGGGGATTTGGCGCCCGTGCTGCTTTTGGCATTCGTGGATTAAAGATTGTCCTTGACGGTGTACCAGAATCAACTCCAGACGGAACCGCCAAATTGGGTAATATAGATGTAGGGTTAATAGAAAGAATCGAAGTGCTAAAAGGGGCAACATCAGGAATTTATGGTAATGCCTCGGGTGGAGTAATTGCTTTACAAACCGAAAGTATGCCTAACAAGCCTTATGCCGAAATATCGAGTACTTTTGGAAGCTATGGTTTAAAACGCTATCAAGTCAAATTTGGCTCTTCGTGGGGCGAATGGTCTGTATTGGGTAGTGTATCACGATTGGAAAGTGTCGGATATCGTCAAAAAAGTGCTTTAGAACGAAATTTGTTGAATCTAAAGATAGGGTTTCGTCCCTCGGATAAAACGCAACTGAGTTTGTTGACTTCCTATATCAATAGCCCCAATGCTGAAGACCCTGGAGGAATTACCCTGGAGGAAGTAAACAAAGACCGTACACAAGCCCGAAAAGCCAACGTTGATTATAATACCACAGAATCTTTTAATCAGTTGAGAAATGCCTTGGTTTTTGACCAAAAGTTAGGAGAAAAAAGTGCTATTAATGCAAGAGTTTTTTTGATAAATCGTGATTTTAATACTAATCAGGCCTTTGAAGCCAGTGGACAAATTGCCTTTCAACGAGTATTTTGGGGTGGGGGATTCGCCTATCAGTTTTCTACTAAAGGATACAAACTGCGTACAGGTTTAGACTTGGAGAACCAAGCCGACAATCGTCAGCGATACGATAACAAACTTGGTACACGAACAACTCTTCGACTTGATCAAGAAGAAAGTTTTGATAATACAGGTGCATATATCTTACAAGAATTTGCCCCATCGAAAGCACTAAGACTTGTTCTAAACACACGATATGACTTGATAAAAATAGGTGTTACTGATAAATTTTTGTCAGATGGAAATCAGTCTGCACAGAAAACTTTTCAGCGATTTAGTCCAATGGTAGGTATATCATATAGTCTTGCGCCACGCAATACCTTGTATGGTAACTTCACGAGTAATTTCGAAACTCCCTCACTTAATGAATTGACTAATAATCCAATAGGTCAAGGTGGATTTAATCCAGACTTAAATCCTCAAAAATCGCAAAATTACGAGTTGGGGTATAAAGCGTGGTTAGGTAATAAAACTAGAGTAGATATAAGCGTTTTTCAGGTAAATATTCAGGGAGAAATTGTTCCATATCAGTTGCCCAATCAAGTGGGGCGTACCTTCTATCGCAATGCAGGAGAATCTGTCCGAAAAGGAGTAGAAGTAGGTTTAAGCTGTCAAATAGTTGCCGCATTAACAACATTTTTAAATTATACATACTCTGATTTTGAGTACAAAAGTTATCAAACATTAGCGGGAGAGTTTGCAGGAAATCGTTTGCCAGGTATTCCTAAAAATCAAGTGTATGCAGAGTTAAGATATTTCCCAAAATCAGGACTATTTGCTGTAGCTCAATTTCGAAGTGTATCGTCGATGTATGCCAATGACGCAAATACTGTTTCTGTAGACGGATACCAAACCTTGAATTTGCGTGCAGGATGGCAAAAACATCTGAAAGGAATGACAATAGAGCCATTTGTGGGTGTGAATAATCTTTTTGATGCGTCTTATTTTGCTAATATTCAAATCAATGCTACTGCTAACAGATATTATGAACCAGCAGCAGGAAGGACGATTTATGCAGGAATAAAACTGGGAATTTAAAATGTTGAGACTCTCGACAAAGAGCCAATGTGAAATAATTAGCAATTTGAGCATTGAAGATTTTTTTAATCTCACAGATTATGAGATTTGCAGGAGCGATATACGCATAATTGATTTGAATTTTAGAAATTCATGATTTATTGTTATATTTGCACCTTATTAAGACAAAATACTGGGGACGACCGGTATTGACAGCTTGTGTATTCTGATAGTAAGCACGTCGGGAGTAGGGTAGACCTCCTGTTAAAAATCAACTCAAACCATAACTGGCAATACTTCGTATGCCATGGCAGCTTAATTCCTAATTTAGGATAAGTCATAGGTCGCTTTCAACTAGGTTGATGCTTCCTGCCACATCCCTCCATGCTAAACTCTGCCGTGTGGAATTGGGGTGACGACAAGCAGAGTCGGGTTTTGCTGATGTCTCTGAGTAAAATCTAGTATACCGAGCCTACGGAATATTTTTGGTCCGGCTTGAACCAAAGTATTCCCGACAATTAATCAAGACTAAACGTGTAGAAAGCTATGAGTTTCCTTGTCTGGACGAGAGTTCGAATCTCTCCGTCTCCACTATTAAAAACCGCTTATACGGCCTGTATAAGCGGTTTTTTGCGTTTATACCCCTCGGAATGGCAAAAATTTGGCAGTAAACAGACAAAAAATGGCAGTAAAAGCATCAAAAGAGGAATACAAATACGAGTTTAGATTACCCCGTTTGAATGACTACAATGGGGATATTTCTAAGCCTTGGTTGATAACTTTCTATATCTGGAATATTGATTTAGCGAAGCTGGAAAGGAAACGTTTGACCCCTAAAGGAGCTACAGCACAAGAGCGTTATAAGGATTCTAAAAACCTTATTAAAGAGATAAGTACCTGGTTGAAGAATGGAGCCTATACCGTTGATAAGAAAAAGAAGGTTTTACCCGCAAGCCCTCAAGCTGAAGAAAAGAAAAGTACCGTCTTTGATTATGTTTCTTTGTTTCTCAAGTTTACCCAGAATACTAAAAAGCGAAATACCCTGCGGACTTATAAATCACATCTTAAACGCTACACTAATTTTCTTATTAAGTACTATCCAAATTTTAGAGAGGTTACGGAGTTTTCTAGTCAAATGGCTTTTGAGTTTTTTGACCACCTTCTGAAGACAAGGAGAGAGGGAGGTTTGGAGCTCTCGAATAAGACCACCAAGACGAGCATTGGAACGATGAGTATCTTCTTTAATTTTTTGATGCGTCGAAAAATTGTAAAAGAGAATCCCTTTACTGAAATGGAAAGTTTGCCTATAGAAATAGGGAAACGAGTGGCTTTTTCAGATACTGATAGAGCATTAATTAAAACATATCTTACAGAAACTAATCCTAATCCTCAATTGTGGTTGTACCTGGCCATTATGTATTATACTTTCCTTCGCCCTGGGGAAGAGGTTCGTAATTTGAAAATCGGAGATATTGGAGAGCACTATATTAGAGTACGTTCAGATGACGCCAAAAATAGAAAAACTCAATATGTTCAGATATCGAGAGGACTCGAAGAATTGATACAGGAATACAAACTCCGAGATTATGATCCAGAGCTTTACATTTTTACTTTACAAGGTCGTCCGGGGTTGAAGTGTCCTGGGGATAGATGGTTTTACCTTCAGCATGCGAAAGTACTTGATGCGCTGAATTTGAAGAATAAAAATTACTCTCAATACTCTTGGAAAGATACTGGTGTAATTGCGCTCTATCGGGCTACCAAGGATATTAAACTGATTCAAAGAATGTGCCGTCATAGCTCACTTGAGCAAACTGATAAGTACTTGAAAAGTCTGGGAATGTTCCTTGAATCTGAGATTTTGGAATCATTCCCAGCACTATAGGATTACTTGAACTTACTAGCAATCACCGCTAAAGAGCTAAGGTTGGCCGTTCGGTCTGCTGTTTTGGCGGTATTTGAATTAATGCTATTCAAAAGACGATTCATATCACCTCGCATTCCTCTAAGCTCAGACAAAATCTCTCTTTCGGTTAGATTACTGTCTTTGAGTTCCTGCACCGTGTTGGTAACTCCTGAAGCTATTTCCTTTTGAAGCTTGGTATTTTCGGCAATGGCTTGTTCCTGCGCTGTGGTGTCTCCCATGCCATTGTTTGCCGCCGGGCTATTGCCGTCCCCTGCTGTAGTGTTTGCTTCTGCTTGAACTGCATCACTTTGCTGTTTTTCCTCTTGTTGCTGTCTTTCAGCTTCTCGTTTTTCTCGGATACGGTCTTGTACACTTTCATCAAGTGTACCACCGTTATCGAACATCAAACCGCCATCTCGGTAAATAGGGGCACCGTTCCTGTGTAGTGAGCTGTGCAAAAGCTTATCTACTACAGGTCTGTTGTTTTGGTAGGTGTTCCTAGACAAAATCATGATAGGCTCACCACCCTCCATTTCTCCAATTTCATGGCCAGTAGTACGGTCGATAAGTTGAATACCAGCATCACCGTATTTGTTGCCATGTCTAGAGCCTTGAGGCACCCCAGCGTTTTTGATGACTGCCCCTTTTTGAGCAAAGGTTCTAGAGCTGATAGATGCCACTTGTACTGCTGTCATTACTCCAGCCGCTGCCGCTGCAATAAGACCAAAAGGCCAACCAAACATTGCCAAGGATTTTACCACTGCCAAAGCTCCATTAATCAGTGCCTGAGCAATATCCATTTTCTTTTGCTTTTCGAAGGCCTCTTTTCTTAGCTGTTGTTCTTTGGCAGCATATTGTTTGTTTAGCTCGTCGGTTTTGGACTCGTACTCATCTTTACTGATGAGTCCTTTACTGTACTTTTCCTCCCAAGCTTTAAGCTGTGTTTCCTTTTCTTTGTTGAGGTTATTTACATCTTGTTGTAGGCGTAAATCACTAAGTTTTTTCAAAAAGTCAAAACCCATATTGGCATATTCTCCAACCTTATCGGTATGACTTACAAAGTTTTTGGTTCTAGCATCTAGGTTTTTGGTATCAGCTCCAAGTTTAGCGGTGAGTCCATCGATAAAACCATTATAATCGCCATCCATTAAGGCTTTGAGACCTGCATAAAACTTTTTGTGATTTTCTTCTCTTAGTTTGTTGTGGTCTTCCTGCTCCTTGGTTTTGGCTTGTTGGTAGTTAGCGATTGCCAGCGAACTTTCAGCCAAATACTTTTGATCGAGACTCATTTGGTCAGCTCTGTACCTTCTATGAATTTCTGTAGTGTCTCGTCCAGAGGCTGTCGCTTTGGCTACTTCAGATTCATACGCTTCCTGAAGGGTTCGTTTTTCGGCTTGTAATTCAGCATCGAGTTTAGCCAAGGTTTCTCGCTTTTCGATATCAAGGCGCTGAAGCTTTAGCCTCTGAATTTCGTTTTGATTATTTCGAGCTGTTAGTAATTCAAACTCATTAATGGCTTTTTCGGCATCGAATGAGTTCTTTATTTTAGCTTGGCGTTTGGTATCCTGGTCTTTGGCGATTTCACTAGCTGCCTTTTTTTCATCGGCTACTTTTTCGTTTCGAGCTTTGGTTTCTAAAGCATCAATATCACGAATGAGTTTATCGTTAAGGGCTTTTTCCCATGCAGCTTTGGTGGTTTGACTAGCCTTTGACTGGGCAATTTGCGCCAATTCCTGTTGGTGCTTAAACTTGAGCTGGGCAACTTCTCTGGCATTTTCGTCTTTGATACGTTCAATATCCATCTTTTTGATTTCATTGAGCGCTTGATTTTCTTCTTTTAATTGGTCCTCACGTTCTTTTTGCGCTTTTTCTTTGGCACGTTTTATTTCCTCCTGACGATGTTTTGCCGCTGCTATTTCCTTTTTAGAAAGGGTTTCTTTATGTTCCGAAACGTCATTTTCGGCAATGGCTTTAGTAGTCTTTTTGGAAGCGTCAGCCGTGTTGTTAAGGTGCTTTTGATGTTCACTTTCTTGGGCTTTTCTGCCCTCGTTCATCTTTTCTGCATAGCCTTGAGAAAATGCAGTGCCAATTTTATTACCAGCTTGTTTGAATATATCGGGAGTAATAGCAGATAATAGTCCAGTAAATATTCCAACTGCTTTCTGTGCAAGCGCTATAAAACTATTGATTGGAGCAGTTAGAGCAACAATTCCAGTTTTTAAGTATCCTAGCACAGTGCTAACAATTGCCCAGCCTGTATTTAGAATGGACATCATTTTTTCTACTCCCGTACTTATTACGCTTACAGCTCCTTGAATCAGGGTTGATTCTTGGATAAATGACGTGATTTTAGTGGTGAGCTTTTGTACATAATCAACCCCTACTTTGATACTTTCCCATAAACCATTTATAACAGCTCGCAAAGATTCAGAATTTTTGTACCAGGTAATTAGACCACCCACCAATAAGGCGATACCTGCTACTACAGCTCCAATGGGATTGGCTGTAAGAGCTGTATTTAACAACCATTGAGCGGATGTGCTTGCAGTTTTGGCAATTGTAGCCGCTTTTTCACCTGCCGCATGAGCTAAACTTGAGGCCGTCGCTACAATTAAATGCCCATTGAAAGCCAATATTGCTGCCCCAAGGGCAATGAACATATCTTTATTTTCACGAACAAATGAAGGTATAGCCCTAATGGTATTTACAAAAGTGATAAAGCTTGCGATTAGCTTGACAATAACAGGTTCAAGACTAGAGCCAATTTCGACCTTGAGGGTATTTAGTGTAGAGGTTGCTTGCTTTGTCTGAAAATCTAAGGTACTGGTATTAATTGCTGCCTGAGTGTAAGCCTCGTTCGTTCCAGTGATTCGTTTTGTTAATTCTGTAATCTCTTTACCATGAGTAATGATATGTTGGGCTGCCGTAACGTTTTCTTTACCAAATAACTTTGCTATCTCGGCAGTAGAAAGTTGTTTTTTGCCAAGATTTTCAATCGCTTTATCCAATCCTACTACCTGTGGATTGGTCTCATTTGCACCCGCTGAAAGGGTCAATAATACGTTTTTGAGCTGGGTACCTGCTTCACCACCTTTTAGGGAAATGGAGCTAAGTGATTGGAGAACAGCATTGGTTTGCTCAAAGCTGACTTTTGAAGAGGCTGCCACCGTACCTGAATTTTTGAGGGCTGATGCCATTTGGTCAATTTCGGCTGAGCCTTCTTTGGCACCTGCTGCCATTACGTTAATGAAGCGACTGGCTGAGCTGGCTGGTTCGCCGAACTGGTTTAAGCTACTGGCAAGGGCATCAGTTGCAGGACCCAGCTCCATTTTACTTGCTTGAGCTAATTTGATAGCCTCGTTGGTAGTAGAGGCAAGTAGTTCTTTTTGATCGAGCAATTCGGGTTTAGCAGAAGCCATCATTTTATAGGCCTCTAACATTTCGCTTCCCATCATACCAAACTCTGGAGCTGTTTGTTTAGCTGTATCGGTTAGATATTTGAGGTCGTCACCAGTGGCGCCAGTAACGGCAGATAAATCAGCCGCTGCACTTTGGAAAACCTTAAATTCTCTAACACTGTCTGATACGAAATCATAAACGGCTTTTCCTGCCTCAAAAACTGAAACCACGGAAAATGCACGGGTAAAATCTTCTTTGAATTGTTCCCAGATAGGTGTCTGCTTTACTGTTTCCTCGCCAACACCTCTCATATCTTCTCTTACGCCTTGCAAGATAGGATTGATCTGTTTTAACTTTTCTGCCGCCGCATTATATTCGTCAGAGCCTACAACACTATCCTTCATGACTTTAACCATGTCACGCTGAAGGTCAGTTAGCTGTTTAACCGTTAGCTCGCTAAGGTCCATTTGGTGACGAGCTGTTTCTACGGCACTGGCTAGCTCACGGACAACAGCCTTTTGGTCTGCCCATTCTTTGGTTCCTTTTTCAAGGCCAGCAAGTTTGTCTTTAGCTTCTACGAGTTGAGCTTCTATTTGGGAGAGTTCACTAAGGAAGGGGCGCCCATCAAGGCGAAAAACTACGGTACTTTCTTCTACAAGATTCATTGGTATAGAATAGTTTGATTATTCTATACCAAGTTCAATTTATTAATTTGAATTGAATAGGAAAAAAGTTGTCTCAATTGGGCATGATGTTTGGTTTTATATTTTTAACTTATATTATCACTTTACAAACAACACTTATGATAGATAGAATAGCTTTATCGATGGCAAGAATTAAGTCAGGGATACAACAGCCGGAAAGAGACCTAGATGTAAATATAAGTACGCTCTTTTCAAATACACTTCCATTAATAACCATTAGAGAAATTTTACAAAAGTTAGAGGATGTCACATCGTCTATTTCTACAATTGCGTCTGATAACCTTCAGTACAATTTTATACAGGGTGTTCAGAATAAATTAACAACTTATGAGACGATATCCATAACATATTGGAGTGGTGACCTACTTTATTTGAATGGGCAGCCCTTAATTAACTTTCTTAATTACCTCACAGAAATAGAGAACAAAATTCTAAAAATTCAGATCTCAAATTTATTTTCATTAAGAGATGTGGCTAGACTGAGAGAAGATTTTGAGCATTTTAATAAGATTTATGAAGAAGTTCAATTAAAATCTGATTTTATAGAACAGTCCCATAAAACTGTTTTTGCTTTCGAAGCCTTTAGAGGTGAATTAGATCGTAAAAGTGAGAAGCTTTCTGTTGACTTATTAGAGGTTCAAAAAGATACAGATATGGTTTTGGGTCTAAAGAATAATGCAATTGCTAATATTTCAGTTATGACTAAGTTGGAAAATCAGGCAAAACAGATTGTCGATGACTGTAAAGCTGCTTTTAGTGCTTCTACAACTGTAGGGTTAGCAAAATCCTTTTCAAGCAAGGCCATACAGTTGCAAGTTATTATGGCTTTCTGGGTCATCGTACTTTTTCTGACATTAATGTTCGGTATAAAGTTTGGTACTTCTAGGCTTGATACTTTGTTATCTGAAGTTGAGGTTGTAACCAAAGTTACAACTTCTAAAGATACCATTACAATTAACTGGTCAGTGGTATTAATAAAATTAATTTTAGTTATTATTTCATTTGGGGGAACAATTTGGGCAGCATGGTTAGCGACCAAACAGATCGGGATGTATTTTAGATTATCTGAAGATTATGGATATAAGTCAGCTTTAGCAAAAGCTTACAGTGGGTATAAATTTGAAGCGGAAAGAATAGACAAATCTTTCTATAATAAACTATTCAACATTGCTTTGGAACGACTAGACGAATCACCAGTTCGACTTGTCGATGATAAAGACTCCAAGAACACACCTATTCAAGAATTTCTGGAAAGTAAGATGTTTTCAAAAATTGTAGAGGTAGCTCCACAACTGAAAGATGATTTAATTGAACTTATAAAGTCCTATGGGAAAAAAGACTTAGAAAAGAAAGAAGAGAAAAAGGAGTGAGTCTTTAAGTTAAACTGTCTTATTAGTGTTGAGAGGCTCAAAGGAATGGCGAAAATACCTTACTAAATAAACAGAATAGGCAGAATCTTGCCTATTCTGTTATATTTCCATTTTCTTTGCAACCTCTGAGGTAATTAACTCTGCAATTGAGCCCTGCATCCTTCTTCTAACATCCCTTACAAACATTGACCTTCCTTTGTTGTACCAGCCGTCGCCACGACGTCTTACAGTTCCTCTGTTTACTCGATTGTATGCCATTGCGTAGGCTAGGCGGTTGATGGCTATGCTTGTGATGGGCATTCTTTTGGCTCCGTAGTACCCAGGGATTCCATTAAAATCTGATAGCCCTTTAAAAGCTATAAACTTTTTTAGCCCTTCAATCAATACTCCTTCAGGGTCGGGTTTGCCACCTCTAAACTGCATCGTTTTTAGATCCAAAAATCTTCCGTAATGATGGAAACTGATTTTTACCTCAGCGTACAGCTCACTTGCCACAACAATTACCGATTTTTTGAACTGTTCGTGTAGCTCATTGGTAAGCACCAAACCCCGTTCTTTGATAAATCGTTGGAAATACAAGACGGCAGCATCTTGTATTTCATTTAGCTCTGTTTCGAAAAGTTTTTCTAATTCTTCCATCAATAAACACGGTAAGCAGTGCCAATACAGCCTTGAGAGAGGTTGTGTAAAGGACACTCGATTTGGTCAAATAAATAATTTACTCCGTTTATATGTACCTTTTGGTCAGGTGTCCACCGTGCCAAATCACTTTCGGTCAGGTACAAGGTTACTGGAGGTATGATAAAGGTGTTTTGGTTGAGCCATTCTTCTTCTTGGTAATAGCGCTTGAAAAGCCCATTAGTAGTATTCCAAAAAAGCTCAAGGGAATTAGTTTCTGCTTTTGCCAAGGGAATACCGTTTTGTAATCCACTCCATTGTAAAAGCCTTGGACTAAATGTTTTGTCATTTTGTCCTGCTGTGATGCCTTGTTGGAGAGTATAAGGGAGACCGTTCACCGTAGGGAGGGTACTCCAAACAGTTTCGATTTTGGTGATATCCTCGCTGGCTCCTGTACTTAGGTAGCTTTCAAGAGGCATGAGTTTTGTGACGCCATCGTCAGAATCCTCGGTAAACAATAGTTCCAATCCTGATGATCCAAACGGAATTTTGCCTTTAATGGGGCTTGCCTTTTTACTCCAGTCGAGGGTACATTCAGATTGGAAAATACTTTTTCGGGTTTTGAACTGGAGGGTACGATTAGGTACATCAAAGAATAGCGCCGAATTGGTAAGCTTGGCAAACTCCAATAAGAATTGCCCTACGGTTAAATCAGGTAAATGATTTTGCGGTAAAATCGCTCCCAAAGAATCCAAGCTTTGTGTATTGTAGATAATCCAAAGGTTGATTTCGGGAGTATCGAAGCTAAAAACAAAGCCTGTGTGTGAGGCTATTTGTTCGAGGATATACCTGACAAAAAACATGGGTACTTTTGGCCCGGTGGTATAGCCATTGTTATACTCATTGATTTTACCGTTGAACCCTTCAGGGGGATTTTGGTAAAATTCGGGCGACCAGATAGAGGGAAATACAAAACCTCCATTTTGATAGGTATTGCCTAAAGTATTGTTGTAATTGGTCGGTAAAGCAATGCTCCCAAAGTCGATGCTTCTTAAACTTTTGGTTCTGATATTGCCAAAAGCATCTGCTAAACCAGAAGTATAAGCCAAACGATAATTATCAATCGCCTCCATTGGTAGCACGTAACCACGAGTAAGCATATTGGTATTTACATATTGCTCACAGTACATTCGTTGGATGGCCGTCGCTGACTGTGGATGTCTAAAATACCCCAAAATCCTATCGTTTTGTAAGGTAAAAGGTAGGTTGATTTCCTCGGCATAATCGCCAATAATTTCATCTCGCTGAAACACCGGACTTTTTCGCACAAGGTTGATGGATGTATCTGGAGAAACGTCTACCGTTTGCCCAGCAATTTTTATAAGTAGTTTCATAGGGTTTCGAACAAAACAAAAACTTTAGCTTGAGAGGGAAAAGCCACAGAGATTTGATAGATATATGCACCTTCGCCCGCTTGGAATTCGGCAGGGGTAATAGTTTTGGTCGCCAAAGACGTTCCATTTGCGTAAATCTTCACTCTTACCGATTTATCCCAGCCATAAATAGTCAACATATAAGACTCACCACATGGGAGTAAAATATCATTTTTACCCACAGGATACACCTTGGAATTTGGATTGGTATTGTTCTGAATCGCCCAGTGATTACCAAATACCAAATCAGCATTATTACCCGAAGCCGCACCAAGTCCACCGTTGATTTGGCAGTTCATAGTACTAGGTTTGGTTACATAGCGGTAATTGAACTGATTGACTGGTGGTTGTGGATTCATAGTATAGAATTCTGGCGCCGCAAGACACGAAGCATATAGATTAGCGTATTCTTGCGTATTGAGAAATGCCCATCTTGCTTTGGCTCGGTTGTCTGCTTCCTCTTGAGACTGTCCGCCAAAGGTATTAGCTAGTACAGTTATCGTGGCATAATCTCCATAACTGTTGATACAATTGTTACGGGTATAAGTGCCTTTTTGAGCAATAGCAGTGTTTTTAAAAGGTGCATTGCCAGCACTACAAGCCGATGAAAGAGCAGGGGCAAAGTAACCTTCAGTACCAGGGAAATTATCTTTAGGAGGCACGCCTTTAACCTTTTCGCCAGTGTCTTTATACGCCAAAACCAATTGCGAAGCTGCCTGAAATCCTGTTGTTAGACCCGTTTCGGGGTCATAGATACAGTACGGATTTGAAGGAATCCATACCAGCTCACGGGTAGTTTGTTGGGGAGCTGTAGGTAGGTCAGAAAAAGCATTTTCGGTTTTGGCAAATTCAAATTCAAAAGTACGTCCAGCCAAATCCTCATTATCTTGCGTATAATCGTAGGCGTCGCTATTGAGTGTAACAGGAATAAAGCCATCGTTTGACACTAAATAGATTTCTTTGGCAAACATCAGCTCGTTTAGGTAGGCGGTTTGGTCGCCATCAAAATAGCCAGTATTGAGATTGAGTACCTTTTTACCCGTGATTTCGGTTACAAATACCTCAGCACTCGAAGCCTGATAGTTGCTTTCGAGTACTTTTTCGCCCTTGGTACGGTTGACCTTGAGGCTCCCTTGACCAGTGCCAGTGGTTCGAATAGTATCATAACCTCCCAAAGAGTTGACAAAAATGACATACCGAGTATTAGGGAAATACTGGGTTTCGAGGGTGTAAGTTCGTATTTCTGTCAAGCGCTGGTTGACATCATTGCTTAACCATACTTGATAATCTACTACTTTTTTGGTGTCAGTTTCAAGCAAATCAAGCCCCAAGGTTACAAATCCCACAGGGATACAGTAAACGGTGTATTGGGTAGGATTTACCAGAAATTGGGGTGTGAGAACAGAAGTGCTGCCATCCGAAAAACTCACTTCTACCCGCACATTGACTTTGCTAGGTTTTGGGAGCAGATTACAAAGCCAGTATAAGAATTCCGGTTGTTCTCGGTCGATAGTTTTTTCCCTGGGATGGAACGTTAAAAAGGGTTTGTTTTGGTCAAAATAATTGGTGAAAAAATTATCTTTCCAACCAGGGTATTGATCGGCGCTTAAACCAGCTTTGATGGCAAAAAGCGTCTCTGAAGTAAAAATAGTACCCAGTACCCCAGTATTATTTTTGATAGCGCTTTTGACCTTAAAAGGTATCGTCATGGAGGCGCAAACCATGATTTGGGTTTGGTTGTACTTAGGTGGGCAATAAGACAATAACCCATCCAAAATAGAATCAATCTCGAAATCAGTCCCATAATAAAAGGGAGCACCCGATAACATTTGCATCGGGCGTTCGCTGGCGACACGCTCAGCAAGCTTGACAAATTCGGCAGATTGGTAAGCCTTTGGGGTATGAATTTCGATATAGGTCAGTAAGCCAGCTCTTAGGGTAACCAATGGGTCGAAGGCATCCACATGATAGGTAAGCTTATTTCTGCTAAAACATAAAGGCAGGTGACTGATTCCAGTAGCAAGTGAATCCATATTAATTACAATTACAATGGTTAAAAATCTTGTCGATGTTGTAGGTAAAAATGATTTCGTTACGCCAGCCCATCGCGTTGGAGTTAGTGATTTTAGAAACCTGATGCAGTTTGTTTTCTATGATTCCACACTCAAACCATTCCGAATTTTCTACATTAGCTTCTTGCTCCTTGAGTTTCGAGAAGAAACGAATGCTCGCATCGAGGGTTTCGCTCCAAATAGCATCTTGTTCTACAGGGTCGTTGGAGTTTGGTTTCTTGAGCACAGTTACCCCCAGAACAAAGGAAATATTCATGATATCGTATTCGATAGGTTGCAATACTCCTTCTGAAGTATCCAAAAAGAGACAGGCCCCTTCCTTGTAATTGCTGGTATAATACTTCTGAATACGCTCAATGATAAATTCGGCTGAGCCTACATGACGAAAATCCACTATGCCAGTAGTGGATTTTGCTTGAGCCTCTAAAAAGGCTAACATTTGGGAAAAGTTTGATATCATGATTTGAGTCTTTGGGCTTCCATTAAACGTTCTTGTTCTTTTGCCTCAAGGGTATCATCAAGGCATTTGGTCCATACGAGGTGTACATTTTGGTGACAAACCGCCTCGAAATTGCCAAAAGTTCCTTTTTCGGCTACAGACATGAGCATGGTGACCCAGCCCATTCCATTTTCGTATCGAGGCGCACGTCCGTCATCACCCATCATATTGGCATAGGATTCTAAAAACAGGGTGTTTTGAGATTCGAAATACTGGAGTAAAGCGATTTTGATACCGATATCAAGACTTTTAAATTCCTTGGCACGAGCTTTTACCCGTTGACCATTGTATGGTTCTCTGATATCGCCATCCCAGTCCTTGGATTGTTGGAACTCGTGGAGATCGTTACGAGCAGGACGGCACAATGTTGCCAGTAGTTCGTCGAGCGCATCGAGATTAGGTTCATCAGGATTGGCAAAAGCTAGGTATTGCATATTTGCCCAAGCAACGTCCACCGCATCAGAATTAGCAAAGCTTTCTTCAAAAACATAGTAAGTAATTCCCTGGTGTTTGAATTCGGCAAAAGGTCTTTCCACTATCTTTTGTTCAAAAGCAAAACGAGCAATTTTTACCAAGGCCTGGTATTGCTGGACTTCCAAGGTTAGTTCGTTCCAAAACTGTGGACTACAACCCAAGAGGATAAAAACAGCATATTCCTGTTCCGTTTCTGTGATGTCTTCTACTTTCCAGTGAATCAGTGGAGAGAGTTTGGCGATTTGCTCAAGAGAACATTCCTCCCATCGTTCGGGCATATCAAACTCCCATGCGTTGAATTGAACCTTTACCATAAACCTACAATTTTGAGAACTATTACCGCTCGATACGCCCAAACCTCGATGGTTTTTAAGACCGTTTTGGTTTTGGACTTCTTGAGGGCTTGTTGTTGAAGGATATCCACATTAACTCTTTCGGCTATTTCAACTTTCTGGTAGCTAATGATGGTGTCTTTTAGGGCAATAACAGAATCACGAATGATTAGCTGTTTCTTGAGAAAATCAGCCTCCATTTTGGCTTTAAGGGCATCTTTAGCACCCTGTTCGGTCAAGACATAATACCCTTTTGGAAGGAGCTGACGAAGACTATCGGTAGTTGTACGCTGAGTCGATTGCGCTTTGCAGGTTGTCGCCAGACATCCTATCAATAAAATCACTTTTACGCTTAAATTGAGCTTCATCGTTTTGCTTTGTCTTTGATAAATCTTCGAGTTTCTTTTCGGCTGAAGTAGCCTTTTGGTGCGCCTGCTCTGCTTGATTGCGGTGCTGTTTGGCTGTTTGCTGTAAAGTATGTACTTGAGACGATTTCACACGCTGACATTTGTTTAGAATGATTATCGACAGGATAATCGTTGCCAAAATGAACAGCTTGTATTTGATAGCCCAGTTTTTTACAGAGTTCCCAAAGCCAAACAGCCTCGCTGTCGTTTGGGAGGTCCACAGTGATTCGAGCCATTTCATCTCAAATACCCCTTTTCGGCTTTTTCGGTGGTGGCATCCACAATGGCTTTAGCAGTGTAGTCCACTGTAAGCTGTGAAACCAAGGCAGTGAGCAAACCGCTAATCCAAACGGATTTGTCACCCGCAAAAAGTAGCCAGTCAGGAAGCTCCATTTGTGCTTGGAGCTGGGCGATACTCGCACCGATGGCAGCCAATATCAGGGCAATATTTCGGATGGTTCGGAAAATGGACGGGGTAGGAGAAGTAAGTCTCTCGATAACACCCAAATTTTGGTTGAGCATACAAGCAATAGGATTAAAAGATGGAACAGTTTGAGCCCTAACGCCTAGCTATCCGCTTGCGGTTGAGTATGGCATCGTTTTGCTCAATGAGTTTACTCATTTCATAGTTTTGCTCCGAGATACGCTTGGCCAATAAACGGTTCTCGATAATTACCGTTTTGTAGGCTGCCACGCAGGTATCGCAAAGCCCTTCGGAATGAGTGTCGATACTGTCGATAGTCTTACGAATCGTAGCGATTTCTGTAATTTTCTCCACAGAATCTTTGTGAGGATTAGTGCTTTTTACGGTATCATTTAACGAACCGAAAAAGGTAAAGGCGCAAAAAATAAAGGCGCTAAAGAGCAATGTAATTTTCATCGGTATGAGCGTTTTTTAGTGTAGAAATTCGGTTTAACCAGCCTTTTAAAAACTTTCGTTGAGTACCTACCCCTATCTTTTTGTAATAATTGGATCGATACTGATAAATGAACTTATAAAGCTTTGAAGGATTAGCCTTGTTGATGGCTTCGAGGGTTTTGGTGCCTATGATACCATCTGCCTTTAAACCAAGATGTTTTTGGATAGTCTTTACGTGTACATGGTTTCGACCAGTCCCGCAGTTGATTATCATATCGCCAATGATTTCCGCTATCCCTTGGTTATGGACTTCACTGAGCCGATGGAATTCCCAATATCGAGTAAGATAAATCGGTTTAACATCGAGCAGGGTCGTTATCCGTAAATCATTTACCTCCAGTTTGCCGTTTTTGTCTTTATCGCAACTGATAAGAATTAGTGTGGTACGATTACACCAATTTTTGTACACGGCGTAGGTAATTCCAAACTTGGTCGCGCCTCCTTTATCGTATTGA
Source organism: Flectobacillus longus (assembly GCF_030056705.1). Taxonomy (GTDB): domain Bacteria; phylum Bacteroidota; class Bacteroidia; order Cytophagales; family Spirosomataceae; genus Flectobacillus; species Flectobacillus longus. The sequence continues at coordinate 139,583 of NZ_JASHIC010000019.1, forward strand.
ACCATGACAAAGTAATATCCTTCAGCTTGAATCAATCGAGGAAAATACAGGTCAAAAACAGAGGCAAAGCCATTGAGATTTAATAATAAAACTAGGGAGAACAGGGCAATAAGTTTTTTAAACATGGTGTAGAAAAATTTACTATTTCATCCTAAAAATTGATTTATACTTGCTGTTGTCGGGTAGTCGCCCACGTTCTGGCTTGTACGCTGTTTGATTGGTAAAATCGCTGAAGGTTGTTACATTCTTCGATAAAAAGCCTATCAAATCGTTGTACGCCCCATCGGTTCGGTTTTGAATACCCCGTTTGTATTCTGCCCAAAGTTTCTCATCGGGTGCTTTGGTGTTGTTGATACCGTCAAACTCACTCAAGACTCTTAAGGCCCCATTGCCGAGCTGTACCACATTCAAAAAAAGTAAGGCTTCTTCATACGCTGCCCAAGCGATATACTGCTTGAGTAATCGACAAGCATTGACCAATACCTCATCGGTGGCGTTGTTGATATGCGCTTGTTTGATTTGAGCTAAAGTCGCCATACCAACCACTGGTAAAACCTTGGATACCTCAGCCCAAACAAAGTAGCGGTTGATACTAACGAACATCCTATACGAACCACCGACCAAGGGCAATACATCAGTAAGATGGGTAGCGGTTGGAAACCAAACACTTTTGAGCGATATTCCGTAGGGAGTAGCCCAAAAAGCCTGGTAAGTAGTCTTATTTTTGAATAGCTCCAATAAAACCGATTCCAAGGCATTGGATGCGTTTTCAATCGTTTCTCGCTGGCGTTTTTCAAGTACCCCGATTCTCAATGGTTTGGTATTATCGGATTCGGTTTCTTGTAAACCGTTGTCGCTATCCAATCCGATGGAGTAGGGCAAATACTTGTGATACGCATAAAATGCCAAGGCTCTGCGGACAAGCGGTAATATGGGATTAGCCTCATTGTTCTGAGCTTGAGATTCTAAAATTGCCCAGTATTCAGCTCCCAGAGCTTTGACCAAGTAATCTTGTTGCGCCAGCTCAAGGTAAGGTTTTAAAGAATCAAAGGTGAAATCAGAGGAAATGGCTCTTCCTAAAAATGTCCTCATTTCCTGTGTGGATTTGATTAGCATGATTAAAATAGTTTATCGAAGAAGCCACCAAATAATAATAATATAAGGTCAATCCCAAAGTAGACGCAAGTACCCATAATAACACCAGCCGCATTGATTACGGAAATGTCACCACGTTTTACCTGTACTCGTGTCCCTATCCAAATGACTGTAAGGATTATAATTCTTAACACAATCCAAATAATTTGCGCTACCATATTAAGAGGCGTTTGAGGTGGTTTTCTGAGTTCCCGTTGGGTTTACGTCCAAGGTTTGCAGAATGATATTTTTGTAAGCAAAAACTACATTGTTGGGCAATTCCAACAAAGGTTTGATTTTGCGGTTTAGCACTCGCAGAATCATTTGGCGTTCACGTGGGGTTCGGTACTGTTGTTGGAACTCAGCCGAAACACGAAGTTCCGAGCCTGAGCCACCCATTACCTTACCATTGGAAACCCCTGCAATGTTGGAGAGTATTGATGAGGCGTTAGAAATCGCTAACATCACAATCTCATAAAGCTTCAGGTACTCGTCACCTTTGATACCACGTTCTACGGGAACAATCTCGATGTACGGGGTTAACTTTCCATCGGGACCCACGGCACATTCATCCGCAAGCATTCGGTTTGAGCCTTGTTCTCCACTTAAAAGTGAATCTACATTTTCCCAAAACTCCTCTCTGAAGGCATCTTCTCCACCTTCATATTCAGCCCCGAACTTGCTAAAGTACTCACTAGCAACACGAACGATATTGGCAGCGTTGTACTGGGTATCGAGTCCATTGATATGAAAATCCCAAAGACGATTAGCAATGGAAATGGCTTTTTGGACTGGCCACCATGTCGCATAGCTGTAATAAAATTGTCCTGTTTGGGTTCGCTTCACGTGCATGATGTACTCACCTTGTTTGCTCAAGTCAGTATCTAGCTTGAGGGAAGGCGTAACGATAATATCCTTCTGTGAATTACTCGCCCATTCACCACTAATGAGGTAATTTTGAACAGCTCCTAATTTGAGGTCCTTGTCAGCACGACACAAAAGCGGGTCAATTGCAGTAATCAACGGGACTTTATCCTTTTCGATGCTCACATTAGTAAATAGGTTTGCCGTATCTACTATATGGCATCCAGCCGATTCGTTGAACTCGCTGAGGTCGTTTTTCTGGACAAAATCATGGAGTTTTTTATATTTCTCCGTTTCAATCGGGGTTAAAATCTCCGTCCCTTTATCAAAAGTTTGCTCGAAAACGCCAATACCTGCACCAAAAAGAAAGTCCTTTCTAGCTTCCAGTAGGTTGATTAAGTCGCTATTGGAGGCAAGCAAGTCCATCATTTCATTGGGCTTTTTGTTATTCATTCCCCAGGGAAATATCTGATAGCTTTTCTCGCCAACCTTAACGTTTTTCTTTACTTGAGTTGAGCCATTGCCAACATTGGAATCCGAACGAGTTCCAACATTGACAGTAGCTTTTGTTTCATGGGCGCCAAAGTAAGCTTTCCCGACTGTATTTATCATAGGTGTACAACTAAAAACGATGGTCAATAAACTCGCCATTGAAGGCAATAATGCCACAGGCATGAATCTCGAATTTTCCGTCAGTGGGATGCCACAAATACCATTTCCCTGCTACATGGTTTTCATGTTTGATAGAGCTTAAATCTCTTTTATTGTCAGGGTTTGGATTTGAGGGTCTTCTACTACAGCCCTTCTTTTCTCCAAATGTTCCATCGACTTTGGTATAAATCAAATCGAAAGTGTCTGGGAAGCCTGAGCCTTTTCCCGCCATTTGGTACTGGTGATAAGCATCTTTAAAATACATACTAATGCCGTTTTGATGATTCAAAGTTGGGATTTGAATCAAAAAAATCATAGGACAAAACTTTTAGGGGAGAAATAGGGGAGGATTTGAGGGAAATTCTACTCTACAAAAGAGTGATAAACTTGATAGTCAAGAGTTTAGCCCCGTGAATGGGGCTAAAAATTCTACTCTTTTCACAATTCCATGCTCGCACAGGGACAAAATGGCGTGCGCCAAAAAGATTTTTGGGAATATATGAAACCTGTAACTGGGTAACGCCAAAAAAATTAGCTCGCCTTCTTGAATAGGAAGGGTCTGGCTTTGGCGCTGATGTAAGAAAGATATTTTGAGAACTTTCTAAACATAATATAATCGAATGTATCGCTTAAGTGTGTGGCGAACTCTTGAGGAATGTCTTTCTTTTCAGAGCTTTTGTCTTTCTCAAAGTTATCTCCAACAATTGGCGCATCTTGTAAAGACATAACCATAGCTTTAGCAGACCAGCCATTAATAAGGATAGTAGGTACCTTTGCTATAGTACCCTTGAGTAACTCATTAACTAGCTTATAGCGTATATTGTAGGGTGGGTACCCTGTTTGTACCTCATCAAATATCACCCATTTATCCTTACGGAAGGCCGTTTTAATATCCTCAAAATAGGGCTTTCTATTTGCATCCTTTTTAGAGCCGCCATTATCACCATATAAAACAACCCGCTTATTATTGTGATTTTTGTACCTCGTAATTAGGTCATTTGTGAGCTTATTTACTAAGAGTCCGTCTGGAGCTTCCTTTACCCAGAGCACATCGATACACTTAAATTCATTGCCGAAATCTTGCCAAATAGAGACTGAAGTAAATTTGGCGTTAAAGTCCCAGCTAATTTCCAGCGGTCTATTGGGGTCGTAATCGATCCTTTCATAGTCCATGTAAACGTGTCTGTCAGAGAAGGCTGAATAAAAAGAGTTTGGGTTTTTGGTTCTTCTTTTATTCAAAATCTCAACATCAAAACTGAGTGGATCTAAAACCTCTCTTTGGTCCTCGATATAATTCCCTGGTAAAAACATGAGATTGTCATAGGCTGAACCCTGCATATAGTGATATTTGTAGGGTTTTTGTTGTGCCAAATCTTCAGTTTTATAAATCCATCTTCCTTCGGCGAGCCAAGGAGCAGAGGTAAAATCAATAATTGCCCAGTGGAGCGGATGGTTAAAACCTTTTCTTCCTGGTCTTGTGTCTTGGTATGCGTATTTGTTTGCCCTTACTGTTGGACGCAAGACTTTATTAAAGATTTCCTCTTTGATGGTTGCTGACTCATCAATAAATAACTGGTCAAGGCTGGTACCTCGTTTGGCTTGAATTTGCCCTACAGATAAAAAATCGACGGTATATCCATTGGCGAAACAAATACAGTTATCATATTTTCGAAGAGGATATTTGGCTTTTTGCCAATGCTCTGGTGGACGTTGATTGACCGTGTAGCAACCAGTACCTGTCTTTGAATTATATTCCTCATATCCCCATGCTTTGAATACTTCGGCTGATTGACTCAGGATGATATCAGAAACTTGGCGCAAGGTTAAACCTACCAATCCTGCACGTGCGCCTGGCAGCTCACTTGCGGATAAAGCAATAATATGACAGAGTAGATGGCTTTTCCCAAACCCACGACCGCATTGAGCTGTGGCACGCCAGCCACCAGTGAAACCCCAACCTCGTGGGTCTTTGGGGTCGGGTGTATCTGCTAGGTTGTTGAGAAAGGCTTCCAGAAAGTCCGCTTGTTTGTTATTTAGCAGGATTTCGGACGTATTACTCAAGTTCGATTGTGTCTGCATTTTCTTCTGGTGTAGATTGATAGTTGTTGTTTACCGTTACCCGATTGAAGACAATTTGGCGTTTTGGCATCAAATCGGCTGGGTTGAGCTGTGGTTGGTCGGAATAAACATTGGATAGTTTACCAATTTCTTTTACCGAAGCAATTACCGCATGGGCGTCACGTTCTTTGATGGCCAGACTCATGGCGATATAGAGGTTTTCGACTAAAATACGCTTGGTACCTTCTTTGTCTATTTCCTCAACACGTCCATAAAGCTCTGTAGCTTCTTGAAGTATTCTAGCGGCTTGGGCATACTGAGTACCCTCATCTTGCATGAGCATTTGTTTTACGTGCTGAGGTGAAAACCCTTTACAACGCCAACTAAAAGCTTTACGGTATTTTTCGAGCATGGTTTGCTCTGACGGAGACAGCTTCCCTCTACCTAGTAGGTAATCTTTGTACTTGTCTAGCTTATCTTGAGTTTTAGCCAGACTCTGTTCTTTTTTCTGAAGTTCTTCCATAGGTGTAATAAAAAAGTCCGCCATAAATGTATGACGGACTTTTCTACTGAAGTAGGATAAATATTAGTTTTTCTAAATTGAGTCTTTAGTAATTTTTATTTTGACTGGGTTATTTAAAAAAGGCGAGTCCTTGCCTTTATCTTCTAAGATTTTATTGAAATCATAATTATTATTTGGTAAATCTTTAATAGGTATTTTCGGATTTTTTTTGGATGCTTTATTGGTATTCTGGGTTTTAATTATAAGATTATCCAAACTTTTTGTAGTACCTTGAAATTCTCTACTGTAAGAGGTTCTTGTAACAGTGTTACTCGTTAACTTTTTATAATTCAAAATAAATTTAATATTAGCCTGATATGGTTTTTCAGGTAGTTTATTGATGTTATTTTTTGCTTCTATAGCATATTTTGCAGCATGATCTAAACTATCTAGATTAAAAAAACAAACGGCTATATAATAGCTTGTTTTAGGGTTTTTATTCAGTTTATGAGATTGAAGAAAATATGTTAGAGCCTCTTTTTCATGTCCATTATCTAATTCACTCATACCTTTATTAAATAATGTTTTAAAGTCATCTGGAGCGATAAATATGAATGATACAAAAATTAATAGTAGGTTTTTCATGGTAATGAGTCTTTGGGGTTGTCAATCTTGATTTTATGATGTTTTACTTTAACTGAGTCAATAAACTCTTGTTTTGATTTATCAACAGTTTTTGTGCCTTTATCTACATAGATTGAGAAAATCATTAACCCAATTCCTAAAGTTAAAAACAATAATCCAGGCGATGCACTCAGTAGCCCGGCTTTAACACCTTTGTATTCAGCGGTAAAATTAAAATTTCCTTTTACCCCTTCAATCATAAGGTTATATCCTAACTTGACTACTTTGTATCCCAGTATTATACAAGTCATTTTTAGGATGAGAATAGTTATAATATTTGAAAAAGCTGTTGTATATAAATCCATAATTTAGTTCAATTAATATTACCTAAAATAATACCTTTTGAAACTAGATAGCTCTAGATTAGTTTGAATTTTATTATACGGTATCAATCTAACTGATACCGTATAACAACATCCTACTCAAACAACCTTAACCCACCATCTTTACTCTCAATGGCATCCTTAGCTAAGTCTCGATAGGCCTCTTCGCTTAGCTGGGGTTCGTGTGGTTCTAGTTGGGTTCCTTCTTCGAAGAAGTGACCGAAGCCTCGCCCTAATCTTCTGCCTCGTTCGGTGTGTTTGTCCAGGGCGACGTCTGGGACTTGGATTCTTCTGAAGGGATGTGTGAGCCACGCCCAAATCAATGCCCAATCTATCAATCTACTCTTTTTGGCTCGACAGAGCTTGATTACTGCATGGGTTAGAAATAACCTTTGTGGCTCGTTCTTATCGTCTTTCTTTTTGGCTTGTTCGCGATACATTTCGTATAAAGCCCAAATCTCGGATGAAATATGAGGTTCCGCCAGCCCTATATCTTCGCTTGACATTATCCTGAGACGCTTAAAGCACCATTCGCCGTAACCGCTATCGTACAGCTCCACTGCCCAGAACAGTGCTTCACGTTCCAAGCCTCTTCTGATACATTTTTGGAGGGCAGATATTACTTCACTGCCCTCATAGCCTTTCTTGGTTGTTATTTTATGTTGACTCATACTGTTGCAATCTTGATTAGGGCATGACCACCCTCTAATTTTTCAAATGAAATGTTGACTATTTCGCCGATTTTGAAGCCTGCTTCTCTGAGATATTCGCCCGATATGACAATCTTGGGCACTCTAGTTTCTTTCCAACGGCTTCGTACATATCGCCTAGAAATTTTGATATTTCTGGCTTTTTGGTTTAAATTTGAGCTGTTCATTATTGTAATGTATTTTACAGTAATTAAAAGCCCAAGCTCGTCCCTTGGGCTTTTTGATTTTTAGAATAGTGTTGTTTGTTCGTCCTTTTTAAAAAGTGGCAAATCGCTGGTACGTTTCTGCTCTGATTTGCGCTTGGTTACTTTAACTTGATAATTACCCACAAGCTCCAGGAATAACTTTTGCTCTGCTGGTGACATTTTTTCGAAATCTCTGCGCTTCATCATTTTCTACCTCCTTTCATCGATTTGTAAACTTGAGATTCGGTAAGTAGATTTTTGGCGATTTGCCAACTTACTTTTAAGGATAGCGAAAAGCTGATTAGCCCATCTCTAAATAGTTTCCAAGCTCGCTTCATTAGCTTCTGGAAGTCGTACGTTTTACTGTCTTTTTTGTTCATTATTGTATTGATTATCAGTTAATTATATTGTTTTAACTGATGTAAATTTCTCCCGACAGAACGGATTTAAAAAGCGTTTTCCTATTTATTTTTAAAATAAAACACTGATTTTCAGGTACTTAGAAAAGGCTCATTTGCCCGTTGTTCAAAACCTTCGCTTCAGTTTTCGCTGGTACAAATTCGCCTCTAGGTGCTGCCTTGGTTTGGGCTTTAGTCGGTTTTACATAAAAGTAACTATCCTCGAATTTTTCAATTTTTATCAAGGTTGGATGCCCTATGCTGTTGAGGTAGGTATTGATTTTGTAGCCAAAGCGCCATTCGTAGGCAATAGAATCCATACACGAAACTTCACCCACACAGCCATGTACTAGCATATTGATTGCCGACATTTTAGTACAAATCGGGTCGATGTCTGCACCGAATTGAAAATTCCCTGGAGCTTTAGCGTGTGAGGCAACCAACATCCTCCCTGAGCCACAACATGGATCCAGTACTTTTTTCCCTTGCCCTTTGGAATGTGTTTGTTCGAACATCACCATTAAATCCACGATGGAGGGAGGTGTAAAGAATTGTCCCATCGCTGAGGACTTCCATCGGCTTGCTATGGTTTCATAAATAATGCCCAGAGTATCGTACCAGTCGGTATCAGAATGAATACAACCATATTGGCAGGACATATAGGCTTGAAGTAGCTCTTTGAATAGTTTATATTCTGCACCGTATTTCTTTTGTAGGCGGTTGGCCAATTCTTTGTCGCCAGTGGTGAGAAAACACGCTATGGTAAAATCTAAAAAATCACTAAAAACTTCGTTGTAGCTACTGTGACGGTAGGCAATTTTGTCGAGTATTTCCGCAAACTCCTTGAGTTCTTTAGGAACGTCTTGAATGAGGCTCATGGTCAATAAAAAAGCCCCTCGGTCGAGGGGCTTTGGTCTTAGAATGGTACGTCTTCGGTTTGGATGGTTTGTGTAAAAGTGTTGGCTTTAATCAGGTGCTCTGCGTAGTAGTCTTTAAGCGCAAAGGATGTGAGTTCTTTAAAACGATTTTCTAGGGCTCTAACTTTCTGTGCCGCTGGTGAGCTGTAGGTATTACGACGATAGGTTCTGACAAACTCGATTACATCATCTATGGTAATTTCAAGCTCGTACAGATGGTTCATTTCTTGGATTTGAACATCGAGGTTTAAACCTTCTTTATTGAACCATGACTTTGATACATCGGCTAACCAATTCTTATCGCCCCAACGTTCGAAATCAGTTTTAGGGAATGGTTTTAAATGCTCGTTGATAACGCTGTTTTTATCGAGCCAAGCATTTTCCTCAGTTTTGGCAGATTGCCAGAGCTGGGCAATTTCAAGAGGGTTTTGAGAATGTTCGAACAAATAATCCGCTAATTGTTCTTGTGACATTAAATCACTGATTTCGGTAGTAAGGTAGGAGAGGTGCGAAACAGAGTAGATGTTCATGGTAGCGCAAATCAATTTATCGAGGGTATTGATGTGCATTTTGCGTCCTACCTGTGTGGCCCAGGCTTTGTATTCCGCTTCGGTTTTTCCCGTGTTTTGGATGTAGCGCTCAAGGTTAGTTTGAACCTTTGATTTGTCTTTGATTTCCGTCGTCTGAGAGTTCATTATTGTGTGATTTTACAGTTAATTGTTTGATTTATTGTACTGTAAAAATCTCCCGACAGAACGGATAACAGAAAAAAAAAGCCTGCTAATATGGCAGGCTGAGGCAGTTATTTTGGCAAGGAAAACTAAATAAAGTTCTGTAACTCTTTTTTAGAAAAAGCATATCCAATACCAACATTTGATGATCTTTCAACCTCGCTGGATAGAAGGTCGATTTGAGACTGGATTACTTTAAAGGCATTTATCGGGTCTATCCCATTTATATACACACCACCCGACATATTCGATTTGCCAAGGTCAGAAATATTTTGGAGTAAATTTTGTTTCAGCGTTCTGAACTGCCCTGATAAACCTGTGTTTTTACGAGTTATAATTCCAACAACAGTATCAGTATCAAAATCTATCAATGGACCTCCAGAATTTCCTGAATTCACTGAAGCGTCGAGTTGAATATACTCAACAGAGTTTTTTATATAACTGGAAGAAATATAACCAGTATGAATAGTTAGGTTTTCTTGCATTAAAGGGTAACCTAAAAAATATATACTACTACCAATTTTAACTGCTTGATTAGTTGGAGCTATTGCTAAGCCTGGTATATTACAAAAAGGTGTTCCTTCTAAATTTAAGATAGCATAATCCCATAAATTTTCAGGAGAGCCACCAATTAACATTGATTCCCACTCATGCTTACTAAATGAATGAACGTTATCTTTAGAATGAGAATCTGCTTTAACAAAAGAGACCTCTATTCTATCAGAGTTCAAAGGAAAATAAACATGGTTATTTGTAACTAAGTGTTCTTTGAGCTTAAAACCTGTACCTGTTCCAATGAGCGTACCGTCCTTATAATGGGCTATTCGACATATAGATTGATACGATATTTTCCATTTGAATTGTAGATCCATAATTATTAAAGAATTGAATTTTAAAGATTAAAACGGTAATTTCAAACTCTTTTGATATTCATGTCCTTTACCAGGACTTTTTCTTAAAGTAACTATTTCTTTTCCAAAAACCCTTTGTAAGTACTCGAAATCCTTTTTTTCGGCATCGATGTTCCTGAATTCTGCCAAACCACCTCTATTGACAAAGGTATCCTGCTGGGCAAAATAAAAACGGTTGTCCTTATATGCCCCACGGTGGTAGTAAGCATTGAGACAGGAGATCCAATAATCTTCGTTACAGATGATATCAGGATTGTACCAAAGTTTTGAGCCACTTAACACGCCATGTGCACAACCTGTAAAATAGCCTTTGAGCTGAATTGGATTAAACGGGTCAAAAGCGATAGGGCTTGGAGCGTTGGAAAACCCAAACAAATAAAACCCAGCTTCTCGACAAGCTTGGGCAGTTGTTTGGATAATTTCATAGGCCGTTTCAGGTTCTACATTGGTTTTCTCACCCTTTTCACTGTACACTCTACGCATGGCCTTTATATCATCATCGAGCATAAAGACGCTGCCAAAGTGTTTGATAATCCAGTCTCGTTTGAGTGCCAGACCCTTTACCGAATCAGGATGGGTAACTATTTCGGTGTTGGGGTGGTGTTCTTGATAGAGCTCTTTTTGAGATGCTTCTACGCATAAAATCGTATTGGCTACAGCCTTGTGAGTCAATACACGTTCCCAGCGTTTGTGGGAGGGGATAACCACTTTTACTTCCATAGCTCAATCACTTTTTTAGCGTCCAACACATGACTTACCCCTACGTTTGAGCTTTTATAGCATTGCATCCTATCGATGCCGAAACGTTCCGCCAAAAAGTTTTCATCGATTTCGTTGGTACAGACAATCACAAAAGCGGTGTACTTTTCTGACATTTTCTGTACGATAGGAAGTTCGGGTTTAGTATCAACAGTTGCCTCTTTTTCGTGAATTTTAGCGATGGCATCGAGTTGGATACCGTAGTCCTCAAGCTCCACTACCTCAGCAAAATGTTCTGCTAGCATTTCGCCCACAAAATCACCTTTAAGAGCATTCGAAATAATGTTATATTCCTTATACTCCTGTTCCGTGAGCTTACGGTTTGGTTTACGAACATCGGCTAGCTCGTCGCCGAAGCCAGTGGCTATCTTTACCGAGTGACGCTGGTGACCAGCAATAATCATATTATCGAAATCCAGTACAGGAATTTCGACATCGCCAAACTTTTCATAGCTTTCACGAAGCTTCTGTTTGGTCTTTACGGACATCTTACGAGGATTATGCTCGTAAGGAATCATATCACTCCAAGCGATACGCTCTACGTGCCATTCTAGTTTTGTTGGTGTAGACATTTGATTATAATGAATTAGAATAAATTTATATTGTCAATTAAGATTCGTTCAAAATCTAAATTGAAGTTATACTCAATAACCACGTTAATTAAGTCATTAATTGTTTGAATAGGTTGATAATCCTGATAGAACCTACTCATATCAACTTTGTTATCTTTGATGTAACGTCTAATGTCGATTTGAATTTCAGAGAAATCTGTAACACAAAGACTTGTGAAAATAAGCTCTGAGGTTTCTTCACACACAATCGTACAACTTGAGATAATTAAATTACCTAAAGAATACTTATACCTCCCTTTGTTTTCTATCCGAGAAAAGCCAAACATTTTTAATATGTTATCTCGATTATAGTTATGGATATATAGAGGTCTGACAGAAGAACCAGAAACGCTCAGATGACCACTACCATCTAGTAGTTCGATTGTTATAAATTGTCTATTTTCAAATATTTCAACTAATCTAACTAGTTGAAATCCCTTTAGTGAATGAATATAAATAACATAATCGCCTAATTGTATCATTATATCTTAGGGTTTAAATAATTTAAGTACATATTTTATCCAACTCCTCCCTATAAATCAAAAGCTGCTTTTGCCACTCTATCATTTTTTGCTCTACTTTATGAAAGCGCACGTGCTTGGTGGGGTCGGCTATCTTTTTTTCTAGTTTAAGGATTTGGTCTCTGATTTGTTTACGCTTTTGTTGGAGTTCAAAGCGCTCAAGGTGCTCCGAGCTGCTTTGAACAGGTGCTTGAGGCTCTTGAGGTAAATACCCATTTCGCTCCAAGAATTTCTTTTTGTCCCATACATCCTCTACTTGTCTGCGCAATGTCAAGGCATTTTGCATTAAGCCGTACACATTTTGCTTTGAATCCTGTTGGTAGGCTGCCACCAGTTGGTTACTGGCAATAGCCTGTTCGTCACTAAGCTGCTTAGCTTGTTTGGTCAAAGCTGCTTGAGTTTCCTGATAAGACGTACCCACCAACGGAAGCACCTCCAAAGCTGCTCGCTTGGGAGCTTGAGTAATTGGGTTTTGGGCAGTCTGTTCAGGTGGATATCCTTGCTTTGCCAATCTCAAAGTATTGAGATGGTCCGTAGCCTGGTCTATTTCGGACTGAGTACAGCGGTTTGCCTTGAATAAAGTTTTTTTGAGATTCAGTGCCAATTCGGCCTGCAAGATTTCGGTGTCAAGATTCATAGTATAGAAAGATAAAGTTCCTACTCAGATAAACCACCGATAGCCTCTAAAAATTCGGTTATGACTTGGCGATAATATACAGCTTGATGGTCGGTAGTGGGGTCTATTAGGAAATGCTCAGATACAACGTAGTTGTTTTTGGCTAGATAGGAAATAAGGGCTTCTTGGAGAGTAGATACCGAAACGCCACTATTTTCTAGGTGGTCTTTTAAACTATCAAAATGTTCTGGAGCAGGTATCATAAAAAAGCCGATTGGTCTCTGCTAACATTAGTACCGAAATACCTCCATCACCGTACTTACAACGGCAAGCCAATCGGCAAGACCTTGCCGATTGGAGATATTTCGAAAATGTAAATAATGTTAGCACTGCAAATATACAAGGTTTCTGGTTTTCGCAAACAAAAAAACCTAACAAGCGTATAGCCTATTAGGTTTTGATTTTATGCTTGAGTAGCTGGAGCTTCAGGAGGTGTTTGGTTTTCACCTGTTGGTGAGTCGCCTTCAGGAGCTGTAGCTTCTGGTGCTGGTGGAGTCTCGTCCTGTGCTGGTACCTCTTCTTGAACAGTAGTTGGTCTCATCGCTTCCAAACGCTGCTTCATTTCTTCCTGAAGCTGTTCTTGTTCTAGCCTTTTCTCTTCAGCTTTTTGCGATTCGATTTCCTCATCGCTCATGCCTTCATATACTTTGGTCGATTCTAGATACAGTTTGGTTTGCTTTAATTGGTTCTGAGCCAATGCCAACAACGATACCGCAAACTCTTTTCCATAGACACTCTCCAAGCTTTTTTGGGCTTTGGACACATCTGCCACCGCCTTTTCAATTTCCTTGATATTCATTTTGATAAAGTGTTAATAGGGTGGGGTACCCCAAATAGACAACGATTTACTAAGCTTCCTTAATGTACTGAAGGATGTTTTCATCCTTGGTCTTGATAAGACGCTCAGCATCTTCGTCGGTCATTTCTTCAGGGTCCAGAACAATAGTTCCGATACTGCTTTCAAACTTGAGCTTGCCCTTTTCGGGCAAGTTGACAAGTTTATATTTTTTTAGAGCCATTTTAAAAATGCTAAAAGGTTAAACACCTATACCAATACAGGTACGTTGACAGTTGGCCCCAAAATCGGAGGAGCAAGGTTCAAGCCATCAACTTCCATCTTGAGGGTAAATTCACGCTTGTCGCTACCTTTTAGCCCAGTAGTATGGGTTTCTTTCATCGAAAAACCATCTTCAGAGTGCGCATAAACGACCATTTGGTTATCGCCATGTTTGGCAATCAATACAAAACGCATATTTAGGTATTTACGCAAAGCCAACCATTGATCTGAGGCATAGCCCGAAACCTTACTTTCGGCCATGTGTTTATAAGATTGGTGTCCCTCGTCACCTTCCTTAGCGTAGTCCGCTTTGGCAGTGTTTGCCGTAAACTCTATTTCTGCAAAAGCCTTTCCTGGCTTGAGGGGAATCGTTCCGGTTAAATACCCATTGGCATCCACGTCGGATTCTTCTGGCCATGCACGGGTAAAGTCTTCGCAACTAGCTGCCAACCATTTTTTGTTTCCACCGGGATTGGTCTTGTTACACGGAGAACGCTTGACTGTGGTAAGCGAAAGACAAAAAAGCCAAGAGGGAGACAGCCCTACGGGACTCGCTTGAGCCATAGCCGAGGTAACAGCCCCAACCGCCAAAAGACCCTCGATAGGATTAGCGGTACTCATAAAGTCAAAGCCAAGGGCAAGAGCCATGACACTAAATGCAAAAATTAAAAGCTTTTGTTTCATTGTATGGATTGAATTTGTGGGCTACTCATTCGGTAGCCCAGTGTAGAAAATCGTTGTACAAGAGGTGCTTTTCGTCCTACAGCCTCTTACTATTTGGAGTTCATCACAATCAGACGACCATCGGCATAGTCCACACCGCCTTCGCCGTCCAAGAAAATCTTGATGGCACGGTCTGCCTTTTCGACTTCCATCGATGCCACGTCTTCGGGCGCACCTTCAGGAGCCAAATAAAACAAGTTACCTGAAGGAGTCCAAAGGTGCTTGTCGGTACCATTGAACATCGGACGATATTTGATAGTAGTGTTTGGCAATAATACCAATTTCCAATTGTTACCATCCTTAAATACTACTTGGTTACCTGCCGTAATTGGCAATGCCGAAACAGCATTGACCATCATCGCAAAGTGCTTGAATGGCATATAATACGTCGCATTCTCTTCCACATACTCCTGAAGTACCTCAGAACCTACAATGGCATCCACAATCTTTTGGATTTCGGACAAGATATTTGCTTGAGTAATAGTAGCCGCTGCCGTTACCATATTGCTTACAGGAATATCGCCAATACCGCCGTTACCTACCGTCAATACACCCTTGGTAACTTTAAAGCCTAAACCATCGAACAAGTTTACGCCACCAACGCCACCAGCCGCGTTGTACACACCTTTGTATAAGGCATTGGTCATATCGGCACCCGAACGAGCATAGATTCTACCCATGTAGTAGTTCATTGCCTCAAAAGAGTAGATATCCGTTGGATCGGTTGGTTTTTTGTTTGCCAAATACGATTTTGACCAAGCATACAAGGTTAATTCGTCCAATTTCAAATCGGCTTTAAACGGTTTGATTTCACCAATACGGCTGCTTAACGAAACAACATCATTGGTAAAATTGGTAGATCCTGTACGCCCAGGTTGTAAGATTGGCGAAACAGTGTCACGCACCAATGGTACTTTGTCTTTGGTCGGGATAACCGTAAAGTCTCCATTACGTTTTTCGTCGAAACCATTAGACATTTTAAGCCCGAAAATGGTAGTGTAGTCTTTGATATTGCGTTGAAGTTCAACGTGCAAATCACTGATTTTAAATGAAGAAGCCATAAAGCTTATAAAGAATAAAAGGTGAAAAACTATTTTGAAAAGGCTTGCTTGTCAGAATACCACTAATGTCAGACCATATCTGACATTAGCTCAGGATACGCCTCTGACAAACGATTGATTTCGGCTACACGAGCCGCATCCTTTTCTGCTGTACGGCTTACTCTTTGATTGGTAGGAGGTACACCAGTGTTTTCAGTTTGGATGGCTACATTACGAGGACTCTGAGCAGTTCTAAACTCCGTCAGCTCTTTGTTATCGGCTTTCAAAGTTTGGTTTTCTGTTTTCAAGCTCTTTACCTCAGTTTGTAGTGCTGCCAATTGCTGTGCTATTGTTTCCAAACTCATTTGCTCGGTTGGTTTTGCTGAAGCTTGAGCTTCTGGCGCCACCGTTTGAGTTGTTGGAGCTGTTCCTTGAGGGGCGTTGCCTGTGTGAGCTTCTACGGTAGTGGCAGATGCTTGAGCATTTCCTTGAGAGCCGTTGGCCTCCAACATTGATTTAACGGTCTGTTCGTCAGCCGTCATTGCACTTTCGATATCCTTGGCCATGCTTTCATGTAGGTTTGGGTTACCTACTAATTTGCCCATAGCCTCACGAAGTTTTTTGAATTGAAAATCCATAGGTATAAAATAGTTAAAAATGAAAATATCCTGAAATAGAAATTAGCTTGTAAATCATAGAATAAACCTTTGAAGATTCACAATTCACAATTCACAACTCACCATTGTTCTATGCACCACGCTTGTACTGAATACCCAATACATCGGCACGTTTAAGGGCATCCATAAATGGCAGAATCCCGTCCACGAAGCCCATTTTAACAGCTTCTTTTCCGTAGAAAATACCACCTCCTGGGTCTTCGGTTAGGCCTGTACGTTTGGCTTGAACTTCCCCTAAAAATACCTTACGAGCGTTATCCACCAATTGCTGTTCTTGTTGAAGTGCCTTTTGTTGCATTTCACCACCAAATGGCTCAAGTCCGCTCAGAGGGTTTTTATCTTCAGCACCTTTACTACGAATAATCGCGTATTTCTCTCCAGCCTTTTCGTTGGCCTCTGATACATCACGATAAATAGACATAATACCGATGCTGCCCACGGCTGTAAACTCATTTTCGATATAGCATTCTTTACATTGCGACAAATACCAAAACGCCGCAGATGCTGCCATATTCGAACCCCATCCAAGGATTGGTTTGGGCGATGTGCGGATGGTTGCTGCCAAACCTTGCGCACCATTCACGGCACCACCGGGACTGTCTATTCGCAAGAGCATAGAGTTGACCAAGGGATTACCATTACAGATATCTATCTGTTGGGCCACCCACTCCGTACCATCCTGATACCAATCCGAATAGCGCTGTGTAGCGCCTCTAATGGTAATCATGGCGACAAGTCCATCTTTGCCCTCGGCAGTCTGTATGCCAAGCCATCCGAGTTCTCGTTGGGTATAATTATTGATTTGAGCAGATGCAAACATCTTGACAGGCTCTTTGGTGATCTGACGAGTTTCGGTTACCTGCCCAGCCTTGTGAGATTGCAAAAATTGGAGATAAGTAAACGTGTCTATTGCTAGGGGTTGTCCGATTAAATGTAACATAGGTGTAAAACGTAGTACTTTTAAGTTTTCTTCAGGGCGAAATTGTGCCAAATAATCTTAAGTCAAAAGGTTAGAATTTAGGTGCTCTCCAAGCCTTTCGACCAAACCACCGTACCATCAAATACATGATATAATGGCGCAAAGCGTTTTTGGGGTCTACCCGATTAGCCAAAAATAGGAACTGTTCGTCCGCAAACTTTCGAGCCGCTTTTTCGCCTATTTCCTTTTGTCGGTACTGAAGGTCATACAAAAAATCATGCACCACAGCCGCTCGGTTGTATTTGCCGATGGGCGGAAAAGCTGACCACAAACATCTGGGTACACTAGCAAAGTCGGTTACATAACCCGCATTGATAATGAGTTTGGTACCATCGCTCAAGTGTTCCTCCAGTGGTTCATAAAGCTCCCACCAATCCGCTTTGTCGGTGGGAGCTTCACGATACTTGACAATCAATGGACTATTCGACATCAGTAACCGAAAGTCTGAAATCTGCCAAACTTCCTTCAAAGCCAAATCCTTGAAGGGCTTCATTGATAGCCACTAACAATTCGGCTTGTTTGGTAGCTCTGTATTGTTCGATAAGCAGATACAGCGCAAACGGAATCACCTTAGAGCCGTTATCGAAATTTACTGGAGTAGTAAAATTCGCAATGGATTCCTCCAATACAGGTTTACCCGATTTCAAGACTGGAGCACCCGTTTCAGAGTCAAGTTTCGGAACCATCTTGATGTACTTTTCGCAAAGGATTTCGAATTGGATTTCGCAAAACTTTTCGCCCTCAAGCTCAAACATATCACGTTTGAGCGAGTAGCGCATGGAGGTCGGAATTACCGATACTTTGTAAGGTACCGCAATGTTGATGGTGGCACGTTTCATAATAAGTGTTGAATTAAAAGGTATAGAGCTGGCCTAATGAGCCAGCTCAAAGATTAGTTTTCGTAGACTGGAGTAATGGCGTAGGTGAGCGTCTTACCCAATGGCGCCGTAAAGGTCAAAGCGTTATCCGTTCCAGCGGTACAGCTTGAGGCAGGTTGAGCCGTGATAGTCACGCCTGAGCTATCAACAATTTCAAAAGTAAAATCATAGTCTCGGCGAATGTTTCTGGTTACTGATGCACCTGTGCCGTCTACGCTGAATTCTTGACGGGATTTGGCACGTAAAAGCGTTTCAGGTCTCAAAAAAGCGCAACCTCCCAAGTCTCCATTGGTTGGCATCTGTGTAGGATTTCTCCCTACAAGTGTACTATTTTTAGCCATTAACTGAATAACAGAATTATCTAATCTTTTTGGCCAAAAAGCAATTTGACGAATGATTCCATTGACATCCTCAATTCTAAAAGCATTAATATTTTTAGGAATTGAAGGTGTAATGTCAAAGCTCGCATTTGAGTTATTGAAAATTTTCGCATCGCCAGCTTTCCAAGTCATAATATTAGTAAAGAAGTTACCAGCTGGCACAGAAAAACCAGCAGGGCTTTGTGAAACTCCATCAACATAAATGGCATTAGTCATATCGGTATCTGCTAACAAGTTGGTCAATCGTATAGAATTTTGACCAGTCGTGTTGGGACCAATAAAAGTCCAATAACTAGGATAGGCTCCATTGGTAAAGCCCTTATATGCTGAACATAACAATGTGCCTTCAGTTACATTTGGGAAATATTCAGCAAAAAGAGCCCCTTCAATGATGACTAAATCGGTTTCTCTCAATACAGCGACATCATTAGTAGGAATATAAGTTGAAGCAAAATTTCCCTCTTCAAACTGAAATCCAAAAACTAATGCTCCAGATACGCCATCCCCTGTATAACTTGGCGTATTATTTTGACTCAGTTGTACATTCAAACCACTTGAGCCCGAAACAGATGCTACTTGAGTAAGTGCAACTCTATACCAACCATTATTGTAGGCTTCAATTGTTGGGTTCTTTGAACAGTTGCTAAATGAAACAATACTTCCTGTCCCCAAATCGACCAAGGCACTAGGGTTACTCCCACCATATATAGCAGTGTTCGACATCTGAATCATTACAAAAGAACGCTCAGCAGCCTTCACAAAAATACTTGCTGTATATTTCACATTGGCACTTACAGGCACATCGCCTTTTCCTATTTGATGCGAACTGTTGGCAGTGGTATCTTCAATTACCTTCGTAGCAAAAGTAGCATCAGGAGCAAGCTCCGCCGAGGTCATAATTGAACCTCTGGTCTTTGTCCACGACGCATGGGTGAAGGTATTAGAATAGGTAGCCAAATTGGTTTTTCGAGTCTCTTGAATTACTCCCAGACTTTCTTTAGTTACTGGATGATAGGTGTATCTTAATTTTCGGGCTTGAGCAACTCGAATGATGCCATTGCGGTCGACATAAGTACCAATCGTAGTCCGAGAGGATTGGATTCTAGGGTCCATAAATCTAGCATTGGCAAAATCAAAAAGTACGCTTGGTCGTGTTGTAGCACGAATAAAGGAACTATCGAAGCCATCAATTTTCCCCCTAGTCTCATTCAAGTGTTTCCCCACCGTATTAGCAGGATAGTCCGTTTTTACTGGATTATGAGTGATTTCCTCTGAGGCATAGGCATGAATCAAGGAAGGATCGATTTGACTAGGAGCATAGGAGTCGCCAACGGTTGTGTACGTAGTGTACAAGAAGTCCCGAAGCTCGTCTTCGGTATTGTAGATTTGGACAAGGGTTTCTTGAGAAAGATTATTACTCAAGATAATCCCATTGTAGGAGTTGCTAGATTGTACAGCGATTTTGCCGTTATATTCGGGTTTTACCCGTACTACCATTGCCATAGGAGTATAAAAATTTATAAGGTGACAAACTGAGAATTGACAGTAAAAAGAGAAATCCCATCCGTATAATAGGATGGAGCTGGAGTGAGTGTAGAAAACTGCACTTGCCAGGTGTTGGTAGATTCTTTGTTGATACCTACCAATTTTAAAGGCTGTTTGAGCGTACCAATAACTTTACACGTGCCGTTTTTGTCTTTTATCAGTGCTATGAGCTTTTTGCCTCTGTAGGAGTTGATGGCTATAGTCTGTTCTGTTGAATCACGAGGTACTTCAATATCAATCGTTCCTCTAAAAGCCTCCCCATGTTCGGTGGTCTCTGAGGGTTCGGAGTACATCCCATTCACAAAAGGAATGCTAACCACATCGCTTGCACTGGTGACTTCAATTCCTCCCAAGGGAATACTCCATAAGCCTTTATTTACCTTGATTCCATGAACACTATCAACAAGAATAAGCCTGAGCTGTCGGAGCCCAGACGCATTACTTTTGCCATTGATAGACTTGGTGCCAATAAGTGCATTCATGGCTCAAATCTATGTTCAAAAAATCGAAAATGTTAGGATAGAAATAGAGGATCTACCAACACCAAAAAGCCCCCATACACGATGTACGAGGGCTTTTTGGTAAGTTAATCTAGTGGATTATAGATGACAATATGCCTAATTCATTGAATAGGTCTGAAACCTAATGAAAACTACCCCAACTTTTTTTCCAATTTTCTTCGCTGGTAGGATTGGTGATTGCGCCACATTTGGCGTAAACGTTCGGCAATTTTGCCGTCGTCCTCGATAGCATACTTATCCATAAAGTTTTCGACAGCGTTGTAGTCACTTACGCCAAGCTCCACAAAAACTTCACAGTGCGCCAAAAATATCTCTCTGAA
Organism: Flectobacillus longus; assembly: GCF_030056705.1. Lineage (GTDB taxonomy): Bacteria > Bacteroidota > Bacteroidia > Cytophagales > Spirosomataceae > Flectobacillus > Flectobacillus longus. Next base: position 160,338 of record NZ_JASHIC010000019.1, read on the forward strand.
ATGGAATTCCAAAGCTTGTACAAATAATAATACTTTGGCAGGGTGTAGAAAGTGATTCTTGAGCGAGTCGGGTAGTAGTAGTGTTACCAATGTACTTTCGTCGTGTTCGGTTCTGGGCAAGCTATGAACATAACCAATCTTCTGACAACCCAATTCGGTGAGTTTTCCTAAGAAACTTCTACGAGTCAGGTCAATTACAGACGTATCGTCACCATAGCGGCTTATCACAAACTTTCTTACATGAGGTTCCTTGATACTTATTTTGGTTTTGAGCATCTGATTAATTGTGATTTTGTACTTTTCTAATAAATTCGGAGGGTGCGATTGGCATTTCGGGTGTTTTGAATCCCAAGGGTAGAGTTGAGTTTCAATGCAAAATCGCTGTGTTTTTGTAACTATGTGTAACTCTACTGATTATCAGGATTTTATCACAATTTATATAGCTGTAACCACTTTTCCAAATTTGTAACCAGTTTGTAACTTGTTGTAACCAGCCTTTTTCTTTCTTATTTGGTTACAAACTATTTGTAACTTTTCTACAAACTTTAGAATAAAAAATAATTAGAATATATTGATATAAGTAAATGATAGTCAGATGGTTACAAGTTTGAAAAGTTAAACAGTTACAAAGTTACAAGGATACTCAATTTTTATGAATCAACCCTAAGAGAGTCAGAGAGAGAAGAACTCAATTCAATTTTCAAATATCTTAACATAGTGTTTTGTTTAGTATATATATAATTTATCTAATAAGAAATTAATTAGATGTAGATTTACGTTATATATTTGTAAATCGTTAAATTAATGGTTACCCTAGACTTTAACGGCATAAAAATATGATTGATAGTAGAATCGCAGCGGAATATTTACTGGCACTTGCAAAAAGTAGAAAAATCTATTTGAGTGCCACACAACTTCATAAATTATTATTTATAATCTATGGGGTTTGCCTAGCCAATGAGGTTGGAGGAGACACCCCTATATTTGACGAAACCCCACAGGCTTGGCCTTATGGTCCCGTCTTCCCTAAAGTTCAGAAAGTAAATAGAGATGCAGACTATGATCCTGACTCAGAGAGGTACAAAGACCTAAGAAATTTTCAACGAATTTTTGAAAATGTTCTTAATAGGTTTGGCGGAATCTCTGCAAAAGCACTATCTGATTGGTCACACAAAGAGGGAAGTCCCTGGTATCAGACTACAAAGAGAGTTAATTTTAAGTGGAGTGACCAGATTGATAATAATGCTATCAAGCTATATTTTCAAGGAAAAAAAACTAATCAGGTAAATGGCTAATCCTAAGAAAAACAAAAAGAAACAAAAAAGAGCAAATAGTCAAATAGGCAGATTAGGGACTATACCTTCTGAAGCTAGTAATCTAGACAGTGACAGTATTCTGAACTCTATAGGATCTGAAATCGAAGATAATGGAGTTACATCAGATCCGACAATCGATATAGATAACGAAAATCTATCTGTTCAAAAAAAGTTAAAGGAAGCTGAGGAATTAAAGTTAACTCTTAAAAAATTAAAGTATAAAATTGAACGGTATTATTCTAACTCGAAGGTCAGAATACTGCTTGTTGTTTGGACAGTAGCAATTGTTTCAGTGTGGCTATTGATAGTCGCTTTGTTATTAGCATTAAACAACAACACCATAAACCTAGATAAGCATTATTTTCCGAAATCTATTATTATTCGTATAAGTGATAATGTATTAATGACACTTATTAGCACTACTACAGTCAATATTTTAGGGCTAACCTATATTGTATTAAGAGGGCACTTTAAAAATTTATTTGAAAATGAAAAAACCAAAAAGAAGTCAAGTATCAAATCCGAAGATCCACAACAGAAATCAAATAATGAGGGGGAAGAATAAATTTCTTCCCCCTCATTTATTACTTTAAATACGATTTATAGATGGTTTCTTTACTGACGTGTATCAAAGCTTCTTCATCAACTTGAGCTTTGAATACCTCAAAGGCTATGTATTTGCTCTGGTCTTTGCCGTACTCCCAGAGGTCTACATAAAACCCCTGGGCGCTCTCAAGGAAGTCTATCCCTATCAGCAAAAACATTCGGTGGCCTTTTTGGTCTCTCCACCAAGTACCACGTCTAAATTCTGCTGCTGTTATATCCATAAGTAGTAAATGATTGTACCCCAAATCAGAATGGATAATAGTATAATCAGTCTCCAGCACCATTTACTTACGGTTAGGTCTCTTTTTGTCTTCATCTTTTTTACGGTGTTTTGATGAGTTCAAATGCCCCGCCCAGCTTTGTGGTGTATGAAAAGTTTTGCCACAGCAGGTTTTGGCTTTAAAGGTGTACTTCTCCAAGTGTTCTGGAGTTTTTGGCTCATAGATCGGCTCTGGTGGTATATGCCCCAAATCCTGCTTTATTTCTCTGACAATACCCTCAGCCTGAGTTAGCATCAACAACAATACAGACTTTCGGTAAGACGTGGTCTGAAGCTCGTCAAGATACTTCTGAAGAAACTTGACTCTTGCAGGCAGGTTATTCGTCATTGGCTAGTATCGGACAAAGTTGATATCCACGTTCCCATAATTCAGCCAATACCTTTTGTACCTTTTTCTGGCTTACTTCTTCTATTTCTTCGAAGTTCTCCATCAGTACGTCTGCCATATTGTCGGCTTCCCATTTTTAGTACAGTTTAAAAATATACATAATCTGTCTACTTTGATTATGTTTTAGACCCTTCTTGGGCTGAGTGTAGCGTAGCGGAACGAAGCCCAAGAAGGGTGTT
>NZ_JASHIC010000020.1 GCF_030056705.1 Flectobacillus longus
AAGTTTTACTACCGTATGCGCAATGCGGGTCATCATTTCAATCATAAGCGAGTGCATCGGGTGTATGTTCAGATGGGACTTTCTATTCGTAGAAAGGCTAAAAAACGTCTTGTGGCTAGAGTAAAAGAGCCCTTAGAAGTTCCCCAAAGCTTTACTCAAACTTGGAGCATAGATTTCATGAGTGATGTTTTGAGCAATGGGCGTTCATTCCGAAGCTTTAATGTGATAGATGATTACAATCGAGAAGTACTTTTCATAGAGACAGACTACTCGCTCAAGAGTAGTAGGGTGATTTATATTCTTCGTCATTTGGTGAACAAATATGGCAAGCCTACTAAGATTCGAATGGATAACGGACCAGAATTTGTAGCAAAGCTATCGCAAGAATGGAGTCAGATGAATGACATCGTTTTTCACTATATTCAGCCAGGGAAACCAACGCAAAACGCCTACATTGAGCGATTTAACCAAACTTACCGCAGACATGTATTAGATGCTTATGTGTTTGATTCTTTGGAGGAAGTACGCCAAGAAACAGATCTATGGCTGAGGGACTATAATTTCGTTCGCCCGCATGTCTCTTTAGGTGGTATGAGCCCAGTAGATTATAGAATGAAAAAACAGAACACCCTTCTTGGGCTTCGTTCCGCTACGCTACACTCAGCCCAAGAAGGGTTAAAAACATAATCAAAGTAGACAGATTATGTATATTTTTAAACTGTACTAAAAATGGGAAGCCGACAAATCCTCTAAGTCCAGAACTGAAATGTCTCCATTCAGATATTTGTAAAATTGAATTTTATTGTTGTCTGAAATTATACTCATAGTATGGATGCCAACGAGCGTATAATTACCATACACTCCTTTTTTAAATTATTTATGGCAGTTATATTTCATGTGTATGAACCTATTTTAGCTTTTCGTTTCAGTATATTTCTAAGAATAAGTATTTTTCTAAATGTCCAATTTACCTAAAGGGCTTCTATTTGATTAAAACAGGTAATCTCATCGAAGTGAATAAGTATAAACAAGCAAAGTTGTTTTAAAAGATATGAGTTTAGCTTTTGTGAAAAATGAAACAGCTTGACTAAATGTGACCTAGGTTAATAACCTACTTTTATTGATTCTTGATTCTCAAAATACTATATCTTATGGCTTCTTCATCGTTTTGAATATAGTTTTCTTTTATCATAAGTGTGTTATTATTGATCCATTTGGCGTCTTCTATTCCTTTGGTTTTGAGCGCAACTTCTGCATGTTTAATAATTTTATGATCTTTGATTTCGAATAACATAAAACCATTGTAATTGTATTGGGCAATTAAATCGGAAGATACACTTATAAGCCACTTTTGGTCTGGCGAAATAATTGGAGTGCTTACCAAATCTACTTTTTCTCCCGTATTTTTATTTACTAGAGTAAACATTCCTCCTTCATAAAAATTTACCTTAAATACCCAATAGGGCAGATTTTTAACAGAACCTACATATTCATAAATGACAAAATTGTCAGAATTTTCATTGTCATTGCCAGAAAGCACAAGCTTCTCATTGCCATCTATATCTTTAGCATACCAATTCAAACCCTCGTGCCGAAGTCCAGAACTGTCAACAACATGAAAGGATTTAGTTGGGTACTGATTGTAATTTTTTTTAGTAGATGGCTCAAAAGTAAATGTAAATTGCCCTGATTGAATTTGACGCTCGTTGGTATCGGTTGATGCTAAAACTTGGGCTAGGACTTTAGAAGAATGATTTACTGTTGAATCGGTATTTGTATCAATAGTATCATTCTTTCGAGGTCCGCAATTCCAAATAAAAAATAGAGGAAATGATATAACTAGCAGGTTGAGTAAAATCGGTTTTGAACGCATGAGATAGATATAGAATAAGTTTTTGAGGTAACTATTAAAAATATTTCAAAGATATAGGTTTACACAGTATTTCAAAGCTTATACATAAAATTAGCCACAAGCTTTTATAGATTATTCATTCTATAAGAGCTTGTGGCTAAATAACGAATCGTATAAGCTAACCCCTAATGCCTTACCCCTCAAGCCTCTTTCCTAAATCTGTTCGGAGTCATACACAATTACCTTCTCCCAAAGGTGTGAATAGTCCTCTACAAATTTGAGGTGAATAGGGTGTTTTTGATAGATTTCTTCTTCTTCCAAATTATCAAAAAATAACATCCAAGATACCGAATACCCTCGCTCAATTACACTGCGGTTGGTACTTGCAGGTGTACCGATATGATGAAAACGAATGGTTGGAACTTTCGATAATCCTGTCAAACCTTCAATGAGTTTGTTTTTGTCGGCCTCACTTGAGGGGTTTTTTAACCAAAAATAAACATGATGGATAAAGATTTTTTTCTTGGGTTTAGCTTCTGTATGTAGGGCAACTGCTGTTAATGCCGAAGCTGTTGCAGCTTTGGTTAAGAATGAACGTCTTTCTAATTTTTTCATGATTGTGTAATGTTTTGAAGTGATGAGCTAATAAAATGTATATTTCCATTATGCTCTTTATTGATAGATTAAGCTTTTTGTTTACTATTTAATGTTGATTATAAGTAGTTTATCGTAATTTTTATGCTGAAATACTAAAACTTTGATACAAAACTACAAATGATTTTTTCTAGATAATGGTAAAAATCCATTATATCTTGGTAGATAATAAGTAAAATTTCAACAATTCATGAAACGCTATATTTTACATACTTCTTTCAATATTTATCGTTTTGAGGTCTTGCAATGGGAACATTCAGTGCATAAGCATACGTATTTTGAAATTATTTTTATTCTGCGAGGCGAGGGCGTTCATAATCTCAATGGCAACTCTTTTGCCTATAGTGAAGGAGATGTGTTTTTAGTAGGACCAGAAGATTTTCATGATTTTGAAATAGCGACTCTGACTGAGTTTTGTTTTATTAGGTTTAATGAATCTTTTTTGAAACAGCAAGCTCATGATGGCAATACTTGGCAACAGATTGTAGAAACCTTGCTTTACACCTCCTCGCAAAGCCGTGGCTCGATTGTCCATGATTTAGTGGAAAAACAAAAACTCCATCATTTATTACAGGTACTTGAAAGCGAATATCAAAACCCTGAATCTTCGTATTTTGAAATTATTCGAGATAACCTTATGCGAAGTATGATGATGATTTTAGCGAGAAATTTATTAGGACAAAGTTCTGCCTCAATTGCCTCAAACGATTCGGTGGAGGCAATTTTACGCTATATTAAACAGCATATCTATCAACCCGATTTTTTGACAATCGAGCATTTGGCTGAGGTTTTTCATTATTCTCCAGCCTATATCAGCATTTTCTTCAAAAGACATACAGGCGAGCCATTGAAGCAATATATTACTAAGCTAAAAATGAGTTTAATAGAAGCACGGCTACAATTTAGCCAGCACTCTTTGACCGAAATAGCAGATGAATTTGGGTTTACAGATGAAAGCCATTTTTGTAAACAATTCAGGAAATATACAGGGAAAACCCCGACCGCCTTTCGGAAAAAACGCCTAATCTCGTCTTGAAATAAAGCTATTTATCCAGACTTTACCCCATAGAATTGGAGTATAAAAATAGGTTTTCCTCTTAAATTTAAGACGGAAGAGCATTTACTTACCCCTTGTGCTTGTTCTCTGTTTTCGGATTTACCCAATTTTCACTCTTAAAATCAATTCTAAAACTTTGAAAAAAATCGTTTCTATTCCCTGTATTCTTTTAAGTTTAGCCAGTTCTAGCTTTGCTCAAACAGGAAGTGTGGCAGAACCTGTGCGTTTTGTCGGTGCTCAAACCGTAGATCCTAGTGTGCACGAAGGTCGATTACGATATGCCATTGGTACCGAAAACCGTCAGACAATGCGTGCAAACCGTACTCATCCCGAATATGCAGATGGCTTTGGCTGGACATACAACCATGCTTCAAATCTTTGTTACTGGAATAATACGTTTTATCAGCAGTATTTGAGTAACCCAGCCGACGAGCATGTAGCTCCTGGTCAAACCTTAATCATTAAATCCAAAGATGGGCGCCATTGGGAAAAACCTGAAGTGGTATTTCCTCCTTATAAAGCTCCAGAAGGCGTGAAAATTCCTGCGGGTTATCATGGCTATATGATGCACCAACGTATGGGGTTTTATGTTGCTCCTGATGGTCGTTTGTTGGTATTGGCGTTTTATGGTCATACCGACGATCCCTTCGGAAAGGGTGGTATTGGTCGTGTAGTGCGTGAAGCCTACAAAGATGGTTCTTATGGACCAATCTATTTTATTCGTTACGAAAGTGAGGCTAACTGGAATGAAAGTAATACATCTTATCCATTTTATAAAAAATCTACCGACATAGGTTTTGTGACCGCCTGCGATGCTTTACTGAAAGATAAACTAAAGACTTTTCAATGGTATGACGAAGACCACGGGATAGATGGTTTTTATAATGGAAACAAGTCTGGACAAGCTTTATCATACTATCATCGTAAGGATGGCAAGGTGGTTGCTCTTTGGAAAAAATCCTTAGTTGCACTTTCGGAAGATGAAGGCAAAACATTCTCTGAACCAATAAAAGTACCTACTTTTTTGATGTCAGGTGGTAAACAATGGGGGCAAAAGACTGAAGATGGTCGTTATGCGATTAGTTATAACCCTATCGAACAAACTCAGTATCGTTTTCCATTGGTAGTAGTTACGGGCGAGGACGGGATTTTGTATGACAATATGCTTCTGATTCAAGGCGAAGTGCCTGTGCGTAGATTTACGGGTCGTTGGAAAGATTTTGGTCCATGTTATATGCGTGGTATTGCAGAAGGAAATGGTAACCCTCCTGGCAATGATATGTGGATGACTTATACGGTAAACAAAGAAGACGTATGGGTGAGTCGTACCCCTGTGCCTGTACAATATGCGGTAAAGGGTCTTGTCTCAGATAATTTTGATATATTAGACTCAGAAGGAGCTATTCCTAATTGGAATATTTATGCACCTAAATGGGCTCCAATTGAGGTAGTAAAAGCTCCCAATAGAACAGGAAAAGCCTTACAGCTGTCGGATACCGATTTGTATGATTATGCTCGTGCGATTAGGGTATTTCAGGAGGGTACCAAAGCACATACTAGCTTAGATATATTTGCAGATGCTACCAATACAGGAAGACTAGAAATAGATTTGACGGATCGATATGGGAATCGTCCTGTAAGAGTACGTTTCCATGAAAATGGACAAATAGTTGCTACTGATGGGAGTACTGAAAAAGTCCTTTTGGCGTATCAGAAGGGACAGTGGTATAAAGTAGAGATTTTGACAGAAGCCAACCTACATGGTAAATATACCCTGTTGATTAATGGAAAAAAGGTTTTAGAAAATGCTCAGTTGGCAGAGTCAGTGAAGTCGATTGAAAGATTATCGTTACGCACAGGAACTTATCGTAATTTTCCAACTCGTCAGACTCCAAATGAAACTAATGAACCACCGCTGAAAGATGCCGACGAACCATGTTCGCCAACAGTATTTTATGTAGATAATGTAATTTTAAAAGGAAATTAAGACATATATTCATCAAAAAGGCTACCAAATTTTGGTAGCCTTTTTGATGAATATATGAATGGAATAATCAGATAAACTCTTATGACCTAGAATTTTACTGCGCGTTTGGCAGGGAAATACGAGGCACATAGTGTCATAATGATTACAACGATTGCAGTAAAAAAGAAATCATTAAAGCGCATTTCTACAGGATAGGCATCTACCAAAGAACCCACAATACCCATTGACACAAAACCATAAACTTCCTGAAGCCAACATATCGTAAAGCCTAAAATCAAGCCTACCAATGCACCACTAAATGCTACAATAGCACCTTCGTACAAGAAAATACGTTTGATTACATTTCTCGAAGCCCCCATAGCACGAAGAGTTTTGACATCTGGTTTTTTCTCAATAGCCAGCATCGAAAGTGAGAAAAAGATGTTAAAGCTGGCAATACCAATAATAAATGAAAGTGTAAGGAATACAAATAGCTTTTCGATTTTGATGGCACGCAATAAACTGGCGTGTTGCTCGTCTTGGTTTTGCACAACAAAATCCTCTCCCAACAAGTCCTGAATTTCACTTTGAATTTGAGGAATTTGTTTAGGGTCTTTCACTTGTATTTCCAATGAAGTGCGCTTGTTGCCATATTCAAATAGCTCTTGAGCAAAACTAAGAGGCACAAACACAAAATTATTGTCATATTCTTGTTCAATAGCAAAAATACCCGTCGGTAATAGGTTCAAACGATTGAAAGCATCTGTCGAATTAAAATCGATAGTTTTACTATGATTGTTACGAGGATACCACGTTTCGAGGGGATAAAAAGCATCTACATCAATACCAAGGGTAAAAGCTACACCAGAGCCAACAACTGCATAAGAAATGCCTTGACCGCCTAATTTTAGCTCACCGTCAATAATACTTGATTTGAGGCGTTGTTGCTTGAGAAAATTGTCATCAACTCCTTTTAAAGTTACCACCATTTGGGCTTCTTTATATCTAATTAAAGCACTTTCTTGGATTACTTGCGTAATGGTATTTACGCCATTTACAGCTTGAAGTTTGGCAAGAAAGGCAGGAGTGCATATAAAGTTTTTCCCTTTTTTAGCACTGATTTTCAATTCGGCATCGAAAGTACGAAAAAGTCCTTTTTGGAAAGCCTCTAGTCCATTGAACACCGACAAAACAATCACCAACGCCATTGTACCAACGCAAACGCCGAGCATTGAAATCCAAGAAATAAGAGAAATAAAGGAAGTCTTTTTTCGAGCAATGAAATATCGTTTCGCAACAAAGAAAGGCAAATTCATGATAGAGTGCTCTTAGAGATAAAATAAACAAATAGAGAAGAAAATTTGAATAAAAAGAGGTGGAAGTGCTAAAACGTAAATTTCATTTCTTAAAATTCACGTTTTAGTCTTGTGATTGTACTTTCAAAATTAGTAATCCATCATTCCACATAATATTGTTTAAAACCCAATATTAATCCTCAATCTCTTCACCTTCTTTCAAAGGTGGAATGTCTAAGCTCGAAATCAAGCGATCCATTTTGGCAGCATATTCGGCGGTGTCGTCCAAAAAGAATTCTAAATCAGGAATAATACGAGCTTGGTGACGAATTCTTTGTCCCAAAACGCCTCTGATTTGTTTAGTTTTTTCACGAATCTCCTGCATCAAACCTTGTTTGTCGTTGGCAAGCATAAAGCTTAGGTAGATACGTGCAATAGATAAATCTGGAGTTACTTTTACATCAGTAATAGTGATAAAAGCATTACCAAAAGCATTACGCATATCTTTTTGAAAAATCTCACTCAAATCTTTTTGAATCTGACGAGAAAATTTTTGTTGTCTTTTCGAATCCATTTCCGCTAGTCTTTACAAATTGGCATATTTTGCCTTCTATGAATAAATAAACCAATAGCACTGGTTATCATAGCGATTTTCTGAATGTGCTATTGTAATATTACTGCAAATTTCGGGAATTTAATTTGATTAACCGTAATTTCGTGGAAAATACCTTTCAATTAAAGTAGCAGTTATGTTAAGTTTTTTCAGGGTAAATGCCCTCTACCAAATATTTAGTTTATTAATATTATTAATTGTTTCTCGCTTACCTATCTTTCTTAATGGGGCGCCAGAGCTAATTCCCGAATTGCAATGGATGCTTGTTGGGGAGCAAATCAACAAGGGTTTTGTGATGTATTCTGATATTTGGGATAATACTGCACCTTTGTCTGCGATGGTATATGCTGGTATCGATAGCATTGTTGGGCGTTCGCCAATTGCTTATCAATTTTTGGCATTTTTTGTAGCCGCTTTTCAGGTAATTTATTTCAATGTTGTGATTAATAACAGGGATATTTTTCCGAAAAGAACCTATTTGCCTGGTTTAATGTATGTTATCTTTTTGAACATTTCGATTGACTGTGCCACGCTTTCGCCTGTGCTTATGGGTACAAGCTTTTTGCTTTTGGCTTTTGGAACAATTGTCAAACAGGTTAATCGACTTGAAGCTACCGACGAAGTGTTTGAATTAGGCTTTTTGATTGGGGTTGCTACACTGTTTTATCCTCCAGCGTGCGTTTTTATTTTGTGGGCAATCGCTTCATTATTATTCTTTAGTGGTGCTACTTTGAGACAGCATTCATTGGCTATATTTGGTTTCTTGTTTCCTTTATTTTTGACTGGGCTTTTCTTTTATTTGGATGGTACTTATGATGACTTTTTCCAAATCTTTATCTCATCGGTATTCCAAATTCGTCAGTATAACCTCAATGATTTTCGTACTCTGATTGCTACCTTATTCTTGCCCTTTACTTTTGCTATTTTTGGTTTTTTGAGATTAGTTAATGCTACAGGGTTTGTCAATTTTCAGCTACGTTGCCAGCAAGTAATGATGCTTTGGGGGGTGACAGGATTTCTTTCGATTGGTTTAATGCCCTTTTTGGCTCCAATGCAGTTTATTATTTTTGTGCCAGCTTTGGCATTTTTTGCGACAAACTTTTTTAGTAGTTTCAAAAAACAATGGATGGCCGAAATGCTGTTTATGGGTAGTCTTGCTGTAATGACTTTCTTTTATTTTCAAGGAGCCAACGATAGTGATGAGTCTTTTGCGAAACTAAATAATTTGAAAATTAAGAGAAATAGCTCTTTTCCCTTCAAAAGTAAAAAAGTGTTGGTTTTAGGAAATGGAATGGAGGAGTACTTAGATAACTATGCTGCCACGCCTTATCTCAACTGGAATTTGGCCAAATATGAATTAGAAAACTTAGATAATTACGAAAATGTGATAAGTATCTTAAGAAATTTTGAAAAAGATACGCCAGAAGTCATTATTGATAAAGCGAATTTAGTGCCTAAACTTTTTAAAAGAATCCCCGCACTGGCCCGTCGCTATCATGCCGATGGCAAAGGAGTATATCTATTGAATTCGTGAAAAATAGCGTTGTTTTATTTATTTTAGTTAAATTGATATTACAGTTTCAACGATAAAAGCATTTGCTGTACGAAAATGTCGAAATATATCAATCCATACACTGATTTTGGATTCAAAAAAATATTTGGAGAAGAGGCAAACAAAGACCTTCTAATTGACTTTTTGAATCAACTGTTACCTCCGCATCATCAAATTGCAAATTTGCAATTTCGAAATGGGGAAGTTATGGGAGAACTATCTCAGGATAGGAAAGCTATTTTTGATATTCATTGCCAGTCTACAGAAGGAGAAAGGTTTATCGTTGAAATGCAAAAAGCAAAAGTTAATTTCTTGAAAGATAGGTCTTTATTTTACGCAACTATTCCTATTCGAGAACAAGCTAAAAGAGGTGATTGGAATTTTAAATTGACACCTATCTACATGATTGCTATTTTGGACTTTCAGTATGATGAACAGGAAGAAATACAAAAGTTTTTAAGATCTGTGAAATTGAAAGATCAAGATGGAGATGTATTTTATGATAATTTGACTTTTAAGTTTATCCAAATGCCTCTGTTTGATAAGGACGCTTCGGAATTAGAAACACATTTTGACAAGTGGATTTACTTTTTGAAAAACTTAGAAACATTCGATTCTATTCCTCATATTTTAGAAGAAGATATTTTTGAAAAAGCCTTTAGTGTTGCTGAATTAGCCAAAATGACTCCTGAACAATACGAGCAATATCAAGAAAGTTTACTGACTTACATTGAAGTGAAAGAGGTAGTGAAAACTGCTGAAGAAGAAGGTCGGAAAAAAGAAAAAATATTAGTCGCTCAAAAAATGAAACAAATAGGCTTATCTATTGAGCAGATTTGTAATATAACTGGCTTAAGTGAAAAAGAAATAAAACACATAATAAGCTAGGTTATTTCTTCTTAAGCATGAGTCATCTTGAATTTTAGAATTTGGGTTATTCTTCAAATTTTCATCAAAAAAGCGTTCGGAAATTATTTTCCGAACGCTTTTTTGATAATATATTTCAAAATGACACCTCTTTAGACGCAATGCATTGCATCTCTACTAATATTTAAAAAGAATAATCACTCAATCAATCACAAATCACTAAATTAAGGATACCACTACCTTTTTCTACCTCTCAAATACTCTTCCATTTCAGATAGACTCAAAGCATTAAAAGTCATATCTGCTGTTAAGCCACCTTTGCGTGCATTGGCTACACCAAAGTGCATATCAAAATAACCTTCTTTTTCGTGGGCATCAGGATTAATAGACAGCTTGACGTTTTTCTCTAACGCATATTGAATATATCTCCAATCCAAATCCAAACGATATGGACTTGCATTGATTTCAATTACTACGCCATTGGCAGCACAAGCGTCAATCAGCTTGTAGTGGTCGACAGGGTAGCCTGCTCTGGATAATAATAACCTTCCAGTTGGATGTCCCAAAATTGTTGTATAGGGATTTTCGATGGCTTTTATCAAACGATACATGGCCTTTTCTTCGGTCATTTTCAGGTTTTGATGCACGGACGCTACGATATAATCAAAGCTCTTTAAAACCTCCTCATCATAATCCAAAGAGCCGTCTCCCAGAATATCTGATTCAATTCCTTTCAAAATCTTAAAAGGTTTGTCGCCTTGTGCGTATTGCGCATTAAGCAGATCTATTTCGGCATGTTGTTCAGCAACACGGATTTCGTTCAGCCCTCTGGCATAGGATGCAGTTTTTGAGTGGTCTGCAATACCTAGATATTCAAAACCCAATTCACGGCAATAATTGGCCATTTCTGCCAACGTATTTTTACCATCAGAATAAGTGGAGTGATTGTGTAAAATACCTTTTAGCGAATCCCAAGTTACTAATTGGTCGTTACTATGTTTTTTTATCCAGTCAAACTCAAATTCTCCCTCACGCATTTCTGGAATAATATACGGAATACCTACTTTAGCATAAATAGCCTCCTCAGAGTCAAAAGTTTGACTTTGAACGGTTTGATAAATATGATGTTTGGCTAAATGCTTTGGCGAAGCACTGAATATAAAGCCTTGATTAACAAATTGTTTTTCAGGGCAAATAATCACTTCGATAGGAATCTGTTTGCCTTCGATATTGCCACGCCAAGTAAATGGTGACGAATCTTTTTCGTTTTGTTGTAGGGTAGGAGTAGCGTTGAGTAATTGTTGTACCTCCCAAGGCTGGTCGTGTCCTACCACCAATTGAATAGACTCAACCACTTCATTTTTACGACGAATATCTCCAACAATTTGAACGTGCTCAAAAACGGGCTCAATAATATCTAGGATAAAATCGGCAATTTCTTGCCCTTTTTCCATTCTTAGTTTACCCGAATTGGACTGATTATAAAGAATAGATTGTTTGATACTTTCTTGAATTTTGTCTCCAAAACCTTTGAGTTTGGCTACTTCGCCATTTTCGCAAGCTAGTAGTAGTTCACGAGTATCGGTAATCCCCAATTCCTGCCAAATCATGCGCACTTTTTTGGGGCCTATTCCTTTGATTTTGAACATCTCCAAAATACCCTCTGGAGTTTTGTTCAAAAGGTCGTTCAACTCAGAAAGTTGTCCTGTGGTACGAATTTCTTCGATTTTTGAAGCAGTACTTTTTCCTACCCCTTGAATAGCCGCCAATTGAGCTATAGGAGTAGTGATAAAGTCCTCAGTAGCTTTGTCTAATGCTCGGATAGCAAAGCCTAGGTTCTTTATTTTAAATTCATTCTCATCATGAAGTTCTAACAACTTAACTGTCAGTTCGAGAATATCCAGAATATCTTGATTGTTCATATCGTAAAAATTAAAACGCAAGGATACTATAAAGTTATGAGGTTTAAATTTTGAATGGCGAGTTTACACTACTTCTTAATACATGTATTGGTTAGATAATTGCTTTTATTCAAAAATAACAAAAGGGTACAAAACAGCGATTGTGTATGTACCCTTTTATTAGAATTTCTCAAGCAATTAAGCTTGTTGATTTGCTTCTTGTTCAGCTAGTACCTCTGCTACTGGACGAAAGTTACCTTTTTTGAGCATTTCATTTTCGGGCTCATAAGGGCATACTTCTAAGATAGTCGTAAGGTTGATATCGGTAATCTGGTAATCGTTAAGATTTCCCAGATTCTTTTTTAGTAAAGTATATACCTCACCTGGGTCATTAGCATTGATAAGCATCATGTGTGCTGTTTTCTTCTCCTTCTGTGATTTTTCATCAAAAGAAATATACTGCACTTTTGCTTTAAACCAAGTTTCGGCATTGTTATCCTCAAAAAACACCTCGCTCAATTTCATTTTAGTAAGGTTGGTAATTTGAAATTCAGGTGTGTTGCTAGCTACAATCTCGAAAACTCTAGCCTCTGCATCGGTGTAAGATACTGCATCAATCAAATACGCTTCGTTGATGGTTTTTAATGAGCCTGCCTCGTCCTCACGCTGGTAACGAATTTTGGCCAAATACCAAGTTGCCATAATTTAATCTGTTTTATTTTTATGCTTGCAAAACTATCAAGACTTTCTTAATATTCCGCTAAGCACGCCACAAACATTTTCGAATGAATCCCACATGTTTAGCTAAGAAGTTATTTTTTTCTTCTACTTCGAACCAATGTCGATTGATGTAGCGTAAATTTGGATATTGGGCTGGGAAATTATTTCAGATTTGCTCATTTTTCATCTCAACTAAGAATCTTATGAAAAAAATAGTACTCGTACTTACCTGCTTATGCGAATTATTTTTGGGGTTTTCACAAAAGAAATCTACAGCAGTTACCTCAACGCTTTACTATCCTGAGGCAAAAGAGTGGCAAATAAAATCTCCTGAGAGCTTGGGTTTGAAACCTGATAAAATTCAGGCTGCAATTGAGTTTGCAAAGTCTCATGAAATCAAAAATCCTCGAAATATGGAGGTTAGCCATTATCAAACTTTTGGTAAAGAGCCTTATGGAATAGGCATAGGACCTTTTGCCGAAAGAGGCGAACCCACAGGCGTAATTATTTATAAAGGATATGTGGTGGCGACTTGGGGTGAGCCCTTGCGATGTGATATGACACATTCAGTAACCAAAAGTTTTTTGTCGACAGTGGTAGGCTTAGCTGTAGAGAATGGACTTATTGGTTCTGTCAATGATACGGTGTATAAATATGTTCCTCCGATTGAGATTTATGGAAGTCCAGTTGCTAGACCAGCCGAGGATTATGGTAAGCCCGAATTACTCAAGCCATTTGATACGCCACACAATCGTAAAATTACTTGGGATCATTTGTTGCGTCAGACGAGCGATTGGGAAGGAACACTTTGGGGTAAACCCGAGTGGGCAGATCGCCCAAGTGCTAATCCAGCAGAATGGACTACTCGACCACGTAATACGCCAGGTGCAGTATATGAGTATAACGACGTACGAGTAAATGCCTTGGCATTGGCGGCTACTAGTGTTTGGCGAAAACCGTTGCCACAGGTACTCAAAGCTATGGTTATGGATCCAATTGGTGCTTCGAATACATGGCGCTGGACGGGATATCGTAATTCTTGGATTGTACTAGACGGACAGCCTGTACAATCGGTAAGTGGAGGCGGACATTGGGGTGGAGGTATGTTTATCAATGCCTATGATATGGCCAGATTTGGGTTACTTTGTTTAAGAAAAGGTCGTTGGAAAGACCAACAACTTATTTCGGAAAATTGGATTAAACAAGCTTTAACTCCAACATCGGCCGAACCAACGTATGGATATATGAACTGGTTTTTGAATACAAATCAAAAGCTTTTACCTAGTGCATCATCCAATGTGTATTATCATTTGGGCAATGGCACCAATATGGTCTATGTTGACCCAGATCACGACTTGGTGATGGTGGTAAGGTGGATTGATAATAAATCTTTAGATGGAATAGTAAAGGCAGTATTGGAAGCTTTTTAAGACTATAAAAAGTTTGTTTAGAAAATACTCAAAAAAATATAGTGAGTAAAAATACTTATTTTTAAAAGAGATTCTTTTTTATTTATAATCTCCCATTTAAAAAGTACTATAAAATTGCTATTTTCAAAATATTGTTTGGTAAATCAATTTTGAAACAAAATATAATTTTAATAAATTAGGTTTTGCGTTCTGAACAAAACACTAAAAGAAAGCCTATGAACTTTAGCTTCAACAATTACAATACAGAAGGATTTTACGATGAAATGTTCGATGCAGAAGGAAATGTACGAATCGGATATGAGGCCTTCAAAGAACGTGCCGAGCAATTGGGCGTAGAAGAGTTTCTTCGTCGTCATCAGGCGGCCGAGCGGTCATTGATGGCCTTGGGCATTACTTTTAACGTGTATTCTGAAAACGAAGGTACTGAGCGCATTATGCCAGTGGATATTATTCCACGTGTAGTGGCGGCCGATGATTGGGCAAAAACTGAAAAAGGCTTAATACAGCGTATCACAGCATTAAATTTGTTTTTGGACGATATTTATAACGACCAAAAAATCCTAAATGATGGTGTTGTGCCTCGTGAACTAATCGAGTCTTCCAAAAACTTCTTGAAACCTTGTATTGGGCTAAAACCACCCAAAGGTATTTGGATTCATATTACTGGTACCGATTTGATTAGAGGTGACGATGGACAGTTTATGGTTTTGGAGGATAACCTTCGTTGTCCTTCGGGGGTAAGCTATATGCTCGAAAACCGTGAACTCCTCAAACGTACTTTTCCTGAGGTGCTAGGTAAAACAAGAGTTCAGCCTATTTCGGATTACCCAACGCGCTTGTTGCAAATGTTACAATACATCAGCGACCGCCCAAATCCAACGATTGTGGTACTTACGCCTGGGATTTATAACTCAGCGTATTTTGAGCATTCATATTTGGCACAGCAAATGGGAGTGGAGTTGGTTGATACTCGTGACTTGGTAGTACACGATGGTTATGTAAAAATGCGCACAACTAAGGGCTTCCAGATTGTTGATGTGATTTACCGTCGTATCGATGATACCTTTTTAGACCCACAAACTTTTAATCCTCATTCATTAATCGGTATTCCAGGCTTGATGGATGTGTACAAGGCAGGGCGTGTTGCTTTGGCTAACGCACCAGGAACAGGAGTTGCCGATGATAAGGTTATATATGCTTATGTGCCTCGTATTATCAAATACTATTTAGGCGAAGACCCAATTATTCCAAATGTTGAAACATACATTTGTGGCGAGGACGATGATTGTAAATACGTTTTAGAAAATATTGAAAAATTAGTAGTTAAAGAAGCTAACGAAGCAGGTGGTTATGGTATGTTGATTGGACCGAAATCTACTAAGGAAGAGCAAGAGTTGTTTAAGAAACGTATCAAGGAAAATCCAAGAAATTATATTGCACAACCAACAATTTCATTGTCGCGTGTGCCTTGTTTTATCGATGATCATACCGAAGGTCGCCATGTAGACTTACGTCCGTATATTCTCTATGGAAATGGTGTACAGGTAATTCCAGGAGGTTTGACTCGTGTGGCATTGCGCAAAGGTTCATTGGTTGTTAACTCTTCGCAAGGAGGAGGCTCGAAAGATACGTGGGTGCTTTACTAAAATAGTGAGTTGTAATAAGTATAAATTTAGGGTGTGTATGGAATAAAATTAACTTTGATTTTGCCCAATACAAACCCTAAATTCTAAATAATTAATAAAAATATAATACGCCTTTTACCTTAAGTCTGTATTTTTTGTGTAGTATTTACTACTTGAATCTATACTATTACTTCCCCTGAAAGTTAGCAGGTCTTTTCTGTAAAAATGCTGATACTCCTTCTATAAAATCATGGCTTTGTACCGCTTGATCTTGGTGAATTGCCTCAAGTTCCAACATTTGTTCTAGCGAAGAGTGTGAAGACTGATTCAACACTTTTTTGATTAAACCAATCGCCTTGGTTGGTGCTTTGGCATATTGTTGCGCTACCCCTTCTAAGATTGCTCTAAACTCATCTGCTGGTACTACTTTTGATACCAAACCTAAATCCAAACACTCCTGAGCGCTCAAACGTCTGCCTGTAGAACACAATTCAAAAGCCCGCTGTGAGCCTACTATTCGTGGTAAGAAATATGATGACCCTGCATCAATAATCAACCCAATACTGACAAAAATCTCTGACATAGCTGCATTTTCTGAAGCTATCAATATATCACAAGCCAAAGCTAGCGAACATCCTGCGCCTGCGGCAATTCCATTTAATCCACCAATGATAGGTTTGGGTGAATTGCGCATAGCTAGCACCATCGGATTATAGTTTTTACGAAGAGATTCACTTGGTAATTTTATATCACCTAAACCTTCTTTTAAGTCTGCTCCAGAGCAGAAAGCCTTTGTTCCTTCTGCCGTTAATACAATCACACGAACGATAGTGTCTTCGGAAGCGGTATTGACAGCTTTGGTGATTTCTTGAATCAAGGCAGGATTTAAGGCATGATATACCTCTGGGCGATTGAGTGTGATGAATGCAATGGCATTTTTTACTTCGTATTTTAGTAATTCAAACATAAATTTTCTGTTAAAAAGGTTTTACAATCAATGTTTGAAGTTCTAAAAAAATAATTTGTTATGCAAGCATACTATTTGATTTTAGTTTTGACATAAATATAGTAATTAGTCTCAGTAGTATGTTTTCTATAACAGCAGTAAAGTGGCAGATAAGCTAATAGCTAAGCCTAATGCTACTCCTGCAATAATTTGAGAGAGTGTATGTGCTGCTAATTGTAATCGAGCAGAGAGTAAAAAACCCGCTAAAAGGATTAGAACGGTGAGTGTTATAAACAAATGTGCTTCTGGAAAATGGATGGAGATTCCTAAAATGGCACCTATTGTACCCGATATACCAACAGCATGAGCGGATATTTTCCAATACAAACTAATAAAAGATACTATTGCTATAGAAAATGTAATACTGCTCATAAGCACAGCAACTTCAGGAAATTGTCTAATGGATTTTGTATAAAATGCGGTGATAATGGTATAAATAATCACAGTGAGCAAATAGGGCAAGCGTCTGTCACGAAGTGTTTGCATATCAAGTGTTTTGATATAGCCTAAACGATAAACGAAATAAATAGTGAGAGCAGGTACAAGAAAAGTTTGAAGAAATATGAGAATCAGAAGTCCCAATTTTAGACTGAGCATTCCAACTTTTGCCGCACCGTTAAAAAGTTCTAAGTTGGCGATGGCAGTAGGTGCTTGATAAAAAACAATCCCAAACAACAAGGTTGGCATAACTAAGGGATGGAGTACAACTGAAAGGATATATGCGAGACGAGAGTTCAAAGTCGAAAAAAATAAAAGTGAATGATAAATAATTTTCTTGCAATAGCAAATTTAAAACTATTCATCATTCACTTATGATAGATTCGAAATTAAAGTTGTTTACGAAGGCGGGCCACTGGTATATTTAATTGTTCTCGATACTTAGCTACCGTTCTACGGGCAATATTATAACCTTTTTCGTTTAAGTATTTTTCTAGTTTATCATCCGAAAGTGGGTTTTTCTTTGGTTCATTTTCAATCAACTCTCTCAAGATATTTTTCACTTCACGACTTGAAGCATCTTCGCCAGATTCGGTCGAAATACCTTCTGAGAAAAAGTATTTTAATAAATATAAGCCAAATTCTGTTTGTACAGATTTGCTACTAGCTACCCTCGATACAGTAGAAATATCCATCTCGATTTCGTTTGCAATATCTTTCAAAATCATTGGCTTGAGTTTGGATTCATCGCCTGAGAGAAAAAACTCTTTTTGATAATCCACAATTGCCTGCATGGTTTTTAGAAGTGTTTGCTGGCGTTGTTTAATAGCGTCAATAAACCATTTAGCCGAATCTAGCTTTTGTTTAATAAAAGTTACAGTTTCTTTAATGGATTTATTGTTTTTATCGCTTTTATCATAGGTTTCGAGCATCTCGTGAAATGAAGTACTCACACGCAATTCAGGTGCATTTTTTGAATTCAAGAAAATTTCCAACTTCCCATTGTTATTCGTCAGGATAAAGTCGGGCATTAAGAACTGCGTCACACTCGAATCATCATCCGAAGCTCCAGGTTTGGGATTCAATTTAGTAATCAACGAAATGGCGTCCTTCATTGCTTCATCGCTGATATTGAGTCGTTTCTGTATTTTTTCGTAGTGCTTTTTTGAAAATTCCTCAAAGTACTCATCTATTATACGTATAGCATCTTGTACACGCGATTCACTTTGTGATTTACGGTCTAGTTGAAGAAGTAAACATTCTTTTAGGTCTCTGGCTGCTATACCGGCAGGGTCAAATGTCTGTATGGCACGCAGAACCTCCTCGACTTCTTCAATGCTGGTATAAACACCTTGTGTAAAAGCAAGGTCGTTTACGATGGCCTGCAAAGGACGTCGAATATAGCCATCGGCTTCAATAGAACCGATGATTTGTTTGCCAATAGTTTCTTTTGTTTCGTCTAACCGAAGAAAACCGAGTTGAGTATTGAGATGGTCTGTCAAGCTCTCCATCATCATAATGGGCATTTCTTTATCTTCTTCCTCACCACCGTTTCCATCACCCTGCATTTTGTAGCCATTGTAATCATCATGAAGATAAGAGTCTATATCTAAATCTCTATCTTCATAATCGGCAAACTCATCCTCGTTAAAATCATCGAATTCTTCGTCAAACTCATCCTTCTGCTCTTGAACATCATTGTCCATCTCCATGCCTTCTTCTAAAGCTGGATTTATCTCAAGCTCCTCTTCAATTCTAGCCGCTAGCTCAAACGTTGGGATTTGTAAGAGCTTTATAAACTGAATCTGTTGTGGTGATAGTCGCTGCTGAAGCGACTGGTTTAAGGATAGTTTTTGCATATTTTATGAGTTGTAAGGATTACTGTAGAAACATCCATCAAGATTGGTATGAGGTTTGATGACGGTCTTTCGCTTCACCCTCTATCAACAATCTTGCCAAATTGTTGTATAAAAATAATTAAGATGTTTGATAAATCCCAAACACAAATAATCATTTAGAGTAAATGGTTAAAAAACAAATACTTATATTTTAATTTTTTTTTCACCCTTTTATGAAAAACTTATGAAAAGTAATTCTTCATTCGGTATTTGACAGAATTGTAAGTAATTTTGAATAGTAGGTAACCAAAATGGCAATCCTATTTACTAAAATACCTCCGTATTGAAGTATAAAGAAGATTTATTCAAATACATTTTGTAAAACTAGACAATGCAAATCAAACAAATCTTAGCAGAAGCGGCTGTAGGCTCAGAAATTACAGTAAAAGGCTGGGTAAGAACCAAGCGTGAATCTAAAAACGTTACTTTCATTAATATAAATGATGGTTCGGTTATTCACAATATCCAGGCTGTGGCTGAGGCAGGTGTTTTGAATGAGGAAACTCAAAAACTCATTACTACGGGTGCATGTGTAGCCATTACAGGAACTTTAATCGAGTCACAAGGTTCAGGTCAAAAGGTAGAATTACAAGTAAAATCAGCACTTGTATATGGTACTGCTGACCCTGAGAAATATCCATTACAACCTAAAAAACACTCATTGGAGTTTTTGAGAGAAATTGGTCACTTGCGTCCTCGTACAAATACATTCTCAGCAATACTTCGTGTTCGTCATACTTTGGCTTATGCTATTCATAAATACTTCAACGACAATGGTTTCTTCTATCTTCATACTCCAATCATTACTGGTTCGGATGCTGAAGGTGCAGGCGAAATGTTTCGTGTTACTACGCTCGACCCTAAGAATCCGCCATTGAACGAAGATGGTTCTGTAAACTATAAAGAAGACTTCTTTGGTCGTGAAACAAACCTAACGGTTTCGGGTCAGTTGGAAGGTGAATTAGGCGCTATGGCTTTATCAAAAGTTTATACTTTTGGCCCTACGTTCCGTGCTGAAAACTCAAACACTGCTCGTCACTTAGCTGAGTTCTGGATGATTGAGCCAGAAGTGGCGTTCTATGAATTAGAAGATAACATGGCTTTGGCAGAAGATTTCACTAAATATGTTATCAGATATGCCCTTGAAAACTGCTATGATGACTTGGTATTCTTGGAAGGTCGCTTGAAAGAAGAAGAGAAAAACAAGAAACAAGAAGAGCGTTCTGAATTAGCGCTTATCGAAAAATTGAAATTTGTGATTGACAACGACTATGTCAAGTTGACATATACCGAAGCAATTCAAATTTTGTTGAGCTCAAAACGTCATAAAGAAGGTAAATTCCAATATCCTGTAGCTTGGGGTATCGACTTGCAATCTGAGCATGAGCGTTATTTGGTAGAAAAACACTTCAAAAAACCAGTTATCTTAACCAACTATCCGAAAGACATCAAGGCTTTCTATATGAAACTAGATGAAGTTTCTGATGATGTTCCAGGGCAAACTGTACGTGCTATGGACGTATTATTCCCAGGTATTGGTGAAATCATTGGTGGTTCACAACGTGAAGATAACTACGAAAAATTGGCACAACGTTGTCAAGAAGTAGGTATCCCTATCGAATCTATTTGGTGGTATTTGGAAACTCGTCAGTTTGGTACAGCACCACACGCTGGTTTCGGTATTGGTTTCGAACGTTTGGTGATGTTTGTTACAGGTATGACTAATATTCGTGACGTAATTCCTTTCCCTCGTACGCCAAAAACTGCTGAGTTCTAGGAAATAGTTAGTAGTTATACGTATATCTGTTATTAGAAGATAATCAGAATGATATATCTTGTATGCTACAGAAATAAACAATTTTAAAGGTTGTGTTGATATTTGTAAAAATGTCGACACAACCTTTTTTATTATTCTACATTGGTATTGTATTTCTACCTTTATGGTAAAATGATTGAAAATGAATATCTTTATTTGAGAATACACTTCAAAATCAACATACGCATTTAAACTCTTTTTTGATATGAAAAAAATTATATTAACCTTCTCCATCATCCTAGGTATTACGGCATCTCTATCTGCTCAGTCGGCTGATGAAACTGCTGTGAAAGCGGTAATCGACCAGCTATTTACGGGTATGCAAAAACATGATACCACTATGATTAAAGCGGTTTTTCACTCATCTATCCGAATGCAGTCGATAGGAATGAGTCGTAAAACCCAGCAAATAGAGCTTACAACCGAACACGGAATTGCCGATTTTGTCAAACAAATTGGCTCGCTACCTGCCAGTTTGGCAATTGAAGAAAGATTATTGAGCTATGAAATCAGAATCGATGGGCAGATGGCAACTGCTTGGACGCCTTATGAGTTTTATGCCAATGGAAAATTCAGTCATTGTGGCGTCGATGCCTTCCAGCTTTTCAAAACCCCAGAAGGTTGGAAAATCATCGCACTAGCTGATACTCGTAGAAAAGATTGTGGCAAGTAATATTGAGTGATTGGTGATTTAGTGATTAAAAAATCTAATTCCTTTTTACTAGCTATTAGTCCAGCTTTAAAAAATAAGTTCAAGACTAAGCCTTGAACTAGGCATTTGCCATTTAGGCATGTTAAAGCATTAATTTAGTAGGTCAGTTCAAGGGACTGGCCTTTTTTTAGTTATTTTGCGAGGAAAATATCCATTACCATGAAGCTAACAGAACTACATATCAAAGACTATAATCAATTTGAAGATTTCAAATTAGACCTCACCTATCCTGAAGGACACCGAAAAGCAGGTCAAGCCTTAGATAAAGTATGTTTTATTGGTCAAAGTGGTACTGGGAAGACGAGTTTGATAGAGTTGATAGGAAAAACCCTTGACTCTATAATATCGACATCTCAAAAGGGGAATGAATTTTCCTATACTAAAATAAGTACAGAGTTACAGATTAAATTTGATAATGGTATTGTTGCAACAATTAAACTAGATCATCAACAACCACTTATCTCCTTCATAGGTGAGAAAACATACATGCTATATCTCAGTAAAGCAAATAATCCTCTATCAAACATTAATACTAATAAATTTTACTTATCCAAAATATATTATTTTCCTGATTATGTACCATTACAAAAACAAGTTCTTGATGAAAAAACTTCTTTCAACAAAGATGCTAACTTCATTAATTTCGGAGAGGTAGATTTTAAAGAGAATTGGTCACTAATCAACGACGCCATTATAAAAGACCGTGAACTAGAAATAAAAAATAGTCTTGAAACATCCAAAGCGCTGCAAAATTCAGAATTATCAAATGATGACATTCTTAAAATAAGACAAAACTATATAAACTGGCGTAAAAGCTCACCAAATCCAATTGTCGACCTTGCAGAAAACTTTCTAGATAAAATATTAAATCGCTTTAATCTAAAGGTAAAGACCGAGCTTGATTTTGAGAGGAAAGAAGATATAGAAACTATCAAAATTCAAACTCGTCAAGGCGAGGATATACCTTTTGATGCCCTCAGTACAGGTACAAAACAAGTGATACTTACGGCATTGCCTCTTTATGGTCTAAAACCTGAAAAAGCAATTATTCTTTTTGATGAGCCTGAAAGGTCATTATATCCTGACATTCAAAAAGAAATTGTTGATTTTTATACGAGTATGGCAAAAGATAGTCAATTCTTTTTTGCTACGCACTCACCACTTATTGCCTCCTCATTTGAACCGTGGGAAATTATAGAATTAAAATTTAACGAGAAAGGTAAGGTATATCAAGAGAAATATTATGAAGGAGAGAAACATGTCGATAACTACACTATTAATCCTCAGTATTTGACATGGACAGGTATTTTACAAAAGGTTTTTGACTTAGAACAAGAAAGTAATCCACTAAGAGATAGACAATTGATAGAGTTAGCAACCTTGGAAAGTAAGTTAAAGCATAACTCATTGACCCCTGAAAAGAAAAAGGAAACCTTTGAGAAATATCAAAAACTAGCTACACTATTAAATTGGGAATTGAAATAAGATGAAAAGAATAGACAAATCAGTCATACTATCTACTGCCTATAAAAAATGGGAAGAAAATCTGGAAGCTCATCAGTGTCCACATCCTGCATATAATTCATCAAAAGGAATGTTCTATCATGACATAATCATGAATCTATATCATTGTCAAAATGGATTATGTGCATACACAGAAAAATCACTCATTCTAACAGGTTTAGAAAACCATTGTTGGAATCAACAAGGACGCTATTCAGCAGATTTACCATCTCATTTTGGAGAATTAGAGCACTTTGATGAAAGGTTAAAATCCAATAAAGGTTGGCTATGGGATAATTTATTTATGGTTGATGGAAAAGTTAATCGTAAAAAAAGTTCGAGGGGAGTAAATAATATTTTAAAGCCTGATTTACCAGAATATGACCCCTTTTTATTACTTTCTTATGACCACAAAAAACATATCTTTTTTGCCAATACACAGAATACAGATTTAACAGAAGAAGATATCAATAGCATCAATGATATGATAGATATTCTTGGTATAAACTACGTCAAAGATTGGAGACGAAAGGAAATAACCTCAAGAATAAAAGCCTTAGAATTTGGTCTTGAACCTGCTCCACTTACTGAATATCATACGGCATTCGAAATGACCAAACGAAATTTAGGTTTAGTATAATTGTTAAACCAATACCATTAGACATTATCCCATGATTCAATTCCCTAAATTTTTTAAAAGCCTCAGTTATGCTTTTCAGGGCTTAGGAATGTTGCTGAAAGAAAATAACTTTCGGATACATCTGCTTATCTTCGGTTTTGGGCTTTTATTTGGTTGGTTTTTCGATATTACCGTTACGGAGTGGCTATTTGTGGTATTGGGTAATGGACTAGCTATTGCATCGGAAGGGTTTAATTCTGCCATTGAAGCGGTTGTAGATTTGGCTTCTCCAGACTTTCATCCTTTGGCCAAAAAAGCTAAAGATATTGCTGCTGGCTCAGTTTGGATTACAGCGATGGCTTCTATGATTTGTCATATTATTATCTTTTTGCCTAAAATTATTACTTTTGTAGAAAACCTATTATAGAAGAGGGAGCATAAAATACGCCCCCTTTCTTTATCGCTCATTCATTTATCCATAAAATGCTTATTTCTTCTTTCTCACATTTTTCCAAATAAAAAATCCTCCTAAAAGCACCATTATCACAATTGCTCCTATGGCTAACTTTGTCCAAACTAACGGATTTACATGTTCTTCTTCGGTTATGACTATTAGTTGATTGGCTTTCTGATTTTTGAGTACTTGCTTATATCCTCCCGTCCAATGCACAATGATTTCATCGACCTGAGTTGCATTTCCGAGCCCGAAATGAGCAAAAGTGGCATTTTGTGATAAATGGCTTGACCCTCCTCCGTCTATTTCACGAATTTGATGCTTGCCATTAACAACTATCTCTACTTTAGAACCCAAACCATGCGTTTCGGCTTGAATACCTTTCAAGGCAATTTTTATCCAATTCCCTTTTGCCCCATCATTTCGGTATAAATGAGTGACCGATTCTGCTGGAAAATTGGGTAATACAGGCTTCTGATTAACTACTAATAAATCCAAGTCGCCATCATTGTCATAATCTAACACGACAGAACCACGTCCAAGTCCATAATCATTTACGCCTTTGAGTCCTGCCAAGTCGGTAAACTTACCATTGTTATTTTCGAAATAGAAATCGGCCATTGGTACACAATTGGGATTCAAATCGCCATTGACCACAAACAAATCTAGGTCACCATCGTGGTCAAAATCGGCAAAATTTGCGCCCCAGCTAATTGTAATTGTATTAAGACCCACCTCCGCAGTTTTGTCAGAAAAAGGCTTGCCTGCCCCATTATTGACCATGAACTTATTAAAACGAATATTGGTGAAAAAGTAATCCAACAATCCGTCATCGTTATAATCGCCAATGGCAGTTCCCATCGAATTAATTTTCAAGTCCATCCCTAATTTAGGTGCTACGTCATTGAAATAACTCATAGGATATTGGTTGTCCAATAATAGGTTAGGGGTTTTTTTATACCCAAAATCATGGTTGACTATCAAATCTTGGTCACCATCGTTGTCATAATCTGTAAAAACGCCTCCAAAACCAAAGCCTTTGTGCGAAAGTCCATAGTTTTTATATTCATCTTTAAAACCCTTTCCTTGTTGGTTAATCAGTAAATTTCCTTCTCCAATTTGATTAGCTCCAACAATCATCGAAGCATTGATAGTACTCAAATCGCCAGGGTATTGAGTAAAATAATTTCCTACATATAAATCTGGATAACCATCGGCATTGACATCGCCAAAATTGGCTCCTGTACTAAAAGTGTGTAGTTTACCCAACCCATATTCTTTGGTAGCATCTCTGAAAGTATTGTTTTGGTTATTCAAAAAAAGCAGATTGATTTCTCGCGGAATCACTTTTTTTGTTCCTTTTGACGTAATAGTTGTGATATATAAATCTACCCAGCCATCACGATTTACGTCGGCTGCTACGGCTCCTTGTGTTAAGAACTTTCGGGTTTTGATAAGTCCTGAGCTTAAATAGATATTCGTAAAAGTGCCATTTCGATTATTGAGATACAAAACGTCATTAGCTTTTCCGCCTGCGATAAAAATATCGTCAAACCCATCGTTATTAATGTCTAACACACATGCACCTCCTCCCAAAAAGCCTTCGAATACTTCGAATTGGTGATTGATGCCTGCTTGTATTGAAACATCAGTAAACATTTTTTGCGCTTGCATAATAGTAGTGCTCGCAAGAAACACTAGTCCTAATTTTAGTAAAGGGTTAATCATAGAAATTTGCTTAAAGAGATAAAAGAGAATAGTCACTTGAACGTTGATATGGCTAATGATGCAACTCATCATCAGGCGTATTTCGTCCAGTAGGACACAAAAAGAAAACCCTTGCAATTGTATAACTGCAAAACATAATCTATCCTTAAAATCAGTAGAGCGCCAAAGCTGGCCAATTGAGCATCATGAATGAGCGCAAAAGTCTCATTCAAATATCAAGTAGTATAACAATAGCTCATAGGGATATAGTGGTAGGTGTCAAACTTGAGCTATGTTAGATATTTTAGTATTAATACTTGTAGGTTTTAGTAGTAAAATGACTTAAAATTGGTGAGTTTTACATTGATTTACTATCTGTAAAGTCAATTATAAGGCACACTCTTTCCAGTTTCTATTATTCTTTTTTATAGAGGCTTTTTTGCCAAACTAGGCTATTGATATTTTCTCCTATTTCTTTTCCTTTTTGCAAGCCTGCGTTGTTGTCCATTGGTGTGTGAATACCTCCGTAAAAGCGTGAGTTGGCAACTTCGTTGGCAATATCCCAAAGGGCATTAAATGTACGAGCTTTAAACTCTACATGTCTCAGACCATCGGGTTTGCGCCCTACATGCAAATCGTCTACGATCGTAATCGAATTGCCATACAAGTTACCTAAAACTGTTGCTGTTGCAGCCGCTTGAATGGCATGCCCAGATGGAAAAGCAGGAAATGGGGGATCTGGCCAAAATGACTCCCAAAACTTATCTATATATTTAGGAATAAAGGTATTGGGACGTTCTGTAAAAAACTGATATTTCCATTTCCAACAATTAGTAAAAGCGTCAGCCACTCCCATACCGACCCGAGCATAGGTTTCGGCACATTTAATGAGTGGAGGATTGATTTTCTTAATCACTAAGGTGGCTATGTAATAAGAGTGTCCAGGAGGTGTAACTGTTTCGTCTGGGTCATCGCCCCACCATACAGCAGCTTCTTTCTGTTGTTGACTCAAAGCATTTCTTTGACGATAGACTGCCAAAAATTGCTGATAATATTCGGATTGAGGCACCGAGTCAAAAGGAATTGGTTTTGGGGCTACAATTTTATGATTTGCCAGTAAGAAAGTTCGGTTTTTGCCCCAATCAGGGTGTAATGGCGAACGACTAAATGATTGGCTGTAAAGCGGGGGTTGCCATCCTCCTAATTTTTGAGGATAGACTCTTTTTTTATCAAAATTATTAAAATAACCTTCATTACCACCATCGGTTTTTGCCCACTCTATAATTTTTTCGGCTACTGCACGACCATAAGCGATAGATCGTTTTGTTATTTGAGAATCAGTAGTATTGACCGAGCGTGCTTCTAATAAAGCATTTTCAAGTGAATCTATTTTTGTTTTATTGTCATCAGAAGTTTGCTTGTAAAGAGCTTTGATAATATATGCCTGTGAGGCATTGAGCGAAATTAACCAATCATAAGACTGATTAGACTCAGGCATAGGCAAGCTACTTAGACTATCTAGCTGACCTGCCATTGAGGCATACGTTTCGTCGCTATGTACAACGGATTCGTACATCGTAAGGCCAATATAACCAAGACATCTGGAGGCATAAGTTGGCGAATTGCCAGGGGTGTTTTTGGTAATGTACAGAGCCATATCTGACCAGCGAGTGGCATAGTCTTGCTCTGTAATTTTTTTTTGAAAAAACTGACAACTTATACAAAAGCCAACCAAAGCAACCGCTACTATCCCGTTGAGAATACCCAAGCTTTTAATGGAAGATTTCATGTTTTATAAATTTATGTTGAAAGAGGAAAAGTCAATCGCTTTCTACCTAATTGTACAACTCTGATATTATCTGATTAGTGCACAATATATGTATATTTTATATAGGTAAAGTTACAAAATAAAATAAATCATTTAATTAGTGGTCAAGTACATCCAGAGATACAAAACGATTTAACCAAATTAGGCAGTCATTTCTGACTGCCTAAAAGGTATTTGATTAGGGATAGGATTAATTCGTATGCCCAGGGTTTTGCACCAATTTGGTATTACGCAACACCTCGTTACGACTCAAAGCACGATAGTACATTTTGTCGTTCCAAGTACGAGTCTCGTTAGAAGTATTATCCTCCACTGTGTAATTATAGTTATAACGATTTTTGTCATATTTATAAACAGCAGGAGCGGTCATACCTGATTTAAGTTTAGCCTCCACATGGATAGATTTTACTCCACGTCCTACTGTAGAAGCAGCAATCATCCAACGACGAGCATCGTGATAGCGGTGTTCTTCATAAGACAATTCGATACGTCTTTCATTTCTCAAACGATCACGCAAAGCAGTTCCTTTATCATTTACGGCAGGCATACCTGAGCGGAAACGAATTTTGTTAATCCATTTCAATGCTTCGGCTTCATCACCTGTTTCGATACTTGCTTCTGCATAACTCAAGGCCATTTCGGTATAACGAATAAATGGCCAAGGAATCACCTGTGCTGAAGATTGGTTATCAGCCAATGCTGGGTTTGGATCAATAAACTTACGAGTATAGTAGTGCGTACGGCTACCATTCCAGTTTTCAACGGCTGACTCACGAGTGTCGATACCATTTATCATTCCACCTTTACCATCGTCATAATAACCTGTTTGAATTTGGTTAGCAGGGTCTAATGCAGTAACGTCCGCAGGGCGAGGCTTCCAAGGGGCACCATCGTACAATACAGAAGCATAGAAACGAGGGTCACGGTTTTCGTAAGGAGCGGCTTTATGAGTAGGATTGCTCCAATCAAATTTTGTACCATCCATCATTTCGTAATCATCTACCAATTGTTGGATTGGTGTATTACCTGCCCAGTTGTGATAACCGTTTGGTCCATTGTTGATACCATAGTGGATACCACCCAAAGGCCAGTTATCTTCCTGTGTGTACAAGGCAGTATGCGTACGCTGGAACAATAATTCTGATGCAGCAGCAGGATCAGCTACGGCACTTTGACCGCCCATTGCAATGGCATTGTAGTTGCTTTTCCCTTCTTCAACAGATACTGGTGCTGTCAAATTCAACTTGTAACCTGTAGTAGCATCCAAAACTGCTTTTGCAGCAGCTTTAGCTGCTTGCCAACGAGCCGCACGGTCACCAGAAGGATACGCCAACAAATCAATGTTTTGATATGAGGCTAATACTGGAGATTTTGCTTTTGCCGTAGGTCCATCATGTAAATCACTAGCTGCATACAACAATACACGTGCTTTTAATGCCATAGCCGATAATTTAGTAGCACGACCTGGTGTTGCAGGTTTTCCATCCAAGAACTTGATAGCATTGTCTAGGTCACTCACAATAAACTTTACACATTCATCATAAGAGCTTCTAGCAATGGTATAATCTTCATTCAAACCATAAGACTTGCTGATAAGAGGTACACCACCATAGAAGCGTAATAGTTGCTGATAGTAGTAAGCACGCAAGAAATATGATTCGCCCAACAAGCGATCTTTCAATGTAGCATTGGTAAACGTTGCAGTTGGTAGATTTTCAAGGGCTACGTTTGCTTCACGGATAGCTAAGTACATTCTATCCCAACCATAAGTATCACTTGTCCATGCTATGTTGTTTGGACTTTCGGTACCTTCTGTAAAAGTGTTGATATTACGACCAGCGTGTGTAAACATCGCTTCGTCGGTATAGGCAGCCAAAGCTTGCTCTTCAAAACCACCATATCCTAAGAACGAGTACACATTAAACACAAAAGCTTCCGAAAGTGGTCCATCGGCCCATGTTGCTGCACTCGATATTTTATCTAAGGGTTTGGTATTCAAAAATTCTTGATCACAAGATAAAGTAAGCCCCATCAGAGCAGCGAATAAGCCTACTTTTATACTAAATTTCTTCATGTTAAATTACGTTTTTAGAAGGTTAGACTCAAACCTGCATTTATCACACGTGATTGTGGGTAGTACACACCACCTTGAGCAGTCGCCTCTGGGTCAAAGATTTTGTTTTTATCAATTGTCAACAAATTCAACGCATTGACATAAACTCTCAAACTTCCTAATTTTAACTTCTCAGTAATATTACTTGGAAAATTATAGCCTAATTCGATGTTCTTCAAACGAACATAGTTTTTACTAAATAGATAATAGGTGTTGTTACCATAGTTACCACCAGTAAAGTAGGTATCACCTCTACTTGCTAAACGTGGATCTACGCTACTTGGATTATCTACCGACCATCTGTGGTCATACGAGTATTTCAAATAGTTACCGATGTCACCTGATTCTGTTTGAATACGGATAGAAGCTCCCATAGCACCTTGGAAAAGCGCACTTACATCAAATCCTTTGTAGCGAATATCAATAGTAGCACCAAAGTTGAAGGTTGGCGTAGAGTTTTGGTCTAATCTTACTTGGTCATCACCATTGATTTTACCATCACCATTAACGTCTTTAAACTTCATGTCGCCCGGTATCAATTTTGATGTTACCGATGAGTAATCCAATTTGTTGGCATCAATTTCTGCTGTGTTTTTGAATACACCATCATATTCATATACCAAATATCCATTGATTGGTTTACCTTCTTGCAATTGGTAGCTTGGAGCACCTGGCACTTCGTCCATAAAGATTACCTTGTTTTTAGCATAACCTCCGTTTACTGAAGCTCTGAAAGTCAAATCTTTCGATGCTTTTCCGTTGTAAGCTACGTTGAATTCAAAACCACGGTTGTCAACAATACCTGCGTTTACAGGAGGCAACAATGAATTGATACCTGAAGATGCTGGCGTTGAACCTGTTTTTTGAATCAAGATTTGATCTCTTCTATTGTAGAAATACTCCAATGTTAGGTTGATTTTGTTGTTCAAGAATGAACCATCGATACCTACGTTGTAGTTATTAGCACGTTCCCAAGTAAAGTTAGGGTTAGCCAAAACAGTTTCTCTCAAAGTCGTTACAACTTGATTGTTGATTGGGTACTGACCAAAGCCAAATGTAGACAAGTAAGCATATTCTTGAAGTTGGTTATTGAAGAATACTTGGTCGTTACCCATTTGACCATAAGAAGCACGAAGTTTCAAATTGTCAATACCTTTTACTTTGAAGAAATCTTCGTTAGAAATATTCCAACCTACCAATACACCTGGGAAGAATCCAAAACGATGCGCCTCAGGGAAGATATAAGAACCATCATAACGCCAGATATATTCTAACAAATATCTCTCTTTGTAGTTATACTGAACACGACCATAATAACCCAAACGAGCACGGTTGTAAGCACTACCACCTGTATTTTGTTGTAATGAACCACCTGCAAACAATTGGTCAACTGCTGATGAAATATAGTTACGTCTATAAGCAAAGAAGTTGTCACCATCGAATGTCTCGCGAGTTACACCAGCCAAGAAACTCAAGTTATGATCTGCACCAAATTTCTTGTCGTAGTTGATCATCGCTGTCAAGTTGGTATTCAAGACATTGCTATAAGATTGAGTCAAACGTGGGTCTGTAAAGTTTGAGCGAATCGCTCCAACCAATTGAGGTGTTACACCATCAGATTGATAGGTCTGTTTGTCCCAATAGTACAACATCCAAGGTGTTTGCCAAGTCTTACTTGTTTGGCTATTTTTATCGATAGCTCCCGACAAAGTTACTTTCAAACCATCCACCCAAGGGTTAGTCAAAATTACTGAACCGTTTGATTGCACATAGTCAGTTGGGTTATCTACATACCCTGTAGCATTGGTTGTAATCACATAAGGGTTTTGACCATTTTCAATATCTGGACCTGGCATTCCGTTTGGCCAAACCTCTGGCTCAGTCGGACGACCACGCATCAACATACGGAAGATAGAACCCGCACTTTCAGTCGGATATCTACGTTGTTCACGACGCACCATGATACCCAAGTTAGCACTGATGTACTTATTGATTTTGGCATCAAGGTTTGTTCTGAAGTTATATTGGTGATAATTAGTCGCAGAGTTTTTGTAGTATGCATCTTGTGAAACATAGCCCAATGAAGCCATATAACGCATATTTTCAGAACCACCCGATAATTGCAAGTTGTGACGTGTTTGAGGCGTCCAAGTTTTAAAGGCATCACCAAACCAGTCAGTATTAGGATAACGCCAAGGGTCTGAACCATCAGCATATTTCTTCACAGCATCTGGGCTATAGTTTGCGTTGATTGTACCTATACCTGCGGTTGGAGACTTGTAAGTACCAGTACTTTGGATACTTTGCCATGCGGCGCCCCATTCTCCTGCTGGAATATTTTTATAGATAGGTAGCTCATTCATAATTTGAGCATATTCTGCAGCACTAGACATTTGAGGTACTCTTGTTGGCTGAGCCCAACCAAGGTTCATGTCATAAGTAATAGTTGGCTTACCAGTTTTACCTCTTTTGGTAGTTACCAAAATGGCACCATTTGCAGCACGAGCACCATAAATCGCAGCCGAAGCATCTTTCAATACCGAAATCGATTCGATATCACGTGGGTTCAAACGACCCAAACCACCATCACGGTCAGGAATACCATCGATTACAACAAGTGGACTACTGTTTCCGAGTGTATTTGTACCACGAATCGAGATACTTGCACCGTCGTTTCCAGGCTCACCACTTTGTTGGATAACCACCAACCCTGGCAAGCGACCTGCCAATGAGTTTGATAAGTCCACTGCTGGAGATTTCAAAATTTTCTCTCCTTGTACTGCAACAACAGCACCTGTTACAGTTACTTTTTTCTGAGTACCATAACCTACTACAACAACCTCTTCAAGAGATTTCACATCTGTAGCAAGTGAGACGTCAACAACAGAACGACTATTCACAGATACTTCTTGGGAAATAAACCCAACTGAGGTAATGACCAACGTAGCAGATTTACCAGCATTGACTGAATAGACACCATTTACGTCGGAAGTAGTACCAACGCTAGTGCCTTTCACCAAAATGTTGACTCCTGGTAAACCTTGACCTTTGTCATCAGTGATTTTTCCTTTTACACTTTGGGCAAGTGTATTAGCAAAAATCATAAAAATGAACCCCAAAGTCAGAAAACAAATTCTCCGACTCTGATGCTTCCACTGAGTAGAATTAATCATAATTTTTTATGTTATGGAATTGTAATGGGATTGGAATAAATACACGTAGGTATTGAGGCAATGCTCAATCTTGAACACGCAGTCGTCCGAAATTTTCATAGTTATAATTACTTTAGATAGAATATGGTCAAGCCATCATGTACAAGCTCGCCTGTTGTATGACAGTGGGGTCTAAGCACAGCCATACTTTTAACAAATTAAGAAATAGTTGTACTTTTTATACCCATACGATTCTGTATAAAACTGAGAATAATTTTGTTTTTTCTGGTTTTTTAAAGAAATACGCCTGTGCAAACATTTGCACAAAAAGAATAAAATTTATCACAAAATACTCAATCAGTCTGCATACTTATTGATTAGTGTTAATATTTTACGATAAAAGAAGAATATATCTGAAAATTGCAGTAAGAAAAAGTATGTTATTCTTTGTGTGAAAACCATGATTTATGGAGTAAAATAATGAATTGTTGAAATTTTAAATTATTTTACTAAATAATCCTCCAATACCTTTTGAAGAAGTCTCAATACTCACTTCAACCGAAAAAAAATCTTAGTGCAAGTACTTTTCAACTCTCATTAGTGCACTACCAACAAAGTATGAAAAGACCAGATATTTTCCTTTTTTTTATCTCTGTCTTCTTTAAAATATTCGAGAAAATTGGGTAGTTTTCAGTAGTTATAACTCTTAAGCAATAAAGAACATGTCAATCCAAAGTGGCAAAATGGCTCATTAATTCACAAAATCTAAATCAAGCAGACCCTTTAAAATTGTCTATTTAACAAGCATGAAAATTATTTCCTATTCAACTCTTCTTATACTCTGTACAAGTATTCTCCTTAGTTGTACAGATACCTCTAAAGCTCCCTCGGAAGATGAATCTCCTGAAGGACTTTTTACGTTACTTCCTTCCGAAAAAACTCATGTTGATTTCCAAAATGTGATAGAAGAAGGTCTCAACACCAATGTACTTATGTATGAATACTTCTATAATGGTGGAGGTGTTGCTGTGGGTGATGTCAATGGAGATGGATACGATGATTTGTATTTTACAAGTAATATGAAAGAAAACAAACTCTATTTGAATAAAACCCAAATGGAGTTTCAAGATATTACAGCTCAAGCTGGAGTAACTGGTCGTCAAGGACCTTGGAAGACTGGCGTAACAATGGTAGATATCAATGGCGATGGTAAACTGGACATTTACGTTTGTCATTCGGGAAATCTTCGTCCAGACAAAAAGGCTAATGAGCTTTTTATTAATCAAGGAAATGATGCCAATGGTATTCCTACATTTTTGGAGGAGGCTGCAAAATATGGTTTAGATAGCCCTGCTTCAAGTACAAATGCCTATTTCTTCGATGCCGACAAAGATGGTGACCTCGACCTTTTTCTCCTAAATCATAATATCAAGTCCCTTCCAGTACTCAATCTGGCTGATACTGCCGAATTACTCAAGGTAGATGACTCAGTGAGTGGTTCAAGATTTTATACCAATGATAAGGGATATTTTAAAGATATCACGGGTCAGGCGGGTATTCAAAGCTCAGCACTTTCGTATGGCTTAGGAGCTGGAATCGCAGATTTTAACCAAGATGGTTGGCCAGATATTTATGTAAGCAATGACTATGCTGTACCAGATAGGTTGTATCTCAATAATCAAAAAGGTGGGTTCAAGGAGGTAAGTCTTGAACAATTGGGACATACATCTAACTTTTCAATGGGCAATGATGTAGCCGATATTAACAATGATTTGCTGCCAGATATTTTTACCTTGGATATGTTGCCAGAGGATAATCGTCGTCAAAAATTATTGATGGCTCCTGACAACTATTACAAGTTTGATTTGAGCGTACAATCGGGTTTTCACCATCAGTATATGCGCAATATGTTGCACCTAAACAATGGTAATGGCTCTTTTAGTGAAATCGGGCAGGTATCAGGTATTTCAAATACTGACTGGAGTTGGTCGGCATTATTTGCTGATTATGATAACGATGGCTGGAAAGACCTTTATGTAACAAACGGCTATTTGCATGATTATACCAATTTGGACTTTTTGAAATATATGGATGATTTTATTAAGACCAAACAAGGTGGTTTTCAGCGTGAAGATGTATTAGAATTAGTCAAAAAAATGCCTTCTTCTAATGTCAGTAACTATATGTTCCGTAATAAAGGCAATCTACAATTTGCCAATTTGTCTGACAAATGGGGCTTAAGCCGACCTTCTAATAGTAGTGGTGCTGCCTACAGCGACCTCGATAAAGATGGTGATTTGGATTTAGTGGTCAATAATATAAATCTCCCAGCATTTATTTATCAAAACGAAAGTAAGCAGAAGTCTGAAAATCACTACCTCAACATACAATTCAAAGGAAATGCGCCTAACACTATGGGAATCGGAGCAACTGTTGAGATATACGCTTCGGGGAATTCGCAACATCAAGAGCAAATGCCAACTCGTGGTTTTCAATCAAATGTGAGTTTTGAGCTACACTTCGGCTTAGGAAAATCACAAACAATTGATTATCTGAAAGTTACTTGGGCAAGTGGTAGGATTCAAGTTTTGAAAAATCTTAAAGCAGATCAAGCGTTAGTTTTGGAAGAAAAAAATGCGATAGATATTACCCCAAAACAATCGGAGGTTAATACCTATTTGGTAGAAGTCAATTCTCCTATTCAAAGCACACCAGCTACGATTATTCAAAATGATTTTAAACGTCAGTCATTACTTACACAGTCTATGTCTTTTGTAGGACCAGTAATGATTAAAGCCGATGTTAATCAAGATGGATTGGAAGATGTATTTGTGGGAGGTTGTTTTGGAAAAAGTAGCGAGTTATTTATCCAAAATAAATCCAATGGCTTCAGCAAACAAAGTATTGCTACCAAAGCCAATGCAGATATAAGCGATGCTGTTTTCTTCGATGCCAATGGTGATGGTAAAGTCGACTTGTATGTAGCGTATGGAGGTTATCGCAATTTCACCGAAAATGATCTATTGCTTCAAGATCAGCTATTTATCAATAATGGTAAAGGTGTATTTTCGTTGAGTAGTGTTGCTTTACCTACTATGCTTGTAAGTACGGGTTGTGTACGTGTGGGCGATGTCAATCAAGATGGCAAACCTGATTTGTTTGTAGGAGGTAGAGTGATTCCTGGCAGATACCCAGAAACTCCTCGAAGCTACGTTCTTATCAATCAGGGCAATGGTACATTTAAAGATCAAACGCCAGTAGAACTACAAAAAATTGGCATGGTTACAGATGCTGCTTTTGTGGATTTGAATCAAGATAAAAAATCAGAATTACTTGTAGTTGGCGAATGGATGCCCATTTCAGCATTTTCGATTCAGGGTAATACTGTTGAAAACCAGACTAATAAGTACTTTGATAAAAACTATCAAGGTTGGTGGAACAAACTTGTGGTAGAAGACTTAAATGACGATGGTAAACCTGAGATTTTAGTGGGAAATCAAGGGCTGAATAGCCAATGTAAAGTGAGTTTCAAAGAACCAGCAGAGTTATATTTTAAAGATTTTGACCAAAATGGTACCGTTGAGCCAATTTTGTGTACTTATATTCAAGGTAAATCTTATCCATATCTTACACGTGACGAATTGCTTGAACAGCTTACCATCAAGCGTAAAAAATTTACGAGCTATGATAGCTACGGAGATGCAACTTTGAAAGATATTTTTGATGAAAAGGAACTAGAAGGTGCCGAAAAATTGACGGCTAATTATCTCAAGACAGGCTATTTTGCTTTAAATGCACAAGGTAAATTTGAAGAAAAAGCTTTACCTATTGAAGCTCAATTTGCACCAATCTACAATCTTTTGGTATTTGACTACAACAAAGATGGTAAAAAGGATTTATTGCTAGCGGGTAACCAAAATATTACTAGACTCAAATTTGGTAAAGCCGATGCTAACTATGGCTTACTTTTACAAGGTGATGGAAAAGGTAACTTTGTAACGATTTCACAAAAAAAATCTGGACTCAAAATCAAAGGCGATGTTCGATCAGTAATACAGCTAAATCAAACAGTAGTTTTTGGTATCAACCAGCAAGCACCAAAAGCTTATAAGATTCAGTAACAAACATGAGTTATTCCGAATTTAGTGATTGGAGATTTAGTGCATGAGTGATTATGCTAAAATTTGTATTCTAGTTGTAGAGACGAAAGGCATAGTAGTATCAAAAAAAGCGGTCGAAAATTGTTTTTCGACCGCTTTTTAATGAAATTTATAGAATCTCCCTAGTTCCCAAATTCAGGATGACTCATCATTGAGAAATAAACTATTTCCAACGCACTGCAACTCCTTTAATATTAAAGTCTGTTACATCAAGCCGAATAACGGCATTAGCCCCATAATTTGCTGCCATTTTTTTCAGAATAACTAGGTTTTTATTCTCTGCCTCAGAATTATTATTTCTTGTTCTTACATATAGAATGCCTATTTCCTGATAAGGTCTTGATGGTAATTGAGTAATATATAACTGCACAGAATCAGTTGGAGTAGGGCTAAAGTGTTCCTTTGGGTTTAATGAGATAAAGGAATCTGGAAACAATTGATTGTTGCAACCGAATCCTAAAAAAGACAGAAAAGCAAATAATAATACCGCTTTATAAAATCTTGATTTTCGATGATACTGATGAGCCTTTAACATGTAGTCCTATTTTTAT
Organism: Flectobacillus longus; assembly: GCF_030056705.1. Lineage (GTDB taxonomy): Bacteria > Bacteroidota > Bacteroidia > Cytophagales > Spirosomataceae > Flectobacillus > Flectobacillus longus. The sequence continues at coordinate 37,490 of NZ_JASHIC010000020.1, forward strand.
CGTAATATGAATAGTGTAACTTATAATAAATACGTTGAATGACTTGTGATATTATATCCATTGGAGGTACAATCATCTGGGAAGGGTTAAATAATGCAAAATTAACTCTATCAATTATACAACGTAGCTATGCCTGATTATTAGGTTTTTTTAGAATCCCATCTTTTCATCAGCTTTGTAGGAGCTTTTATAAAGGAAATTTAATCAATCTCAAGTGTAAAATATTGATAATTAGTCTTTAGAGAAAGAGAGTCAATAGAAAGAAATAGGTATAAAATTAGAAAAGTCAAGAGCATCACTCTTGACTTTTTCTGTAACCCGAACCCATAAAAAAATAATCTAATAAAAGATTACTTAGTTAGTATTTTGAATGCTTACGCAATTGAATATCTATGTTAATTGTTGATTAAAATCTTGGTCAAGTGATGCCTTTAATGCTTATTGGACGCAATGAGGATGAGCCGAGCTTATAACTCAGAAACAAGTATGAAGAAATTAGCTTTAAATTAAGTAAGGTTATAATTTACACTAATTATATCATATCGTCATCACATTTAGCGGTATGTTTTGAAGACATCTATAACAACAGCAATTTGCATTAGAATTGTTGAAATAGCAATAGTTTTTTTAAATATTTTTCATGAAAAATCTGTATTTTTTTGAAAGTTTATATTTTCACCGTTGAAAAAACATGATTTTCGAAAAAATAAAGTGATTGAATTTGGATTAATCCCGAATATTCATTCATTTTATAATGGTTTCAAAGAGTTGTTATTCAACATATTTGGAGGATAGTTTTATTTGCCTAATTTTCAAGATAATGTTATTTATTATTCTACTTACGTTTTCTTTAGCTTCCCAGATTGCTTATATATTTATTAGAGAATAATACTTTAACTCAAACATAAAGGACAGTGTTGTCACTAATATTGAACCTGACTTTATTGTGGCAATAAATGAAGTAAGAGCTCGTTGCTCAAATGAACTTTTCTCAAAAGAGCTTCTTTATACAATAAAGCTGCGCACTTTTACAAGGATTTGAAGAATATACCCCGATGTTTTAACATTTATTGAGTAATTTGCAGAGTAAATAGAAATAGCAATCAAGTTCTTTAGTTTACGATAGCTTTTGTGTGAAAATAAGGACTTGTATGGTGTTGAAAAACTCTCAAAATAATTAAATCAATGTGGTATATTGGATTAAAGTTTAGCAATCCTTCCGCATAGCGCTTACACGGTAATGAATAGAAACCTTACTGACGGTCTGAATTTTATCTCAAAACTTACATGGAAGCGTTTCTGGAATGCTACTCAGGTGTTGGCGAGCTACTATTTTTCTAAATTTACAGGCAACGTTCATCATTGGGGTCTTCCTATTAGTATTTCATTTGAACCAACTACTTCTTGTAATCTAAGATGCCCCGAATGCCCAAGTGGACTTCGTTCTTTTACCAGACCAACAGGGATGCTTTCTGACGAAATGTTTCGTCAAACAATCGACGAGCTTTCGGATACTTTATCGTATCTGATTTTTTATTTTCAAGGAGAGCCCTATCTTCATCCACAATTTTTGGAATTGGTGCAGTATGCTGCTCATAAGAAGATTTATACGGCTACTTCGACCAACGCTCATTATTTGAGTGATGCCCAAGCCCAAAAAACCGTAGAGTCAGGGCTTGATAGACTGATTATTTCGATTGATGGAACTACGCAAGAGGTATACGAACAATATCGAGTTGGTGGAAAGCTACATAAAGTGATTGAAGGCACAAAGAATATTGTCAAATGGAAAAAAACGCTTAAGTCTTCCACGCCACATATCGTATTTCAGTTTTTGGTGGTACGTCCCAACGAGCACCAAATCGAGGAAGTAAAGCAATTGGCGAAAGAGTTAGAGGTAGATGAAGTTGCTTTAAAGACAGCTCAAATTTATGATTATGAGCAAGGTTCGGACTTGATACCGACGATAGAAAAATATGCTCGCTATCAACAGCAAGCAGACGGTAGTTATCAAATCAAGAATCATTTGCTCAATCACTGTTGGAAAATGTGGCATTCGTGCGTGATTACTTGGGATGGACTGGTAGTGCCATGTTGTTTTGATAAAGATGCTGAGCACAGACTGGGTGATTTGACTCAAACGACATTTAAAACTCTCTGGAAAGCAGAATCTTATCAAAACTTTAGAAAAGTTGTTTTGAAATCTAGGAGTGAGATTGAAATGTGTAAAAATTGTACTGAAGGTACACAAGTATGGGCTTAAAGCCTTTATATAAACAAGATTTTGAGACCAAAATGTTATTAGAAGGAATATTAAGAAAATATGATTTTGCCTCAGTTGTGCCTTTTGATTTGTCGAAAGATACACTGCTAAAAATCGACCTTACCGCTGAAAATACTGACTTAGAAAAAATAGACTTAGCCGATACTGCTGTTTTTACAGAATATGTATTTGCCAAAATTCAAGAGGCTCAGGCTGTTTGTGCGATAGGAGGGTACTTCGAAAATAGGTATATTTATCGCAGAAGTGAGCATTTTCAACAGACTGAAGAACCTCGTTCTATCCATTTGGGGGTGGATATTTGGGCTGCCACTGGTACGGCAGTATTTGCACCACTATCAGGAAAGATTCATAGTTTTGCCAATAATGATAACTTTGGAGATTATGGCCCAACCATAATTTTAGAACACGAACTTGAAGGACATATTTTTTATACTTTATATGGACATTTGAGTGTTCCTTCCTTAGAGGGGCTAGCTGTTAATCAAGTAATCAATAAGGGGCAGCGTATAGCAGAATTCGGCAATTTTCCTGAGAATGGTAACTGGCCTCCACATTTACATTTTCAGGTGATGACTGATATGTTGGGTAAACAAGGAGATTTTCCTGGGGTATGTGAACCATCCAAAATTGATTTTTATCGAGCTATTTGTCCTAATGCTCATATCTTACTAAAAACCGACACTTTATATTAATACTTTAATCGCAAAAACCTTAAAACTGTATGCACATTGGCTTTTTAAATATTGATTTTATAGATGTAGTTGATGTATTACTGGTAGCTTTCTTGCTCTATCAGATATACCGACTTATTCAGGGGAGTATTGCGAATAAGATATTTTTTGGCTTTATCATCGTATATGTTGTTTATCTGTTGGCAACAGCCTTTGGAATGGAGTTACTTTCTGCCATTCTGGGGCAATTTATGAATGTTGGGGTATTGGCACTTTTGATTATTTTCCAACAAGAAATTCGTCGTTTTTTATTGATGTTAGGGCGTTCGACTTCTGTTCAGGAAAATGCTATTTTGAAAAGATTTTATACACCAAAAATTTCCAAAGATAAAGTATCCAATCTTCAAGCTATCGTAGAAGCAACTCGTACAATGGCGGCTACCCATACAGGTGCGCTGATTGTTATTGAAAAAGAAGATGATTTGAAAAAATTCATCGAATCTGGCGACGAAATAGACTCTCAGGTATCCAAAAGATTATTATTGACCATTTTTCATAAAAACTCACCATTACACGATGGCGCCGTTATTATCAAAAATAGTCGTTTGGCTGCGGCCCGCTGTATGCTTCCTATCTCAGAAAGTGGTACGATTTCGCCAACTTTGGGTTTCAGACACCGTGCTGCATTTGGGATGAGTGAGCAAACCGATGCGGCAGTGATTGTGGTTTCTGAGGAAAAAGGAGAGGTTTCATTTGTATCTCATGGTGGAATTTTTAGAAATATGTCTACCAAAGATTTAGAAGCAAAATTGAGTGAGTACTTATTGAATTAGCTAGTTACTAGTTAATCGTATATCCGTTATTTGAAGGTGCTCACAACTCATAATTCGGCATTAATAGTGATACATAAAAACAAAAAGGCTGTTTCAAATTTGAAACAGCCTTTTTGTTTTTATGATGAGTAAAAAGCCTTAACTGGTTAATAATAGGAGAACATCTATTGTTGAAGTAGATAATCTCTGATAACAATTATACTAATAACCAATAACTTTTACTTACAAGATAAATCTAGTTGACAAGAAGTTAGATTCTTGATTTTCAACAATTTGGTTTACCAAAGCTTTGTTCTCAGCAGTTTGTTTTGTTGCTACAACCGTACGTATCGAGAACGAACGAAGGGCAGCTGTTACAGACAAAGTACCTTCAGCAGAGTCTTTACGACCTGTGAATGGGAATGTATCTGGTCCACGTTGACATTGAGCATTGATATTCACACGAGAAACTTGGTTTACTGCTGCATCAATCAATTCAGAAATCTGATTTACATCCGTTCCGAAAATAGATACTTGCTGACCGTGTGATGAATTGGTAATATATTCGATTGGTTCTTCAATGTTGTTGAAAGGTACCACCGGAACTACAGGACCAAATTGTTCTTCATGCCAGATTTTCATTTGGCTAGTTACTGGTGAAAGTAAAGCAGGGAATACGAATGATTTGAAGCTTTCGCCACCGTTTTCGTTAATCACTTTAGCACCGTGCAATTTAGCATCTTCGATAAGTTCTTTCAAATAAGCAGGCTTATTTGGCTCAGGAAGTGGCGTAATGTTTACACCTTTTTCCCACATCAAACCTAATTTCAATTTGCCAATTTCTTCAGCCATACGTTGGTTAAACTTCTCAATCAATGTGTCGTGAACGAACATGATTTTGAGTGCAGTACAACGCTGACCATTGAATGACAATGAGCCTAGCATACATTCTTTAACGGCTAATTCAAGGTCTGAACTTTCTGTCACGATAGCTGCATTTTTAGCATCCAAACCTAAGATTGCTCTCAAACGGTTTACTTTAGGGTGCATTTTTTTCAACTTATCGGCTACTTTCGATGAACCAATTAACGTCAATACATCGATTTTACCTGACTCCATCAAGCTAGGAATAACCGAGTTTCCACGACCATAAACAGTGTTGATTACACCAGCTGGGAATGAATCACGGAATGCCTCTAACAATGGGTAGTGCAATAAAGTACCGTGTTTCGGAGGCTTAAACAACAACGTATTTCCCATAATCAAAGCAGGAATCAATGTTGTGAAAGTTTCATTCAATGGATAGTTGAATGGTCCCATACACAATACAACTCCTAGTGGCGAGCGACGTACCTGACCAATAATGCCTTCTTCAATCAAGAAAGTAGAAGAGTTACGGTCGATATCCTTAAGCGCATCAATTGTATCGTAGATATATTGAACGGTACGGTCAAATTCTTTTTGAGAATCACCTAAAGACTTACCGATTTCCCACATCAACAATTTAACAACCTCGTCACGTTTCTGGATCATTTTTTGAGTGAAACGCTCAACACATTCGATACGTTGTTTTACACTCATCGATGGCCATTCGCCACGACCGTTGTTGTAAGCTTTCACAGCTGCATACAACACTTCAATGGCATCTGGGGCATCAGTGATAGGGTAAGAACCAATACGTTTTTGTTCTAAACCTTTCTCAGTTTTTACATAAACAGGAGACCATACATCTTGGGTTTTACCAGTCCATTGACGCATCTCGCCATTTACCAAGTATTCACGTTGCTCAATCGGCTCAGTGATATTATATTCTGCTGGAATATCAACCTCCGCAGGAAACAAATTTTCGAGTTGGGATGTGTTCATAATACGCTAAAAAATAATTGGCTTGAGATTAATTTTTGTTTCAGTTAACAGTTTTACTATAGTGTTTGAATATGCTACGAATTGTACAATTTTCGCTGATTGATTTCTTGTCAAAGTTCAATAAAAAGCTAATTTCATCCGTCAAGCTTCGTTGATTTATTGAAATTTTACAATGTTGGATTAGTTTTATTCAAAAAAAATCTTTTCAGCTTTGATAAATGGCCTTATTATTATAAGCTATTTTATCTACTCTGAGTTCCTGTTTTGTTGACTTTGTATATTGTTTTTGGGTAGATATAAAGCAAAAAAAATACCTTCAACACTTACTATCACAAAGTCGTGTTGAAGGTATTTTTACTCTATTGAAAGATATATTCGTGTGACTAAATGCTCAAAATTAGTATGTCACTACTGGAGCTAAAGTTTTTGCGTGCTCGATAAATCCTTCTACTTGAGACAAGCTTGGAACGCGTCCACTTAAGCCTTTTGCTTCATTTGTTTCTAACATTTTAGCATGCAAGTTAGCTGCATTACGAGTTGCTAATTCTTTTACAGTATCTACACCAGCAGCTTCCAAAAGGTCTGATGTTTCTTCTGCTACTCCTTTGATTCTGAACAAATCAGCCATGTTTACCCAACGAAGGATGCGTTTTTCATCGATTCCTGTTTCATTTGCTAATGAAGAGCGACCTTTTTTAGTAGCACCCACTTCTAAAAGTTGTTCAACAGTTTTGATATTTACTGCACCTAATTTTTCAGCGTAAACTGGACCAATTCCTTCGATGTCTAAGATGTTATAAGCCATTTTTTTCTAAAAGTTAAATAATTGATTATTAGATTGTTGTTTTGATTTTACTCCAATCCTCAATCGATTAAAGAAAGAGAGTTATTGAGTAAAGATTATTTTAAATTTATGACAAAAACTTCGTGCAAGCACAAATACAAGTCTTTTACACAAACTTAATAGACAAGAAAAGCTAGATAGAATTTTGATGCTAAGCTACAATCAAGCTATTGATTTTGAAAGTAAATTTTCGAGGAGTCAGAAACTCAACTATCCAAAGTTATAGCAAGATGATACAAATGAAAAAGGGGCAAAAAAACAGCTACCAAGGTTATATCTTTTTGTGAGTAAATTTAGAAATATATCTATAAAAAAAACAAGGATTATTAAGCTTTTTTCTATTCTAATGGCTTAAAATCCTTGTTTTGTGAAATATGAATCAAAATGACTCAATGATCTATTTGAGGAAAATCAATAAAATTATTTGAGTATTTAGAAAAATCGTTACCCGAACAAATAACACTCTCATTTTTGAAGGCAAAATAGAAAATTATGTTACCATTACTTTCGGTCCCTACATGGCTATTTTCAAAATAATCGAGTAAATAGTCTTGTCTAATAACCAAAGGCTTCGACCAATTATGATTGTGCCTAACCAAAAAGATATAGTGAACTAATACATTTGAAATATTTCTTAAATTTTTAAGAGGAACACTAAACTGGGCACTGAATCCATCTTTACGAATTTTTGAGGTAGATGTTTTTACTTGTACTCTTCTTAATGTCCCACTATCATCCTGAACCACGAAGATATCATCGCCAATATCAACCTCTGGGATGGCGACATTCCACCCTAACATTAAAAACTCTGACATGATAAATAGGTGTCCGGCTTTGCCGAGATATTGATTAAATTTTTTCGTCACGAGGTGTTACTTTGTGTAAAACATTTCCTGTCTTGTTATCTACAAACTCAATTTCATCCAGCATTTTGAGGTCACTATTTTTATCAACTCCTAAAAGTGCAGGGTAAATGTAATTTTCTAAGGTACCAAAATATATTTCAAAATCACTTTTGGTATCGTATCCTACAAAAATATTATTAGCAGGATGTGCATTGGGAAATAGCTTTTTGATAAAATCCCTTATCGAAGGGGCTATACTGAAAGAATACCCATCTATCTGTTTATTTACATTGATTCTAACAGTGTTCATAATGAGTCGGTTATAACTTATATAATATTTTGAGAATGAAGTATAAACAGCACTCTATCTACACATTACGCAAACTGCTTCAGCATATACTTACGACGAAGTTGGTTTATTAAAAACTTCTTCTGCGCTGTAAAGCCATCAGGGTGCATTTCATTAAAAATCTTTTTCAATTCTGCGAAATGCTTTGGATTGTCCCATAAAAACATTTCAGCATTGATATTTTTTTCTTCGAGATATTGCTCAAATACCATGATTTTGTGATTTAAACTTTAAGCAGCAAGGTGCTTTTTCTGATTCTTACGTAATATTACTAAATACACCAAACTTACCAAAGACAATACCGCTGCAATGATGTACGAATAGGGGAGGTTTTCAACTTTACCTTGGTAAAGTTTTCCTGCCACAACTGCTCCTATACCAATGCCTGCTTCAAGGGCAATATACATGGTTGCCATCGCACGACCTCGGTATCGCTCGTCAGACAAATCTACAGTCCAAGCTGTTAGGGTAGGAGTGTTAAAGCCCCATGAGAAACCAAACAGAATAGAAGCTAACATCAAGGCTGTAAAGTTATTGGCATATCCTAAAATCAGCATAGCTACAGCCAATAAGACACTTGAAATAATAAGTACAGGAATTCGTCCGTATTTATCTGAGCTTTTGGCAAAAAACATCCTAACCACTAAAGATGCAATCGTATAAACTGTAAAGAATATTCCTTTGTTGCTCATGCCGAGCATCTTGGTTTGATCGGGAATGAGTGTTAAGATTACGCCCGACGAAAACGAAACTAATAACATGACCAAAAAAGTAGGAATTACTCTCGGTTCGAAGACGTCGACCCAGCCTATTTTGAAAAGTTTTAGAGAAAAAGGCTGTTTTTGTTCTTTGGGAAGGGTTTCTTTCATATTTACCAAAATCAAAATCGATAATAAGGCAAATGAAGAAGAAGTATAAAACATGGTATTTATCGAGAATAACTCAGTGAGATAGCCTCCAATGGTCGGTCCCATCGACATACCTGTGGCGGTAAAAATGCCTAACATTCCTTGTGCCTCGCCACGACGATCTTCGGGAATAATATCGGCAACATAAGCTGAGGTAGCCGTAGGTTTAGTTCCTGTAGACATCCCATGAATAAATCTTAGGAAAAGGAATGTTGCTACGCCACTTACCCAAGGGTAAATACCACCACAGATAAAACATACCACAGAACCGAATGCCATAATTGGTACACGGCCAATAGTATCAGTAAGCTTGCCTGAAAATGGTCGAGAAATACCAGCGGTTAGTGTAAATAAAGCAATGATATAGCCAATATACTCTTTGCCACCCATAGATGCCAAATAGTCGGGCAACTCTGGAATCATCATTTGGAAACTGGCTGAAAAAAGAAAATTACTTAAACATAAAAGCCAAAATTGAAGGGTGTAAATGGAATTTGTTTTTGTCATGTTACTAAATGGATTGTGTCAAAAACTCATAAGTCACAGAAATACAACTTATGAGAGTGTATTAGGAATATATCGACTTTTCAAAAAGCTTTAATAGCTCAAGAGCCGCCTTGATGGGTAATTTTTGTCCTTCTGTTACCGCCGATTCTATACTCGAAAGCTCTTGTTGAATCTGTGGGTTTTGGTAAAACCTTTCTTCTAGTGTCTGCTTGATAAAATCGTGCATCCAAGCTAGATTTTGTTGCTTGCGGTTATTAAAGAAATATCCATTTTGTTGTAAAAGTTCACGATGAGAAAGGATAGTTTTCCAAATGTCATCTATGCCTGTTTGTGTCACAGCTGAACACGTCAACACTTTTGGATACCAGCCGCTACCACTAGCTGGGAATAAATGTAAAGCATTTTCATACGAAACTTTCGCCTGACGAGCTTGTAGTTCATTGCCCGAATCAGACTTGGTAATTGCCACCAAATCAGCCATTTCCATAATGCCTTTTTTGATGCCTTGAAGCTCGTCGCCAGCACCAGCTAACATTAGCAATAGGAAAAAATCTACCATACCATGAACAAACGTTTCTGATTGCCCAACTCCAACAGTTTCTATAATAATCACTTCAAAACCCGCTGCTTCGCAAAGCAACATCGTTTCTCTTGTTTTATGTGTTACGCCTCCCAATGAGATACCCGCTGGCGAAGGTCGTATATATGCCAAAGGGTCTCTCGAAAGTTCTTCCATACGTGTCTTATCGCCAAGAATACTGCCTTTCGAAATTTGACTACTTGGGTCGATCGCCAGCACAGCAATCTTTTTCCCTTGATTGGTCAAGTGTTTTCCAAAGGTCTCAATAAAAGTACTTTTGCCAACGCCAGGGACGCCTGTAATGCCTAAACGGACTGAGTTTCCTGTATGTGGCAAGAGTGTTTCGAGTACTTCTCTGGCTAGTGCCTTATCTGTATCGAGCTGACTTTCGATTAAGGTAATTGCTCTGCTCAGTATCATTCGGTTGCCTTCTAATACTCCAGCAACGTATTCTTCCTTGCTAAGTCGTTTTCTCATTTGGTTTTTATATGGGGTTTTGTTTTGTTTTTTGTTAGTGAACAGGGGCAGAGGCACAGAGGCACAAAGTGTTTTTAGGGGATAGGGGTGAGGGTATAGTTTTTTTGAAAAAAGAGGGGAAAAGTAGGTTAGAAGTGAGTAGATGGCGTGTGGGATTTTATTTACCCTAATCCCTAATCCCTAATCCCTAATCCCTAATCCCTAATCCCTAATCCCTAATCCCTAATCCCTAATCCCTAATCCCTAATCCCTAATCCCTAATCCCTAATCCCTAATCCCTGTATTTCTCTAAAAGCATATTTGCAAACAACAAATCTTCTGGAGTTGTAATTTTGATATTTTCGTAGGAACCGTCTATCAAATGAATCGGAAAGCCTGCTGCTTCTACTACACTAGCATCGTCGGTAAATGTGCTTAGTTCTTCTGTTTCAAAAGCTTTTTTCAATATACTTACTTGAAATGTCTGTGGTGTCTGAATCAAACGTACTGTGGCACGGTCCACGGCGACTCCATTGACTCTCACCGAATCTTTGGATGGAACGCTTACCACGGCACTACCCAATGTCTGTGCTGTTTGGTAACTATTTTGAATAACTGTTGCCTCTACAAACGGACGAACACCGTCATGAATGCTGACCAACCCATCGCCTTCGATGCGAGCAAGACCGTTTTGAGAAGATTGAAAACGAGTTTGACCGCCATCCACCAACCAATGAGGAACTTGCTGGGCTACAGCTGCATGTTTTTCACAAAGAGATTGCCAGTATGCTTGATGTGCTTTGGGTAATACCAAAATCAATTGGATACTTTCGTCTGCTTTTTTGAAGCGTAAAAGGGTATGAAAAAGTATTGGTAAACCATCTAACTCAATAAATTGCTTAGGAAGCTGACTTTGCATGCGACTACCACTTCCGCCTGCAACAACGATGGCATATTTGTTTGAAGACATAATGATGATATAAATTAGGAAACAGCCTTTAAACAAGAAGTCGTAAGAAATTTGTGTTGAAACAAACTCTTACGACTTCTCAAAGTATTGCTAATTCTTATGCTGGAAAGAAATGGATTAGATAATCAACATTGCATCGCCGTAGCTGAAGAATTTGTATTTTTCTTTAATCGCAATTTCGTATGCTTCTTTGATTAATTCATAACCACCAAATGCACTTGTCATCATAATAAGAATAGACTCAGGCAAGTGGAAATTAGTTAAAAGAGCATTTGGAATACGGAAATCGTAAGGAGGGAAGATAAATTTATCTGTCCAACCTTCAATTGGTTTTAAGTGACCATCTGCCGATACAGAAGATTCTAACGCTTTCAAGGCTGTTGTACCAATAGCACAAATACGCTTGTTGGTATCAATACCGTTATTGACCAACTTACAAGTATCTTCAGGAATAAAGAAATTCTCTGAATCTGTTTTGTGCTTGGTAAGGTCTTCTACATCTACCTGACGGAAAGTTCCTAAACCTACGTGCAAAGTCAGCGGTGTAAATGCTACGCCTTTCAACTCCATACGTTTCATGATGATTTTGTTGAAGTGCAAACCTGCCGTTGGAGCAGCCACAGCACCTACATGCTCAGCATAAATGGTTTGATAACGTTCTTCGTCACTTGTTTCTACCTTACGTTTAAAACGAATTTCGTCAGGAAGTGGCGTTTCTCCTAGCTCATGAATCGCTTTCATTAAGGCATCATGATCGCCATCATACAAGAAACGAATTGTACGACCACGAGAAGTAGTGTTGTCAATTACCTCAGCTACTAAGTCACTGTCACCAAAATATAATTTGTTACCAACACGAATTTTACGAGCTGGGTCTACCAAGACGTCCCACAAGCGGTGCTCACGGTTCAATTCACGAAGTAAGAAAACTTCAATTTTAGCACCTGTTTTTTCTTTTTGTCCAAACAAACGTGCAGGAAATACTTTTGTATTGTTAGTTACCATTACATCACCATCTTCAAAGTAGTGGATGATGTCGGAAAACATCTTATGTTCAATTTGTTTTGTCTTGCGATTTACAACCATCAAGCGAGACTCTCCACGGTTTTCTGATGGATAAAGTGCAATCAAGCTCTGTGGCAGGTCAAATCTAAATTCCGAAAGTTTCATTATGCTATTTATTGCTGTTTATGTTCTATCAAAAGACAACAAATGACCTATGCTAATACTCTATTAGTACGGGCAAAGTTGTCTGTTTGAAAGCGATTCTTGCAAATATACAATTTTACTATAGGCCTTGTCAATACATTTTCTATTGTAATATGGTAATTTTTGTTAGTTTATTAGATTTTTCTAACGCTTGTGCCCAAGTTATTTACTCCAAAAAGTACAAAAAAGTGCTTTTAAAGCTTTGAGATGATATGTTCTGAAATTTCTCATTGAATTAATGAGTGGATAAAGAAAAAAAGTTTTACAGATATAAAATCTTCATTGTTTCAAAAATAAATAGCAAGTTTTACTGGAGATACTGTGGTGGGGCACAAATGTATTACTTAAAATGTTTTGAAATCCTGTAGTTGAGGCACTTGTGAGATGAGAAAATGTACAAAGGTAAGTAAGGTGGTGCATGGATAAGGCTTTGGTTCATAGTTGAAGGTTTTAAATTATATCTTGAGAAAATTACATTTTTTTTAGCCCATTCCCCAAATTTTCTTAAGGTAATCTTCAAACAATTTTAGCAAGTGGTGAGTTTAGTTAAGATAATCAAATTTTACTATGTCAAAATACACCCTTTTTTGGTTTAGAAGAGACCTACGTTTACATGATAATGCAGGCTTGTACCGAGCTTTGCGTAACCACTCGAACGTATTGCCCATTTTTATTTTTGATAAAAACATTCTTGATAAACTTGATGATAAAAAAGACCGAAGAGTAGAGTTTATACATCAAACAATCACCGATTTGGATATACAACTCAAAGCACTTGGAAGTGGTTTGTTGGTAAAATATGGTACGCCTGAAACGGTGTTTCCTGAGCTTTTATTAAATTACGATATTGAGGCTGTTTATACCAATCATGACTTTGAAAGTTATGCCATCGAGCGTGATAATATGGTACATGAATACTTGCAATCGGAAGGGATTGACTTTCGTACCTTTAAAGATCATGTAATTTTTGAAAAAAATGAAGTCCTTTCAGGGAGTAAAACACCTTACACGGTATTTACGCCTTACAGCCGTAAGTGGAAAGAAACCCTCAATGATTTCTATGTAAAGTCATATCCAACGGAAAAATATTTTTCTAATTTCTCCAAAATAAATTTACCTAATCCTCCAAGTCTTGAGTCGATGGGATTTCAGCCTATTGGTATGAATTTTCCTGTCAAAGAAGTGAAGGACTTACTCGTCAAAAATTATGCAGAAAAACGGGATTTTCCTGCGATTTTAGGTACTTCTCGATTATCTGTACATTTGCGTTTTGGGACTGTAAGTATTCGAGAATTGGTGAAAAAAGCGCAAAATTTATCAGAAACGTGGTTGAATGAGTTAATTTGGCGTGATTTTTATTTTAATGTTGTCTATCATTTTCCTCACATTTGTCAGGGGCATTCTTTCCGAAAAGAGTATGATTTGATTCAGTGGCGAAACAACCAGCAGGAGTTTGAAGCATGGTGCAAAGGCCAAACGGGGTATCCGATTGTAGATGCGGGTATGCGAGAATTGAATGCGACAGGCTTTATGCACAACCGTGTGAGGATGATTGTGGCAAGCTTTTTGACGAAGCATTTGTTGATAGATTGGCGATGGGGAGAGGCGTATTTTGCTAAAAAGCTATTAGATTTCGATTTTGCGGCAAACAATGGAGGATGGCAGTGGGCTTCGGGTAGTGGTTGTGATGCTGCGCCCTATTTTAGGGTATTTAATCCGACGCTTCAAACTCAAAAGTTCGATAAGCAATTAGAATATACTAAAAGGTGGGTGCCTGAGCTAAATTCATTAGATTATCCTCAACCGATAGTAAATCATGAAATAGCTCGTAAAAGAGTATTGGAAGTGTATAAAAATGCTTTACAAAAGTAAATCTTCAAAAAAAAACGATTCATTTTATGACTTTTTTATAGAATATATGTCATAACATCACTTGCGTTGAAATTAGGTAGCCATTGTTAATGGTGATTAAGATTATATAATGTTGTGTAGATTTCGAGAAAGGTGAGAGGCAGTTGCTCTCACCTTCTTTGTTTTATGAGTGTTATCTTTTAGTTATTATCAAACTTCAAATCTTGCTTTAAGCCACTATAACTTCGTAAGTCGAGAGCCAATGCGCCAATTTTTAAGCCTATTTCTACACGGATTGGAATTTTGTTTGCATCGTTCGATACCCAAATAATCACCGATTCTTCGTCTACAAAGAAATTGTTTTTAGGTAGCATTGGGATAATTTTATATGTTTCAATCTTTCCAAATTTGGTTTTAATAGTTTCTTTTCCTTTAAATTTTAATCTCATATTATAGATTTTATTATCAAAGAAAAAAGAAAGTGGATAGCTTTCGCCAGGTTTCGTTTTATTGAAATCCATTGCTCTAACATAATAATAGCTACTTACCACATCTTGAATACCGTCGGGGATACTTAGCGTTTTCTTTTCTTTGTCATCAATCAACTCAAAGGTTTTGGCTACATTTTGTTGATGGTCGAATATGACTTTTTCTTCAGCTTTATAATTGCCTTCTTGCTTTTTCATATAAAACTGATGAGGCATAATTTTCTCACTGTCGATATGCGACGCCCATGTATCACGTACTCTCGTTACCCAATCGGTTACGCCTGTGGTACGTCCATTGACAACCACTTTATAGCAAGGTCGACCATTAGCCATTTGAAATTTGTCGTCTACATCTACCACAGCTTCTGCAGCATTTACAAATCCATAATGTACTCTATATTCGATATGTTCGCCTTTAACCAAGCTTGTGGAGTCAACAATTTTATTGTTTTCCTGAAAAAAGCTAAAAGCTGTCAAGGATAGCAAGATTGTTACTCCAATAAGAATTTTTTTCATGTTACTTGAGAAGTTTGTGGTTGTTGGCTGATTGGTTTCGCTATCTGAGATTTTGAAAGATTGTTAGATTTTAATCTATTTTATTATCAACAATCCATTTATCTAAAGTGATATTTATTCAAATCGTTTCTTTAAATACTCTAAAAATTTACGAAAGTCACCACGAAATTGTTTTTCAAAAATCTGCTCAAATTCATTTTGCTTTGAATGGTAGGTTTTAAAGCTTACAAAATACGCATTGTTGGGTAAATCTTCATTTTTTAACTTACTGGAAAGTAATGGTTTATGTGATAACTGTGCATAAAGACTATCTTCTTTTGCTACTATTTTTCTGATAAACGTATATTTTAAAGAATCCTTGTATTTATTAGAGTATTCTGGTTTGAAAGTTTTGTATAAACTATCCAACGCTAAGGTAGATTTGTTAAGATGTGTCACCAAAGTTTTGCGCCATTCTTTTCCACGAGTAAACTTTTGATATTCTTCAGATTCACTTCCATATTTAGCTTTGAGATATCGTTTAGCACCATATTCTCCGATGAAATTGGCTAAGTTCTCGCTGGTTTCATGCTCATTTTTGACAAAAATTGTTCCGTGAGTCATTTCATGAATGATAAGACTTGCCAGTTTGCCTTCCGAATAAAATAGCATACTCGACAAGATAGGTTCAGGAAGCCATCCCAACGTTGAATAGGCAATACCTTGTCCCAAATCGGTATCATAACCCTTTTGTTGCCAAATTTTTAGCTCTTGAGTAGCCATCGTAGAATCAAAAAAACCTTTGTAAGTAAAATTACCAATAATTGGAAAATGAAATTCTACGGCTTCCATTTTGTAGGGCTCTGCTGCCGTAACGAGATAGACCAGTGGTTTGCCCTGTTGGTCGAATAGCGTTTGATATACGTCTGGATTATCTTTGAGCCCTAGCGAGTCGATAGCATATTGTTTTATTTCACCAATTAAACGAATGCGAGCTTTGAGTGAGTCGGGGACTGTGGGGTCGTCTAAGACTTTGCTGAGAGGGCGAGTGTTAAAGGCAACATTCAATCCGCCTTTGGCTTGGGCGTATAAGTAAATTGTCCAATCCCATTGCCACAGCGAAATACCAAATAGAACGGCAACTGATATGAGCAACCAATATCTTTTTTTCTTAAATGTGTTTTTCATTTTATAGATTGTCAGAGTTTAAAGGTACGAATTTTCTGAAAACAGATACTTTAGACCCGATAGCCAAGCGTTTTTAAATTCCATTTTGTGTACATTTTTTATTTTTATATAAAAATAATAGCCAATTTGGTAGAAAATATTTTTATGAAGATTACTTTTTTTGCACAAAAGCTTGTAAATTCACATTCCGAAATTGTAGTAGTCTTGTACTTTGGTAGATATCAATTGCGATAACCATCAATCAGAAAAAAAACTATTATGTTGTAACTCATTGAAGTTTTTTGTGTAAATTTTGCCCCGAATCTCTAGGTAAATAAAATAGATAAGTCTATTTGATTAACCTAAGTCATAAAAATAACAAAATCTGTTACCTACGTTAATTTTTACGTAACAACCCTAGAATTATTCTTAAATAGTACCATTTATTAGTTCTTTTATAGATAATTCATTCAAATAAAGTCATTCTTTTTTATCTTATATTTATACAACATGGCAAAGCAACAAGCTGAAGCAAGTAATCCTGCAGCAGAGAAACTCAAAGCCCTACAAACTACGCTTGAGCGTTTGGATAAAACTTACGGTAAAGGTACTGTAATGCGTTTGTCTGACAGTAAAGTTATAGACGTTCCAGTGATTTCTACAGGCTCATTGGGCTTAGATTTGGCACTAGGTATTGGTGGTGTACCTCGTGGAAGAATTGTAGAAGTTTACGGACCAGAATCTTCTGGTAAAACAACCTTGGCAATGCACTGTATTGCAGAGGCACAAAAAGGAGGAGGTTTGGCCGCATTTGTTGATGCCGAGCACGCCTTTGACCGTGCGTATGCCGAAAAACTTGGTATTGACACTAGCCAACTGTTGATTTCTCAACCTGATAATGGTGAGCAAGCCCTCGAAATCGCAGAACAATTAATTAGCTCAGGAGCTATCGATATTTGTGTAATTGACTCCGTAGCAGCTCTAGTGCCCAAAGCCGAACTTGAAGGTGATATGGGTGATTCAAAAATGGGTCTACAGGCTCGTTTGATGTCTCAAGCACTTCGTAAGTTAACGGGGGTTATTAACAAAACAGGTTGTTGCTGTATCTTTATCAACCAGCTTCGTGATAAAATCGGGGTGATGTTTGGTAACCCAGAAACAACAACGGGTGGTAATGCCTTGAAATTCTACGCTTCTGTACGTTTGGATATTCGTCGTATTGGACAAATCAAAGAAGGTGCTGATAATATTATCGGTAACCGTACAAAAGTGAAGGTGGTGAAAAACAAATTGGCACCTCCATTCAAAGTAATCGAGTTTGATATTATGTATGGCGAAGGTATCTCAAAATCTGGTGAGGTGCTTGACTTAGCGGTGGAACTCGACATCGTAAAAAAATCAGGTTCTTGGTTTAGCTACGATGGCAACCGTTTAGGACAAGGTCGTGACGCTGTAAAAGAGATGATTCGCGATAATCCTGAATTGTTGGATGAGCTTGAACGCAAAATTAAGGATAAAGTAAAAGGTGATGATGGCGCATTGTTAGACCCAGAAGGTGGTGTAGCAGATGACGGTGAGCCGGACGAAAGCTTATAATTCTCTCTTTAATAAAGTGACAAAAGAGAATGCCGAAAGGTATTCTCTTTTTTTGTGAAAAAACATCAATAATCCTAAAAGTGGACTTATTCTACTCCTAAAAGCATTGATACTCTATGCAATATTTGAAAAAATGAGTATTTTGAGAAAGTTTTATTTAACACCCTAAACCGTTTGGAGTTTTGTCCCCTTTTCCTGTTGATTTCCTCTCAACGGTACATCACAAACCTTTAACTTATTCAAAATGTCGATACACAAAAATCGTCGTAAAGTAGAAGTCTGCCATAACTGCCATCATATCCTAAAACCAGAAGATAATTTCTGCGCAAATTGTGGTCAAGAAAACCATGATTTAAAAGTGGGCGTTGGACAATTATTATATGATGTTTTTGAAGGCATCACCAATTTTGATACAAAATTTTATAACACAGCAAAATCAATTTTTTCACAACCTGGCAAAATCACCAAAGACTTTTTGGAGGGAAGAAGGGCGCGCTATGTGCCACCCATTCGTCTATATTTTATTGTATCTTTTGTGTTTTTTATTGCTTTTGATGAGCTAGTTGAAATGGGCTTAAATTCTACAAATGGTTTTGCTTCTGGTATCATAGATGGATTGAAAGGAGATTCGAAACGTACTGATAAAAGTGGAGATGAGGAACAAGATAGTAACAAAAAAGAGGATAAATCTATACAAAATCAAGCCCTGAAAGCCGTAATACAAAAACGAGAGGAGAAGAGTAAGGAAATCGCAAATCTGAATATAGAACTTGATTCGGCTATTGCTAGAGAAGATACAACTTTACGACATACCTTAGAAAAGAAGATTGCCAGAGACGAAAAGCAATTAAAAGCGCTGGACAAACAAACCAAATTAGCTTCTCAGGCAAAAGGGTTTATTGACTATGTATCGAATTTTGATATTTCGACTGATGAGATTTTGGACGAAATGAATATAGAAAGAGAGGATACTTTAAGGACTATCATTGATTCTTTACCTGAGTATAAGCAACGTCCCGTATTAATTGAAATACAAAAGCAACTAGCTTTAGACTCGATACATACCGAGGCTATCAGCGAACCCGCTGAAGACTTAAAGGCATATTTTACAGAAAGAATGGGGAAAAAGGGAAAGATTGAGTACACCCTAATTTTACATTCATTGAAGAACAATGTAAAAGTACCTGTATGGATTGAGGGGGTAAAGGTATTCACTAAAAGTAGTGATGGAAGTCTTCAAAATAGAACGTATAAAAAACGTTTACTTGATATGAGTAATGAAGATTTAGACAGTTTGATAGTAAAAGAGGAGGGTAGTAAAAGTGCTCTTGCTTTTTTGAAAAGGGGTTTACGTCGTAACGTCACCTATTATGAATTGGCATTTGACGAAGATGCCGAAAAGGCGATTGGAGAAATGGTTCACTTTGGTGTAAATGTAATCTCTTTCATGATGTTTATCTTGATGCCATTGGTAGCGCTGATGCTTAAAATTAGCTACAGTAAGCGTGTTCATAGCATAATGTGGTACCCTTTCAAATGGTTATCTTACAGCTTTCGATTATTGAAATATACCTTGACAGGTGGTTTTATGCGCCAGAAGCCTTTCCCTGCTCTTCCAAAGCTTTTTGACGGACAGACTAGATTTTATTATGAGCACTTGATTTTTTCAATACATATTCATTCAATTTTCATGCTCATGCTCATGATATTTGTTGGAATAGGCTTGCTGGTGGGTCATTGGAATATCTCATTGAGCGTTGCGATGATAGTTTTTATGATTTATTTCGCCATGTCACTCAAAGTAGTGTATCGACAATCTTGGCTAAAAACTATTTGGAAGTCTATGGTCTTATTTTGTATGTACTGCTTTACGTTTACTATGGTACTCGGAATTACAGGCGCTATTAAATTTGCCTTGCAATAAAACAATAGTTGAGTGATTATATTAAAAATCTATATTGAGCTTAAGATGCAATACTTTTCGCCTTAAGCAGAGTTATATCTAGCTTAGTAGCATCAAAAAAAGCGGTCAGAAATTATTTTCCGACCGCTTTTTTGTAATATTTGATGACTAAGCTTTTAAAATAATCACTCATTCGCTCAATCACAAATCACTAAATTTGTTTATTAGTTGTCTTTTTTGATGTAAGACTTGTTACCGTTTGAGTTGATATAATAACGACCACCTTTTGGTCCTTCATAAACAGTACGGCCTTTATCGTCTTTACCTACAACTTTATCATCGCCAGCAGCAGCTTTTTCAGTTTTCTTGTCAACTTTTTTCAGCTCAGGCTTTACTGTAGGGTTTTTATCATCAGCTTTTTTAGCTTCTTTTTCTTTTTTCTTAGCGTCTTTCTCTGCTTTTTTATCTTCTTTCGCAGCCTTATCTTCATTTACTTTTTTGTCTTCTTTCGCAGCTTTATCTTCTTTAGCTTTTTTGTCTTCTTTTACAGCTTTTTCGTCCTTAGCTTTCTTGTCCTTTTTATCGGTTTTGTCAGCTTTTTCTTCTTTATCCTTTTTGTCTTTCTTTTCTTTTTTCTCTTTTTTAGCGTCTTTAGTTTCGTCTTTAGGTTTTTGAGCATTAGCATCCCAAACTAATACATTAGCCAACAAAAGGGCAAGGGCAAGTAACTTCTTCATTTTTTTACGATTGTTGAAATGGTTAAAACTGGTTTTTGTTAAGCAGGTCTATGTTGCTAGACTTGTAATCTTGCGTAAGATAGCAAAATTTTCTATTCCGACTATATATACGAATTAAGTCACTTTTTATTGAAGAAAAAACCAAGCATTTTCTTCAATAAATGGACAGGAAAAAGAAGCTAATCATCAATCATAAATACTCATTAAAGCACCTCCGAAAACGGGATATATAGATATGTTGCCATATCCCAAATGTAGATATTAGATAGGATTCGGGATAGAATCCTGTTTGATGTAAGACAGATGAATAACAAAAATCATATAATTCTTATGCCATTCGTTGTACCTTTGTAATCACTTTTGAGTACAACTAATGGCAATTCAATACAACTATAGGGCACTTTTTCTTTTCATCATTTTGACTTTCAGAATGTTGTCCTTTCTATTAGTGTATCTCGACTATAACTTAAGAAAGGATTACATTGCCAAAAACCTTTGCCAAAATCGTAATCGCCCTAGTATGCACTGTAATGGCAAATGCTATCTTTCTAAGCAACTAGCCAAAGCTGCCGAACAAAAAGAAGCGCAACAAAAGTATGCTAGTCAATCTGTGGATTTGTATTGTTCCACTATGCCACAGATTACGGCGAGTATGTTTAATACGTACTTCTATATTGTTTCAAAATATTTTTTTATTGGCAACGGCTATCTACAAAACTTCTACTCCAAGGTTTTTAAGCCTCCAACCTTTTCTTCTGTGCATTGATTGATGGTTTTGGCATAATTGTAAACTTAGCGTATTTCTTAAGAATAGGCTAAGAGTGTTTTGCTATGTGTCAAAATCAAGTTTTAAAGATTCTATATACTTTGGAAGTATTGACGACTTCCTTTTCTAATGATAAACACATGAAGAAGATAATTTTTCTCACCATATTTTTTAGCAATATTTTTGACTCTCAAGCACAACAAAAAGACTCAACTATATTAAAAAACACAGACCTGCACGAAGTAATTGTTCATGGTGTGAATAGCTCAGCTGATGTTGCAAGTGAATATTCGTCAAGAATACCTTTGAAGAATTTAGAAAACGCACAGATTACGCATTCAGTAAATAGCAAATTGATAATGAACCGTAATTATTTTGTGCAATACAACATGTTATCAAATGTAACGGGAGTATCGCCAAGTTGGGCTGGTGTTTCGCCCTATTATACAGTAAGAGGATTTCGCACTCGTTCTAACTTCAGAAATGGTATATTAGGATATGTAGCCTCAGATATTGATCCAGTAAATGTTGCTCAATTGGATGTGGTAAAGGGGCCAAGCGGAACCTTGTTTGGAAGTTCAATGACAGTATTTGGAGGTGTAATCAACCGTGTGACGGTCAAACCACAAGATGATACTTTTACAAGTATTACTTTGGCAGGAGGTAATAACAATTTTCAACGGGCTACTTTTGATGTCAATGCAAAGTTAGACGTACAATCAAAAGGTTTGATGCGTGTAACTGGTGCTTATACCAACAAAGAAAGTTTTCAAGACCAAGGAATTTATCAAAACTTATTTTTAGCACCGAGCTTTACTTATAAAGCATCGGATAAATTAAGAATTGATGCTGAGGCAGAAATTTTGAGAAGAGTTTCGACAAATAATTTGTTATTGACTCCTATGAACCCACTCAAAAGTGGTGTGTTGACTTATGCCGAAAGTCCAAGTGGATTGAATTTAGATTATTATAAATCTTATACAGACAATAGTGTTTTGTATAAAACAACGGCGGTGAACTTGTACGGAAAGATTAGCTATATTCTGTCGAACCGATGGAAATCTGAGACAAATTTGATGAGTTCTAATAGTGAATCTTATGGCAATTATCAGACGATGATAATGACTAATAGTAATGCTTCGATTGTGCGTAGAATTGTCAATTATGCACCTGAAACTATTATTAACCAACAAATCCAACAAAACTTTATTGGAGATATAACCACTGCTTCAGTACGCCACAGAGTATTATTAGGCGCAGATTATTATCGCTATGTATATGGTACTACTGCCAATGGTTTGGATGGCTCAAAGGCTAATGCTGCCAATGGTGTGGCACGACCAACTTTTGATACAGTTGCAGTTGCTACAAAAAATGTTAATTATGGGCTACTAAATGAAAGCGAAATCAACAGTAGGTTGTTAGGTAAAGTACCAGCTATTACTAAAACCATACTTACGACCTATTCGATATATGCTTCAGATGTGATTAACCCTACTAAAAACTTGACTTTGATGTTAAGTGCTAGAGTAGATTTCTTACAAAATTCAGGTACTTATAATAAAACAACAGATACTTGGATAGGTGCATACAACCAAACTGCATTTTCGCCAAAGGTAGGTTTGACGTATCAGCTATTACCTGAACAATTAGCATTTTTTGCCAGTTATATGAACGGTTTCCAAAACGTGGCACCAGTAAGTCAGGTAGATGGAACAGTAGCGAACTTTAAACCTCAGTATGGAAATCAGTTTGAAACAGGGTTTAAATATGCTCACGAAAAACATTTGTTAGATGCGAGCTTGAGTTTGTATGATATTCAAATTAGCAATACTGTGCGTTCAAATCCTGAAAATATTTCTATGTTTATTCAAAATGGGAAGCAGTATAGTCGTGGAGTAGAATTAGACTTGCAAAGTCGCCCTGTAGAAGGTCTATACATACATGCTGGTTTGGCTTATAATGATAGTAAATTAACTGCCGCCGATACCAATACCGAAGGTTTACGACCTATAAATTCTGGTCCAGAATGGATGAGCAATTGGTATGCTAATTATTGTTTTCAGCAAGGTGGTTTAAAAGGGTTTGCTCTTGGTTTGGGAGGAAATTATTATGGGAAAGACAATATTATCAACAGTAAATCAGCAGGAACTTTTGCTACGGATGCGTACACTTTATTCAATGCGGTGGTGAGTTATTCTCAAAAAGCATATACGTTGTCATTGAGTGGAGATAACATTTTTGATACAAAGTATTATTACGGAGGTCGAGGGTTTATTACACCCGGTAATTTGCGTCAAGTGATTCTTTCATTGAAATTGAATTTATAAGCTGATTAATCCTGAAACAAATTTTTATCATTGCTTGTGTACAATTGATGATGAATATTACGCTTAGAATTTTTATATTGAGATATTTATATCGTTAAACCAATTTCGAATAAAATATGGAAGAGCAACATTTGGAGAGTTCAGATTTTTTGAAAGATATAGTAATTGGCATGTCCGACGGACTGACAGTCCCCTTTGCTTTAGCAGCGGGTTTGTCAGGAGCAGTAGCTGATACATCAATTGTGACTACGGCGGGTATTGCCGAAATTGTAGCAGGTGCTATTGCTATGGGCTTGGGAGGGTATTTGGCTGGGCAAACCGAGGTAGAACATTACGAAGCTGAATTGAAACGTGAATACGAAGAAGTAGAAAGAGTACCCGAACGAGAAAAAGAAGAAGTGCGAGAAGTATTTGCAGATTATGGTCTTGATGCCAATATGCAAGAAGCGATTGTGGAGGCATTAGCAAAAGACAAAGACAAATGGGTGCACTTCATGATGAAATTTGAATTGGGCTTAGAAAAACCAGATATCAATCGTGCTAGGAATTCTGCTGTAACAATTGGTATATCTTATGCAATAGGTGGAATTATTCCTTTGAGCCCTTATTTTTTTGTGGATGATGCTATTTTAGGCTTGAAGATTTCTGTAGTTATCACATTATTAGCCTTATTTGTTTTCGGTTTCTTCAAAAGCAAAATCACAGGACAACACCCTTGGATGGGAGCTATAAAGGTTACATCTATTGGTGCAGCCGCGGCAGCAGCAGCTTTTGGAGTAGCTAAATTGTTTGGATAAATTACCTAATGTTATTGGTTACTAGTATAACTGTTATTAGAGGGGTATTTAGAAACTTTACAGCTGTTTAATGATAAAAAAGAAGATTTGAAAATGAGTAAAATCTAGTACACATTTTCAAATCTTCAAATCTCTTCATCTTCAAATCTCAAATCTAATATCCTATCGCAGTGTCGTCTGCTCTTACATCAGCACCACCTTCATATTGGCCATTGGGCAAAAGCAATATACAATCCATACGACCAATCGTGTTCTTTTGTGATTCTATTTTATAACCACGACCTAATAATTTTTGTAGAGTTTGTGGTGTAAAAGCACCTTCCTCAAATGTTGTGCGGTCGGGAAGCCACTGATGATGAAAGCGTAAAGCATCTACCGCCTGTTGCATATTCATACCATGCTCTACCACATTTAAGAATACTTGGAATACCGAAGTAATAATAGTTGAGCCTCCTGGTGTACCAAGAATCATAAACAATTTTCCATTTTTTTCTACGATTGTAGGAGTCATTGATGACAACATACGCTTATTTGGAGCAATGGCGTTAGCTTCGTTACCTACCAACCCATACGAATTGGGATGGCCAGGTTTGATAGAAAAATCATCCATTTCGTCATTAAGTAAAAAACCTCCGCCAGCTACTATGACTTTGCTACCGTACGAGTTATTCAAAGTGGTAGTAATAGACACCGCATTACCTTCTTTGTCAGCAAAAGAAGAGTGGGTTGTCTCCATGCTTTCGTAGCCAGGAATAGCGCCACCTGAAACCTTTTTACTATCTGTAGCCGCATCAAAACTAAAGTCATTCCAACGTTGCTTTAAAAAATCCTGACTTAGCAATTCTTTTTGAGGAACTTTTACAAAATCTGGGTCTCCTAGCCACTTAGCACGGTCGGCAAATACACGGCGTTCGGCTTCAATCATTACTTGAGTAGTAGAATCAGTGTGCCATCCCCATTTTTTTAGAGGATAATTCTCTACATATTTCAATAGCTGCATCAATGCAATACCGCCTGAAGAGGGAGGAGGCATAGTTATTACTTTCAAATCTTTGTACGTTTCTACAATTGCGTCACGCCAAACGGCATGGTAATTATCCAAATCTTTTTGTGTGATGATACCACCACCTTTATTCATTTCGGCTAATAAAAGTTTTGCTGTTTCGCCTTCATAAAAACCCTTACGACCTTCTGCTTGGATACGACGAAGGGTTTTTGCTAAATCTTTTTGGATTAATAGCTCACCTTCTTTCCATTCAGAA
Organism: Flectobacillus longus; assembly: GCF_030056705.1. Lineage (GTDB taxonomy): Bacteria > Bacteroidota > Bacteroidia > Cytophagales > Spirosomataceae > Flectobacillus > Flectobacillus longus. The sequence continues at coordinate 63,183 of NZ_JASHIC010000020.1, forward strand.
CCATCAGGCTTTAAAAAGTATGTTTTGCCAGGATTATATTTCAATAAGTCATCCTTAATTCTATTCAATCCTCGAGCTTCACGTGCTGTAAGTGCTACGCCATTTTCAGCTAAATCAATAGCGGGTTGAAGGATTTGTTTCCAAGATAATTTACCAAAACGCTTGTGAGCTTGTTCGAGACCGTCGACAGCACCTGGTGTTCCGCTCGCCAAATGACCATACCAGCTTGGCTGACCTGCTTTTACATCCCCTTTTTCGTCAAGATACATATCTCTACTAGCTTTTTCAGGGGCTTTTTCACGATAGTCTAAAGTGTAGGTATTTCCTTTTTTATCACGAAATACCAAAAAACCTCCACCACCAATATTACCAGCGGCAGGGTGAACCACTGCTAAGGCAAATTGTGTTGCAATTGCTGCATCGATAGCATTTCCTCCCTTTTTCATGATTTCAACTCCCACCTTTGAAGCTTCTGGGTGAGTAGCTGCTACCATACCATTTTGTGCATAGACAGGTTCTTTTTTAGCTACAAAAGGAGAGGCGTTGGGGTCGTCATTTAAAAATTGATAAAAACCCTTATTTTCTTTGGCGTTGCTGATAGGGGAGGGCGTATTGCTAACTTGTACAGCAGGAGTTTTGCAGCTCCAGATAAGTCCTAAGGTTATCGATGAGAGTAAGATAATGTGTTTAAATTTCATCATGATGAAGATTGGTTTTTTAATTAACAAGGAGTAAGTACTAAGATGTTATACGTTTTCGGAGAGTAGTCAAAAGACCAGACTGTTTTGTTCACATGCTATTTATTTCCTGAAAAATAAATTATACCGAATCCGATAAATCATAGACTTTCTGTTTAGTTAAGGTATCATAAAATCTCTTTTTAAAAGATTCCTATATATCCTTCAAATATACAAAAAGCCCAAACTCTTTGAAGAAGTTTGGGCTTTAATTTCAATACAAAAGTGTTTTGATTGCTATTACAGAATTTTATAAATATCAACAGAGTCAATTTTGTCTTTCAACTCTTTGATATTGATACTCGATTTGATTGCGGCATCCTTCTTTTTCTTTTTAGAAGTCAAATCTTTAATCAAGTCATCATAAACCATTTGGGCATTTTTTTCGCCAACGGCTTCGATAATATTATTGCCTTTAGCCACATTAATAGCCTGCTTTACTTGGTCAAAATAACGAGTTTCGAGGTCGAAATAATTATCATGAATACCTACAAAACGATTACAAAGTGATTGCAAATAATCTAGATTGTTATTGACATGTCGTACATCTAACTCTGACTGCAACAACTCCCCAAGATTCACTTTACCGTCTTTCCCTACATACTTCTTCTCAATTTCTGTAGTTTTTTTACGCATCAATTCTGGCGTAAATTCCCCCATTACATAATTGAAATAGTCATCAATTGTTTCATCTCCACGAATCTCTCTTGGGTTGAAGCCTATCTTCTGACCGTCTTTTTTGAATTTTTCCAAGACATCAAGTTGTAGGGTTTCCAATAGGGTAACCGTTTGTGAACTCGAAGTTGCGTTGGTTAGGTTAGCTTTGTCCAAAGCATTATAAAAACCTGTATAACGTTGAAGTTCTTTTTCAAACTCCTTGATTTTATCAAAGTTTACTTTTTTGTCTTGCACACCTGCTGCGTAAGCCACATTTACAGCCGCTGTCGAAAGATTCACCGCTTGCGAAGCATACGGAATCAAACCCACGATAGGGCTATCCTTCAAGCTTTTTAAAACAGTGACAAAGCGCTCATTTTTTTCTTTTTTATCAAAAATCGCTTTGTTTTGAGCTGTTTTCAAAATAACCTCCTCAAAAGAAAAGCCTAAGGGACCTTTTTCAACACTACTGAGTTTTTTGATATAACCTTGATAATCTTGATTGATTACCTGCGACTTTAGGTCAATAATATCATCGCTTAAAATTTTATATACCTCAGCACTTTTGACCAAGTTAGTACGGATTTTTTCCCACTTTGTACGGTCAGTAAGTGATTGATTTTTAGAAATATCGTTCAAAGAAACACTTTGTAACTCGATACGTCCTTTGAGGTTTTCATTTTCGTTTTGCAGCTTAACCAGATTATTCTGAATGTTGACAATCAAGGAATCAGAATAAATTTGAGCGTTAATAGTTGTTGTTAAGCCAAAGAGGATCAAAAAAAGGAATGAGAATGTTTTCATCGTGCTTTACCAGAAATAGTTTTGGAATTTTCCCATCAAGAACGGAATGCCTATTAATTAATTGTCAAAGGTCTAAATTCCCTAGTAATTTTTATCTTGCTTTATCAAGTATTCTTATATTGATTATAAGATAAAATGGAAAAATTATATTTTGTGGCTGTTCTAATACTTTATAAATGATAATTGTTTGAAAGACATATTCCTTAAAACAAGGTCATAATTTGGCAATTTCCAAATTCCAAATGGGAGAGAAATATCTCTTTATACTTAACGATTAGATAAACGTTTTTTGTTCACTCTATAAGAATGTTTTAGTAAATGGATTCTAAAATAAGGATAGTTAGAGCTAATGTCGCATTCGTCGCATCTATTTTGAGTATAATTAAGTGACTGTTATTTAACCATTTCCTTAAAAATAAAATATTTTTAGGCATTAAATAGAAAGTAGAATGCCTAGGAAAAAGTAATAATATATTTGGGCAAAGTTATTATTGGTAAAATAAAATTTGTCCAAAAGGAGAATTGATTAATTTCTTGAAGGTAAAGGTATAAAATTACCCCGACAGAAATTAAAAAGCAGTACTGCCCCTCAAAAATGATTCTAAATAAAATACAATTATATTTGTTTATGCAAAAAACTTGGAATACCTTTGTGCCTGTTATACAAAAACATCCGCACGTCTCTGTGTTCGCTTCTTGGCATGAAGCAATTTCCAATCTCGAACTGTTATCAGTTTAAATCGGTTTCTCCAGAGCTTTAACGGATGTTTCGGGCATCATTAAAGCAAATTTTAACAATCACAATTTTGTCGTTTTTGACCAAGCCATAGATAGGGATTCTTACCATTCTGTTCGGGACGAATGAATGGATGACATCTCTGATGCCTTGTAACTAAGGTTACGTCAATTACCGACATTTCGAAAAACAATGAGTCAATTATTAAGATTCGACGAACTTTCATTATCACAAGAAGTTCAACAAGCGGTAGCAGATATGGGTTTTGAGACAGCGTCTCCAATTCAATCTGAGGCAATTCCATTTATTCTTGAAGGTCGCGATGTAATCGGGCAGGCACAAACAGGTACAGGTAAAACAGCTGCTTTTGGTATTCCAATTGTAGAAAAAGTGGTTCCTTTCGAAAAAGTAGTTCAAGGTTTGGTTCTTTGTCCTACTCGTGAGTTGGCGGTTCAAGTAACAGAAGAATTAAAGAAACTTGCAAAGCATAAAAAAGGTGTTTGGGTAACTACTGTTTATGGTGGTGACTCTATCGAACGCCAAATCAAATCTTTGAAGGCTGGTGCAAACATTGTTGTTGGTACTCCTGGTCGTGTAATTGACTTGATTGAGCGTCGTGCCTTAAAACTAGAAAATGTAAGTAAAGTAGTTCTTGACGAAGCTGATGAAATGTTAGACATGGGCTTTAGAGAGGACATTGAAAGCATTTTACAAGAAACTCCAGAAGAACGTCAAACTATTTTCTTCTCAGCAACTATGTCGAAGCCTATTATGGCCTTGACTTCTCGTTATCAAAACGATCCTAAATTGGTGAAAGTTGTGAAGAACGAAATTACTAACGCCAATATCGAACAACTTTACTATGATGTAAAAGGGAAAGCGAAAATGGAAGTTATGACTCGTTTGATGGATTTCTATTCAGTAAAATTAGCATTGGTATTCTGTAATCAGAAGAAAAGAGTTGACGAAGTAGTAGAAGAGTTGCAATTGCGTGGTTACGCTGCTGAAGGTCTTCATGGTGACTTGCGTCAAGCTCAACGTACTAATGTAATGTCTAAATTCCGTTCGGGTGTTGTAAACGTATTGGTTGCAACAGACGTAGCGGCTCGTGGTTTGGACGTAGATGACGTAGATGCAGTATTTAACTATGATGTACCTTTAGACGAAGAGTATTATGTACACCGTATTGGTCGTACAGGTCGTGCTGGTAAATCTGGTAAGGCATTTACAATGATTGTTGGTGCTGAGCGTAACCGTCTTCGTGAAATCATGAATTACACTAAAGTGAAAATTGACAAAGGTGTAATTCCTTCATTCTCGGATGTAGTAGGAGTGAAAAAAGGAATGTTTATCGATCGTGTACGTGGCGCTATTGCTGATGGTGATTTAGAATTATTCGAAGATGTATTACAGGCATTGCACCATGCAGGTTATTCTACTGAACAAGTAGTTTCTGCTTTGGTAAAAATGAATATGGGTGTCTCGAAAAATGAATTTGCTGACGAAAATCTAAGCGGTGAATTTGATCGTCGTGATCGTTTTAACAATAAAGATAGAGACAATAGTGGTCGTCGTGGTGAAGGACGTTTTGAAAGAGGTGGTCGTGATGATCGCCGTGGCGGACGTCCAGAGCGTGGTGACAGCAGAGATAGAGGTAGTCGTTCTGAAGACAGAGGGCCGCGTTCAGACAAACAAGGTCGTCCTTACCGTCGCGATGCAAACATGGTAAGAATGTTTGTTAATATTGGTTTTAACGAGAAAATCTCTCCAGCGAATATCGTAGGTGCATTTGCAGGTGAATCTGGAATTCCAGGTAACGTATTGGGTCAAATTGACATCTTTGACAAATACTCTTTTGTTGACGTTCCGAAAGAATTTGCAAACACTGTATTGAACCGTATGGAAGGAGCTTCTATCAAAGGTAAAAAAGTGAATGTAGAGATTGCGAAGCCTAATAACTAAGCATTCAATTCATATCAATTAAAGGCCGCTGTGTAAACAGCGGCCTTTTTTATTTTCTATACTTTTAGCTATACTTCTTAAAGAAAAAAAATGAAGTAAAATATGGTTATTTTGTTTAAAATTATGATTATTTTTATTGAAATATTCGCCTATTGCCTTTTTTGAACTATTGTAGGCTCAATAAAATAAAGTTTTATTTTAGCTAAATATGACTCTGTTTTTTATTTGGTAAAAATAGATACTTGTAAAATATACCATTGATTTTATTGAACTGAGTAGAATTATATTTTGAATTAAGTATAAATGCTTATGCTTGGAGAATTGTTCTTGAGTACACCAAATGTCGACAAAGAAGTGATAATTATCGATTTGTTTCAGCTAATTATATATCTGACTACTAAAAATAGAGTCAAAAATATAATAAAAGTTATTTTTCATTGCATTTTTAGAACAATTTTAAATAAGTGGCATATAAATAATTGTTAAACTAATTGTTAATGTATAATTTCACCTCAGTTTAGAAAATCAAACACATACAGAATCAAACTAAAGTCAGTTTCAATCATCAACAAATTATATTCCGTTTACTGCATGAAAGAGAGAATTCTATAACATGCTCCTACAAATCTTTGAGCATGTTAAAAATGCTTCAAAGTAGGCTTAATGTATCACCTTAACTGTTACAAAAGCTTCTCAATTGTTTTGATACTATATTCCAGATAAGTTCGGTCTTTGTTGACACAATCAAAGATACCTTAACCTGTACTTATTATTCCTTAGTATCAATTCCCCAAGTCATAAAAACTGGCAAAGCTATTTCATTCACCATTTGATGTAGCATTGATTACTCGTTGGTGTCAACGTAGTGTTTTTTGCCTCTCTTTACATTTTGGATTTAGTTTTAATAAATATAAATCAACAATTGTCAGGTAAAAACGTCAACAAGTAAAACCCTTTTATTGCATGAAAAAGAGACTTCTACTTACCATGCTGTTAGTGTTTTCTGCGAGCATAATCTTTGCTCAAAGCAAAATAACAGGTAAAGTCACAATGGCCGAAAATGGCTCAGATCTTCCAGGAGTTAGTGTATCTGTGAAAGGTACAACTCGTGGTACAACCTCAGCTGGAAATGGTAATTATACCATCAATGCTTCTCCAAACGAGACCTTGGTATTTACTTTTGTAGGTTTCAAGCCACTCTCAATCAAAGTTGGTAACCGTTCTGTCATCGATGTTCAGTTAGAATCAGATGTTTCTGAGTTGAGCGAAGTAGTAGTAATGGGTTACGGTTCACAAAGTAAAAAAGTGATTACTGGTGCTGTAACATCCGTTTCTGGTAAAGAAATTGCTACTCAACCAGTTCAATCATTTGACCAAGGTTTACAAGGTCGTGTTTCTGGTGTGAATATCACAACACCAAACGGTGTATTAAATAACGCTCCAGTTATTCGTGTACGCGGTACATCTTCAATCAACCAAAGCTCGTCGCCTTTGATTGTAATTGATGGTATGCCAATCAACTCTGGTGATGTTTCGGCAGGTGGTTATACTGTGAACAACCCTCTAGGTGATATTAACCCATCTGATATTGAATCAGTTGAAATTTTGAAAGATGCTTCAGCTACTGCTATCTACGGTTCAAGAGCTGCTGCAGGTGTAATGTTGATTACTACGAAAAAAGGTAAAGAAGGTAAAGCTAAATTGACTTACGATGCTTGGGTTGGTGCTACAGAAACATTCAGAAGATTCAAAATGTTAGATGCTCAACAATTTATGGATATCAAGAATGAAGCCTCTAGAAATGCTGGCTTGGCTGATCAATTCTTCCCTTCTTACAATGCAGATGGTAGCTTGGTAAATACAAACTGGTACGACTATATCTATCAAACTGGTTATTCGCAAAGCCACAACTTGAGCTTGAATGGTGGTAACAAAGATACGAAATACTCGTTCTCAGTAGGTTACACAGATCAAAACGGTATGTTGAAGAAAAACACATTTAGCCGTATGACTGGTCGTATGAATATTTCTCACCGTTTGACAGACTTTATCACAATTGGTTCGAATATTACTTATGCTAATTCATTCAACCAAGCACCTAACACTGGTACTACTGGGGCATTCTCAACAGGTGGTTTAGGTCGTTTGCCATTGGTATTGGCGCCAAACGTAGCACCATACAATGCTGATGGTTCATATAACATCAACAGATCAGCTAACAATTTAGGACTTGGAGCAAACAAAGTTGGTCCTGGTGGTTATTATAACCCGCTTCCAGATTTGGATTTGAGTAAATTTACTTCGGAAAATGCTCACTTGATTGCTAACATTTTTGCTGATTTCAAATTGTACAAAGGTTTGGTATTCAGAACGTCTTACGGTATGGATAACACTCAAATTGAAGATATTCAATTCTCAAACCCAATCCATGGTGAGGCAGGTACTACAAACGGTTCTGCTTATAACACATACACTAATATCAAGCAGTGGAACTGGCAAAACTATTTGACGTATGATTTCAACGTTGATAAAAACAACTTTACTGTTGTAGTTGGTACTGAAGCACAAAAATTCACTATCAACCGTTGGGGTGCTGGTCGTACAGGAGTATCTGATCCATTCTTTACTTCATTCCAAGGTAGCTTTGTAAACAACGTAGTAGGTAGCAACTACCAATCACAAAACGGTCTGTTGTCTTACTTCGGTCGTTTGAACTATGACTTCGACAAGAAATACTTAGCTTCGTTTACATTACGTAGTGATGGTTACTCTGCTTATGCAGTAGGTAACAAATGGGGTAGTTTCCCTGGAGCATCATTAGGATGGCGTTTATCAGAAGAAGCTTTCTGGAAAGGTTCTTCAATCAGCAATACAATCAATGAATTGAAATTGCGTGGTAGCTGGGGTCGTGTAGGTAATACAGGTGTAAGTGATTTCGCTTCTTTGAGTTTATTTGGTTCTGGTTTATATGGTTCTACTCCAACATGGGCATTTGCACAAGCAGGTAACCCTAACTTGAGATGGGAACAAAGTACTAAAGTTGACGTAGGTATTAGCTATGGTTTGTTTAAAGATCGTATCACTGGTGAATTGAACTACTACCAAAACAATATCACAGACCTAGTATTGGCTGAGCCACAAGCTCCTTCACGTGGTGTACCAAACAACTCAATTAACACAAACGTTGGTTCGATGGTGAATAAAGGTTTCGAATTTACGATGAACGCTTTAGTGTTAGAGAAGAAAGACTTTACTTGGAATGCTAACTTCAATATCTCAACAAACTCAAACGAAGTATCAGCCTTAGCAAACAACAATGCAGATATTATTGCATCAACTGGTGGTTTGGAAAGTTCTAACATCGTTCGTGTAGGTTATCCTGTTGGTAGTATTTTCGTAATCGAAACAAGAGGAGTTAACCCTGCAAACGGTCAACGTATTTTTGTAAATGCTAAAGGTGAGGAAGTACAATATAACCATGCTGCAAACAGTAGTAATAGATGGACTTATGTAAAAGACGGTTCTGTAGCACCAGCAATTACTGGTTCTGACAGAGTAGTTTGGGGTACTGGTATGCCTACTTTCTTCGGTGGTTTGGATAATACATTTAAGTATAAGCAATTTGATTTGGGCATTTTCATGCAATTCTCAGGTGGTAATTATATCTATAATGGTACTAAAGCTGGTTTGCGTGATCAACGTGCATGGAACAACCACGCAGAAATCTTGAATCGTTGGCAAAAAGCTGGAGATGTTACTAACATCCCACGTTTAGTATTTGGTGATAACATTTCTAACGGTTCTGCAAACCCTATTTCTGAGAACGTAGAAAAAGGAGACTTCCTTCGTATGCGTAACATCTCTTTGGGTTATACTTTCAAGAAAGGTTTGTTAGAAAAAGCAAAAATTTCAAGTGCTAGATTGTATGCTCAAGTACAAAATGCTTTCTTGATTACTGGCTACACTGGTGCTGACCCTGAAATTTCAACTAACCGTGGTTCTAATATTGCTCCAGGTGTTGACCGTAACTCTACGCCTCAAGCGCGTACTTACACAGTAGGTCTTTCGGTTAATTTCTAATTTTAAATTGATTATACGATGAAAAAATATATAAACGTAGCTTTTAAAAATGCAGGGAAGACACTCAAAGTATCGGTGGCTGCTCTCATGATGTTGACGGTAACGGTCTCTTGTACTGAAAAAGAATTGCTAGAACCAACTCCAATTACATCTCTTTCTGATTTACAGGCATTTTCTACTCCAGACCGTATTGTAGCTCAAGTATATGGCTTATATGCAAGTGCAAAATCTGGTCAGTTGTATGGTGGTCGTTATTTAATATATAACGAAATCCGTGGCGAAAACTGGTTGAACGTTACATCAAATGGTGTAACAGGTTTACAAACTTGGAACCACACCAACAACTCGTCTTCGAATGAACCAACTAACATGTGGAATACTGCCTATCTAGCCATAAACCGTGCTAATTTGTTTATGGAAGGGTTGGACAAAAATCCAAATGTTGTTGATGCAACTACTGCATCTCAATACAAAGCTGAAGCTCGTTTTGTAAGAGCATTGACTTACTTTGCTTTAGTAAATACGTATGCACAGCCTTTCAACAAAGACGCAGGTGCTAGCCTTGGTGTGCCATTGCGTTTGAAGGGGGAAGTAGGTAGTGGTAACAACAACTTGAAAAGAAGTACGGTAGCTGAAGTATATGCTCAAATCTTAGATGATTTGAATTTTGCAGAACAAAATTTGCCAGCTTCGTATTCATCACCATTGTTGAATACAACCCGTGCTCATAAAAACGCAGCTATTGCTCTAAAAACTCGTATTTACTTACAAATGAGCAGATGGAGTGATGTAGTAACAGAAGCAAACAAAATTGTTTCGACAACTGCCCCTTTCAAAGCTTCGACTGGTGTAGCAAATGCGCTTCAAGCAAATATCGCTTCGGTTTTTGCAGCTCCTTATACAACAACTGAGTCTATATTCTCATTCCCAATGGGTGATAATGACCTTCCAGGTACTCAAAATGGTTTGCATAGTTACTATGTTCCTGTAACTGGTATTGGTGACTATTCATTGAATCCAGCTGGTGTTGTAGGAAACCCTGCATTTACAGCAACTGATGCTCGTAGAACTAATTTTATCAAAAATGATATTGCTGGTGATGGTGGCCGTATCCGTTTGCTTAAATTTCCTACTGGTCCTGTTCACAAAGATTTTGTTCCAGTGATTCGTTACTCAGAGGTATTGTTGAACTTGGCTGAAGCAAAAGCTCGTTTGGCTGGTTCTGCTGTTGATGCTTCTGCGTTAGCATTGTTAAATGCAGTACGTAGCCGTTCTACTACAGCTTATGCTGCAGTAGATATTGCAACAGGTACAGCTTTAGTAAATGCAATCTTGACAGAAAGAAACATCGAGTTTTTGGGTGAAGGATTCCGTTCAATAGATTTGCAACGTAATTTGTTAGCTCTTCCTGCCAAGCCGACTGTTGTTGCGATTCCAACAACTTCGCCAGCGTATATTTGGCCAATTCCTCAGACGGAGATTAACGTTAACAAAGACTGCGTACCTAACCCATAATTAGTACCACAATTGACTCAGAAGAGGTTATTCGAAAGGATAACCTCTTTTGTTTTATAGCCTGAAAAGGTGATTTTGAATGAATCTTAGAGCCAATCGTCATAAATTCTTTTTTTCCTACTAATATTTGCGTAAAATTCGCCCTTTAAAAATAAAATCAACTTTTATGCAACAACTTCATCGATTATTGAGTGCTCTTGCGCTCCTATGTTTATTTTTTCCTGCTACAGCTCAACAGGGTATCAATTGGAATAAAGGTGGAAGTGATTATACTACCTTAGAAGCGAATCAGATTGTTCGTGTGAATCCAATTACTGGTCAAAAAGATGTAGTAATTGCCAAAAATTTACTCACCCCAAAAGGCGCTAATGACGAACTACAAGTGCGTAGCTACAGCTTTTCGGAGGACAACCAAAAAGTACTCATTTACACCAATACCAAAAGAGTATGGCGTTTGGATACCAAAGGAGACTACTGGATTTTAGACCTCAAAACCAACCAACTTTCACAACTAGGAAAAGGATTTGATGCCTCTTCTTTGATGTTTGCCAAAATTTCTCCAGATAGTAAATCAGTCGCATTTGTTTACAAAAACAATATTTATGTTGAGAATATTGCCACTCATAAAATCTCAGCATTGACCAAAGATGGTACAAAAAAACTTATCAATGGGACATTTGATTGGGCTTATGAAGAAGAGTTTTCATGTAGAGATGGTTTCCGTTGGAGTCCTGATAGTAAGTCTATTGCTTACTGGCAAATAGATGCAAATACCATCAGAGATTTTTATATGATTAATAATACGGATTCTGTTTATTCAAAAATTGTTCCAGTCGAATATCCAAAGGCTGGTCAAACACCTTCTTCATGTCGTATAGGCGTAGTGTTATTGGCAACAGCCCAAACAAAATGGATGAAACTTCCAGGAGCTACCAACAACAATTATATTCCTAAAATGGAGTGGGTACCTAATACTAATAAGCTGATTATTCAACAATTGAATCGTAAACAAAATGTATCTACTTTGTTTATTGCTGAAACACAAACTGCTGTTACTAAAGCTATCTATAAAGAAACTGATGAAGCTTGGGTTGAGTTTAACAATCGTTCAGGTGAAAGTGTAGGTTGGGATTGGCTTGAGAATGGTAAGTCATTTTTGTGGATTTCAGAAAAAGATGGTTGGAATCATGCTTACAAAATTACTTTGGATGGAAATGAACAATTATTGACTCCTGGAGACTTTGATGTGATTGACATCTTAAGTTATAGTGAACAGAACAACAAAGTGTATTACACGGCATCTCCTGATAATCCTCGTCAACGTTATCTATATAGTACAACTTTGGATGGACAAGGTAAAAGTGTACGTGTTACACCTCAAACACAAAATGGTACGCACTCATACGAAATCTCACCTGACCAAAAAATGGCTTTTCACTCCTTTAATTCAAGCCAAATTAGCCGTATGAGCGAAGTAGTAAATCTACCTGATCATAGTGTAGCAGGCGGAAAAGAAGGTATCGAAGCTAAACTATCAAAGGTACGTTTGGCTCAACGTCCTATCGAATTTTTTGATATTCCTATAGAAGGTGGCGTAAAATTGAGTGCTTGGATGGTAAAGCCTGCCAACTTTGATTCTACTAAAAAATATCCAGTTGTTTTTTATGTATATACCGAACCAGCGGGTGCTACTACCAAAGATGAATATTATACAGGTCGCAACAATTTGTATCAAGGTGATATGGGTAAAGATGGTTATATCTATGTGTCTATCGACGGACGTGGAACGCCACTTCCTAAAGGACGTGCATGGCGTAAAGGTATTTATCGTAAGATTGGTCAAATCAATATTGCTGACCAAGCAGCAGGGGCAAGTTATTTGTTGAAAAGACCTTATATGGATAGCTCACGTGTAGCCGTATGGGGATGGAGTGGTGGAGGGTCTACCACGCTAAACTTATTGTTTCAATACCCACAAATATACAAAACGGGTATTGCCGTAGCCGCTGTAGGAAACCAGTTGACTTATGACAATATTTATCAAGAAAGATACATGGGTTTACCACAAGAAAATAAAGAAGATTTTGTGAATGGTTCGCCTATTACTCATGCCAAAAATTTGCAAGGACACTTATTGTACATTCACGGAACCGGCGACGATAATGTACATTATCAAAATGCAGAAATGCTATTGAATGAATTGATTAAGTACAATAAACAATTCGAGTTTATGGCTTATCCAAACCGTTCACATGGTATTAGTGAAGGCGAAGGAACGAGCAAACACCTTTCAACACTTTACACTAATTATCTGAGAAAATATTGTCCTCCGGGCGGAAAATAAGGGCTAAGTGCATGAATATGTTAACAATAAATACGTTCTACACCTATGTAAAGTTAGTTTTTTACCAAAAAAAGCTCAAAAACTACAGTTTATCGAAATTATTGGTTGAATCCACTTAGATTAAGTAAGTTTGTTCAATTAAGGTAAAACCATTATTCTACATGGTTTCTTCATGATAAGTAAATGGGATTATCTATTTAATATTATTTAGAGATAATGGAGGTATTTAGTTTATGAATGACTTCCTAATAGGAAAGATATTATTAACCTACTGAGTTTAGATTACAATAGATATAGATAAGCAACCTAACCACTTTATAAAAAATATTGGTATTGCCAGCACTACCTAACCACTCTTAAAGTACAAGTAATAAAACAAAACCACAAAAACTTTTACCTACCAACGAAAATTGGCATTTAAGTTGTGGTATTTTAAGAAATCACAATAGTATGTATAGAATTAATTGTACAAATTTGTGAAGTGTAGCTTATTTTGATATGACCATTATTGTACCAATACTAATACAAGTAGTAACAGCAAAGTGTAGTAATGCTCCTCGCCAATTCATTAAACTGCATTATCTAATCTCTCTAATACAATGAAAATTTGTCAAAGTACCTATCGCTCAGACGCTTGGGAGAGTATAAGAATCGATGAAGGATTTTCTTCAGAAAAAGCACAATTAGTCATCGTATTTGGAGAACGTAAGTTATTCGAAAAAATGCAAGTTTATTCGAAAATGCGTGAGGATTTTCCACATGCTGAAATAGTAATAAACTCAACTGCAGGAGAAATTTTTAATACAGGAGTAGAAACACAAACAATTGTAGTTACTGCCTTGCAATTTGAGGATACTCAAATCAAAACAACACAAATAGATATTAGCGATACAAGTGAAAGTTATCAAGCCGCTTGTCAGTTAGTAGAGGCGTTACAGGCTGATGATTTGGTACATATCATCGTTATATCTGATGGTAGCGTAGTAAATGGTAGTGCGTTAGTACGTGCACTCAACGAACATACATCTCCACACGTTACTGTTACAGGTGGATTGGCTGGTGATGATGATAGATTTGAGAAAACCTTAGTAGGCCTCAATGCCGAACCTTCCGAAGGAAAAATTATTGGCATTGGTTTTTATGGTAATCATTTGCGTATAGGACACGGAACTATGGGTGGTTGGGATGTTTTTGGGCCTGAACGTGAAATTACTCAATCTCAATATAATGTCTTGTATTCTATTGGAGGAAAACCCGCTTTGGAGCTTTACAAAGAATATTTAGGTAAATATGCAAAAGATCTTCCTGGAGCAGCTTTGTTATTCCCATTATCTATGCGAGTAGACGCAGACTCTGCACCAGTAGTTCGAACAATTCTTTCGATTGACGAAAAACAACAAAGCATGACTTTTGCTGGAGAAATACCTAAGGGCGCTTTGATTCGTTTTATGAAAGCAAATTTTGATAACCTACTCGATGCCTCTTCAGAAGCTGCCGAAAATGCACTTCAATCGCTTTCATTTAAGCCCGAATTAGCGATACTAATTAGTTGTGTCGGGCGTAGGCTAGTATTAGGATATAGAACTGAAGAGGAGCTAGAAGCTGCTCGTGAAGTGTTTGGACCTGATACTTGTATTACTGGATTTTATTCGTATGGAGAAATTTCTCCGTTGATGGCCGAAGCCAAATGCGACCTTCACAACCAAACCATGACTATTACGACATTTACAGAGATTTGATTTATATGCAAAACGATCAATTACATAAACTTCTTTCAAAACAGGTAAATCGCTTCCTAAATACAGAATCACAAGTAAGAGAGGACGTGGTGAAATTTTTGAAAGTGGTTAGTGACTCCTACGTAAACTTTGATAGAGATAAAGAGCTTTTTGAGCATTCTTCGTCTCTTAATGAAAAAGAATACGCTGAAATAAATATTCGACTTAAGGATGAAATAGGTCAACGTAGACGCTCGATTGAGAAACTGATAGAGGCGATTCACTCACTTGAAACAGATAATTCTTTACCTTCGTTTGATGCAGATAATTTATTGCTTTTAGTGGATTATTTACAAAAGCAAATTGATAATCGTAAAAAAATGGAGTCAGAACTTCGCCAAGCAAAAGACGCTGCCGAAAAAGCTACACAAGCTAAGTCTGAGTTTTTGTCAATGATGAGCCACGAAATCAGAACACCACTTAATGCAATTGTCGGAATGACCTATCTGATGCAACAAGAAGAGTGTTCGCCAACGATGGCTGATAATTTAAAAACACTACAGTTTTCTACAGATAATCTACATGTGCTTATCAACGATATTCTTGACTTTAGTAAAATTGAAGCAGGTAAGGTTGATTTAGAAGCTACTCCATTCGATTTTAAACAATTAGTTTCTAATATCAAAAGAGCTAATCAGGTAAAAGCTGAGGAAAAAGGGAATAGAATTCGCCTAATGGTAGACGATGATATACCTGATTCATTAATTGGGGATCCTCTCCGTTTGGGTCAAATTTTATCTAATTTGGTTTCTAACGCAGTAAAGTTTACTATTAATGGGAATATTTCGTTAGAAATTTCTTTGGTTAGTAAGACCGACGAAGAAGCTCAAATTTATGTTTCGGTAAAGGATTCAGGTATTGGTATTCCTGTAGAAAAACAAGAATTAATTTTTGAACAGTTTACACAGGCCAATTCTGAAACAACTCGTAAGTTTGGGGGTACTGGCTTGGGATTAGTAATTACCAAAAAGCTACTTGAGTTACATGGCAGTAGGATTCAATTAGAAAGTGAAGAAGCAAAAGGTGCAAAATTTTATTTCACCCTAAAACTTAAGATTGGTAATGGTATTAAAACCATTCAAACGCCTGTTGCCGAAAGTATCAATGAGGTAAGTCTAAAAGGTGTAAAGGTTTTATTGGTAGAGGATTACCCAGTCAATGTTAAAGTTGCGTCTAAATTTTTAACACGTTGGGAGATAGATTTTGATGTTGCCGAAAATGGACTAGTGGCCGTTGAAAAATATAAAAATGGCAATTATGATGTAATTCTAATGGACTTATTGATGCCAGAAATGGATGGCTACACGGCTACTTTGCGTATTCGCGAACTTAATCCTGATATTCCAATTATTGCACTTACGGCTTCAGCAACGCTCAATAACCAAGATAGAGCCTTTGAGGTAGGAATGAATGATTATGTAACAAAACCATTTAATCCGAAGGAGTTATTCCAGAAAATTGGTAAATATAGCCGTCGTGGCTCATGATACTGGTAGGTTTTTATAAAAAAGAAGGGATAAGGTTTTATAGAACCTTATCCCTTTTATATTTTTAAGAAGGAGTTTTTGGGGCGTTGTGTCTTGATTTATAGCATATTAAGTCGATTCATTAATTCTGACTTATTAGCTCTGCTAATAGGAATAACTTTATTGGCAATCACTAAATTATTTTCTTCGATATCTACAATTTTATCAAGGTGAACAATGTAAGAGCGATGTACCCGTAAAAACTGTTTTCCTAATTTTTCTTCTAAAGACTTCATTGTAGTATGAATCACGTATGATTGCTTGCTGGTATAGATTTTTACATAGTCACCTACATTTTCTACAAACTGGATATCAGAATAAGGAAGTCGAATATATCTACCTTCATGCTTGATATAAATTTCGTTATGCTGTTGTAGAGGGCTATCTTTTTTCTGGCGTAGGTCCAAGACTTTTTCTACAGCAAGATTGAATCTTGGTCCTGTAATCGGTTTTTTTAGATAATCTGTTACTTGATATTGAAAAGCATCATAAGCATATTCAATTTTTGAAGTTGTTAAAATTACCTGAGTGGTAGTGGTGGTTATTTTTTCTAACAAATCAAAACCTGTCATTTCGGGCATTTCAACGTCAAGCCATATCAAATCAATCTCGTTTTGTTCTAGTACTTTAAGGGCTTGCTGGACGTTTTCACAAATGGCCACCAACTCTAGAGCACTATGTTGTTCGCATAGTTTTTGCAGGGATTTCCTGGCCATTATTTCATCGTCAACAATGATACATCGTAACTTCATTTTATTGGAGGTTTTGTAAGCGTTGCAACTCTTTTTCTAAAATTGGATGAATTTGGCTCAACGCTTTTTGCAATTGATCAACTCTGGCTTTTAGGTCATAGTACTCAGGCTTGTCCAAGGCTCTACGTTCGATTTCGACAAGCTGTTGTTCGAGCTGAGTCAAACCTACCATGCCTAAAGTTGGCTTGAGCTTGTGAGCTAATTTTTTCAATTCTGGAAAATTTTGTTGCTCCACGAATGGCGCCAAATCTTTAAATTCAGGATAAACATCAGATAAAAAAGTATCAAACATATCAGCTTGATATTCGATATCTCCCTCATACATTTCGTCTAGGCGCTCATAGTCAATAGGGTTTTCCACGGTATTGGTTTGCTGTGTTTTTGATTCGGTAATAGGGGCTATTTTGATTTCTTCAAAATCATCTGCTGTTTCTTCACTAGAGAGTTTTCGATATTTCTGTAGCATTTCAAACAATTGATTTGGAGCAAATGGTTTTGGCAAAAAATCGCTCATACCAACAGCCATAGCTTTTACTTTTTGGTCGAGCATTGCCGATGCAGTAAGGGCAATAATAGGTACATGCTGACTGGGTGTTTGGGTACTTCTAATAGCAATGGTAGCTTCATAGCCATCCATGTGTGGCATCTGAAGATCCATAAAAATGATATCAAACTTGTGCTTATGGATTTGTTCGACGGCTTGTCGGCCGTCAGATACAACAGTAAAATGGCGATTCCATTTATTTAAAAGACTTGAAATATATTTTTGGTTCATCAGATTGTCTTCAACTACCAAGATATGTCCATTTTCAAAATCTTTTGTTTCTGAAAGTTTGCGGCTTGAAGTAGGAGCCGTAATGATGATATTATCACTTCTTTTGTATGGCAATGAGAAGATAAAGTTGGTGCCTTTACCTTCGACACTAGTAGCGTGAATGTGCCCACCTTGAAGCTCAATAAGCTCTTTGGTGATAGCTAATCCCAAGCCTGTACCTTTGTGTTTATGTCCTTGTTGGTTGATTTGTTTGAATTTTTGGAAAATCAATTCTAGTTTTTCTGGAGAAATACCAATGCCTGTGTCTGCAATTTGAAACTCAAGCAATACCTCATCTTTGGCAATCTCTTTAACCTGACGAACTGTGATATTGATTTCGCCTTTTTCGGTAAATTTCTCAGCATTTCCAATGATATTCAAAAGAATCTGATTGAGTAATAAATCATCACCGATGTAAGTACCATGAATTTTTGAATCAATCATGACATTTACTTCAAGCGGACGGTTACCAATTTTTATTTCGAATACTTTTTGAACTGTTTTCAGCAAGCCAACTAGATCGAACTCTTTGTGGTTAACTTCAATTTTTCCTGCCTCAATTTTAGCCATATCTAACAAGTCAGAGATAAGACTATGTAAGAAATCGGCAGAGCTTCTCAAGATTTCTAGGTATTCGACTTGTTGCGATGTAGGATGGGTATCAAACAACAGGTGAGCCATACCAATGATAGCGTTCAAAGGTGTACGGATTTCGTGACTCATATTAGCCAAAAATTGTTTTTCGGCTTGTCGTGCGTCCTCAGCTATCTGTTTAGCTAAACTTAATTCCTGCTCTAGTGTTTTACGTTCTGTGAGATCATAGTGGATGCCTATTGAGCCTACAGTTACAGCATGTTCGTCAATAATCGGGGCACCACTAATGAGCGTCCATAGGATTTCTCCATCTTTTTTGAGTATGGGTAGTTCATAAGAGCTACTTCCTCCAATTTTACGAAGATTTTGTTGCTCTTCGATAACCTTGATGTATTCTTTTGGGAGAAATAGTTCTTGTGCATTTTTTCCTAAAAGTTCAGCTTCTGTATATCCAACCATTTTACAGAACTTATCGTATGCCCTTATGATAGTCTGGTCATTGTCTACTTCCAATAGCCCCAGCTCCATATTGTTCATAATACCACGATACTTTTCCTCGCTCTTACGAATGGTCTCTTGGGTATTGAAGTTTTCGGTAACATCATTATATCTCCAAAGATGACCTGTATAGTGCTCATCAATAAAAATAGGGATATAATCACGCTCTAAAATTCGCCCGTCGGCAGTTCGAACCTTTTCGTTTACGACTAATTTCTGTTCTTCAACTAAGGTATTGACGTGGCTAGCAAATTCCTCGGGATCACTAAAATAGTTTTTAAGATCATGTAATGCACTTTTACAATCAATTCCTATTAGTGATTCAGGAGGGGTAGTTAAGCCAAGTGTATCACAAAGAAACTGATTGACTAAAATAATACGACGGCTTTCGTCTTCAACCAAAATTCCTGATTGCATATTCGAAATCAGTGTCGAAAGACGGATTTGAGTGCTTTTGAGAATTTCTTCTGTTGATTTGCGGTCAGTAATATCACGTGCTACCGCTACTAGCTCGTTTATTTCACTGTTTTCTTGCATCAATCGAACAGTCTGACCAATCCAGACGATATGTCCGTTTTTGTGAAATACAGGAAACTCGTTGTAAGTACTTTCTTTTTTCGATTCTATCATCTCGTAATAAAAATTCACAAGAGACTCTCGATATTCAGGGTGTACTAATTCGGTAAAATGTCGTCCTACTATTTCACTTTCCAAATATCCCAGTCTTTGTTCAATTGTAGGGTTGACAAAGGTAAAATATCCATCAGGTGAAATTTTATAAATAATGTCTTGAACAGATTCAATAAGTTGTTTGTAACGGATTTCACTTTTACTGAGTTCAGAAACTTTTTCATTGATTTGAGCCTCTAAGCGCTGATTAAGGCGAATCAAATTTTGATTCGACTCAAATAGCTCCATAGCCTTTTCGTCCAAGATTGTTTCGGCTTGAATACGAGCAGCTCTTTCACGCTCAAGTTTAGTTTTTAGTAGCTCTATTTCGTTAGTATTCATTTATTTAGCTATAATTTCAAAACGCCCCCACAGCTATCTTTATTAAATTGTGAGGTTGGAATACCTGTTTTGGGGCTATAGTTCTCAAAGCAGTTTAGTAATTATCCTTGTGCAAAGTCTCCTTTTTGGCGGTTTGAATGATAAATTAGCACGAAATGCGCATCAGTAATATGTTGATTATCAAAATGAGATGATTATATATCAGGGACTAGTGCCTGAGCAAAGTGATGATTTTATCCAAAGCGTGCTTGAGCTTTTTCGAGAAAATTCATAAAAACTATATCTTTCATAAGTGGATGAAATATAATGGGTTATAATATGGTTAAGTAATCTATATTTGATTAGTGTTCAATATTAAGCAAGAGTTGGCGGAGGCGACTGTCTTACAACCTGGTTCTTTGCCATTAAACGAATGGTTCACTTGCAAAGATTGCCAGAAAGGTAAAGCTATGATATATTTAGCAAATTATATTAAGCAATACCAGCCTCTTTTATGGAACTTTGTTCGAACAAAATTTAGTTACATTTCCTCAAGATTATATTAGTGTGATTAGATACTCGTGTATGGGTGACTGTTATTTTATGGGTTCCTGAATTGAGGGTTTGGGCGTCAGCCGTACAGAAGTACTGTCTACTTAGAGATTGATTCCCCCTTGATTTCTCGTATGAAGAGCACATAGAGAAAACAGTTCTGGTTGAAAAATCAGAATATACATGTTGATTCAAGGGTTTCAATAATTTGGCAATAGTCTTTAAGAAAATCATTAGCAAAAATCGTGCATCTTCTTTCAATATTACACTATTTCTATTTTTTTGCTAATAATTTTATCGTTTTTTGACAATGAAAGTATTCAAATTAAATGTATATACAAATATTTATTTTGAAATACTTTTATAACGACTTAAGTGAGCCACAGACAAAAATAGTAAAGATGTGAATAGAACACATCAGGCATGAATATTCCTAGAAGTATCACGATTTTACATAACATCTATAAAAATAATATCTTCAAAATTTTTTAAGCAAATAGATGTTGCAACAGTAGAAATGTTCAATGGTTTTATGGATGGGTATGAGTGCTAAATTACAAGTTTTTAAAATAATTTTTACGCTTTTTGATAATTTTCTTAAGCCATGTACAAAATTTTTCGTATATCCTGAACGATGAAAAAAAATGTAGAATACACGATTTCCTATGCTTTGTTATTGATTACTCTCGCAGTGAATGTTTCGATGCCACTTTTTAGAGTTTACGCCCAAAATGAAGGCTTGAACAATGGACAAACAGCTTTAGTGTTGGCTTCATACATAGTTGGAATGCTTCCTTGCTATATTTTTTTGGGTGGAGTTTCCGATAAGATAGGACGTAAAAAAATCATGATAGTGAGTGTGTTATTTTCTTTGTTATCTACAACAGTGATAACTTTCTATCCAGAAGTATATGCCTTGGTCATTGCTCGCTTTTGTCAAGGAATAGCACTTGGATTGAGTATGGGTACAGGTACAGCTTATTTGACCGAAATATTGAACCTCAAACAAGAAAAGCATGCAGCCACTCAAGCGGCCAATATGGCTTCTTTTTCTACTGCCATTGGTTTTAGTGGAGGTGCTCTTACTACTACCTTACTGATTATTCATGAGTTTACTTTAGTTCCATTAAGCTATCCTATTTTGATTGGGTTAACTATTATTGGTTTGCTATTGATGTTGTTTCTGCCTGATTTGCCCCCTATTGGAGGAAAAGTGATGCGTTTACCTTTTTTTCCAGAAAATTCGCTTCCAGTCAATATTGGTATTGGAGTGTGTTGGGCGGTTACAGGCATTGTGATAGCTATTATACCTGGACAGTTGGCCGCAATTGGTTTGACTAGCTATGCGGGTTTTTGCTTGGTGTTAGTCAATTGGACTGGAGCATTTTTACAGCCATTTATCCGAAATTATAACCCTAAAAAGTCTGTACAAATCGGATATCTCTTAATTCCATTAGGTTTTGGCTTAGTAATTTTAGGATGCCACTTATCTACTTTATTCATTATTTTGATAGGGGCTTCTATTATTGGTATGGCAGCTTACGGATTTTCATATCTAGGAGGGTTGGCTATTATTTCTAATATTGGGGGAGAACAACGGGCAAGGGCGATTGCTGGATTTATGTTTGTGGGATATATTGGTTTTGGGATTCCAGCTATTTTTTTAGGATATCTGTCCGATGCCTTGGGTATTGTTCGAGCTTTAGTGATTTTTGAAGCAATTATCGTTTTAATAGGGCTCTATTTTATTCCAAAAGTAAAATATAAATAAAATGGAGTGTTAGGTAAATTTTGGTCAAATATTTATGGAGTATTGATGTTGCTAGTTGTCAGTTAATCAATTGATTGAGTGCGCAAATCATAACTTAGTATTTTAATACAAAATGCTGTTTTGCTTGTGTTTTTCTGAAAAGTATTATCCCAAATTGAAATAAATCAATGCTTATGCCTACGCTAGGGTGTTGTTTGATTTGCTCCCAAGCATCTGTCATATCCTTAGACCAATAAATATCATCAAAAATCATAATAGAATTTTCATGAACTTTTGATAAACAAATCTCAAAATAAGCTAAGGTAGGAGCTTTTCGGTGGTTGGCATCTACAAAAACAAAATCGATTGACGAAAGCCCACTCACAATTTCTTGAAGTGTAATGTCGATATTTCCTTTGATAATTGAAACATTCTTGATGCCCAACTTGCTCAGATTTTCTTGTGCAATCAAGGCCGTTTGTGGACATCCTTCAAAGCTATACACTTGTGCATTGTGACCACTTAGTGCCATATAGGCGGTGGTTAGTCCAAGCGAAGTACCTAAATCTAAAATATTAGATGGCTGAAAATAAGCCACTAAACGTGCCAAAAGTTGAGCGTATTTAGCAGGCTTTTGAGCTGTGTTATTTAAGTCTGATACTTTACGCTGATTACCAGTATAGATTTTTGAACCAGCGCCTAGTTCTGTAATTTCAATAGTCCTAGAGTCTGACTTTAACGTTTTACGAAGGGATTCGATAGTTAAAATATGGTGAGGCTTATTTTGAATACGAACTGGGGTATTGGCGTCTGGGGGTTCAACACGCACCCATTGCAAATAACGACCATCACGAGGCTTGATGGCACGATAATATAAATCAAATACAAATGGTGAATGAACCGAATGCTCATCACCTGCTTTTAGGAGGTATTTTAGGTATGGTACAATCAAAATAAATAAAAATTAATTCAAACGATAGGGTACAGTCATCGTAAAGTCAGGAATGGCAACATTAAACTTTTTTCCATCAAATACACGCTCCATGGTATAACTACCTTTCATTTTGCCGATAGAAGTATCGAAATTACAACCACTCGAATATTCATGAGATTGCCCAGGTTCTATGATGGGTTGCTGACCTACTACGCCTTCGCCAGATACTTGGCGTTCTAGCCCATTAGCATCTACAATAATCCAGTGACGATGGAGTAATTTGACGGTATATTCGCTTTCGTTTTCGATTTTTATACGATAAGAAAAAACAAAATGGGCATGAGATGGATTAGAGTATTGTGGTAGATACTCTGTTTCTACAGTTACTTTAATGCCATGTGTAATTGCCGAGACCATGCTTTTAATAATTTGGGTACGATAGAATTTACAAGTGGTGCAAAATTCTTTATCTT
Source organism: Flectobacillus longus (assembly GCF_030056705.1). GTDB lineage: Bacteria > Bacteroidota > Bacteroidia > Cytophagales > Spirosomataceae > Flectobacillus > Flectobacillus longus. The sequence continues at coordinate 86,679 of NZ_JASHIC010000020.1, forward strand.
TTAACAGTGTAAAAATAAATATAATTCCGATTTTGCTATTGTATTAACAAATACAAAGTTAGGTTTGAAAATGTGAAAATGTGTAGTTTTGTCAAAAAAGCGCATATCAAATTTTAGAAAAATTAAATACTTTCTATAAAAACACCAAGAATGTATGGATGTAAAGATAGGGTCTTCATGGAAGACTAGACTGGCGGGCGAATTCGAAAAGCCTTATTTTACTCAATTAGTGTCGTTTGTAAAAGAAGAATACCAATCTCAAAAAATATATCCTCCTGGGAAATTGATTTTTAACGCCTTTGATAAATGCCCTTTTGATCAAACAAAAGTGGTTATTTTGGGGCAAGACCCCTATCATGGACTTAATCAGGCCATGGGTTTGTCATTTTCTGTCAACGATGGGATTGCTTTTCCTCCTTCTTTAATCAATATTTTTAAAGAAATAAAAGATGATTTAGGTACAGAAATGCCTGCTTCTGGAAATTTGGAGCGTTGGGCTACACAAGGTGTGTTATTGTTGAATGCCACCCTGACGGTAAGAGCTAATAGTGCTGGCTCGCATCAAAAAAAAGGATGGGAGCAGTTTACTGATGCTGTTATTAAGTGCTTATCTGACGAGAAAGAAGGAGTTGTTTTTTTGCTTTGGGGCAAATATGCCCAAGACAAAGGTGCTGTTATAGACACGAAAAAACATTTGGTTTTGAAATGTAAACACCCTTCGCCAATGTCGGCCAACCAAGGTGGATGGTTTGGCAATAAACATTTTTCACAAACTAATACTTATCTGACCAATAGGGGACAAAAACCAATTGAGTGGTAACAAGTGTTAGAGTATAATCGTCGCTCTTTTTGTAAAATTGTTGTAAGTAATTTATAAATGGGTAATACGCTCAAAAAGCTCTAGTTGTTCATAAAATATGCAACATATTTTAATCTGACCTAACCAAATTTTTGCTTCAATAGTTAACTATTCAATACTGATTAAAAATTAATGAGGGTTTTTGAAATTGCTAATTATTTGATTTAACTACAATCTATACTCTCACTGATATCGTTTATTATGAAAAAAATCTTGATTGTTTTGATCCTATTATGTTGTTCGATAGGTATTTGGGCACAGCAATCTGTTGTATCTTTGGACCTTATCAATACAGGAAAAGATACCTTAACTCTTACGTACGACCCGCTGTTTCTTGGTGCAAAAGCGCAAAAAGGCTTTTTTGTGGCAGCTTCAGGGATATCTGATGCTTTTCAGTTTGGCATAGCTGACGAAGGGATTGTGGATGTTATTTTCAGAGGAAAAACCTTTCATATATATTTGGAAAGAGGCAATCAGATAATAATCAAAATTGATGGAAAAAACTGGACAAAAGCCCTTCAAATAGAAGGCTCATTGAGTACCGAAAATATGTTTTTACAACAGTTTAATGAAAAATTTGCAGATAGTTTTAATACCGCAAAAGTATTTGAACAAATGAAAGACATTCCGATAGACTCATGGGAAATGACTTTGTTTGACGCTAAAAAAGCGCAATCCGATTTTTATAAAAAGACTCCAAATCTAGAGAAGTTTTCACCAAAGTTTAAACAATATATCGAAAATCAAATTCGCTGGAATTATTGGAATTACCTATTGGCATATCCTATTGTCAAAGGTAATACCAATACTGCCCTCACCAAGGTAATGGCTTTGCCCAATACTTTGATTACTGATTTGGATACTAAAAAACTACAAGACGAAGCTTTGTTGTCGGATTCATATCGAAGCTTTTTGAGCTATTATGTTACTTATTTTAATTCTAAGGCACATGATTATGAAAAATATAAGGATCAAAGTAAGTCAATGACCGATAAGCATAATTTTGCCAGAGAACATTTGCCATTACTTAGCTACCAGTATTATTTGGCATATTTACTTTATAATAATTGTGATAAAGTTTTGCCTTCTGTTGCACGGAATACCTTTGCTGCCTTGTCTGTTTCATCAACAGCCGATGCTTGGTCAAAAATTATTAAAGAAAAATGTGGTGCTGTTTTAGGATCCAAAGACGTCGAAATTTCGAAAGTGCTGGAAGCAAAAGATGGCTCATTTAGAGCTGTAAACCTGAAAGGAGATAGCATTTCTCTATCGAGTTTGAAAGGTAAAATTTTGTATATCGATTTTTGGGCTACTTGGTGTAAGCCATGTATTGAAGAGTTTCCTTATTCGAAAAAACTCATGCAGGCTATTCCGAACAAATTTAAAAAGGATATAGAATTCTTATATATATCGGTCGACGAAACAGAAGGCTTATGGAAAAGAGGTGTAGAAAAGCATGGGTTACAGGATGGACTCAATTTGTTTTCGCAAGGGGGGTGGTTTTCTGATGCTGCCAAGCGCTTTAAACTTCAGGCAATTCCAAGATATTTGATTATTAATAAGAAAGGTGAAATTTTATACGAAAATGCCAAGCGTCCTAGCGACCCTCGAACTTTAGGGGAGTTGATACAATTACTGGAAGAGAAATAAAATTCTCAATTAAGTGATTGGTGGTTGAGTGAATGAGTGGTTTTAAATTTACACTTCGCAAGTAGAGACACAAGGCCTTGTGTCTTGAGATGTGTCAAACTGAATGTTAAAATTAGGATGATGCTATAAATTTCATTAAAAAAGCGCTCGAAAAACAATTTTCGAGCGCTTTTTTGATACTACTATGCTATGTCTGACTCTGCTTGAGACGCAATGCTTTGCGTCTATACTAGAGAACAATCGCTCATTCGCTAAATTTGCAATTAAGCATCTATTTCTTGAAGCAAACTTGCAAAGAAAACATATTTTCCTCTGTAACGTGCATCAACTTTGGCTATGAGCTCATCAAAATGGATCGCCTCATAAATATCATAGTGTTGTTTGGTTTCGAAGGCATACTGAAAAGAATAGGTAGCCCCACCATTATGTACTTCTGTCAACAATTTTAAAACTTTGAAGTTAGTTGGCAAGCCTGTCGCCATGATTTCTGGAATATGTTGAGATTTCATCCATGACAAAAACTCTACCTCGGCTTGTGTATCGATATTGAAAGTTACATTTTGCAAATACATGATTCTTCTGACCTTTTACAAAGATTGACTATTGATAAAAACAAAATCCATTATCGTGGAGGATAATGGATTTTGCAAAATTACAGTAAAAAATCTTATTGGTTTGCCATTTTTCGGATTTCATCAAACTTCGTACAGTTGGTAACACAATCACCACTGCTGTTGAGTATAAACTTTCCTCCTGCGGAATCTATTAGCTCGAACTGCTTAGTAGCAGGTAAAATATTGATTTCATTGAATGAGCATGGAGCAATTTTGGCATTGAATTTATTGATAATTCCAAGCTTCCCATTACCTTTTGATACAACAGCCAAGCCATTATTGAAAGGCCGTATTTCATCATAGTCGAAGGCTATTTGAACTTTTCCTTTTTTATCGATAAAACCATATTTACCATTATCAAATTTTACTCCGTATAAACCTTCTGTCGAATATAACATTTCTTTGTAGGCTGGTTTTGCAACTACACGACCCGAAGTATCAATAAGTCCCCATTTGCCTTCTTTTAATACTGGAAACAACTGATTGGCATCAAATTTACGAATAGACTTGTATCCCTGTGCTGTTATACGACGAGCATTGGCACGTTCTACTAAATTAAATTCCATTTCGTCATCACCATCTTTGTTAGGAGTGAAGGTTTTTACTACAACATAGTTTCCATTGAAAATAGTATCTGTTGTCGCATATCGAATTCCAATTGGAGCTACCTCATTCGTTTTTCCAATAACCACAGTTCCATTTTTATCATAAACCATATCTACTTTACAGTTACCAGATGGAATGCTACAGTTTTTGGCGTTCTCTCGTACAACTACCAATCCAAATTTATTGAAATTGGCCACTTCATCATAAGCCAATGGAATTACCTCTGTTCCATCATGTTTGATATATCCACAACGAATAGCATTATTTACGTCTTTACAAGCTGAAATCAAACCATATTGGTTAAAACTCCCTAAACTACGATAAATAGGGTCAATAACCACTTTAAGGTCAGTGTTGATAAAACCGAAATACTTTCCATCTTTAATAGGAGATAAACCAAAACGGTTGAATTCTCCAATCGAAATATAAGATTTACTTGTACGAAGGTCTTTGAAATCAACTAATTTAAAGCCTGTTTCATCTTTGGCTAAGCCTAAATTTACGTTAGCAATACTTGGATCAACTGGCATTGGAATGATACTTTCAAAAATAGGTTTCAGGCGAATATTCCCTTCGGTGTCCATCAAACCCATTTTTTTATTTTGTTCAATAATCATCCATTTGCCTTGCTCGGTAGTAGCACTGAGATTATCGTAGATAGGGTCGATTTTGACAGTACCATCGTATTTGATAAGCCCAAAGAACTTCCCAACTCTAACTCTTAATAGCTCACGGTTGAAGGCCAAAATTTCATCATAGTATTCAGACAATACCTTTTTAGATTGATCGTAAGAATTGTCGATAAGCGCAAATTTACCATTTTTGAATTTCGCAACACTGATACCATATTTGAGAGCTTTCGCTTCTACTACATTTTCGAGGGCTTCGCTTTCGTTGCCATAAACATCTATAAAATACCACTCAAATTTTTTAACGAGTGCTTTTCCATCGTTAAAATTCTCTGCTTTTTCGAATTGGCATGGAATAACTTCATCACCACAGTAGTTCAAGTATCCAAACACTTGGTCTTTCTTGATACGAGCAAAACCTTGGTGATAATTTTCAACCAATCCATAGCGAGAGTTTCCTTTGAACGACTCAAGAGGGAAACCTACAATTTCTTCTCCATTAAGATCATTCATTTTGACAAAACTTCCATCATTTTTTGCAGAGAAGCATTGTGCCGAAACAACCGCTGAATGGCGGCTTTTGATTTCACTTTTCTGTTCGATTTGAAAAATATCTCTGATGTTATCTGTTTCGATACTACGAATATCCGCTTTATATTTTTTGTCTAGTTTGGCAATAAGACTAGCGAATGTTTCGGTTGTTGTAGATTTGTCGGCGGAGCTGGATACTGAAGAAAGTTCTACGACTAAGGGGTTTCGGCTATTTTTTTCCAGTACTTCTAATTTTGAACGAAGGATATTGACTGTTTGCTTACGAGCCGAACCTACAGACTCAAGTCGCTCTGTTACACGCATGTCACCAATAAAGGTATTGGTTGAATCTTTCTTGACTGCCGAAATGGCTTGTTGAGCAAAATTGTAGTGGCAATAACTAAGTAATAGCGTTAGGAGTAAATTTTTTTTCATCTTAATTAGGGCTTCTATACTTAAGGGTCGGGTTTTCGATAGTAATGTTGTATTTATGGGGCAATGAAAATAATGGGTAAATCGCTTTTGTGTTAAGTATTGTGCAAAAAAACTTGATTTTGAGCGTTATTCTCTTACAAATGTAAGTAAATGACGATTACAGGACAAGTGTTATACGTTTCTAAAAAACACCTTTAAAGATAATACAAATGGTTGAGAAACCATTTGTATTACTCAAAGATGTTTTACTAATAATAGAACAATATTCTTTTATGATAGACCAAATCTTAGGATTCGTTTAAGGCATTCCATAAAATTTCGATAGGATGCAATGCAGTTCTTCCTGTACCGTCCTTGATTTGATGACGGCAGCTAGTGCCAGGTGCTGCAATTATGACCTCTTCTGGCTGTTGACGAACAGTTGGGAAAAGTACTAGTTCTCCAATTTTCATAGAAGTTTCGTAATGTTCTTCTTCATATCCAAACGAACCTGCCATACCACAACAACCCGAAGGAATAAGTTGCACTTCAAAGTTTTTGGGTAATGAAAGAAGCTTCTTGGTTGGGACTAGCGACGACAATGCCTTTTGATGGCAGTGACCATGCAATTTGATTAAGCGTTTTTCTTTGGTAAACCAGTCGGAAGAAATATGTTTTTTATCTATTTCTTGTGCCAAAAACTCATCAATTAAGTACGTGTTGTCTGCCACAAGCTCGGCTTCAGCACGATATTCGGCAGGGACTAAATCCAGATACTCATCTCGCAAGGTGAGAATTGCTGATGGCTCAATCCCAATAATAGGGCTTTGGTCTTCGAGGGCTTTTGCCAAAAGTTTTACATTTTGAATCGCGATTTTTTGTGCCTCCCTAACCATACCTTTCGACAAGTAAGTACGTCCACTTTCGATATGCTCAGGAATGTGAACTTCGTATCCAAGGGCTGTCAGTAATTTGATAGTTACTTTGCCTAATTCGACATCATTATAGTTGGTAAATTCATCACAGAATAGATATACCTTCCCTTGCTTACGAATCTTACTTGGTTTAGTGTTAAAAGGCTTGATACTATTCTTCTGGCGTTTTTCCTGTGTTTTCAAACGATTCAATTGCCAGTTACGCAGGGTTATATTGCCGAGCGTAGGTAAGCTTCTTTCTTGGGCAAACCCTAAGGTTTTTTTGATGAATTTACTTGTTACAGCGTTCTGGGCAAAGAAATTATATATTCTTGGAAATGTCATCCCCAATGCCTGTGATTTGGTAAAACTACCAATCATTTTGGTTCTGAAAGAAATACCGTTGACATCATAATAGTGCTGAAGAAACTCAGCTTTCATTTTGGCAATATCTACTTGCGAAGGACATTCAGCTTTACAACCTTTACATGACAAACACAAATCCATTACTTCCTTGATTTCTAGATGATTAAATGGATTTTCCTGAGTAGAATTTGTGAGAAATTGACGTAAAATGTTGGCTCTGGCACGAGTAGTGTCTTTTTCTTGACGAGTTGCCATATAACTTGGACACATAGTGCCTCCAGTAACTTCCGTTTTGCGGCAGTCTCCTGATCCTGAACATTTTTCTGCTAATCGTAAAATACTTTCTTGTTTACTGAAATCGAAAATAGTATTTACCTTATTAGGAACTTTTCCTGGTTCATATCGCAAGAATTCGTTCATTGGAGGCGTATCTACAATTTTATTGGCGTTAAAAATCTTTTTCTCGTCAAAAATTCCTTTAATCTCTCTGAACAAATCATAGACTTCCTTACCCATCATGAAAGGAATAAACTCTCCACGCAAACGACCATCACCATGTTCGCCACTCAACGATCCATCGTATTTTTTGACCAAAGCTGCTGTTTCGGCCAATACCGTTCTGAATAATTGCTTTCCTTCTTCCGTTTTGAGGTTAATCATTGGTTCTACGTGCAATTCACCAGCGCCTGCGTGAGCGTAATAAGAAGCGTTCAATCCATGTTTTTCTAATAAAGCATGAAGCTCTTCAATGTAAGCAGGCAAGTGTTCAGGAGCTACGGCGCAGTCTTCGATAAGATTGACGGGTTGTGTGTCGCCAGGAAGATTTCTAATCAAACCCAAACCTGCTTTGCGGACGTCCCAAGCTGGTTTGGTGTCGGCTCCTCTGATGATTGGATGCGCATATCCCAAATTAGCTTCTTTCAAGTCCTTTATCATGTCCTCACATAGCTTAAAGAGTTGTTCCTGCGTATCGGCCATAAACTCAACCATCAAGATAGCTTGAGGATCACCTTCTATAAAAAATCTATTTTTATGATATTCGTGGTGTCCTTTTGTAAAATCTAGAATGTATTTATCTACCAATTCTGAAGCCATTGGTCGGTGTTTCAGTGCAATCAAGTTGGCATGCAGCGATTCGCCAATCGAGTTACAATGAATACATACTAATGCCGATTCGGTAGGAGGTAAGGGCAGAAGATTGATTTTGGCTTCAGTTACAAAAGCCAACGTTCCTTCAGAGCCAGAGAGTAATTTGCAAAAGTTAAAGGGCTGCGCTGATTGAGGCTGAAAAATCTCGTTATCGCTCAGCATATCCAAGGCATATCCTGTATTTCGTCGTGTTAGATTTTTGTTGGGGAAAGCCTTTTCAATAGATTCCTGAATAAAAGGATTGTTGAGCGCACGGTGTACTTCTCGATAAATATGCCCCTCTAAGGTAGTAAGTCTTGCTTTTTCGTAAAAACTTTGTCTATCCAAAGCTTTAAACTCAGTTTCGGAACCATCGCTCAGTAGAACTTTAGCTTCGAGCAAATGCGTGCGTGTATCGCCCCATACGATTGAATGAAGTCCACAAGAGTTATTACCTATCATCCCACCAATCATAGCACGACTAGATGTGGAGGTTTCTGGACCAAAAAGTAAACCGTAGGGCTTGAGAAAGGCATTAAGATCGTCACGGATTACGCCAGGTTGCACTCGCACCCAACGTTCCTCCACATTGACTTCCAAAACTTGATTGAGATATTTCGAAATATCCACGATAATACCTTTCCCAACTACCTGTCCAGCCAGCGATGTTCCAGCCGAACGAGGAATCAGCGTAACGCGATATTCGTTTGCAAAACGAATCAAAGTTTGAATATCACTTGTATTTTTGGGTATAGCTACCGCAATAGGTTTTTCTTGATAAACAGAGGCATCAGTCGAATAAATCAACTTCTGAGCTTGGTGCTCTGCCGAATTATCAAAATACAACTCGCCTGCAAAATTGACTTGCAAGTCTTGAAAATTAGAAATCGTGAGCTTTTTTGACATGCTTTTGAGCCATTAGGATTAGGATAACTAATCTTTCATGTCATTTGAACAATTATGAAAGAATTGGTTAGTGAGTAGGTAAAACCATCCGTAAATTTAGGATTTGCCTTCGCAATAATGAACAAAGTTTTCAACTTTATTTCCAGTCTTAAACTTATATTGCCACTCATGCGGTCAGAAAGTGCTATTGGTCATTTCTTGATTTGATTTCGAAGTACACTCTCGTAATTTTAAATTACCATTTATGAGAAAACTCTAAAGGGTGTCTTCATACGTTTATTCATCTTGTAGCATATATGAAGTTTCTTCGACAAATTTTTGAAAGCTTTCGCTTCGCATGGCAAGCTTTACGCACAAATCTTCTACGTACAACCCTATCATTGTTGGGTGTAACAGTGGGCATATTTTCTATTGTAGCCGTATTTACTGTGGTAGATTCAATGAATATGAACATCAGGAGCCAAATAGATTCATTTGGTAAAGGTGTAGTTTACGTAGGAAAATGGCCTTGGATTATGAGTAATAGTTATCCGTGGTGGAAGTACATCAATCGCCCCAATATGAAGTATGCCGAATACCAGTATTTGAAGGATAACTTAGAAAATGCTCAAGCGATTTCTATTATGGATGGTCGTATGACTACCCTCAAACGTAAAAATAATAGTATGGAGGTGCGATTGGCTGGTGTGAGTTATGACTATAATGCTATTTCGGACGTACCCGTGGGTGAAGGACGATATTTTATGCCAAGTGAAACAGATAATTCTGCTTTCTCAATCATTTTGGGCGCTAAGGTAAAGGCTGCTTTATTTCCGAACCAAAGTGATGTGATTGGAGAGGAAATCAAAGTGAATGGTATTAAGTTTAGGGTAATTGGAACCATGAATCTTAAAGGAGAAGATTTGATTAGTTTGGGAGGTTCGCCCGACGATAGGGCTTATATTCCCTATACTACCTATGCCAATGTTTTCCAAAAAGATCAACCCGAACCAGATATTGCTATCAAGGCTTTTGATTGGGATGCTGGTCAAGAAACACTCGAAGGAGAGGTTACAGGTTTGATGCGTGGAAGAAGAGGGTTAAAGCCTGCACAGGAGGAAAATTTTTCTATCAATAGGCTAGATGGTGCGGTAAAATTCTTTGATTCGATTTTTGCACAACTCAACGTAGGTGGTTTCTTTATTGCATTATTCTCCTTACTAGTTGGAGGTTTTGGAATTGCCAATATTATGTTTGTATCAGTAAAAGAGCGTACCAATATCATTGGTATTCAAAAATCACTAGGTGCTAAAAACTACGTTATTCTATTTCAATTCCTCTTTGAATCAGTCTTGCTTAGTTTGATTGGAGGCTTTGTGGGTATTGGTATTGTATGGTTAATTTCTTTTTTACCACTAGGGTCATTAACCTTGATTTTGAGTTTCAAAAATATTTTCTGGGGCTTATTCACCTCAACTGTTATTGGTGTTTTGTCTGGAATTATACCTGCGTGGTCGGCAGCTAGAATGGATCCTGTAACTGCAATTCGTTCAAAATAGTGTCCTTTTGAATTTATCTCGTCTGATAATTGTAAAGCTTCTTAAAGTTTCGCAAATTTGAAAAGACTATCATAATAGTCATATTTGAAAAAATAAGAGAAATTAAGAAGTAAAAATTAACAAGTAAACTATTACTTTGAACAAACAATCAGAAAGATAAATTTCACAAATAACGTCCAAACAAGTATGGCATTCAACGAACAATTCGACGCCGCAAAAAAAGTAACTAGCGCATTTTTTAGAAAATTAATCATCAGTATTGTAAGCGTAGCACTTCTAGCAGTTGTTGGGTCTTTTTTACTTACAAAAATTTCCTATTCAGAAGGAGAGCGTGCTGGAGTAGTTTCAAAATTCTCTAAAAAAGGGGTAATGTTCAAAACTTTTGAAGGAGAGCTCAACGTAGGTGCGCAAGGACAAGTGGGAAATATGGTGAATAATATGTGGGCTTTTACGGTAGATAATAACGATGAAAAAATTGTTCAACAATTAGAAGATGCTATGCTCACAGGCAAGCGTGTTCGGTTACATTATGAACAACGATATATGAAGTTTTCTTGGATGGGAGATACTGAATACTTTGTTACACGTTTAGATTTTGCTCCTTAGGTGAGATACATACTAAAATAAGTCTAATGAAAAAGGCGACTCCAAATCTGGAGTTGCCTTTTTCGTGTTTTGTTAGTTGGTAATTATATCAGAGAAAAATAACGATTCAATCTTCTTCTCTGATCACCCAACTACAAACTAAGTGTTGAAAGTACATTATTCATATTGCGAACTGCATCAGCAGATTTGCTAAACAATGCTTGTTCTTCCTCATTGAGATTATAGTCAATAATTTTTTCCCAACCTGTTTTGCCCAATACTACAGGTACACCCAAACAAATGTCTGACTGACCATATTCACCTTCAAGAAATACCGAGCAAGGAATTACACGTTTCTCATCACGGATGATTGATTCTACAACGGCTGCCGAAGCTGCTCCTGGCGCATACCAAGCCGAAGTACCTAATAAACCCGTAAGTGTAGCGCCGCCCACCATGGTATCAGCAGCTACTTTATCAAGAGTTGCACCATCTAAGTAGTTGGCTACAGGCGTACCATTCCAAGTAGCAAGACGCTTCAAAGGAATCATAGTTGTGTCGCCGTGACCACCAATTACAGTAGCATGAAGGTCATTTGGTGAAACATTCATTGCCAATGACAAATAGCACTTAAAGCGAGCCGAGTCCAAAGCACCACCCATACCAATGATACGGTTTTTAGGAAGTCCCGACGCTTTCAATGCCAAATAGGTCATTGTATCCATAGGATTTGAAACGATAACAAAAATGGCATCTGGTGAGTATTGCAAGATATTGTCGACTACCGATTTTACAATGCCAGCGTTTACTCCGATGAGCTCTTCGCGTGTCATACCTGGCTTACGTGGAAGCCCCGACGTAATTACAACTACGTCTGAATTAGCAGTTTTTGAGTAATCATTCGTAACACCAGTTAAAGTTGTGTCCCAGCCCAATAGCGCAGCTGTTTGGAACATATCTAAGGCTTTTCCTTCTGCAAACCCTTGCTTAATATCCAGCAACACGACTTCGTCTGCTAATTCTTTACGAGCAATGTTATCGGCAGTAGTAGCACCCACGGCCCCTGCACCCACGACGGTTATTTTAGACATGATGATTTTTGATTATTTTTTTGTTAAATAGAATAATTCAATCAATGCTTTCATAATGAAGAACAACGCCTTGAATTTTGCTCAAACATTAACATTTCTGCATTGTAAGTCTTTGTAGCAAGACCCCTACAAATGTAAAGCATTTAGGCATTCTGAAAACATGGATTTCTAAAATTATGTAAATTTTTTATAGGAAAGTTGCTAAATGGTATATTTGTCTTTTCAATAACTTTATTTGTAGGTATTGATAATCCAAAAACAAACAATCTTTTGATTATCAATTGATTTATGTCATCATTTATGAATAATTTAAAGGGTTTATATATCAAAAACGCCACTTATGGCGTTTTGTATTTTAGCACAAAATTAAATTTACTAACTTTCGGTAAATTTTGAGGGTAGTAATTTGTAAAAATTAGCTATACTATGTTAAGCGAAATATAGATAAATTAGTGCCCATGTTCTGTTAAATAATTTTAAAATATGGCACAAGACGATTTAGCTTCGAGAGTATTAAATTCAATATTTTTTAAGAGTGCAACTAAAAAAGCTGGCAAATATGCGATGGGAGGCTTAGCTCTTTTGGAGTTATTAAGAGAGGTACTTTCTAAGGCAAAAGATATAGCTGATAAAGAAAACAAAGGTGTTGGACAGGTCTTAACCGACAAGCTAACGACTTTGTCGAGAATGGTAAAAGCTTACGTATCGGGACAATACCGTATAGTACCGTGGCCAACAATTCTCAAAATTGTAGCAGTTTTGATTTACTTTGTGTCGCCAATCGATGTGATTCCAGATATTTTGCCAATCATTGGCTTAACGGATGATCTTGCTATTGTGTTGTGGCTTTTTAGAGCATTACACGAAGACATCGAGAACTTTGAAGCTTGGGAAAGAAATCAACTTTATCAAGACTTTAATATCGAATAAGTAAACCAGAATTCTTTAGGGCTAGAATTGCCAAAATATCGGTAACGAAAAGTCCATAATCCAAAATCATTAAGTATATTTACAAAAATTTTTAACTCAATACAGAAATGGAACTGACTTCAATCTTATTATTCTTGAACGGTTTAGGTGGCGGCGAATTATTGTTGATTGGCTTAGCTATGTTGTTATTCTTTGGTGGAAAAAAATTGCCTGAATTAATGAAAGGATTGGGTAAAGGTATCAAAGAATTCAAAGATGCTCAAAAAGACGTTCAAGAGCAAATTACAAAAGGTTTGGACGATACAAAATAGTATTGGCTTGTATTTGATTCGTATAACTAGGTTACTATAACTTAGGCTCAATCGCGGCTTAATCAAATTGCCGAAAATGGAATGTAATATCCCCATTTTCTTGTACTTATTACCTTACATAATTGCATAGTCGGGATTGCTCTCCAACCCTGACTATGCTCTTGTTTTTTTATAGTCATTACCATTTTATTTACTTTCTGTTACCTTGAAAAACTATACATCACTACAGAGTATTCAAGCTGATTTACATGCAGGATACATTACCTGTCGCCAACTCGTTGAATTTTATCTTCAAAATATAGCTGAAAAAAATACCCAATTAAATGCTTTCCTGAAAGTGTTTGACCAAGAAGCATTGGCGAAAGCTGATGAAATTGATCAAAAAATCAAAACAGGAAATGCTGGCAAATTAGCGGGTATGGTAATTGGTATCAAAGACTTATTGTGCTATAAAGACCATACATCTACAGCAGGAAGTAAAATTCTTGATGGCTTTGAATCGCAATTTAATGCTACCGCTGTTCAAAGGGTAATTGATGCCGACGCAATCATTATTGGTTCACAAAACTGTGATGAATTTGGAATGGGCTCAACCAACGAGAACTCTGCTTATGGGGCTTGTCTCAATGCTGTAGGCACAAACCGTGTAGCGGGAGGTTCTTCGGGGGGCTCGGCTGTGGCTGTGCAAGCAGATATGTGCTTGGCATCGTTGGGTACCGATACAGGTGGTTCTGTACGTATGCCAGCAGGCTTTTGTGGTTTGGTGGGCTTAAAACCAACTTATACGAGGGTATCACGCTGGGGTCTTATTGCTTATGCTTCATCATTTGATTGCATTGGTCCTATTACCAAATCAGTGGAAGATGCAGCGATATTATTAGAAATAATTGCAGGAAAAGATGAACAAGATAGTACTGTTTCAAGGCTAGAAGTTCCTCAATATTCGGCTTTTGATACGACTCATAAAACGTTGAAAATTGGGTATTTGAAAGAAGCTGTTGAAAGTGCTGGTCTTCAACCTGAAGTACGTGAGGCTACTTGGGCAAAATTAGAAGCACTCAAAGCCGCAGGTCATGTGGTAGAGGCGGTAGAGTTTCCATTGATTAAGTATTTTCTTCCAACATACTATATTTTGACAACGGCTGAAGCGAGCTCAAACCTCTCTCGTTTTGATGGAGTAAAGTATGGACATCGTTCTAATCAGGCTACAGATTTGATGTCAATGTACAAAAAATCAAGAGCAGAAGGATTTGGTAAGGAAGTAAAACGTCGTATTATGTTGGGTACTTTTGTATTGAGCGCATCCTATTACGATGCCTATTATACAAAGGCACAAAAAGTAAGAAGATTGATTAAGGACTACACAGACCAATTATTGTCTGAATATGATTTTTTGGTTTGTCCAACAACACCAACAACTGCGTATAAAATTGGAGAAAAAACGTCGGATCCTATTCAGATGTATTTAGGCGATTTGTTTACCGTACAAGCTAACGTGGTAGGTTTGCCCGCAATTTCTATTCCTAACGGTGTTGATAATGATGGTATGCCAATTGGGTTTCAAATTATGGGTGGCGCATTTCAGGAGAAAGCTTTGTTAAGTTTTGCTAAAAGCTTATATTAATATCTAACTGATAGAAATAAATACCTAATGATAAATTTTGAGGTCTAACATTAGTCTAAACCCAGATTGATGTTAGACCTTTTGTTTGGTGGTATCTTTTGGTCTACACAATTGTTTTTACACCCTATAGATACACACAGACAATGAGTTTCAAAAATCCCTCAAAATAGGAATATTCTTGATGTTTCTTGTAATAATTCAATACTTTGTTTTTGTGGTACAATAAAAATGTGGTTTACTTAGTTAAAAATCAGTAACTTTGTTTAGTGTCCAAATATGGACACCAACAAAAAGAATAAATAAACACACTGCCCATAAGAATTTAGAAAAGATAAAGTGTTTCAAAAGCTTCTCATTTTGCCCAAAGGGTTGAGCACGCATAACACATCAAAGATATTATATTCCTTAAATCCTTATTAGAGAATTAAATGACATTGACTACATTTCGTTCGATTTTGGCAGGTTCACTGTTATTGGTTGGAATAAGCAGCCAAGCACAGGTATCGGCAGCCTCATCGACTACCGAAACTCAAGGAACAGTGGACACCCTTTCGGTAAAGCCAGTGTATCCACAAGCTGCAACGCCTCCAGTAG
Source organism: Flectobacillus longus (assembly GCF_030056705.1). Taxonomy (GTDB): domain Bacteria; phylum Bacteroidota; class Bacteroidia; order Cytophagales; family Spirosomataceae; genus Flectobacillus; species Flectobacillus longus. The sequence goes on from NZ_JASHIC010000020.1 coordinate 101,969, forward strand.
TTGTAGAGCCTACATGGTTGATTGACCCCAACATTGTAAAGCCTCGTTTAGAAGCACTTCAAAAAGAAATTCCATTGACCTACAATAGTACAACACATCAATTTGTTGAGTATTTCGCTTTTCGTAAACCTTCATTTACTAAAACAATGCTCGAACGAAAAGATATGTACTTTCCATTGTATGAGAAATATTTGAAAAAATATGGCTTGCCCGACGAACTGAAGTACCTTTCTTTGATTGAATCTGGCTTAAATCCAAGAGCAATGTCTCGTGTAGGGGCAGGAGGGCTCTGGCAATTTATGCCTAAAACAGCAAGACTGGATTTTGGACTAAAAATTGATGATTATGTAGACGAGCGTTTCGATCCAGAAAAAGCCACAGAGGCAGCATGTCGTTATATGCGTCAATTATACAATATTTTTGGAGATTGGCACCTTGTTTTGGCAGCTTACAATACTGGTCCTGGCAATGTTCGCCGTGCGATTCGTCGTTGTAATGGAGGACAAACATTTTGGGATATTTATAATTGTTTGCCAAAAGAAACAAGAGGGTATGTGCCACAATATATTGGTATTTTGTACATGATGAACCATGCGGATTCACATGATATAGTACCTGAAAATTATGAATTAGCGATTGAGCATGATACTATCCAGATAAACTCGTACTTAGATTTAGACAAATTGGCGATTATGGCCAATATCAATTTAGAAAGTATCCAAAAGCTTAATCCTCATATTCTGACGCATATATTACCTATTAATACACGTAATTTTTCGCTGAAGCTTCCTAAAAATGAATTGGCATATTTCAGATCAAATCGTCTAATGATTATGGATTCTGCATCTAAAATGCCAACTAATATGCTAGCAACAGTAGGAGTAGAGCTAGTAGGGCAACCACAAACACGTGAAGATTCGGTACCCGTAGTTGCTGTAAATAGCAAACCAAGCGAGCAAGTCGTAGAAGATGATGTTGAAGAGGTAATCAAGCGTAAACCTAAAAAAATAACTTACAAAGTTCATAAAGGTGATAATCTTTTTGCCATTGCCGATAAGTTTAATGTGGAAGTATATGATTTGAAAGTTTGGAACAAACTACGTAAATCAGGAATTCAAACAGGGCAAACATTAGTGATTTTCAAAGAGTCCGCAGTGACAAGTTCTGAGAAATATGCTCGCTCGAACGTAAGAGAAAAAGAAGATATTCGTAAAGGGAAAGTGAAGTTTCATACCGTAGAACAAGGAGATACTCTTTGGAACATTTCGCAACGTTACGGCGGTATTTCGGTAGAAAAATTGAAAAAAATGAATGGAATTAAGGGTAATGTTGTTAAAGCTGGTATGAAGCTTCGTGTATCTTAAGTTACTTTCGCTAATATTGATTCGTTTAAAAGTCCGCATAAAGACAATTTGGCTTGTGCGGACTTTTTCTGTATTTTTGAAAGATGTATTTCTTAAGTAAAGCTATCCTCCAAGTTGTTTTTAGGCATAAAAAATGCTTGGTGTAATACAATAAACTGGTATGATTTTGTATAGTAATATTACAAGTTTGATGTTACTGTAAACAAAACTTGAGTCATATATTTCCCTAAATCTGCATGAAATACCTCTGTCTTATTTAATAGGAGTATTTTTTGCCCATTTATCAAACTTTATTATTCAAACAATTAGAATTATGATTGCCTATATAGATGGTAAACTTGCACATAAAGATCCTGCCTTTGTTATTATCGACGTCCAAGGAGTAGGATACGAAATTAAAATTTCACTACAAACTTATAGCTCACTTCAAGATGGGACAGAACGTTGCAAGCTCTACACATTTCTTAACATTCGTGAAGACGCCCACGTGCTTTATGGTTTTAAAGAGTTTGACGAAAAAACGTTGTTTTTAGATCTCATCAGTGTTTCGGGTATTGGCCCTAATACAGCCCTAATTATGCTTTCATCCTTATCATCAGGCGAAATACGTCAAGCGTTGGTTAATGAAGATGTCAAAACGATTCAAAGTATTAAAGGAATTGGTGCCAAAACTGCCCAACGTGCTATTATCGAATTGAAAGATAAGTTAAAGAAAGAAGCGTTGATAGGTGGAACACAAACTTCATTGCTAGTACCTTCGGGTAGTAAAGTTCGTGGCGAAGCTCTGGCTGCGTTAGTGACACTGGGTATTCCTAAAAATGTTGCTGAGAAAAGTTTGGATGCCATCATCAAGAAAGAAGGTGATAGCCTATCGGTTGAGCAACTTATCAAGCTTGCTTTGCGATAAATTAATATACAATTTAGCCTCAATCATGGCATAAGCTTTAAAAAAAGCCTATGCCCCAAAATATAAGAGCTTGTTGGTCGTTTTGGCTTTGTTGTGCCATTTTGAATTCACCAAGATTTTGACTTTTAAGCAATCAACTGTGCAAAGGAAAAAGTTTTACATACTTTCTGGAAGTTTTGTTTTATCGGTATTTGCTTCATTAGCATGGGAGTTCCCTTTGCGTAGTCCTGAGTCTCTTTGGACAAGCAAGCCGTTTTTAGGCGTTTCTGTACCTGCCGATACAGTACAAAAATCAGGGCGCCGTCCAAAATATAAAATCAAAGACCGTTATACTAACCGTTTTTCGGATCGTTCGCCTTCTTCTCCATTTATCATAAAGGATACCAAATCAACCTCAACAGAATTTAAGTTAGACTCGGCTGGACGTATTACCGTATATGAGAAACTTACGGGTTCTGACGCTAATTATAGACCTTCACAGCAAATCACCTTTGAGGAGTATCAAAAAGTACAGCAAAATCGCTTTGTTCGAGATTACTGGAAAAAATATGCAGCCTCACAAGATGGAAAAGATGAAACTCGAGGGCGGGGTATTTTGCCAAAAATAGAACTTCCTCCTGCCATTGACCGAATTTTTGGAGGATCGGAGATAGATTTTAAACCTAATGGAAACATCTTACTCGACATTGGATACATAGGACAGTTTATTGATAATCCAGCCATTCCTGTTCAGCAACGATATATAGGAAATTTGAATTTTAACGAGCAAGCTCAAATAAACTTTCAAGGGAAAATCGGTAATAAGTTTAATCTAAATACCAACTTTGATACCAAAGCAAGTTTTAATTTTCAAAACCAACTCAAACTTAACTGGCGCTCAAATGAAGAAGATATACTCCAAAACATCGAAGTAGGAAATACATCTTGGACTCTTAATAGCCAACTTATCCCAGGGGTTCAGAACTTGTTTGGTCTGAAAACTTTAATGCGTTTTGGCAAAGTAGATGTTACATTGGTAGCTGCACAACAGCGCTCTAAACAAGACTGTATTACCTTAAAAGGTGGTTCACAGGGTAAAACTTTCGAAATACGTGCTGATAACTATGACGAAAATCGTCACTTTTTCTTATCTACTTTTTTCCGTAACAAGTACGAAAGTTCGCTGAAAAGCGTCTCTGTGATGTCTTCGGGCGTATCAACTAACTCCCTAAATAGTACTACTTCTTCAACTGATTTATCACAAAGTTCACGTAGCACTACGAGTACCGAAACTGCCTACATTTCTTCGGGGATAACTATTACTCGTTTGGAAGTATATGTGACCAACCGCTCTCAAAACACAGAGACTCTACGCAATATTGTAGGTTTTTCTGACTTGGGTGAGGGTGCTCCAACCAATCCATATAACCCCAATAATGGTGTAGCCGCAGCTTCGGGTGCTAATGGAGGCACACCAGTGAATAACAAAAACAATACACTTTATAATAAATACTTAGACCCTAATTCGGCAAATGCCGAAATACGTAAAGCTGATCAGACTACAAGTTTGCTTGTAGCTGATGGTTTAGATAAAGGTACTGACTTTGATGTTTTGCGTGGTGCCAAAAAACTAACAGAGAGAGAATATCGTTTCAGTCCAGAGTTAGGTTATATTTCTTTGATAACTCCACTTCGTAATGATGAAGTACTTGCTGTATCTTATGAGTACACCATGAATGGACAAAAATACAAGGTAGGGGAGCTAACTGAAGATTACCAAAACCGTCAGGACAATGAAGTTTTGGTGTTAAAGCTTTTGAAATCATCTACCATTCGTAATGTTTTGAACCATCCGATGTGGAATTTGATGATGAAAAACGTTTATTCATTAAATGGTTCTCAGATTTCAAAAACAGGTTTTCAATTACGTGTTATTTACAAAGACGACAATACAGGTATCGACAATCCAAGCTTGTTGGAAGGGCGAAATGTGAAAGACACTCCATTAGTTCAAGTTTTAGGACTTGATAAAATGAATCAAAATGGTGACCGTCAAACAGATGGTAATTTTGACTTTATTGAGGGAGTTACAGTGGATAGTAGAAATGGTAAAATCATTTTTCCTGTTCTAGAACCTTTTGGAGGTACACTTAGAAAGAAATTTGATGCCGATGAGTCTCAATTAGTAGATAAGTATGTGTTTGATAAATTGTACACTTCGACATTGACTGATGCGCAACAAATTGCCAGTAAGAATAAGTTTTTCTTGAAAGGTAGTTATCAGTCGTCGCTTGGAGGTGATGTGAATTTGCCTTTAGGAGTTGATGGTAATTCTGTACAAGTAACAGCAGGGGGCGTTGCTTTAACACCTGGAGTTGACTATATCGTAGAGCCACAAGTAGGTCGTGTTAAAATCTTAAACTCAGGAATTTCTAATTCAGGACGTGAGATTAGGATTTGTTATGAAAAGCCAGATTTATTCAATAATCAAATCCGTACCCTTTTAGGCACACACATCGATTACACGTTAGGGAAAGACATTCATTTGGGTGGAACATTGCAACATCTTTCAGAAACTCCACCAAGTTTCTTGAAAAGGGTACAAATTGGCAACGAGCCGATTAATAATACTATGTTTGGTTTAGATGCTGCTATCCAAAAAAAGTCGTTGTTCTTGACACGTTTGGTTGATGCTTTACCATTGATTTCTACCAAAGAAACTTCAGCTATTGATTTTCAAGGAGAATTTGCCCGACTTATTCCAGGTGTAAATAGTGCAGTGAATAGTAATGCCTTTATTGACGATTTTGAATCTGCAAGAAATATCTTTAGCCTTAATACTCAAGCTAACTCATGGAGACCCGGGTCTGTTCCCAAAACAATTGTCCCAATTACGTCTCCTAACTCAATCGAAAGCAATTTTAATAGAGCTAAGATTTCGGCTTATACAGTCGATTATAGTTTGTACGGAACAAGTAGTTTAGAAACAGGCAGTGTTGGAATCAATTCACAAGATGTGGCGAACTACGCCTATGAGCGTGTAGTGTCGTCCCAAGCCTTATTTCCTAACCGCTCGGTGGCAAATAACATCAATGTCCCTGTTGGAATTCTAGATGTTTCCTATTTTCCTGGAGAGAGGGGAATGTATAATTATAATCCTAAACTAGACCAGTTTATCGCAAATCCGAAAAAAAACTTTGGGGCGATTACACGAGCAATTAGTTCGGATACAGACTTTGACAATGCCAACATCGAAACATTAGAATTTTGGATGATGGATCCATTTGCGGAGGTAGATGCAGGTGCAACAGCTAATTCTGGTAATAGAACAGGTATTGTACGTGCTACAGGAGATTTTGATAAAGACAAAGAGGCCAGTTTGATTCGTAATCGTACAGGTGGAAAATTAGTATTTAACCTTGGAGATATTTCTGAAGATTTTATTCCAGATGGGCGTTATAATTTTGAAAATGGACTTCCTACAGGACAAAAAATCACGCAGGGCTCTTTGGCCAATGTGGATTCAACAGTTTGGGGACTTGCACCAACACGACAATTTGTAACCAATGCTTTTGACTTGCAAAATGGGCGTGAACAGCAAGATGTTGGTTTGGACGGTTTGCCAAACAACCCGACAAGTTTTGATAATATTTGGAATGAAAAAGCGAAGTTTGCCGATTATATTCGAACCATTCAAGGTTTGAATATTGATGCAAATATGAAATCTGAAATTGAGGAAGACCCTTCAGGCGATGATTTTATTCACTATTTGAACGAACGATATAGTAGTACTTCTAGCCTTGTAAAGCGTTATAAGAATTACATGGGCTCTGAAAATAACTCACCACCTTCTTCGACAAGTACGGCATCGGGTTATACAGAAGCAAGTAATCAACAACCAGATAGAGAGGATTTGAACAATGATAATACCATTACTGACACTGACGCCTATTACGAGTATGAACTCGATATGAAAAAGGAAAAGATGGCAGTGGGACAAAATTACATTGTCGATCAAATCACTGAAGGTGGTGTAAGCTGGTATTTATTTAGAATTCCAATCAAGAGCTATTCCAATAAAGTTGGTAATATCAACGGATTTAAGTCTATGCGTTTTATCCGAATGTTTACTACTGATTGGGAAGCACCTGTGGTATTTCGTTTTGCTTCATTCCAATTATCTGGTTATCAGTATCGTACTTATACAGGTGATTTGAATCCAAGAGGATTACAAGAAGTTCCAGAGCCCTATGATGCAAATTTTAAGGTTTCTACAGTAAATATCGATGAAAATGGACCTGCCAATAAAGCAGGCAAAACAGTCCCATACGCAGTTCCTCCAGGGTTTGAACGTGATCGTGATGTAACTACAGTAAACAATGTTGCTCTAAACGAACAATCTATGTCGCTTTGCGTTGATGGCTTACGTGATGGCGATTCTCGTGCAGTTTTCAAGAATACTGTTTTTGATTTCTTGAATTATAAAAACTTAAAAATGTTTATTCATGCTGAAACTGATGATGCCAACACAAAAACAGGTGATATTTCGGCATTTGTTAGAATCGGTACTGACCAAACAGATAACTACTATGAAGTGGAGGCACGTGGGTTAACTATTACACCAAAAGGTAAAAGTTCTTATTTGCCACAAGAAGTATGGCCACTCGAAAACGAAATTGATATTCCTTTTGATGCTCTTCGTGCAGCAAAACTCAAACGAGACAATGCTCAAGTAGCTCTTACTACGCCATATCTTATGGATAGTATTGTAGGTAACAATGGACAATTGTACCGAGTACGGGTAGTAGGACGTCCTGATTTGAGCGCAGTAGTTTCCCTAATGATTGGGGTAAGAAACCCAAAATCTGCGGATGAATTACCCAAATCATTTTGTATTTGGGTCGACGAACTACGTTCAAATGGATTTGATCAAAACTCTGGTAATGCAGCTGTAGGTAAACTTGGATTGAAATTGGCAGATTTTGCCAATGTTACCTTAAACGCTTCTTACAAAGGATATGGTTTTGGAGGAGTACAATCTAAAATTTCTGAGCGATCACGTGAGACTTCTTACGCCTATGGTATTGCGGCTACGATTAATTTGGATAAGTTGTTTCCAGATAAATGGGGTTTGAGAATTCCTTTGTACATCAGCTACGACAAAAGTAATTCGACACCACATTTTAATCCGCTCGACCCTGATATTCCATTAGAACAATCACTAAATAATATCACCGATCCAGCTAAAAGAGCAATGCTTCAAAAAATCGTGGAGGATAACTCTGAGCGCCGAGCAATTAACCTTACCAATGTTCGCAAGATAAAAGTAGGTGGTGGAAAAGCACATTTATGGGATATCGAAAATATTGCTATTTCATACTCATTTGCAGAACTTACAAGAAGTAATACTTTGATTGATGCTTACAAACAAGTTTCACATCGAGGTGGTATCATGTATGCTTATGCTGGAACAAGTAAACCGATAGAGCCATTTAAAGGAATAAAGTCTGATTATCCTCTATTGAGATGGATTAAAGAGATTAATTTTTCTCCGTTACCTAACTCTATTACTGTGCGGGCAGATATGGATCGTAATTTTGTAAAAACCCAATTGCGAAATGCTGAGCTAACTACCGATGGTGTAGCGCCAATGTTTGAAAAATATTGGATGTTTACTAGACAATACAACTTAGGTTGGAATTTGACCAAATCCGTTATTGTAAACTACGCTGCCAATGCACGTGCTATTATCGACGAACCTCAAGGGGATATAGATACGCAAGCCAAAAAAGATTCTGTTTGGAGAAGCATAAAAAGCTTGGGACGTACCAAAAACTTTGATCAAAACTTTAGTGCAGTTTGGCGATTGCCTCTCAATAAATCACCATTGACCGACTGGATGTCGGCTGAGTATAGTCATAAATTTGGCTACCAGTATCTAGCAAGTTCGTATGACAGCCGTGACTCATTGGATGTTCCATTAGGAAATTTGATTAAAAATACCCGTGAAAGAGGTATCAATGGTAAGATTGACTTTGTAGCATTATACAATCGTGTGCGTGCATTACGTCTGGCGAACCAACCAAGAATAGAACGTAAAAACGTGGCACGAAGTCCTGGTGATGATGAAGATATTATGAAACCTCAGCCGACTTTTGTAAGAAGTGTAACACGTTTGTTAATGGCTATTCGTGGTATCAATGTAAGATATACCATTAATGAATCTACAACGTTGCCAGGTTTTATGCCAGGCTCAGGTATCTTGGGTATGAGTGCTGCTGATGGTTCCGCTCCTGGCTTTGGTTTTGTAACAGGTAGCCAAGACTATGATGTATTAACAAGAGCGGCAGCTAATGGGTGGCTCTCGAAAAGTATTGTTCAAAACGTACCATTTGTCCAAACCAAAACACAAAACTTTACTTATGGTAGTTCTATAGAGCCATTTAGAGATTTTAGAATACAGTTGGAAGGAAAGTGGAGTAGAACAGATAATTACCAAGAGTTTTACCGTCCAACAGAAATGGGAGGTGCTTACAAACATCAAAGTCCAGTACGTTCGGGTAATTATCAGATGACCTTCTTATCATTTTTGACGGCATTTGATAGTAACGCCCCAAATGAGACCTCGGGTATTTTTAATAGATTCAAATCTTATAGAAATATTATTAAGCAGAGATTAGAAGCGTCGAGAGTTATTACTGGAAATGAAGCCTACGATATAAACTCGCAGGATGTGTTGATTCCAGCTTTCTTTGCGGCCTATAGTGGTATTTCTCCAAACAAAGTGAGCTTCTCTCCATTTGTGAATATTCCATTGCCAAACTGGCAGTTAGACTATAATGGTTTGAGTAATGTTGGTTGGTTCAAAGAACGTTTCTCGAATATCTCGATTACGCACCGATATAGTTCGACCTACTCGGTAGGTAACTTTGTTTCATCTTTGGAATATGATAATCCATTTGAGCTGAAAATAGATAATATGCTATATCCACTTTCTAGTAAAGTAAATGAACAAGGTTATTTGATTCCTGTCTATGTAATGAGTACGATTAAATTTGAAGAGAAATTTGGGCCATTTTTAGGATTCAATGCAACGACAAAGAATAAAATCTCGCTTCGTTTGGAATATGCCCAAGATAGAAGTGTTGGACTAAACCTATCAAACTCACAAGTAGCCGAGCTAAGTAATAAAGATTTTACTTTTGGTATGGGCTTTACAAAGGCGAATATGCTAGTGCCATTTAAGGTAAATGGACGAAAAGTACGATTGCCAAATGATATGAAGTTCCAGATGAACTTGACGGTTAGAGATACAAGAACAATCCAACGAAAGCTAGATGCTGAAACAGTAGTGACCAATGGATATGTCAATTTCCAATTTAGACCACAAATAAGTTACAACGTCAACAAGCGATTGAATGTGAATATGTACGTCGACAAGATGTTTAATAATCCATGGGTATCTACCTTGTATTATCGCTCAACGATAGCGGCTGGTTTCCAAGTAAGATTTAGCTTGTCAGATTAAGCTTAAAAAGTTGCTAATCAGAAAGATATTATAACTAAGTGCTCTTTTGATTTATCGCATTAGTTTTAGCGAAACTAAATCATTGTTTGAAAGATTGTCATTTTGATGTTTTTCCAGTAAATTGCATCACAATTCTTCAACAAAATTATCAAATTACAAACTGTAAACGCATAAGAGATGAATTTCCCAGCAGAACTTCGCTATACGAAAGAGCATGAATGGATTAAGGTAGATGGAGACGTTGCCATCGTTGGTATTACTGATTTCGCGCAAGGCGAATTGGGCGATATCGTTTATGTTGAAATTGAGACGGTAGGTCAAACTTTGGCTGAAAATGATATTTTCGGAACAGTTGAGGCCGTAAAAACTGTATCTGACTTGTTCTTGCCAATCGCTGGAGAAATCCTTGAAGTAAACCAAACTGTAATAGACTCACCAGAGACTATCAACTCTGACGCTTACGGTGAAGGTTGGTTAGTAAAAATCAAACCATCAAATTTGGCTGATGTAGAAGCTTTGATGGATGTTGATACTTACAAACAACACATTGGACTTTAATTTAGATTACTATTTTGTATAAAGCCCTGTTTTTCAGGGCTTTTTTTTGACCATATCTCGAAGTGCGATTCGAGTAAATAGCACAATGAAAATTCTGATTCGTTCCGCAAAAATTATCCAAAAAGGGGCTGACCTCAATGGACAGGTCAGAGATATTTTTATCGAAAACGGTGTGATTCGCCAAATAGGCGAGCAGTTGTCTGCCGAAGCCGATGAAATTATTGAAGGTGAAAATCTATGTGTTTCCTTAGGCTGGTTCGACATGCGTGTACACGCAAAAGACCCAGGCTACGAGCACAAAGAAAGCTTATATTCACTAGAAAAAGCAGCCCTTGCGGGTGGTTTCTCTGAAATAGCATTGTTGCCTAATACCAAGCCAACGGTTCAGACTCGTGAGAGCGTTCACTATCTTCGTAAATCTGGTGATATTATCAAGTTTCACCCATTAGCGGCTGTTACTCTCAAGTGTGAAGGCAAGGATTTTACCGAAATGATTGACTTGCATCACGCAGGAGCAGTAGCATTTACAGATGGAGAGCATCCTATTCAAAATCCAGATATTTTTCTCAAAACACTTCAATATCTTTCACCCATAGGTAGCCTTTTAATTAATCGTCCAGAAGATACTGATTTGACACATTTTGGACAAATGCACGAAGGTTCTGTAAGTACGCTTATAGGAATGAAAGGCATGCCACGAATGGCAGAAGAAATCATGGTAATGCGTGATTTGAAATTGTTGGAGTATGTTGTAGAAACGCCATTTGCGGAGATTGATACTACATTGCCTCTATTACATTTTGCCTGTATTTCAAGTGCTGAATCAGTTGAGCTGATTCGTCAGGCAAAAGCAAAAGGACTTCCGGTTTCTGCGGATGTAGCTGTACATCAACTTTGCTTTACAGAAGATGACTTAATGGATTTTGACACGAACTTCAAAGTAAATCCTCCATTAAGAACACAAAAGGACGTAGCAGCTTTATGGGCAGGTTTGGCAGATGGTACTATTGATACCATTGTTTCTGACCATAATCCTCAGGATGATGAATCAAAGAACCTAGAGTTTGATATGGCTGATTTTGGAATTATTGGATTAGAGACCCTTTTTGGTGTTGCCAATACCTACAATGTGGGACTATCGCTAGAGGAATTAGTTGATAAACTAACAATTCAACCTCGTAAAATTTTACGATTGACTGTTCCTCAAATTGCAGAAGGAGCAAAGGCCAACTTAACCGTATTTGAACCTGAAAAAGAGTGGACATATTCTACTATTATTTCAAATTCTAAAAATACGCCATTTTTGGGTAAAACATTCAAAGGCAAAGCTTTGGTAGTGATTGCATAAAATCTAAAAGTTTATGTTTAACAATACATTTTGGAAAAATAGCCTCAAGTTTGGTGCCTTAGCAGGTATTGCCTGTTTGGGGTATAGCGTTATTCTTGATTTAATAGGAATTACCCCGATTTCGGGTAAGTTATTCCCCAGTAATATATTTATTTTGATAGCTTCGATTCTGGCTGTAAAAAGTTATCGAAGAAATAACCCTGATGAAACTCTTCATTTTTGGGAGGGTTTATCTATTTGTTTTATAGTTGCTTTATCTGCTTCAATTATTGTGGGAGGAGGCTTATATTTATTTTACTCAACACAGCATGGGCAAGAGCTATTGGCTAATTTTGTTGTAGAAGCTGTAAAAGAATATACCACCGCCAGACAGCAGATTATCAAAGAAACTAATCTGGAATATTTCAATAATTTGATTGCAGGAATCAAGGCAATTGATCCGATGTCTATCGCATTTACGGAGCTAAAACAGCGCCCTCTTATCGCTATTTTACCATCCATCATGATTTCTTTGTATTATCGTAGACAGTATGTTAAATAGCATTAGCAAAACGCTAGTTTGCTATTAAACCAAAGTCTAAACTTTAACAAATCAATCATGGAAAATCAAACAACTACTACAAAAGTTGCGCTTAAATGGGGGATCATCATTGGTATTTTCAGTGTAGTTTTTAGTACATTAATTATGGTACTAGGACTAATGGGAAATCAAGCCGTAGGCTTTGTTGCTTATATTGTTATTGGCATCGGGGTTTTTATGGCAATGAATGCCTACAAAAAAGAAAACAATGGCTTTATGAGCTATGGACAAGGTCTTGGTATAGGAGTTCTGATGGCCGCAGTTAGTGGTTTACTTTCAAGTGCTTATAGCTTCGTTTACATGAAATTTATAGATCCTTCTGTAATGGATCAAATCTTCAAGAAAGCAGAGGCTGACATGGAAAAGAAAGGCTTATCGGCTGAGCAGATTGACCAAGCCATGGAAATGTCCAAAGTATTTATGAGCCCCGGTGCAATGTTTGTATGGGGGGTAGTGGGAAGTATATTGTTAGGCTTTGTCTTTTCTTTGATTATTGCAGCATTTGTAAAGAAAGATAAACCAATATTTGACTAAATCTGTGCTATAAATAAGCAAACAAAAGTTGCTTATAAAGATAAAAAATGAATTTGCTAGTAAGGATACTTCTTTACTAGCAAATTCGTTTATTAGGAGTGTTCAGTTGAAATAGACTGCAAAAATATTAAATCAACTATGTTTCAAATTTTTCAAAAAGAAGTTAATTCCTTTCTAAATTCGCTAATTGGTTATATCGTAATTGGCGTATTCTTGACGGCAACAGGTCTATTTGTTTGGTTTTTCAAAGACAATGTACTCGATTATGGTTTTGCCGATTTGACCTCCTTTTTTCAAGTAGCACCATTTATTTTTCTGTTTTTGATACCAGCAATCACCATGCGTGCTTTTTCGGAGGAATTTAAAACAGGGACGATTGAGCTACTATTTACCAAACCACTTGGCGCTTGGGAAATAGTACTTGGAAAATATTTGGCAAGTTGTTGTCTGATTTTGCTGGCACTACTTCCTACACTTTTATATTATTACTCTATTTATCAATTAGGAAATCCGCAAGGAAATATTGACTCAGCAGCAGTAATTACCTCCTATATTGGTCTATTCTTTTTGGGATGTGTATTTGCCGCATTAGGAATATTTTCTTCTTCTTTGACCGATAACCAAGTAGTTGCCTTTGTTATAGGTTTTGTACTTTGTTTGATTTTGTATTATGGAATAGGCAAATTAGCAGAATTATCATTGATGGGCTCATTTGGATATATACTTGCACAAATAGGATTAGATTATCAGTTTGATGCTTTAAGTCGTGGTTTGATTGATTCTCGCAATATTCTTTATTTTGTATCTGTGATTGCTATTGCATTGTGGGGAACTACTTTGAAGGTAACGCAAAAATAAGCATACAAATATTAGGCATTTATTGACTATTAATCAAAAAAGGCGGTCGAAAACTAATTTCGACCGCCTTTTTTGATAATATATGGTACCTATTTAGACGCAAAACATTGTGTATCTATTGATGAAACGTAGATTTAATAATTACTAAATCACAATTCATTCAATGAAGAAGTTCACATTTATTTTACAATTACGCCATTGGCTACGAAGGTAATAGCCTTTTCAGGTTCAGTGATTTTTTCGATTTCTTCCTGTGTTTTGCCAGCATCTTGAGCATAATGTTTTAATTGCCCAACAGAAGTGGTTTTTACTTGAGCTAAGCCTTCAAATACTACAGTTTTCCCATCAATATCCTTTGGTACAAAGAAACCATAATCTTTGAAGGTTACACGCATACTAGAACCATCCTCCAATTTAACTTTCATCCAACAGCCTTTTACCTTGCATACCGACTCTACAACTCCAGAAACCTTTGCTTTAACTTGTTCTTTTCCATCCATTTTTTTAGCTAAGTCTGTGGTAGATATAGCTCCTTTTTCAGAGATTTTTTCGCCAAAGTTACTTTGAGCCTTTGCTCCAATCTGAATTCCAAGTACGATAGCGAAAATGATAGCTACTTTTTTCATAATCAAATTTTGTTGATTTGTTGAGAATATTTAATGATTACAAAAATAAGAATTGCTTAGGTAATCCTTTGATTTTGAAGGAATTTTTGAATAAAACGCTACAGAATCTTATCAAAAGGTTATTTGTAATCTTGGATATTAAAAATGTTGGAACAAAACTCATATTCATTTGGCTGGTTTGAGCAAATGAATAACATTCTATTATGTGAATACTTTTGAACGTTTTCAAGATACCAATTGGTAGCCTTAGCATCTAAATTAGAAGAAGGTTCGTCGAGCATCAAAATGGGCGTATCTGACCAAAACGTCAAGCCTAGTTTTACCCTTTGTTTCATGCCAGAAGAGAAATGTTTTATTGCTTTTTGGCTTGCTTTGGGTAATTCAATAAATTCAATAAAATCTTTGATAGAATACTGCTGGATCAGTGGCTTGAATCTGATATGAAATTGAAGTAGTTCTTCAAGTGTAAACTCTTCAATGAGTTCGAGATAAGGAGCTGCTATGCTGATTTCCTTATATATATTCTCAAATTCGAGCGCTTGTTGATTTTTGGATGCGAAGATTTTTCCTTCTGAAGCGGGAATAAAACCTGAAAGAATCTGTAGAAAGGTTGACTTTCCACTGCCATTTGAACCTGTAAAAGTATAAGCTTGACCTTGTTGAAAGCGAAGATTTACAGACTTGAAAATCCATTCATTTCTGAATTTCTTTCCTAGATTTTCGGTGATAATTTCCATAAAAAAAGAAGTAAGACAGCGTGGCTGTCTTACCTATTTGAATTAAATCTAAAAGCACAAAATTAGCTGATTAGAGCGGTCCTTTAATAATACCACGCTCAGCAGTACGGATAAACTCAACTATTTCGTCACGTTCAGGTGTTGCAGCAATATCTTGTTCAATATTGGCTAATGCTTCCGAAGTATTAAATCCTTTAAGGAAAATATAGCGATACACGTCTTGAATAAGATTTACTTGCTCATCATTAAAGCCATTGCGACGTAAACCAATAGAATTGACACCAACATAAGATAGTGGTTCACGTGCTGATTTAGTAAATGGAGGTACATCTTTACGAATTAAAGAGCCCCCTGAAATCATTACATGTTTACCTATTTTTACGAATTGATGGATAGCACAAGCACCGCCAATACGAGCTGATTCGCCAATATGTACGTGTCCTGCTACTTGTACACTATTAGCTATCACACAATTGTCTTCTACCAAGCAATCATGGGCAATATGTACATAAGCCATCAAGAGGCAGTTTTTGCCAACTTCAGTTTTAAATTTATCTTTTGTACCACGGTTGATAGTAACACATTCTCGAATGGTTGTGTTATCACCAATAATGGTTAGTGTTTCTTCTCCGTCAAACTTAAGGTCTTGTGGAATAGCAGAAATAACCGCTCCTGGAAAGATTCGGCAATTTTTACCAATTCTTGCACCGGGAAAGATAGTAACGTTGGGTCCAATCCAAGTTCCTTCACCAATTTCTACATCTTGATAAATTGTTGAAAAAGGCTCAACAACTACATTTTCTGCGATTTTGGCGTTTGGATGAATATATGCTAACGGTTGTGTCATGGTATTGTTTTCAGAATAATTACTTCGCTTTTGATATATGTGTTTGATTGTAATTGTGACACTGCCAGTATATGGCTAAATCTATAGGCTCAGTAATTACGGTAATCTTTGCATTGAGACTTGAAAAGAATTAGTCAAAAGTAATAAATCTTTTCTGTATAAAATTGTACTATGACGGTTTATCATAGTCAAATCTTGATAATTAGCATACAAAAAGCATATAAAAACCAAATTAAGATTTTCTACAGATAAATTCTCAATTGCTAATTGCTATAGTTTATATTAGCTCTTGCGAACCAAGCTAGCAGTCATATCTGCCTCACAAACAACTTGTCCTGCGACATAAGCTGTACCGTGCATTTTGGCAATACCTCTACGGATTGGTGAGGAAAGAGTACATTTGAAAATTACTGTATCTCCAGGAGTTACATTTTTACGGAAACGACAGTTTTCGATTGCTACCAAATACGGCCAATAATTTTCAGGATCAGGAACAGAGCTAAGTACAAGAATACCACCTGTTTGTGCCATAGCTTCTACTTGCATAACACCTGGCATAACTGGGTTGTTAGGGAAGTGTCCCATGAAGTAGTTTTCATTCATGGTTACTTGCTTGATACCTACTACGCTTTCATCATCCAGATACATGATTTTGTCAACCATTTGGAACGGATAACGATGCGGTAGTAGCTGATAAATACGCTCGTGAGTAAGGATTGGTGTTTGTTTTGGATCGTATTTTGGTACTTGATTTTTGTCAGCTTCTAGCATCAATTTCTTGATCTTTTTCGCCAAAGCAACGTTTGCTGCATGACCTGGACGAGCTGCTAAAATTTGAGCTTTGATAGGACGACCTACAAGTGCTAAGTCACCAACCATATCCAATAACTTATGGCGTGCCATTTCGTTTTTATAATGTAAACTCACGTTATTGAGTACACCAATTTCCTTAGAAACACTTACTTTTGGTTTACCCAAAACCATCGCTAAATGCTCCAATTCTTCCTCTGAATAATCACGGTCAGCAATTACTACAGCATTTGACAAATCACCGCCTTTGATAAGACCTGCATTGTAAAGTGCTTCGAGCTCATGTACAAAACAGAAGGTACGGCATTTAGCAAAATCTTCATTGAATTGCGTGATATGCGTCAAATTTGCATGTTGGCTACTCAAGAATTTTGAGTTGTAATCTACCATTACCGTTAAACGATAATCGCTGTGAGGTAAAGCAGCCAATTCTACGCCTCTTTCAAGATCTTTATATCTAACTTCTTCCGTTAATTCAAAGAATTTACGGTTAGCATCTTGTTCTTCAAGTCCAGCATCGAGGATTGCTTCTACAAACTTGATAGAACTTCCGTCCATAATTGGAGGTTCTGGTCCATCCAATTGAATCAACACATTGTCTACCTGACAGCCCACCATAGCAGCTAATACGTGCTCAACAGTGTTGATACGTGCGCCATTATGTTCGATAGTTGTACCTCTAGAAATATCAACAACATGGTCTACATCTGCATCAGCAATAGGTTGACCCGGTAAATCAACTCTTTGAAACTTGTAACCATGGTTTGGTGGAGCTGGTAAAAAAGTCATTGTTGACACAACGCCAGTGTGTAAACCAACGCCTGACAGCGTAACAGACTTTTTGATAGTGTGTTGTTTATTGTTCATTTCTCTATATGTGTGAGCAAAGTGCTCATTTGGGAGTTTTGGGATAAACTCTAAATTTTATTTCAATTTGTTTTCAACTTCTCTAAGACGTTGTTCGATAGCTGGCAACTTACGATACAAAACATGAGAGCGAAGGTTTTCTGCATTTTCTACAGCAGGAGAGCCACTTAAAACAGTTCCTTCTTTTTTGATATTTTTAGAAATGCCGCTTTGTGCCGTAATTATCGTGCGATTAGCAATTTGTAAATGACCAGCTAAACCAACCTGCCCACCAATCATACAATTTTCGCCAACTTTGCTTGAGCCAGAAATACCTGTTTGAGCAGCGATTACAGTATTTTTACCAATTTCTACATTATGAGCAATTTGTACCAAATTATCAATTTTAGCGCCTAATCTAACTACAGTGCTACCCATAGTGGCACGGTCAATACAAGTATTGGCGCCAATACTTACATGGTCTTCTAGAATTACATTGCCTAGTTGAGGAATCGTTTGATAGGTACCATCACTTTGTGGAGCAAACCCAAAGCCATCTGCACCGATTACAGCGTTGGCGTGTACTGTACAGTAATCTCCAATGACACAGCCTTCATAAATCTTTACTCCAGCATAAATGGTAGTATTATTACCAATTTTTACGTTGTCACCAATGTAAGCATGAGGATACACTTTTACATTTTCGCCAATTGTCACATTGCTACCAATATACGCAAAAGCACCTACATAATGATTCACACCGAGTGTTGAACCCTCAGTGATAAAGCTTGGTTGTTCGATTCCCTTTTTGCTTCCAGCTATCAGTTTCTGGTATTCTTGAAGAAGCGTTGTAAACGCTGCGTAAGCATTCTCTACTAAAATTAGGGTAGGAGAGTATGCTTTTTTAGGCTCAAATGATTTATCTACAATTACAGCAGAAGCCTTGGTCGTATAGAGATACTGTTCATATTTGAGGTTCGCTAGAAAAGAGATTGTTCCTTCTGTTCCTTCTTCTATTTTAGCTAATTGGCTTACTTTTAGTGACTTGTCACCTTTTACTTCGCCATTTAGCATATAAGCAATTTGTTCAACGGTAAATTCCATGTAATCAATTATGAGTGGTAAGTCGTTTACCTATGCTTGTGGTTTAAGACAAAAAAATTATGAAACCAATTTACTGCATTAATGGTTTTGGACTATTTAGTTTGCAAATATACATTCTTTGCCCAACATATATAATATTTTTTGACGATGTTGCTCAAGGCCTTTATTGTAGGTAAGTCAGATGCTTCGGCTATATCCTTGACTTTTTTGTCTTTGGTCAAAATATTAATACTTTGTTTTTCAGAAAGGTAAGCCGCATTGGTAATATGACCTTGTACCATCAGATAAGGAATGTCTTCAGGATAGACATTTTCTTGGCTTAGCAAATCGATTTGAATTTTTTCAAGAAAAGAATCTGAAATAGGTTCGTCAAGCAACATAATTTTATAGAGCTTACGATCTAAAAGCATTTGACTAATACTCGACAGGAGTTTATCAGGGTGCTTTGCCCAAACTTTTATGCAACCCCAAACATCAGTATCGTCCATTTCAGTGAATGCTTGAATGTATTTTGGATTAGATTTGAATTCCTCAAGAGAGATATCTTCTTTTAGGAAAATCCCAAATGCTGGTGTAACAAAAACATCCTTTCCGTACTTGATTAATTCTTTGGCTCTTTTGATAATTTGTATCAACATTGTTTCGGCACAAATACAGGTTTTGTGAAGGTACACCTGCCAATACATTAAGCGTCTTGCTGTTAGAAAATTCTCAATAGAATAAATACCTTTTTGTTCCACTACCAATTCATTGTCAACAATATCTAGCATTTTCAAAATACGGTCTGCTCCAATAAAACCTTCTCGCACTCCTGTAAAAAAGCTATCACGATTGAGATAATCCATGCGGTCAACATCTAGCTGACTCGAAATAAGTTGATGAAAAAAACGACGAGAATAGGTATCGTTAAACATCTGAATAGCCATACTGAGTGCACCGTCGAACTGTCGGTTGAGTTCTTGCATCAACAAAAGTGAAATTTCTTCATGCGGAACATGGTTTAAAATCGTATGTTCTAAAACATGAGAAAATGGCCCGTGACCAATATCATGTAATAAAATTGCCATTTGAGCTGATTCAAACTCTTCATCAGATATATCATGTCCTTTATATTTGAGTGCGTTGAGGGCTTCTTGCATCAAGTGCATAGCACCAAGAGCATGATGAAATCGAGTATGCAAAGCACCAGGATATACATAATCGGCAGTACCAAGTTGTTTTATACGTCGTAAGCGTTGGTAATAAGGATGTTCGATAAGGTCGAAAATAAGAGGAGACGTAATATTGATAAAACCATAAACGGGGTCATTTACAATTTTGCGTTTGTTCATAATATAGGGAAGCTTATTGAGGATTAAAAATAGAAAAAAATCTCAAGTTCTTAATCGCTGAGTATGACTGTATTATCAGTGATTGAGTACAAAAGTAGGAGATAATTTGCTGAAATCTTCCTTAGACTACTTGCAATATTATGAGTATTTCATTAATTTTGCAGTATTACAGAAAAGCAGTAACATGCGAATTTGTAGGGACTTGTAGCTCAGCTGGTTAGAGCACCTGACTCATAATCAGGGGGTCCATGGTTCGAGCCCATGCTGGTCCACTATCACGGAAATGAGGTAACTGAAAGGCAATACATAAGTATTGCCTTTTTTGTTTTATATCGTTTATTATCAGCAAAATACGCCTAAATCTCATCTAAACACGTTTTTTCCCCGCACTTACAATCTTACTTACACGTGTAATTTTCTACTTACATCACTTTTTCGAACTAGTGTTTTTGAGCATTTTTGAAGCTTAATTTTTTAAAAAACCTACACAAATGCCAAAAAAACGCTCTTAAAGCAAGTTAACTACATGCAAATTAACTACTGGTTTCGTAAGTCTACAAAGAATCCAGAATTGGGAAATCTACAAGCGGTAATTAAAATTGATGGGGTAGAGTCCAAACCTTTCAGTACTGGAATTGACTGCGAAAAAAAAAATTGGAATCATGACCACAAATGTTTTGAGGGAAAGGGTAGTGCCCAAAAAGAAAAAGCGCTACACAATTTTGAGCAACGAATGCGTATGATTCTTACTACGCTAGAAGCCGAAAATCCAAATCAGTTCATTCACCCTTCAAAAATGATTGAATTACACCGTAATGACAAAGCTTCGAGGAAAAAACCTCAAGAAATTTTTACCATGCCCGATGCCATTAGGTTCTACAATGACTTAAGAAAAGAACTTAATAAAGCAGGTCAGCTCGATGATGAAACATTAGAGAACGACACAAAGTATGCCAACAACGTTTTGAAGTTCTTGAGAGAAAAGAATCGAATAACCAAAGCCGCTGTAGATTTTGATTTGTCAGTCATGGATGAGTTTATTCATTACATGAAAGTGCTTGGTCGAAAACCTTATTATATCAATAGGCATATTATGTGGATTAAATCAGTGCACAAGCAAGCCTACAAAAGAAACAAGATAAGTTTCAAGCCTGTAGAAGATATGGACTTGCTCAAGGTGAAACAAGAATTACCGAAGGTACTTGAACCTTGGGAGGTGGATAAAGTCTATGAGTATAAATTCAAAAAGTCTTTGCAGGAAGTTGCCGACGCTTGGGTATTCTGTCAAGAGACATCTTTTTCGTATGCAGACTATATCTCCCTTAGAGATGAGTTTTTAAACGTGGATGATGAAGGGATATATTGGATTATTTTTCCAAGAGATAAGGTGGAAGAAAATAATTATATGACCCCATTGAGTGCCCGTGCACTTGAAATAATAGACAAGTATGGAGGTTCGCTGGAAGGACTTCCTAAACGTTCAAATCAAACTATGAATGCCAGCCTAAAAGAAATAGCCAAATATGCAGGGGTAAACTCGAAGCTACATTTCCACATGGCCAGAAAATCATACGTTCACAACGCCCTTAACTATAAAGGCATGAGAGATGTCACTATTGCACAAACGGTTGGGTGGTCTGATACTAAGATGCTCAAGGTATATGCAAGGATTAATAGGAACGCAATAATTAAGGAGTTCTTTAAGAAGTAGTATTCACTTGAGTTATAGCCCTGCAATTGTGGGGCTATTTTATTTGAATGGAAGATTTACAAAATTTTATAAAAAATAAGTGCTACACAAGCGTTATTTAAATAACGCTTGTGGTTTCGTCCTGAAAAACAAACTAAACATCGAAAAAAGTAAATTTAATTAGTTTTTCATGTTTTAACTACTTTGATTTGTCATAAGAATCACGTAAATCTGGCGTAACAGTAACGTAATTCTGGCGTATAATTCACGTAAAACAGGTGTACAAAACAGGTAATTCTGGTATACGGTTAGCGTAATAGCGTCATTAAACTGGGTTTTATTTTCCACTCTTCTCCAAGGAAAAAAGTCCATATCCTATCATACTTAATTATTAAAATTATAAAGCTTATGGCTGCTACCACTCAATGTCATCCAGTGCCAGCTCAGGCAGTGGTGAATTTTGTGAGTCAAGGTTTTTCAAAGAATAGAGCTGCGCACTTTGACTATTATTACTCTAGTCAAAAGAGCAATATTCCAGATACGTTTTTCTACGAAGACTTTGCTCAAATTGATGCTTCTGAAGCAAGCAGAGAGGACAAAACAAAAATATCAAAGGATTTAATTGCCTACATTAAGTTTATTAATGAGGTTACTATAAAGGCTAAAGAAGAATTTCTAAAAGATTTAAATATTAGTCGTACTCACTATAGGACATACAAATCAATTCACGCTTCATTAATAGATTTACTGGGTGAATTAGACAGAGCTGTTTCTGTTTTTGAATCTTGTCAACTCGACAAGAATGATACTCTTAATGTATTGATTGGAGTTGTTGTCAATGATTTGTCACAATTAAGACTACTTTTTACAGATTTTGAAGCCAAACTCGGCGCAGCTCTGATAAAGAATAATCGACCTAAAGATGGGACTTATTTTAAGATAAGATCCTCGTCTGAATTGCATGCACTTAGAAATAAATCTTATGAATATTTTATTTAAATGTTTGACTCACATTATCCTATAACCCACCAACATCATCAAGTAAATCAAGAAAATCCCTCAATCACCACCTATTACCGTTATTTTGAATGTGGATTGGGAAACAGGTATATGATTTTAGTTGATAAATATCCTGAAGGTTTTTTTGTTATACAGTTCTGTTTACGGAAATATAGAAAGGAACCAGATAGATATTTAAAAACAGCGAATGCTGACTTTGCAAATGTCAAAGTGATATCAACCTGCTTTTATGTACTTAGGATGTTTTTAAATGAGTATCCGAATGCTTCCTTTGCATTTCAGGGTATATATGATACCAAAGAAGAGCAAAAAGAAATTTGTAGAAACCATATTAAATCACAGCGATTTCGTATTTATGAGTATATGGTTGTAAGCAGGATATCAGAAAATATTTTTAATCATTCTGTTTATGATAAGGAAAATGCTTACTTACTGATAAACAAAAGGGATAAAAGGGAAGATGTAGTTCAAATTATGGAAGAAAGATTCATCTCACTATTAAGATAGAAAAAGCCACACGATAAAGTGTGGCTTTTTTATTTCTAAATAATCAGAATGTATTGTTTTAACAATCTAATGCACAATCATACATTCTTTTTACGAAATCTTCATAAGGTCTTGGGTTGTTCCAAGGTGCTTCTTTCAACATGTTTTTTATTTCAGACATTTGAGGCAATCTGGGTACTAAATATTCGAAAGCCTTTTCTTGTAAGAAACTTTTACTGACTTTAAACTCGAACAAAGTGTAATCGGGGCAAATCATTTGCTTTTGAAGCTCCTTGGGAACAAAGGGGGCACCAATTCTATATTGAGTTGCGATGGATATTGCATCAAGTTCATTGTATCTACTTCCAAGATATTTCTGGGTATAATTATAGAACTCCCAAAAGTCCTTAAACTGAAATGGTAGGACATTATACAATTTGATAGTATTATTAGTGTGATCCATAACATCAATTTTGATTATTGTTTGTATCAAAATTGTAGGCTTACATAGCCCAAATAAAAGACAAAAAAGCCACAGGATAACACCCTGTGGCTTTTTGATTAAAATAGTTCTACACCTATTAATACGAAAATATATCATGGATTATAAAATTCCTAATTATTAATAATAAGAGACGGATTAGTTGTAAAATCATCCCCTACAAAAGCCAACTATCCAATCGAACAACCCAAAAACACAAAAAAAATCTATCCATTTTGAAAATGGATAGACTTTTGATAACTTTACGCTTGGATGAACTAAGAAATACTAAAATGTGCTACTTCGAAATATTACATTTAAGTTAACTAGTCTATCCCGTACATATATAAAACAAAAAATTATGTTTTCAACAAAAGAGTTGGAGGTTATCTCCATGATTGCAAGCTCACCATATTTTTGGAGAGCAATTATTTTGCTTGTTACTTGTAGTGTATTCTACGGTTTAACAGCAAAAGGTTATTCATTATTTCTTAAGAGTACCTTAGATGCTCTTGAACGTCTAATAAAATTGTTTAGGCATAAGAAATAACAAACTTGTTTATTCACATTAAGGGATTAGCAGTGTCATCTGTTAATCCTTTTTATTATCGTGACATTTGACTTCTACAAAGATATAATAAAGAAATGTTATACAAAAATTTGTAAACTTTTTTTTAATTAATTTTAATTATAAGCCCAATCTCAGAAAACGAAATGTAGAGTTTTCCTTGAAAGGAATTTTCTTTTCTATTTCAGTAATGAAAAAATGTACATGGTAGGCGTGGTACATTTCCGAAATATTGAGTGCTGGGGTTGTGTAAGTATTGAGGTTTAGGGTTGCTTCAAACTCTTCAGCGTTCTGTAAGAAATTAAATAAGCTGTTATTACAGGCATAGAGTCCTTTGTCTCCAGTAATTTGGATATCCATTTCGTTTCCAGTTGTGGACAATGCCAAAACTCCATCTTTCCAGCCTTTTGCATAGAAGATCCTATGCTCAATAATATTGTTCTATTGTTGCATTCTATAATCTACTGGGCTCATACCACCTAAAGAGACATGCGGGCGAACGAAATTATAATCCCTAATCCATAAAACTGTTTCTTGGCGTATTTTATCCAATTTGATTTATCTGTTTTTTAATGTTATCTAAAATAATTCTCAAACTGTCATTTTCATTTCTTAGTTGAGATATTCTAGACTCAAGTATTTGGTTGTCATTTTTTTGAACATCGATTGTCTTTTCTAATTCTACTATCTTTTGTTCTAAAGAAAAGACGTTGGTTTCTTCTAAACCTGATAGTCTTTTCAATTCAGGAATTAGTTTTCTTAGAATATTTATACCTGAGCCTGCTATAGTCTCAAACTTTAGAAAATTAAGATTTCCATTTTTATCTAGTATTTTTGCTTTTAATTGACAATTAGCACCATACACCCTTTCTTCGGGGCCTAATTCTATACATTGGTAATCCCCGATTGATATAAAATCTCTTTTGCCTAGCTCATTAATTATTGAATACTTGTAGTAGACATAGTGATTGCTAAAAGAAGTTGTATGTTCTGTATGGGGTTGTTGAAGTATTAGATATTTACGATGAGGTATTGCCAATGCAAGCTCAAAAGAATCCTCGTTAACAAATTCTCCATTTTCAAACACTACAAAATAGGTTTCCTTTTTTTTCATGATGCACTCAATTTAATAACTTTATTTCAAAATTCTCAAATAATTGAATCAATATACCTAGGCATTCCATCATTTTAAAAGCTTCTCTTTTACTCTTCGCTTTTGTTTGATTAAATTGATTTTAATTTTGTCCAAAAATAGAACTATTTTTGGATATATATAAAATTTAGGAACTCCTAATCGTCATAATACTGCATGAATTTTACTACGGGGCAAAGAATATCTACAAGAGGAGAAGATTTCATCATCACAAATACCTATACAAACTATGACAATAGTTATTTATTGGAGGTAGAAGGCATCAGCGAACTGGTCAAAGGAAAACGATTTTCTTTTGATACTCGTTTGGATAATGATATACAACAGCTTGAACCGAATGCTACAAAATTAGTACCTGATACCGATAGCGGTTATCGAAAAACGAAGCTTTTCTTAGAAACACAAATTCGGAACGCTGCCATATTTTCCGAAAAAATTGCTATTGCAGATAAGGCGGCAATTAATGCGGCCGATTACCAGCTAACGCCTACCCTAAAGGCTTTGCAATTGCCTCGCCCAAGACTGCTGATTGCCGATGGCGTAGGACTTGGAAAGACGGTCGAAGTGGGTATTTTTCTTGCCGAAATGATTAAAAGAGGCAAAGGGAAAAGGATCATGGTTTTAGCACCTAAATCTATTTTAGCCCAATTTCAACAGGAAATTTGGAACCGTTTTGCTATTCCTTTAGTAAGATTAGATTCTGAAGGAATTGCAAAAATAAAATCGCAACTGCCTGCCAATAAAAACCCTTTTGAGTATTACGACAAAACGATTATTTCAATAGATACCTTAAAAAACAATGCAAAATTTAGGCACTATCTTGAAAAATCCCGTTGGGATGTGGTCGTTATTGACGAATGTCATACCGTAGCAAATGATAAAAGCCAAAAAGGAGATTTAGCTCAGTTTATCGCTAAAAGATGTGAATCGCTGATTCTTACGTCGGCTACACCCCATAATGGTAGAAAAGAAAACTTTGCGAACCTCATCAACATGATAGAGCCTACTGCCATTCCTAAAAATGGTGATTATAGCAAAACTCATGTTGAACCTTACTATGTGCGTCGCTTTAAAAATGATATTTTAGACGAAAGCGTAAGAGCTAATTTCCAAGAAAGAGAAATCGTTAGGCTATCGGCTCAATTAAGTAGCTTGGAAATAGACTTCCTAACTGAGCAACAAAACCTCAAGTTTCAGGCGATTGAGGATGTAAACAATGGCAAATCGAAAGAAGATTTTCTGTTTTCAATTGGTATTTTCAAGGCTTTTATGTCGTCGCCTATGGCAGCATTGGAGAGTATCAACCGTCGTATTGAAAAGGTAGGGTTGCTTCATGAAAGTTATGCTATACTCCTTTCGCTCAAAAATCGCTTAGAAGCTATCATCAAAGCAAAAGCTGATTCAAAATATACCACACTCAAAAATACCTTAATGGATTTGGGCTGGTCGGGCAAAAAACACGACGACCGTTTTGTGATTTTTGCGGAAAGAATTCATACGCTCGAATACTTGCAGGAAAACCTTAGCCGTGACTTTAAGCTATCTCAACAAGCTGTTCAGTTTTTTCATGGTAGCTTATCTGATAGCGAACAACAGGCTATTATTGAAGACTTCGGTAAGCAAGATAGCGACGTGAAGATTCTTCTATGTTCTGATGCTGGTTCTCAAGGAGTTAATTTACATTATTTCTGTAACCGAATGTTTAATTATGATATTCCGTGGTCGCTGATTACCCTTGAACAACGAAACGGACGTATCGACAGATACGGACAGAAAAAAGTACCTTATATTTATTATCTCATTGCCGAATCGGATATTGAGGGGCTTAAAACAGATTTACATATTGTTGAAAGGCTTACCGAAAAAGAAGAAGAGGTATATAAAACACTGGGGGATGCAGGTTCAGTGATGAAACTGTATGATACCCAACAAGAAGAAGCATTCATCGAAGAGGCTTTTCTCCAACAAAATGAAGATTTCTTAAATACTGAGACCGTCGAAGCGTCGTTCGACTTCTCGATGCTTTTTGATGACGATGATGAAACTACGCAGGCGACAATTACAGAAAATCCTTACGAAAAAGTAGTGTCAATTTACCATAATGAAGCACTTTTTTACAAAGATTTGTTTGAACAACTCACTTCTCATGACAGACTTCAAGCCAATGAAGTAATGGTAAATGGTGATTATATCGAGATTGTCAATCACCCCGAATTGGATACTATTTTATATGATTTACCTGCCGAATCGAAACCTAAAAAAGGCGAACTTTTTAAATTGTCTTTAGATAAAGAACTAATCAAAAGGGCTATTGAACAAGCTCGTACTAAAAAAGGAGCATGGGCTGAGTTCCAGATTTTGTATGAATTACACCCTGTAATGAGGTACTATATGACCAAGCTCGAAGCCAGTATTGATAAAGATGTGGCATTGATAGCAAAAGTAAAAGTACTACCCCCGAATACAGCTTGGTATGTATTTCAAGGACAGGTTTCTAATAACCTAGGGCAACCACTCGTTGCTGATTTCTTTGTGGTGGGGCTTACGGATGGACGTGCTTTTCAGAAACCTTTTCCACTCGAAGATTTTATTGAACAATATAAGCTAAAAGAGGAACTCTATCCTGTGAATATCGAAGCGGTAGAAATCCAAAGGCTTCAAAACGACTTAGCTAATGCTGTTCTTTGGGGTGAATCATACATGCTTGAACAACAACAAAAATTAGAAGCAAGCATGGAAAGTAAACTAGAAGCCTATAAAAAGAAATTGGAAGATTGGCGTGAGGATGCGCTACAACAACTTACGCTTGATTTTGGAGAAAAAATTCAAACCGATTACTGGTCAAGAATCAAAGATTCAAAAGAGCGTGAAATCGAAACTATCCTGAGCGATTCGGCTCAATACCAAAAGGATTATAGCTCGCTCAAAGGCGAACCCTATTTGAAAGTTTTAGCCGTCTTTTTTCATTAATTTATACCAAAGCCGTTTTTTACTCTTTGCACATCATGATTAAGTTTATACATAATATTGGCGACTACTTTTCTTCAAATTATTTTGATGAAAACTTTACCTCTAAAGTAGTCCAAAAATCAGGTTTCGCACTTGAAGACATCAAAAACTTCAATAAAAAAATTACGCCATTAAAAGACCGCTATTTTAAACTAAAACAGCTTATAATCGAAGGGAGATTGCGTACCAAAGATAAAATTTTTGAAACGCATACTTTTCATACGACTGTGCTCAATGCCTTGGGCTATGATGGGCAAGCCACCGAATACCAACAACAAAAGTTCTTCCACCTTTCTGAGTTTGAGGTGATTCCTGTCAGACATATTTTATACAGGGGTTCGCAGCCGCATTTGATGATTATGGAAATGCAGGCACTTATCAAAGAAGATGACAAAGACCCCGATGGGCTTTTTGAACAACGCTATAATATTGAGGAAGAGGAGCTTAGTTCGCCACCACAACGCTATCACCGTAGCCAATGGGAGCGTATTTTTGCACTTCCTAACGAATTGAAAATTTCGCCTATTATCATTAATAAAGCTGTTTCTGCTTTGTTTTTGCTTGAGCCTCACTTACGTCCAAAGTATATTTTACTCTTGGCAGGAAACATGATTTTCTTGCTCGAACAAGAAAAATGGTTTCGAGGTAGTTATCTACAACTCGATTTAGAAGAGCTCTTCAACGAGGCTACTGCCAACCGTAATGCCAATTATTACGCCTTGTTTTATTTCTTGCTTGGAAAAGAAACCTTAGCACCTGAAAGCGAAATGGTGCTACTCGACCAACTCGACGAAGATAGCCACAAATCAGCTTATGAAGTAACCAAAGACCTCAAAGAGGGTATCATTCATGCCGTGGAAGCCTTGGCAAATGAGGCTATTTTTTATAAAAAAGAAACCAATCACGAAGTATTCGACGAAACGGATGACCTTTTCGAGCAACAAATGAAAGACGACTGTCTTACCATCATTTACCGTTTGCTCTTTATTTTTTATGCCGAATCTAGGGAAGATTTGGATATTCTCCCCAGCAACGACGCTATCTATAACCGTGGATATTCGTTGGAGATGCTTCGTGAATTAGAACAAGTGCCGCTCTTGTCGGATAGTAGTCTCAATGGCTACTTTTTTCACCAGTCGCTCCAACAATTGTTTGGTGTATTGGCCAATGGCTACCGTGAAAACGACAACGGACAGAACAAAAGCTTTAAAGTAAGGCATATCGACTCGCCGCTTTTTGATGATACCAAACTCAACCCTTTGCGTGGAGTGAAGTTCCGCAATAAGGTATGGCAAGATATTATCTGCCGCTTGTCGTTGTCGAAAGAGAAAAAAGGTAAAACCCGTGGGCGTATTTCTTATGCCAATTTAGGTATTAACCAGTTGGGTAGTGTGTACGAAAGCTTATTGGCTTATCGGGGCTTTTATGCTGAACAAGATTATATCGAGGTACACAAAGCTGGGAAACCAGAAGAGGGTACTTTCCTCGTGCCAAGAAGTCGCCGTGATGATTTTACCGATAAAGAAGTCCTCAAAGATGAAAAAGGCAATGCCGTTATTGTACCCAAAGGCACTTTTGTGTATCGCCTGAGCGGACGTGACCGCCAGAAGTCGGCTTCCTATTATACGCCAGAGATACTTACCGAGTGCACCGTAAAATATACCTTGAAGCCCATTCTTGAAAAACTCGAAAACAAGCAAATGAAAGCCTCGGAGCTTCTCGACCTCAAATTGCTTGAACCTGCTATGGGGGCGGCGGCTTTTCATAACGAAATGATTAACCAATTGGCAGAAGCCTACTTAAGCTACCGCCAAAAGGAAATGGGTAAGCGAGTTGCTCCCGACCGATACCAAGAAGAACGCCAAAAAGTAAAAGCCTATATTGCTACCAACAATGTGTATGGCGTGGACTTGAACCCTACGGCTATCGAACTGGGCAAACTCTCGCTTTGGCTCAATGTGATTCATAAAGACATGGAAACGCCCTTTTTTAGTAACCGTATCGGAGTTGGAAATGCCGTGGTTGGGGCTTGGCTCAAGGTGTATCCCGAAAAAGACCTCATTGCCGAAGACCATGTTATCACAGATGCTAAAGGTAAACCCAAACGTGTGCCGCTCAAAAAGGAGTGGTGGGAAAAAGCTCCTAAACAACTGACCTTCAAGCCCAGTACCAATTATGATAAAATTCAACACAATAGAAAAGAAGATGAAATTTATCATTTCTTGTTGCCCGATAAAAATATGGTGGCTTCGGCAGCTATCAAATTGCTGAAAAGCGAACACGAAGCCGAAAGCAAACGGGTTAGCGAATGGAAACGTGACTGGACAAAACCGCTTGGTAATCAAGAGATAACGCAAGTAAAACTTATTTCTGAGAAAATAGACGAGCTGCTGATACAGCATTACCGTTTTCAGCGAAATATCAATGTACAAACGGCCATGCCCAAAAATGTGTTTGGCGCCGAGGCGGTACAAACGCATATTAAATCTTACACAGAAAAAGAAAAACTGGCCGACGAACGCAATCGCCATGCTGCACCGTATTTCAAGCTAAAAATGGTGATGGACTACTGGTGTAGTCTTTGGTTTTGGGATGTGCGTAATGCCGTTGAATTGCCCAGTCGTCAACAATTTTGGCAGGATATTCAGCAGATTTTACAAATGGATTTGGCAGAAAAATACGCCATTCATACAGAGGCACGGAGAAAAGAGCTTTCGAATACAAGCCATGCCGCCGAGTTTCAAATGAATCTTTTTGCAGCAAATGAACCTGCTATTTCTACTGAAAAAGTAAACGAAACCATTATTGCCGAAACTGAAAAGAAGGATATTTTCGACCAAAACGAACGCCTACAATTGGTGCAAGCTTTGGCCAAACAATACTTTTTCTTTCATCCGCAATTAGAATTTTTAGAGGTATTTTGGGAACGCTCAGGCTTCGACCTGATTGCGGGGAATCCGCCGTGGTTGAAATTGCAATTTGAAGAAAGTGGGATTATCTCCGAAAAATTTCCAGAAATAGCCATTCGTAGCGAATCTGCCCCCAAAGTACGGGCTTTACAAGCCGACTTTTTGGCTGATATAAGCCTCAAAGAAATGTACTTGGGCGAAGCCATCGGTACAGAGGCTACCTCGGTGTTTTTGAACGCCCACCAAAATTATCCGCTGTTGGCTGGGCAACAAACCAACCTCTATAAATGTGTATTGGAAAATGGCTTTAGCCTTTTAGGCAAACAGGGCTTTATGGGCTTAATCCACCCCGAAAGTATTTATGACGACCCAAACGGACAGCCACTACGAAAAGAAGTATATCAGCGGTTAAAATATCATTTTCAGTTTCAGAATGAAATGTCATTATTTGCAGAAGTCCATCACAACATGAGTTATGGAGTTCAAGTATTTTCAGGTACGAAAGGAGGTGTATCTTTTACATCTATTTCTAACTTATTCCACCCCTCAACCATAAGCGGCTCATTTTTAAATACAAGCTTTGGCGTTTCGGGAGGAATTAAAATAAAAGATGAAGTGTCGGGTAAATTCATTTGGAACATAAAGCCTCATTCTGACCGTATTGTTCGCTTTACAGAAAAAGAGTTGTTGGTTCTTGCAAAAACTTTTGAAAATTCTACGGCTTGGGATTCGGCAAAATTAGTATCTATACACTCTGCTTCAATTCTTACCATTCTCGAAAAATTAAGCTCTTTTAAAGGTGCTGTTGAACATTATGAAACGAGAATTACGGTTTGCTTCGACGAAACATTAGATGTTAATAATGGTACAATCAAACGAAATACACAAGTTCCTGATATAGAAGCCCATGAAATGATTTATAGTGGGCCACATTTTTATGTTTCAAATCCAATTTATAAAACACCTTTGGAAAAATGTATTCTTAGTTCTGATTACGACATAATTGACCATAGTTTAGTAGATGCCCATTTTGTAGCCAGAACCAACTATATACCTGCTGGTGATATAGAGAGCTTTCCTGATTTGATAAAAGGCTTTAAAATTACCAACGATGACGACCAAGAAATGTATGACCGTTGGATTGATTATTATAAAGTTGGCTTTAGAAAAATGTTAGGACAACCCAATGAAAGAACTTTAATTTCTGCTATTTTACCGCCTAAAACGAGTCATACTCATGGTGTAGTGTCGATAATTTATAGAAATACATCTCTTTTAGTAGAAACACAAGCAATTTGTTCTTCATTAATTCTTGATTTTTTTATTAAAACAGTTGGAGCTGCTAATTTAAGTGATAGCAGGATGACGGCTTTCCCTTTGGGTATTTCCGAAAAATACAAGCCTTATTTATTTAGTAGAACCCTGTTGCTCAACTGTTTAAACAAATATTACGCTCCACTTTGGGAGGAAAACTACCGAGCCGAGTTTAGTCAAGACCAATGGAGCAAAACAGACAGCCGTCTGAAGCCTTTTGCCGACTTAACCGCCATCTGGACGTGGAACACACCACTCCGCAATTGGTACGAGCGTAGGCAAGCTTTGGTAGAAATAGACGTGCTTACGGCAATGGCATTGGGGCTAAGTTTATCAGAATTGATTTTGATTTACAACGTACAGTTTCCTGTTTTACAACAAAACGAAGACGATACTTGGTACGACCAACGAGGCAATATTGTGTTTACTTGTAGCAAGGGGCTCACAGGCGTAGGCGTTGACCGCCCCGTATGGGAAAAAATCAGAAACCTATCGGCAGGCGATACCTACGAACATACCATTGAGAAAAGCGAGCTTTACGCTGGGCAAACCGTGCTATATTATGCTCCTTTTGAAAAATGCGATAGAGTAGCAGATTATGAAAAAGCTTGGGCATGGTTTGAGCAATTGTAAGTAAATTTGAGGTATGGAAGAACTTCTTCTCCCAAAAAACAAATCCAAAGTAACCCATTCCGCCCTTGCAGGAGACAACTCCAGCAAGGGCGGAAATTATTGCTCACAATTCAGCATTTACAAATTAAAATTTAAAAAGCTCCCTATTGATAAATGTTACCATTACAACAAGCCTCCGAAGTAAAAGAATCTATACTCGAATATATCAAAGCTACTTTTGGGTTTAAGAACCAAAGAGTACACCAAGCCTTTTATCAATTTGTGAACAACCCAACAGAAGGGATGTTCAAAGGGCCTTATTTGTCGGTGAAATTACCCTTTGTAAAAGCTACCTCGCATCAGGAAATCCCCCTCACAGTAAAACCCAATTTTCCACCATACGACCACCAGTATAAAGCATTTCAACGGCTTACGAGTGCGGGGCAAATGCCACAATCGACCCTTATCACTACAGGAACGTCGTCGGGTAAAACTGAGTGTTTTATGTATCCTGTTTTAGATTTTTGTTACCAAAATCTACACCGCAGGGGCATCAAAGTCATCATCATGTATCCGATGAACGCCTTAGCCACTGACCAAGCCAAACGCTTAGCAGAAACCATTTGGGCCGACGAACGCCTCAAAGGAAAACTCACCGTAGGTTTATTTATAGGCGAAGGCAAAGACCGTAAGAAGTTCCCCAACCACATGGGCGAACAGCACGTTATAGAAAACAAACAACTGATTGTAGATAGTCCACCAGATATTTTATTGACTAACTTCAAAATGTTAGATTATTCGTTGATGCGCAACGAGTATCATAACCTCTGGAATTTTAATTTACAGGACTCATCGCTCTTACAGTTTTTGGTATTAGATGAACTTCATACCTACGACGGGGCACAAGGCACCGATGTAGCCAACCTAATCCGTCGATTAAAGTTGAAATTAGGGATAGAAAAAGGGCAACTTTGTGCAGTAGGAACATCGGCAACGATAGGAACAGGAGAGGCTTCGAAACAATTATTGACACAATATGCCGAAAAAGTATTTGGCGAGCATTTCGACGATCAAGCCATTATTACCGAAAACCGAGAAACCGTACAAGACTTTTTTGGTTTACAAGACCTAGACGACTATTTGCCCCGAATCAAAGGCATAAAAGACAGCCGAATAGCTGCACAAGATAGTTATGAGAGCTATATCCAGCGCCAAAAGCGCCTTTGGCAGATTTCGGAGTATAGCGATGCCGTACAATTAGGCGTAGAGCTAAAAGGGCTAAAAATAGTGAAAGACCTTTTAGCAATTTGTTCTAAAAAAATAAAAGCCCTAGATGAAGTCCTATCTGAGCTAGCGTGCATCAATCCATCATTTAGCCGCATACCCGAATGGGATGCACTTGGGGGCTTTAACCCACGGGAAGAAATAGTCAATTCGCTTTTGGCACTTATCAGCGAAGCCAAAGTGGGTACAGGTCGTCATTTCCCATTTTTGTATGTACAAGTACAAATTTGGATACGAGAACTCAGTGGCGTATTACGCACAGTAGCCACCACACCCGTATTTACTTGGAAAGATAAGGCAGGCGATAAATTAGACCCCAAGTCGTTACCTTCGTACTATTGTCGGGAATGTGGTGTAAGCGGATGGTTGGGTGTCAAAGACGATAATAAAAATCATTTTTATGCCGACCCCAAGCAGGTGTATGATTATTTTTTTGATAATCATAAAAACCTCTATTTTATCAATACCGAAGAGCATCCTGCTGTTGAAGAGTACGAAGCCACTACCGCTGAAAACCGTTATTTGCACCCTGTAACCTTAGCACTTAGCGATAGACCAGACACCGATTCATTTAAAATACAAGCCCTAAGAAAACTCGATGACCGCAATCGCAGCCGATACATCTGCCCTTGCTGTAATGCCGAAAATAGCATTGGCATTATCGGAACACGCATAGCCACAATGTCGTCGGTCACTGTCAGCCAGTTATTGGCTTCTGACCTTGATCCACGCAAAGACCAGCAGCGAAAAGTATTAGCCTTTACCAACAGCGTACAAGACGCGGCACATCAGGCTGGTTTTGTGGAAGCCCGAAATTATCGTTTTACCTTTCGTTCCTCCTTACAAAAAGTTATCAATCAACAGCAAGGTCTTACCGACATCAGTACTTTACAACAAGCCTTTTTGGATTATTGGAAAAACCATGCCGATGAGTCTGGCAACCATCATGAAGAAGCCTACTTTTTCCGTTTTTTTCCAGCCGATTACGTAGGCAAAGTAGATATACACCACGACTATCGAAAAGGTAAAAAATTTACAGAAGCATTTGTAAAAGAGTTTGACCTACGCATCAGATGGGAAATTATGGCCGAATTTGGCTACAATGCTATTATCGGTAGAACCCTTGAAAAAACAGGAGCATCAGCCATCACCTTTGACCCTACCAAACTCGCAGCCATTTACCCAGCGATGGAAAAATGGCTCGAAGACAATAACCTTGGCATGATTCAGAACGAAGCATTACAAGCTTTTGTCAATGGTATTTTGCACCGCATACGCAGAAGAGGGGGCATCGACCATCCCTATTTAAGCAAATTCAGAGAAAATGGACTAGAAATAAGAGACCTCAATTGGTGGGGCGATAATCGCCATTTTCTCAACAAACTCTTTCATCCTAGAAGCCGTTTTCCTAAGCTTCTCAGCAGTCAGCCACATAGTAGAGGGGTTTTAGATACCACTTTTACAACAAGTAATAACTGGTTTAAAAGCTATTTTACGAAGTCGTTTCAGATAGCACCCAACTATCATGCCCTTGTCAATGACTTTTACAAGAAACTGCTCGAAGTAATGGAGCAAACTGGCTTGATGAACCAAGCAGGTAATGACTCAACGCTCAATTACAGCATAGAGCCAGCATCGGTATGGGTACAAAACAAAGTAAAGCAACATCAATGTGATACTTGCGGTGCTGTTTTATCTGTAGCTCAGAGCGATACCATAACCCAACACAGCAAATGTTTGGTATATGACTGTTCTGGAACCTATCAGCCACAAGCAGAAGTCTCAAAAAACTATTATCAAGCCGTTTATAACAGAAGTCGTTCGCCTCGCATTTATGCCAGCGAACACACAGGCGTATTAGAGAGAAAAGACCGAGAGCGAAAAGAAAACGACTTTAAAGAACGTCCCTTTTTCAACTCACTCAATACGATTGTTGCCACTTCTACTTTAGAAATGGGTATCGATATTGGTACTCTCAATACCGCCATAAACAACGCTGTTCCACCCCTAAGTGCCAATTTTTTGCAACGAGTAGGGCGAGCTGGGCGAGCATCTGGAGCGGCACTTATCAATAATTTTGCTTCTAATAAAGCCCATGAATTATATTATTTCGAAGAACCACTTGATATGATGGATGGGGAAATAGCAACACCGGGGTGTTATCTGGAAGCCAAAGATATTTTGTATAGACATTTTTTGGCCTATTGCTTAGATAATTGGTCTAGCCAAGACCCTCAGAATAATGCTATTCCTCGGATTTTAATGAGCCTTCGATTGATGAGTACAGACCTCAGTTCAGTCGATTTCTTTGCCAATCGTATCATCTCATTTATCAAGTCTAAAGAAAGCCTACTACTGAGTCGGTTTGTCGATTTTTATAAGCCAGACCTCAATGACTCCAAAGTATTGGAAGGGTTAGTTCAATATTTGTCAGACGAGAGTTTTTTCCTAAGAATCAAAAGTGTTTTTCAGAAACTTAAACAAGAATATGTAACTATTCAAGAGAAAAGGCAGGAAATAGATAACCAAATAAAAGCGCTTAGACTAGCCGCTACTGATGATGAGCGAAAGCTATTAGAAGCAGAGAAAAAAGCACTTTGGGGTTTGAAACGATTATTGGATAAAAGAGCAGTATTAGAGCATTTGACCAATGTAGGGCTATTGCCCAACTATGCCTTTCCAGAAACGGGCGTAACCCTAAACGCATGGGTGAAATCGTATAAGGCAAAAGCCAGCGATAGTATTCCAACGGATCAGCAGTTTGAGATAGTTCGTTCGTCGAATACTGCTTTGAGAGAATTTGCTCCTAACAATTATTTCTATTCACAAGGGTATAAGTTTGCTATTTCGGGCATCAATACTTTCGACTGGAAAGATGCAGGCGTGTTGCTGAGCAAACGATTTTGTTCCAACTGTGATCACCTCGCCGATAGCGTCATTACCAATGAAACACATTGCCCAAAATGCCAAGATCCATCATGGGCGTCTATCAAAAATCAGCATACTTTTGTTAAGCTCAACAGCGTAAAGTCTGTCAATACTCGTGAAAACTCGACTCTCGACGATAGCAGCGATGACCGTGATGCTGAGTATTATCGTATTACAAAACATATTCACTTTGATGTGCGAAGTCTTCAAGGGGCTTGGGGTATGAAAGATATTCCTTTTGGCATTGAGTATGTTAAAAACGTTGTTATCACAGAAGTTAATTTAGGTTTAGCCTCAGAAATTGATGCTAACAAGATTACCATCAATCAGCAAACAGACGTTCCTTATCATGGTTTTATTACCTGTAAATATTGTGGTAAAAGCTCTTCAAAACGCCAAAATACAGATTGGCATTTTGGCTATTGTAAGCACAAAACAAGAAACTATATAGGGAAGTCCGATGACGTTTTTGAAGAAGTATATTTATTCAGAGAAATTAAGACAGAGGCACTTAAAGTACTATTACCTGTTCAGGAGTTTGAAAATGATGCCACAGTAAATATGTTTAAAGCTGGCTTATTATTAGGCTTGAAGCGATACTATAAAGGCAATCCCCAACACATATCCATCAGCAACTATTCGGAATACAACTTGCATAGCCAACGGTTTGACCGATACCTTGTG
This sequence comes from Flectobacillus longus, assembly GCF_030056705.1. Taxonomy (GTDB): domain Bacteria; phylum Bacteroidota; class Bacteroidia; order Cytophagales; family Spirosomataceae; genus Flectobacillus; species Flectobacillus longus. The sequence goes on from NZ_JASHIC010000020.1 coordinate 140,064, forward strand.
TTATATGATACCATCCCTGGAGGAACAGGTTATTTAGAAAAGCTTTTTAATCCAGAAGAATTCAGGATTGTATTATTAGAAGCATACTTAGCTATACGAGATTGCGGCTGCCAGCATGTAGGTAAAGATGGTTGCTATCGATGCATTTATACGTATGCGAATCAGTACAATCAAGAGGAACTTAGCAGAACTAGGGCAGAACAATTATTCAAGAGAATTGCCGAAAAATCAAATGCTTGGGAATCATACAACAACGGTTTAGGCACATTGGCAGGTAGCGGACAAATAGAAGAAAGTGAATTAGAAGACCGATTTATCAGAAGTTTAAGAAACTATCTCTTACAAGATTATGGCAAAGGAAATAAATTTGAAGAAATAAAACAGGATGGTGTTATCAACTATCAACTAAAAATAGTAGAGAAAGACTATGTCTACTATTATATGATTCGTCCTCAATTTAACCTAGGTAAATCGGAAGGCGTAGAGTTTAATACTCGTTCAGACTTTTATATTAGTTTAACAACAGCAGAAAAAGCAGGGCGTACTTTATCAGAAGAAGAAGTTTTTACTGCCAAAAGCATAGCTATCTACATGGATGGTTATCAGTATCATGCTTCCAAAGAACATAATAATTTTTTCAACGACTTTGAAAAACGTAAAAGTATTGTAAAATCTAACGATAAAATTACGTGGACTCTTACTTGGGAAGATATAGAACTATTTGACATGGTTGTTAAAGACAATGATGCAAGAGCGTTTGAGGCTAAAAAAGACTACTTAGCACTTGATAAAACACAATATGCCAAAACGATAGAAAAATACAAAAAGACACCTCATTTGCGTAATTGTAGCGATGAGTTGCTGGAAAGCAACAACTCATTTGAACGCCTTTTGTGGTATTTGAAAAATCCGTTAGATGCAAACCGAGCAAAAAAAGTCGCCTTGCTGTTAGCAATGCGTCAATCCAAATTTGCGAATCCCTCTGTTGATGCACCAGAACTCAATAAAGTATTGTCTCAACATTTTGTGAAGACACCACATAATCAACAAGCAAAGAACCTTAACGATTGCTATGTATTACCAGAAATTGAGCAAATTACGGATTTTTCATCTGTGAATTTGGCCATACATTTAGCTACTTTAGACCTCAAAAGTAGCGTTCTAATTAAAACCCAAAATAGTGCCTTAGATAAAAAGCAATGGCAAAATTTCTGGCGACTTTACAACTTAGTTCAAGAATCTTTGGTGTCTTTAGACGAAGCACCAGAGCCAACGGTTGAGAATCTGAGTAAAGATTATAGTTGCTTGGCTTATTTTGAAGAAAGTTTTCATCCATTGATTCAATATTTGATAGAGCATGACATCTACTTTGAGCGAGAAGGCAGTTTCTTTGTTGAGTATGATGGGCTGTTTGCTGAGGCAATGTTGGGTTTTGAAAAGCAAAAGCTTTTCTTCAATCCTATTTCATTAGCAGATAAAGACATTTTTGAGAAAGCAGGATATACACAAGTTGAGATAACCGATTTTAACCCATCTACCTTATTATCATGAGAATTTACATACATGACAAGTGCATGGAACAATTGTTCGATTTGCCAAAAAATATTCAAAAAAAGGTATTGGAATTTCAGAAAAAATTTAGAGAAAACTCTAAAGCTGAAGCCATACATCTCGAACCCATCAATACCTTTAAAGACCCGTATTTACGTACAGCACGAATTGATGGTAAGTATAGAGCTATTGTAAAAGTACCACAAACGGGAGAGGATTACTTTTTGCTCTGGGTAGATAACCATGACGAGGCCATGAACTGGGCTAAGAACAAAGTGTTTTATTGGAATGAAAATACACAAACGGCCCAACTGTTTACAGTATTAACAGAAGATGTTGTGGAACAACCCAGCAGTGCTACGACAGAACATACTTCATTGTTTGCAGCTTATTCAGAGCAACAACTCATAGACTTAGGCGTGCCTGAATTATTACTTACCTTGGTACATAAAATTTTGGATTTAAACCAATTAGAAGCGTTAGAGCAAAATCTTCCAGTGGACGTGTATGAACGCCTATTTTACTTAATCGATGGTGTTCCTTACATGCAGTTACTGGCAGAAATAGAAGAGGGTAAGATTCAAGCCAATAGCTCGATTGACCCCGTACAAAGTAACAATAACAAACGAAGCTTTGTAGAAGTAGATGATACTTTAATGAATGAAATTATCAATGGAGAACTCAGCAAGTGGCAAATTTTTCTGCATCCATCTCAACGTAAATTGGTAGAATCGTCTTTCAAAGGGTCTGTAAAAGTAACAGGAGGAGCCGGTACAGGAAAAACGGTGGTGGCATTACACAGACTGCACTTTTTGGCAAAGCAGAAGAGTGAAGATGATACAAGACCTATCGCATTTGTTACTTTTACCAATGCTTTGACTGAGAATATCCATCGATTAGCCCAAAAGCTGGGCGTTAATATGGTAAAAGTTATCATTAAGAATATAGACGCTCTAGCAAAAGAATTGGCATTGAGTTATGGGCTTATTCCTACAGGAATCAGAATTTTGGATACTTATAATTCTAAAAGTAGCTTAGAATTATGGGATAATGTTTTAGAACAAACTCTATCAGAGTTCGATTCAACTTTTCTTTCAATAGAGTATCAAAGTGTAAAACTTTTTAACAACTTAAAAACAAAGGAAGAATACCTCAGTACTAGTAGAATTGGAAGAGGTAAACCTATCACTCGTAAACAGCGAATTGATATATGGGCATTGTTTGATTTGTATGAACAAAAAAAACATGAAGAGGCATATTTAGATAGATTAGAACTATTTAATATTGTATGTACACACCTGCAAGATAAAAATAAGCCTTTCAAATATGTAATAGCTGATGAAATTCAAGATTTTTCAAATGTTGAATTACGATTTTTACGGGGACTTGTAGAAGAAAAGAATGATGATTTGTTTTTGGTAGGTGACCCATACCAAAAGATATATGCACGTAAAATTAATTTTACTGCAGCTGGGATTTCGGTTAGGGGCAACAGAAGTAAACAATTGAGGATTAACTATCGTACTTCCGAGGAAATTAAGCGATTAGCTGTGAGTGCGATACAGGGGATGTCTTATGATGATTTTGATGGAGAGGCTGAAAAACTCAAAGGCTATCACTCTCTTTTTCACGGGGAAAAACCCGTTTATCAATCTTTCAAAACAAAAGAAGAAGAAATTACCTATTTGATAGAATGTATAAAAGCATTGAGAGCAAGTGGGTATCATTATAGCGATGTGGCCATAGGAACAAGAACCAAGGATGCGATGAGAGAGATAAAGACTTATTTACACAAACAAAAAATTCCTTATCAAGAAAATAATAGGAATGACGCTAGTCAAAATGATAGTGTAGTGCTCTCAACATTTCATAACTTAAAGGGCTTAGAATTTAAAGCCGTCATTTTGGCTGATGTAAATAACAGAACCGCTCCGCTCTATTTTCAAAAAATTGAAGAAATGTCTTTATTAGAAAAAGAAGCATATCTGCACAGCGAAAAATCGCTTTTGTATGTTGCAATGACAAGAGCGATTAGTATTTTGAAGATTATGGGAACAGGTATAAAATCTGACTTAATAAGTATTTAACGTCGATAAATACAGGTCACTGTAATAAAAAGTGTGATACTTGAAATATTTCCTAAAATAGCAAGGGTTAATGGTTTGATAATTTCATGTTCACAACAAAGCCACTTTGCTATTTTAGGGAAATATAAAACTTAATTAACAACTTTTTCAACATTGAAGAGTATTAATCCAACGCAAAATACCCATGGCGATTCAATCAAACTCACAGTAAGAATGTGTTAAATCTTTGTGTTGATGTTTCTTGGGCGAAAAGTACTCCTACAAACTGATTATAAACTGAACTAAGAAAAAGATGCTGACACTCAGACCTATTGGTTTAATTACCATTGATAATATTCCCCCTGTTTATAGACAGGTCTGCCATCATAAAGGTATCCATATTCATTAGTTTTGTTAGTATCCATTTTATAGGCATAAATATCATTGCCAGCGTAAACAGAAAGTACCATGTTGTTGGTTTCCCATTTTTAGGCAAGCTTACACATATTTTAAAAAGGAACATCTGATCCACATCTAACATTAAAATTACAAAGAATTAAAAGTTTATTATTTGTAGTTCAACTCTTCGGTTAGTTATTCGATTTTTTTCTGAATTATTCGGAACTTTGGGTCTGGATGAACCATAACCGATGGTAGTAATACGTCTATCTGCATCAGTAATTTGTTTCATTAAATATTGTTTGCATACCTCAGCACGTTGATTGGAAAGCTTTCTATTTTCGTATTCGTCTCCTTCATTAGATGTGTGCCCTGATAATTCAATAACAAGCGACGTATTTTGTTGTAGTAATTTCACCACCTGATCGAGTGCCTTTTTCCCATCAGGTAGCAAATCACTCAAACCTTGCTCAAATTGAATATTATCTAGTACTACAGTTTCTCCTTTTTTGAGAATTTTACCCTCAAAAGTGATTGAAGGTAAAATAGAAGTATTACTTTTTGGCTTAGGAGTTAAGAAAAAGTTTTTAGTTAGCTGGTCTTTATCAATAGAAATACTTTCATTTAATGGTTCATAACCCTCAGCATTGATAGCAATATGACAAATATCATTCGGTAAGGATTCGTACCTATATTGACCATCTGAAGACGTAGAAATTGATTGCATTGTAGTTTTATCTCCAACAATTTTAATTATAGTTTTCACAGGAGTTAGAGATTCTTTATCAAATACTTTACCTTGAACAATTGATTTCGTCTCAGCTTGCTTTATCTGAGGTACTGCCAGTTCAACTGCATATGCCCAAATATTTGCAAAAAGTATATCATTTGAATTTTGTATTCTACTACCAGAGGAGATACCGCCTAAATCAGTAAGTATATCTATATCCCCAAGAATAATATCATTGGTAGGCTTATCAAAAGCAATTGTAACTCTGTTTTCATTATCAGTTGAAAGCGGTATAAAATTTTCTCCTGCAATTGAACCTTGATAACCACCACCTTGATCAAAAAATGTCACTTTCCCAAATGGTCCATTGAATATCCTTGAAGTTCGTCCCTGAAATGTCGGCTTATTTGGGTTTGCATTTCCATTGATATTATAGTAACCCCATACACCAACTTCGCTCTGCGAAACAATAACTAAGTTGGTGTTTTTTTCAATTGACCAGTTTCTGATAGTATTTAATTCAGGTACTGCTAAAGCGGAACCTTGAAGGGTTGAACCATCCCAATAACCAAAACCACCAACTAGGATGGCTCCACAGTTTGCTTTACGTATGGTATTTGGTGTGATTGGGTTATCATTTAGTGGTACAGTAACGATAGAAGTTTTAACCACTCCTTCAGGTCCAAAATTTGATGGATCCGTTAATTTTACAGTAGAATGATTTATCATATGTAATCCATCAAATGTATATCCATCGTCACTACCACTGTTACTTTGCGACCGATAATTGGGGATATAGCACACTCTTAAAATTTGAGAGAATGTAACACTGGAGTATAAGAGTAAAACAATTATTGTTACGTAAGTTTTCATTTGTTTATTTATTTTAGATTTCTTTTAAAGAACAGGTTTGAATGCTAACTAAATTATTGTGGCAGGAGATAAGCTACAACGTAACTTTCTGATGATATAGCTTTTATAGTTTATTATCAGGTTTTATAAACCATAGTACATGCAGAGAATTCAATTGATTTGCATAGTGAAAATTATAATTTCGCAAATTGGAGGTATAAAAATATTACTTTCAATCCATGCTAATTTTTAAAGTTAAATGTTTTTCTCTTTATTAAGCTTAAACTTAGTCAAATACAATAGTATTTTATTATTCGGTATTAAAAAGACTGTAAATTAGCATTTAAGTGAACATTTTTCTTTCAAAGACAGTAGTCCAGAGGAACCTCTAAAATCGTTGAGGTTTAATGCCATTACATTCCCCTATTATTTCAAGTTTCTGTGTCGCTGGTCTCATAACTACATAAGATCATCTTAGTTATCTAATTAACCGTTCTATTACCATTGATAATATTCCCCCTGTTTATAGACAGGTCTACCATCATACAGGTATCCATACTCACTGGTTTTGCTGATATCCATTTTATAGGCATAAATGTCATTGCCAGCATAAATAGCAAGTATTGTATTCGTATCTACTCCATATTCATTATAGTTGTATGTATATGAAGCTGTAAATGGCTCTGTATCATATACCCATTCGCCATAAATTTTGTACTTGTAGACCATTGTACCATCTTCTAAAAAACCTATTGCCATAGAATGATATTTTTGTGCTGTTTTTCCGTCCTTTTTTTCATACACAGTTTTACCATCCCAGTTATCCATGATGGTTGCTAAATCTACTCCATACTCATTGACACTGGAATCAAGGTTTCTAATTTTGTTGTTAAGTTTAGTATTTGATGACTTCTTTTCTACTGTATTAGATGAATCGGCGGGAGAAAATAAATTCCACCATCCTTTGGACTTTCCAATGAAGTAGGTGATTACTGCTAGTACAATTGTTGCGATAATGAAGAGTGTCTTTTTCATTTTAGTGGTTTTGGTAGCAATGGTTAGATTAATAATTCTTGATATCGTCCTGCTCAGGCAAAGCTTGAGAAATTTTTGGTAGCAACAACAACTATAACAGTTGTCTGCAGTAGAGCTGTCCAATACCTTTTTGCTACCAAAAAATAAAAATTTAATACTATTGTGACGATGTTTGCTTTAATTCGTTTTAAATAAAATAGGTGTAGAACTATTAATTAGAAAGTCCTTCGGTTTTACTGGAGGGTTTTTCTTATTTGTAATACTTTGTACTTTAATCGACCCTTATATGGTACATGAACTTTGCATTATATGAGTCTTATTTAGTCCTTATAAAATCGAAATAAAACTTGTACCAATTACCAAAGTTTTATTTTACTTGCTTTGTTGATTTTGTGAACGAATCAAACTGGTAGCAAAACACAAATTCCCTGGTTAAATATTGTCCGTAAGAAGTTGGTTTTTGCTACCAATTCGTTCCTGGCATTCACTGTTAATTCATGCCCGGGTTTCCTTTTTTGGTAGCAAGATTAATTATCCCACCAGTGTTTAAATCTATCAATCAATGATACGTTTTTCTTTGTGCCTGAAATGGCTTGAGGAACTCCTGAAAGACTTTGCTTCTTAGGTTTTGGTTTAGACTTTTTGAAATCCAATCCTATACGTAAGGCAATAGCTTTGAAATCCGATGTATCTCCTTTGATTAGATTCTTATAGAATTTTCTTTTGCCCTTTAAGATTTGAATTTGCTCTTCCAAGGTTAACTCTTTTTGGTTTTTGGTTAATACCCCTGATAATCCTGTTTGGCTCACTTTCAGAAACTTTCTTAATTCTGCTGCTATCTTTTCTTTGAATTGAGCATTTGCAATCACGGTTGCTTTTAACTCTTCTACTTCCTTTTCGAGATTGTCTCTTTCCAAGGTTTGTTTCTCGACCTTTTGTTGTGCTCTTTTGTCAACCGAGTTGGTGACTTTTTTCTTACTTGGAGCTTTTGTAGTTGTCGATTTTGGCTTTTCCTGTTTTTGAAAGATACCTACTGCTTCTGCGGTTTGGATTAGTGCGTCTAAGGTTTCTTCTGCTTCGGTTGAAATTGAGAACAAAGTATCAAAATCTGAAAATCCCTCAGTATCCTCTTTTAGTAGTTGATAGTTCTCCTGTGAAACTTTATCTAGTTGAGCTAACTGAGAAGCTGTGATACTTTTTACTAATTCGATGTTTTTTGAAGTATTCATGTTATGTATTTTGAGAGTGAATGTTATTATTTAAGTTTTTGTAATTCCATTTGCTGGAGTTGTAATCTTAATCGATAGGTGTATTTCTTCGAGATAATCTTAGGGTCTTTTTCGTCTATTTTCTCCAGTTTATCCAATTCAGCTTTTTGAGAAAAAATAATGGTAGCATTTCCATAATCTTTGAGATTGACATCAATTCTCACACTTTTTTGACTTTTCACCTTGAGGTAGATATATTTTACCTGCTGTGATTTAAGCAACTTTAAAATTGGTAGAATAGTCGCATTGATTAAAGTGACGCTATTTGTTTCAGATGGTGAGACAAAATGTCCACTGGTCTGTATTCCCTCTGCCCATTTCAGATTGGTACTGGAGTTGACTCGAACGCTAAACCTAGTTCCAGAAATAGTGACTCTTGGGTGTTCAACTTCTTCAGCTACATCGATTCTGTTGAACTTTTCGACGATACTGAGCAACTCAGCTACATTGATTCCAAAGGTGTGTTTTTCAATGTCTGGTACACCTCTTAAGTAGTTGGGTGGCCACTTCACATCGAACTTTAGACCATGCTCTGTATAATGCCCTCTTTGTGAACCCTTGGTATGAATCCAAATCATGGAAAAGTGATTGGCACTGAATACCCCGTCATCTGAAAAGCATATTCCATAGTCTTGTGATATGGAACTCTTGTCGAGAAACTTTGCCATGAATTTCATGAACTTTGGATTAGATGGACTAATCAATTCATTGGGTTCTGGCTTAAGAGCTTCTTCTCCTTCGATTCTATAAATCAAGTTTGAGAGCTGATATGGATTGAAGGTAACCGATGAATTGTCACTTAGTGTAACCTTCAGTTTAAGAATACTATTTTCAAAAACAGCCTCAACGGAGTTAACCTCGAAGTTTTTTCTGATATAGTCAGCTAGTTCTTGGACACTCAAGAACGGAATTGCATTTCCATCGATTTTATCACCAGAGATTCCTGTACTTTTAAAGTATTTCCAAAGTTCTACCAAAAACCTTTCTCTCTGACTGTAGAGAGAAAGGGGAAGTTTTCCAATTGTGCTATCTTTACCCATTTTGTAATAGCTTGTTTCTTTCAAGAATTTGTAACTGCAACCTTAAACGATATTTATACTTGAGTGTGAGAACTCGTTTAGCATCATCATTCTTGGGCTGCTCCTGTACTAGAGTTGGACTGTTAAATACGGGTAACTCCTGAAGCTCATCACTAAACTGGTTTTCAAGGTTTACTTCATCAGCAATAATTTTAAATTGCTCAGGGCTTAGCTCTGCACTTACTTTTAGTTTGCTGCCTAAAGTATTGAGGACTTTACTGAGGTTACTAACATGGACTAATGCCGTCATGCTAGCAGAAACCTTTTCGAAAGAGTTTCCAACAATAGCAGAAAGAATATCTTCATCTAAGTACACATTTCCAGCCACCTGTTTACTGGCTGAAACAATCAGTTTAAAGTGATAAGGGTCTTTTCTGAAAATAGACAAAGTATTAGAACACTGTAACGATTGATTGGTCATAATACTTGAGACAATCTTCAAGCACTTATTGATAGGTACACTTACTTTCTGTGTTGAGGTTCTACTTAACTTTTGAATGTAGTTCTCTGGAAGAAGGATTCCTTTTCTAACTTTATTTTCAAGAGTGGTAAACTGAACTAATCGCCCTGAAAAATTATCGTTACGGTATGCTTGAATTAAATTACCAGTAACGATGTATCTAATACTTCTATCCTTTAAGTTATTCGAAATAGCAGTCTCCCATTTAGGCAAAAGCTCTTTAACGAAAGAGTAATTTTGAGGCATTTTTTGAGAGGTTCCTTTGATAGAAAAAATCCTTTCCGAATTACTTCCTGAGATGGACGGAAATGAGAGTAATCTTCTCGAGGAAGCTATTGCAATACGAAGCCCTATATTGGATGGTGAAAATGGTTTATCTTTTGTTGGATTAATTCTAACTCCTAAACAAGTGGCTAATACTCTCGTTACGCTTCCATTTTCGAAATTATTTTCAGGAAATAATAGAGGCATTCCAACTTGGAAGAAGCTTACAATTTCTTTAACGTAAGATAATTCATTTGCCGATTTTCTTTTACAATCATTGATGGATGATTCTTCAGCCTCTTCAAGCTCAATCAGCCTGCTTTGAACATAAGAATCTAAAGCAGCAGGTATTCCTTTTTCTGCTTTTTCTTGGTAAGCTTTCTCAGAAGTAATTCTTTCTCTTTTTAAGGCATAACTTTTCTCTATTTTCTCAATGTCTCTTTTAAGAATTAGAGCAAAGGAGTTTTCAGCCTGTAGAATAATCTCTTGAGTAATTTGCTCAGGTCTTTTACCATCTAATGATGCTTTTAACTCGTCGTGTAACTCAGAGACACTCATGGGCTTTCTTAATACATTTACTTCACAACGTTCGATAAATGTATTGTCAGAAAATGGGCTTCTACCTCCTGTACCTACTTGTACGATAGTTCTTTCCAATGTTTTAGCACGCAGATCCTGTGTTTCAACCTCAAGGTCAAACTTGTCATCTTCGATTAACTGTTTGATATGTTCTTGGTAGCGCTCCAAAATCTCAGTATAAAACTTTTCCTGTTCAAGTACTGGTAATACAGCAACTCGACCAGAAACTTTACTGGCTGCTCCAATTTGGATCGGGTCTTTATCTTCTTCGAACAAATTAAGAGGGTCATCAAGTTGTAAGCAAAGGTCTGTATTCTCTTGCATGTATTTAAACACAATCTCATCACCATACTTGTTCAAAAAATCTTCTGATTTCATCAAAGATTCAGAGTTCTTTTGGTTAGCTGTTGTGTTAGCATCTAATGATTTTAGCTTCTTTTGAAGCATCATCATAAGTCTTTTTTCAGCAGGAATCGAGGAAATAAGATAATCGTAAATAGGCTTCTTAATCTGCCCCGTTCTGTTTATTCGCCCCCTTTTTTGTACTTCAGTATTAATATCCAATTCAGCTTGTAGAACAATCATAACCCTTTGTTTGACCTTTTCCGCAGGTACTTTAGCCGTGATGATGGCATGAGCTGAAGCGCCAGTAGAACCACTTTGGTTAATCATCAAGACATCTATTTCATTGTCATTGAATCTTCTAAAGGCATCATTTACATTTTCCGCTTTTCTTCGAGAGACCACTCCGACAAAATTTTGAGTAGTTTTTTCAGACAATCTTTCACCAAGACCATTGAGTGATACGTTGTTAAAATTGATAGAAAGATTTACTTCCAATTTACGTCCTGTAACCTCAGCTACCTTATAGCCATAGGCTTCTATTTTTTGCTTGATGTAGTCAATGGGTGAAATACATAGCGAGCGTGAAGCATTTTGAATTTTATTGAAAATACGGAAATACTCATCACGAGCATCCATGGACATGGCTTCAATATCGAACGCATTTTTTTGGTGTTTCCCCACCTCATCCTTGATTGAATAGGTTAGTACCGCATTAAGGGACTTTAGGAGAACATTACTAAACGAAGCTGAAATAGTAGAACCATCTGAGACCATTGTACCTTCTTCATCCTCCATATTTTCTAAGAAAGACCCCATCGTTGAAGAAAAGGCTATAACTGGCTTTTTACCCTCTTTCAATCTCAATATAGCACGGTTTGCCACATCATCAGCTTTTAGTGCAAAAAGCATTTGGTTGACCAACATAAACACCTTTGAAAAGGCAGGAGAAGCATCAACACCAGCACGTTTAGTACCATTTTCAATAATTGCTTGGGCTTGACTATCACGAACCTGTTTGTCGAGTTGTTGAACTTCAGGAATAATATACTCCTTTTGAAAATCAATGATGTCTCTAACAATTTCAGTAAACTCATCTGCTATTTTTCTATCTCTTAAAGCGTTTTTCTCAAGATTGATATAGTTTACTTCAATGCCTTCATACAATCGCTCACGACGAATGAGTTGTCCCTGACTAGCCAATTGAGATGCTACAACTTCTTGCAGTGCCACACCACCCTGTTTGAAGGCACTTACGAGAGATTCTGTATCAATGGCAGCTTCCGAAATACAAGTTTTCATAGCATACAGTGGCATATTATCAGGTCTTTTCGCAAAAGTCGCTGAAAGGAATGTGACCCCTTTGGCTTGGGCACAAGCATTCATCAGGATTTGGCCTGTGTTAGATACTCCAGAGGCGTTATGAGCTTCATCAAGAATCAAGATAGAGCCTTTTGCTACGCTCGTTAAGAATTCAATTTTGGGAGATCCTTTTGAGTCTGATACCTGAGAGTAGGTTAGCATTACAAGGTCATATTCTCTTGGAAGAATTCCAGATTTGATAATGCTATCTTGTTCCGATTTCATTGGGGGAGCATACAGCAAGTCTCCGTTTCGGTCTTTGATTTGGGTCTTTGCATCACGAGCATTCACAATAAAAGGATTTAGTGACTTGCTTCCAATGTCGTCCATATCTCGATACAAATCAGAAAATAGATTTGGTTTCTCTGTAATAAAAACGGGTCTATATCCTTGTTTGGTAGCATATCTAATCATTGCAGCAGCGATACGCCCTTTACCTATTCCAGTCTGGTCAGCGATGATAATCCCTTGATTTTTTGCTTCAATGTTGTAGATAGCAAGTGCAGTTGCATCAATCTGCTCAGCAGAAAGCGCTTTGTAAAGAGCAGCTTTAGTGAGATATTTCAAACGACCTTGTACGAAGGTATCTACATCACCGCCGATGGCTTGTTTGAGATTTTGTAGCGCTTGATTGATTTCAAACGCCATAGAATCGGGTGTGTCCACATCAAGAGATTGTCCCTGAGAAAGTACAGGGTACTTCATGCCAAGGGCAATATCCATCAATTTTTTAGTTTTTTTCATGTAGTGGTACTGATGAAAGTGACTTCGACTGTAATTGAAGCCTTAGTCTATATTTGTATTTAATTTTGAGAGTGCTAGTTGTTACTTGACTAAAATTGGAAGTAACTCTTTCGTAAAGCTCTTCGAAAGTATTAATTACCTCGCTTCTGGCTTGTTCCTGGAGTGGCGCAAATCCCTCAGCTACTTCTTTTATACCAGAAATAAGAATAAGTCGAATATCAATGCTTGTTCCTTGTCTGGAGTAAAGGTCGCCATTGATGTTAATTACGTCATCTACCTTAAAATAGCGGTGTAGATAGCTTAAGAAAACTCTATTTTTACCTGCCTGAACCCTGCCTTCACTATCGTAATGAGTATGCCCACCGATGATAATGGCACATCGACCATTGGGTTTTAGATTGTTAAGCGCATAATAGCTAAGAATATGGTCAAGGTCTTTTAGAATGTATTTATTGTCAATCTTTAGATAATCCCTTTGGTCAACGGATCCAAATGGAGGGTTTGTAATGACTCCATCAAACTTCTCGTTAGGCGTGTTGTAGATAGCATTGATTTGAGTTGCTTTTCTAAAACCTTGGGTTAATAAATTCTTGTATCTGGTATCATCTATTTCGTTGACGGTGCATTGCTCAGGACGAAAAGCAATGGTCATCATGCCATTGCCAGCAGTTGGTTCAAAAATTTGACCTTGATAATTTTGTATTCCATTTTTCAGATACAAGCCAGCCAAAAACGCAATTGGGGAGGCTGTTGAGTACTGTTGTAATAGAATCGAAATACTGGTTCTATGTGAAAGTATTACCTGATTTCGGTAGGTTTCAAGAATACTAAGGTACTTTTCATAATCGCTCGTATTCTTATCATTGGCAATCTTTCTACAAACATTAACAATGGCTAATTCTGTGAGCTCTTTAATGTCAGTTTTGTCGATAATGCCAAACTTGCTAGCAAGCTTTTCAATACTTCTTTTGTTATGTTTCTCGTTCCGCTCAAGCTCTAATTGTACCTGTTGAACGAACTGCTTTTCACTCGAAGTGATACTCAAGCTTCTACCTATGGAACCTAAGGAAGCGAAGTCAAAATCATACTCACGAGCTGTTTCATATGAGTCCTCATAATCGAATTTATCTTGAACTGGGTCAAGTACTACATCTCCAACAACCACATAGATATGTTGCCATCCTTGCCCAAAATCAACCATCTTAATCGTGTGGTTAACTTTGAGATTGTGTAAAATAGAAGAGATGAAAATGGTAAAATCTTCGCAGTCTACGCCCTTTTGTCTATCAGCCCAAGTACGTCTGGGTAATCTGATTTGTTCAGTACCTTCTTTGTCGAAACGGTAATTGATATACGCTCTACAAAACTCGTAAATTTTTTGACAAAGAACAACACCTGAGTAAAGTTTAAATTGATTAGATAGAACGATGGTTTGTTCAATGGATTTGGGAATAAGATTTTGTGTAATTAGGTCGAATGTATCATCCCCCGAATAATAATTGATTAATTCAATATAATCATTCTTTTGGGGCTGTTGTAAAAGTAAGCTCTGATTCATATAGAAAGGCATAAATACCTAGATTTTCAATGAGTGGTTGGTATTGCTGGTAGAACTCCTTGGCTCTTTGAATTGACAGAGCACTTAAATCCTGCTCAGCACAGTTTGAGCAGGATTGTGCTTCTTTAAATCCAAGATTATAGAAGCTTGCAAACATCTTGATGAACGCTTGTTGTGTGTCCATTATAGCCCAAAGGATTTTTTGACCTCTGATTCAATGTACTCAGCACCTTGGTTGATGGCGTCCTTGATATCGTCAGGACTCGGATTAGGTCCGTTGAAGAGTACCTGTGTCACTCTGGCATCTTGAATGACTAAGGATACCTTTTGGTTTCTTGAATGAAAGAAGTAAGTCTGGCTTTTGAGCTTATTGTAAATCTCAATTAGCTTGAATAGTTTGAACATTGTTAGTGGCTGGTTTTGGTGTGATTACTTGCTTTGGTTTAGAACCAAGTAGGTACTTGAATACGACAAAGATGATTCCCAAGGCGAATACAAGAACACCTAAGAAAATCAGCATATTGTTGGTGGCTGTTTGTTTAGCTTTGTCAGCCGCAGTTTGCAATTGCTGTTGTTTAGTCTTTACTTTTTCCTGTAAAACCTTGTATAACTCTTGGTCAGCCTTGGCATCTTCAGCTTCAACTTGAAGTTGCTGAGCTTCTACTTGGAGTCTAGCAACTTCCTTTTTTGAATCTGCATTGACGAAGGCTTGAACTACGCCTGACACTGAGCCTACAATGGCGCTTACTGGGTCAGCACTCATTCCTACACTGATATTGCTTGAGGTGTCAAATCCGCTTCCAAGTAAGCTACTTAATGCCGTTTGATTATTGGTGCTCGAATTGCTTGAGCTATTTGATGTGGATGTCTTCTGGTTAGTTGAAGAGCTGTTTCCACTTTGTTTTGAGAACCCCATAGTGTTTTTTACCTGCTAATTGAATTTGCTCCCTGTTTTTTGACTTGAATAGAAGTACACCCATGATGATGATGGCAATAAATCCCAACACAATCGCTAGTAGCTTTGTGATATTAAGGGATTGTGTATTATCATTGTTTCCTTCTATACCTGCGAAAGAATTATCGTTCTCTTCAATTGTATCTAAGACTTTCTGAGTTGCTTTGTCTTTGGCAACCTGCTTGGCGTTTATTCTCTCGTTTAATAACTTGTCGGCTTCTTGTTTATCGTCTGTCACGTCAGTTGATAATACCCATGCTTCACTTTCTTCGTTGTTATACACTCCCGCTCCTAAATCAAACCAACCACCTTTTTCACGTCTTTGGGTGGTGATTTTAACTTTGTAGTAGAGTTTATTTCCAACTGCTTTCGTCTCACCAAGAGTTACCCCAACTCTTTCACCTGAGAGATATAGTTTTGTTTTGGGAGGTTCTGCTGCTCCACCCGTCTGACCGTAAAATGTTTTAACGGTAACAAGCTCACTGGGGAAGCCAGACCTGTTTTCATAACATATAGCTCCATTGAGCTGTATGCTAAATAATTCTGTTCCTGCTTGTGCTGCCATTTTTGTAAGGTTTAAAGCCTTGCGAAAGTTAATTCGCAAGGCTACAGAATTAAAACAGTTCTAAAAGTCTAAACTTGATCATGTTGGTCATCACTTCATCTGACTCGATGAATTTTTTGAGGATTTCTTTGTCCACTGGGTCAAGAGAAATTTCTTTCCCTTCATAGAGTTGAAACCCGATATACATGAGCTTTTGAGAGTTTGGTGAGTTTGAGTAGGCAATACGTTGCGAGAGAATGTATCCTAAATTGATTACGTTTCCGTTCTCCTGAACTGGTTGACCATCAAACCCTTTGAATGGAACATCAAAATTGATTGCGATTTTAGACATTTTAGATTACTGTTTTAATGAAACTGAAACATGGAATTAATTGAGATTACTGTGCTGAAGGATTTGACTTGACAGTATTGTATTGTCCAGTCATAATATCAAGTTTCTGAATCTCTGTGAATTGGAAACCAAGTGATTGCAACATCGTCTCGATAAGCAATGTATCCTGATTGTTATACCATGCTTGGAACTCGTCCGTAGTTGCATCCCAACTCTTAGGTACAGATGACATACCTTCAGCCTGAGGGAATTTACGGGTGTCTGCGATTTTCGAGATGTCGATTTTTTCGACATAGTTGACATTGGCAGTTTGGCGAGTTTCTGAAATTACATCGTAGTTCATTTCTACTTCAGAGATACCTTTTGGGTTTGGAGCTAATTGTGCTTTGTACATTGTTGTTTATTATTTAGTGTTAAAAAATTAATTAATTGAATGAGTTGACGAAAACGACTCTATTTCCATTGAGTGTTAAATAGCCACTAGGGGCACTTGACTTCGCATAATTGGGTGTGTTGTTAAGACGAAGTTCATTGGTTGTTACCGCATTAGAGCTTATTACTTCTGAATTGATATTTCCAATGTAGTTCATACCTTCCATTACACTACCATTTTTGGAGTTGAACCAGTAGTTGGTTGAAACTGAAGAACCATTGAAATCAAAGGGTTTACCATCAATGTTATTCCAATGGTGATTGTGCCCAGTTGGATTAAACTCAGAGGGTTTTCCTGAAATACTATCCCAACTGTGTCCATGTCCCCAATCGGCTTTACCATCTAGCTTACTTTTGACGAGGTTAGTTGCTACGGGATTGGTACACCAATCAGCCCAACGAGAATTATCCGTCACGACATCGCAGTGATACCTAACTGTATTTCCATCCACTTGGATAATATTGTAAGTTCCTGCCGAGAAATTAATTGCTGAAGAGACAGTTTTGTCAGCTCCATTTTCTCTAAGGAGTACATTGAAAGCACCGGGCTTTTCAGCAATGCTATCCCAGTGATGGCTGTGACCTGTTGGGTTGAACTCTGTGGGTTTTCCCGAAATACTGTCCCAACTATGTCCATGTCCCCAATCTGCTTTGCCGTCTAACTTACTTTTGACGAGATTGGTTGCTACAGGGTTGGTGACAGTATCCAACCAACGGGAGTTATCAGTAACTACGTCCACATTGTATCTGATTTCTTTTCCCACTACAGAAACTACCGCATACGCTCCGCTACTGAAGTTAATGGCTGTATTACCAGTGGACTTTGAGGTACCATTTTCCTCTAACGAGATACCCGATATTTTGGCATTCCAGCTTGATATTTGACTATCTGTTACAAATCTCTTATCAGTTGATTCAGTCACAAATGCCGCAGAAATGGCTTTCTTAGCTAATGTGCCATCGGCAAGCGAAACAACAGGTACATCTGCAACTCCAGTGAAAAAATCTGATACCTGAATTTTCTTAGTCTGAATTTTCCCAGCTCTGGTATCAAATACGATACTTACCGTATTGTAGCAAGTATCTTTGAAGGCAATTCCATACCAAGAAGCTATTTCTACATTGTAAGTGGTTGTGCTAGCACCATCCCCCGTACCTTTTCCTATAGAATTTTGGCCGTAGGTATTAAACCGAAGTAATCCAGTCATAAAGCCTCCTGCCAGCGGAAGATAATTAGCTAAATCAGTGGTATTAACCTTGGCATTCCAAGTAGATATTTGCGCATCTGTGACGAATTTGTTATTGGTGTTTTGAGCAATTAAAGTTGGACTTAGACTACCGTCGGCAAGAGCAGAGGTAACCATTGCCTGTGAGAGTGTTTTCCACGAAGCATCACCATCGGCTGATGAACTCTTGACCAAAATTTGGTCAAGAGTTCCTGCATTGGGTAGGAAGGCAAGGGTTTTCACCTTACCTCTACCAGCAGTTGCATTCCATGTTACAATTTTCTCAGCGGGCATCTTACAATTCTGTAACGAGTGTACCGATTTCAAAAAGAATGGTGTTGGCTGTAAGAGCCGTTCCAATTACTTGACTGTAGGTATCTGTACCTGCCACAGGTGTGGTTGATTTGGGTAAACCAGCCGTATTGGATAAGAACACATCAGCCCCAGGCGTAAGTCCCGTGTAACCTCCGTTAATGCCTCCAAAGAAAACCTCAGCATTGGCAGAAGCAGCTACCGCTGCTTTTACAAAGCCCATGGCTGTTTTGGATGTTGAAGTTGAAACGGCTTTAACGGCTTTACCAGTGTTGTCTAGCGAAACGATATCGTTAGCTGCTAGAGCCTCAGCCGCAACAACTATAACGCTATTCACGGCAACACCGTTAGGCATTAAGGATACGTCTAGTTTACCACTACCATTTAATTCTGGTACTTTGGCAGCTTGTGAGGCTGTACCTCCTGTTACTACAGTAGGTAAAAGGGTTTTGTCCACTTTACCTGAGGCATCTAATTCAGGTAATTTACCAGCGTCTCCAGCACCTGCTGAGGTAGTCACTGATTTGACAACTTTCTGTCTACCAGAAGTGGAGTCTCTTGAGATAATGTCTTTAGGCATTGTCTTCGTTGTTTAAGATTATTGGATTTGAAAAATTAATATTAAGCTCGTCGGTTGAAATGGAGTTTCCTGCTGATTGAGAAAGCCCTTGCACAGGTGCTGTAGCAGTTAATTGTCCGTTGGATCCGATGAACATGAGTTGATTCGGAGTGAGCCCCCAGTCGGGAATCTCAGCCGTTCCTTCTACTTGTACGAAACATTCTTGACCTGCAGTAGCCGAGTGAAGTGCAATACCTGTTGCAAGTCCATAGTTTTCGATATCGAGTGGGTCATACGTATAGCATTGGTCAATACCTGCATTTTCAGCGATTCTAACAACATGACCTCTAGCGATATTTTGCATGGCGATTGTTCTTTTCCAACCAATCCCTTTCAAAATGATGTTATTGCCATTTTGATTGACAATCTGTTTTGTAGAGTTTTCAATCTTTTGCTGAACAAGCTCCAATAGCTCTTTTTTGAGGTCTTGATTTCCTTGAGAAAGACTGGTTGTAAGCTCAGTAATGGTTTTCTGTGGTGAAGTCTTGGTAATGTATTCGACAAGCTTCTTTTTGAAAACCAAGGCAAGTATTACCACTCCGAACAACGCAAAGGCTATAATGCTGATGGTTTTGTTACTTTTTTTCATGTTGCTACCAATACTTTTTGTTTGTCCTGAGTAAGGTTGATAAGCGCTAAGGTTTTGCTACCAAAAATGAAAACCCGGGAATCATTTGTAGAGCTGTCGCTTTGTATTTTTGCTACCAAAAAGTTTGATTGCTTTTCGTGCAAAAAACAGTAGAAAACCTAAAATCAAAGCCCCAATAATTATCTGCAGAACCTTTTTGCTTTCCTCGTTTTCTAAGGGTACACCTTCTGAACTTTTCCTTACCACTATTTTCCCTTGTACCATAAAAGCTTTGAACCATTGCCCAGCTCTACGAAAGATTTGATAGCTTCTATCGAAGAGGTCTAATGGCCTTTTGAGAAGTCCCAAATGGTCGTATTTTGTACCATCTACATGGGTCACATTGAAATACGATGGATAAATGAAATTGGTAACAAAGATGTCGTTGATGTAATAGCCGATCGATGGATTCGCTATGGGATCAGCTAGTTCAACTAAGAATTCAACCTCTTTGGTACTATCCTCAAAATCCTTTCCTCTCACGATTCTTTGTCCATAAGGGTCAATGCACATTTCGATGATTTCCTCAGAAAGAACCTTCGTTAGATGGTTTTGTGAGTATTCTTGTGTAACCCAATCTGTTAGTCTTGCTTGAGCATAGGGAATATTTGTCGTAGAATCATACCAATGGGTTCCGTTGAACTTATTTTCCGTTTCCTCGACAACTGTTACTGTCCAAAACCCTGCTGGTATTTCTCCAAATGTTCGAAAAGCTCTTACCTCACCTGATACGTCCCATTTGGGTGAAACATCTCTCTGGAGTTGAATTTGAATAGCCTTAGCAATTTGCTCGAGTAATTCGAAAGAGATTTTATCCGTTTTATCCAGTAGTGCTATTCTTCTATACTGCATTTGAAATTGGTGGTGTTAATGATGGTTTTTTCATCTTTCGAATGGCCCATCTCATTAA
This sequence comes from Flectobacillus longus, assembly GCF_030056705.1. GTDB lineage: Bacteria > Bacteroidota > Bacteroidia > Cytophagales > Spirosomataceae > Flectobacillus > Flectobacillus longus. Next base: position 160,331 of record NZ_JASHIC010000020.1, read on the forward strand.
CCAGAATAGCAGAATGGGAACTAGGATAACTGTAGGAAGAAACCAAACGATGTTCTTTTTGAGGAAAGCTAGATACTTGTTTTCTTGCTCTTCTGGTGGAGTACCTTCTGTATCACTACTTGAGTCAGCTTCTGAATCTTTTGTGTCTGTTGCAACCGTTTTGTTACTACCCCCACCAAGGATTCCAAACAACCCTTTTGCTACATCTAAGATTTTTCCAAAAGTGTTCCCTGAAGAATTGTTATTCGTATTGGTGTTTGTCCCTCCAAATACAGTTGGTTTGTCGTCTTTTAAACTATCTAAGCTTTCCCAATATGGAAGCGTACTAACGACATAGTAGGTCTCTCCATCTTTTGCTTTGAATTCTAAGAAAGTGTTTTTGTCTCCAGAAATTCCTTGAACGGTTCGACCAGTGAGCTCACCAAGGTACGCACCATAATAGGCAGCATAGGCAAGGGATGAAATATCGGGAGCGATGAAGTATTCTGCATAAGCGACATCCTCCTTTACATATAAGTGTTTTGCCATTTTTGTGGTGATTAAATGGGGCTACAACTTTTACTTGTAGCCCTACAAGTGTCATTGGTTAAGTGTTTGTAAAACAATGTATTACTTTGATGTTTTTTCAGGAAAAAGTTGTAACCCTATGAATTTTGATAAACAAGAGGTTTGTATCCTAGCCCTCTAATTAACCTTCTTAACTGCAAGGGACTAATCAATCGAGCATCGACTTTCGGCAATGGAAATTGTGCTTGAGTAAGTGCTTCATAACACACTTCTGAGCAAAACTTGTGCTCAGGGTTGTCCAGCACGGCAGTTCTGTACACCATACCTACCACGCCAATGGCATCATACTTTTTACCTTCGTTTTCTACAAAATACTGATAGGCTTTTTCCCAATTCCGTGACCCGATTTGATACACTTCATATCTTTTCGGGTCAATGGGTTCAAACGCTCGAAAACCAACCCCTTGACTGAGCCATGCAGAACCTCGTCTCCAAGCTTTTTCATCAAACAGGATTTCGCAGTGAACCCATTCTCCTTTGCCTCCCACTGCCATCATTCGTTGCCAGAGGTACGAATCCTGATTGCGGAAGCTTTCGAACAGTAGATACATTAGACTAAAATTCCTAAATCGTTTGTGACAATATCAAAACCACCGTGTTTGCCTAGCGTGCGAAGGATGTAATCATGTGCCTCTCCACTCGTGTTTGCTAGAGCGTATTTCAAACTCTTACCAGCAATACCATATTTGGTTTTTGCCGTTGCATCTCCTTTGTTGTAAGAAACGACCACAGAAGCTAAATCATCAGCACCGTAGATATCCAAAAGGTTTGCTAGTTTTAGAGCTCCAATGTGAATATTCAATTCTGCATTGTAGAGGTCGTTTAGGCTTGATTTCTTAGAGATTTCAACTAGACTTCTATCGAATTTGTCGACGGCATCAATGATTTTTTCCGCACGGGTTTCACCAAGGTTTTTCTTTAAAATAGCCTCATGAGCATCAGGAACATAGTTCTTATACTTCTTTGCAACTACAATGGTATCGGTGGCGGTGATAGGCATCAATTGCATGGCACCTCTCGCACCACTGGTAGATTTTGAGTATTCGAGTTTGTCTGGGTCGATTTCTGTGACCATAACACCCCAAATCATCCATGTGGGTACTTTGGTTAGCTCCGAGGCGTGCGCCACGTAAGAGCCAAATTTGGGCATCAACACATCTTTGATGAAATTCGCCCATTTCTGACGTGAGGCTGCGTTAAACTTTGAGGCATCTGAATCGTCAACAAGCGGGAATGTACCTGCAACAGTTGGATTGGCAAATCCAGAAAAACCGATTGCCAGACTATTTTCTACAGCACGATTGATGTTGAAAGTATGTACGGTATCAGCATTGTCAGCATACTGCAGGTAGAAAGCATCATCTGTTTTGGCTAATGTTTCTGCCTCCGTTTTCTTTCGATTCAAGAAATAGTATCCACCGATGGCTAAAAGAAAAACGGTAAGAACGACGATAAGAATTTTTGTTACTTTGTTCATTTTAATGATTGGTATGGTGGTTAGGTATCGGATAACTACTTGTTTCTAGCTTCTTGGAAAGCAATCCTTTTTGCCTCCTTACGAGATAGGTTATACGTAGTGACCTTTTTGACCTCTTTTACTCCAGAGCGACGTTGAAGCTCTTTGGCTCGCTCATCTACGTCTGAAATAGAGATAGGCTTGTCAACAGAGCCTAGCCCTTTGGCTTTTTTCAAGACCGAGAGTGTGAATAGTTCCGTTTTAGCGCCTTTTTTGCATTTGTACACTTCTTTATCATCTTCATGTTTACGTGAGATGACTTTGTATGTACCTTTCTTTGATTTTAGCTCACCGATGTACTCTACTTGTTCATCAATGTCAAATCGGAAGCCTTTTTTCTTTTTTCCTAAAGAGAACATGATTTTTAAGGTATTTAGTGATTTGATTTTTCTTAAAATAATATACTATACCAACCAGCATCGCTAATCCAAAAAACAGACCTGCAAGGATATACTTGAGTTCAATGTTTGCCAGATAAATTCTTGATGAATCCTCAGGAGTGAAAAGCAACTCTTTGTCATACAAGAGTGGTAAGCGCTTATCAAAGAATTGATTCATTTCTTTTACTGTAACGGCACCATCTGCATTGTAATCTAAAGCGCTATTACCTGAGTAAGCATCAGAGCCTCTTCGATAGAGTACATAGTTCTCAGCCTTTTTGAATGCGACTGGATAATGCACCAGTGCGTAAAGCTCGTAGGCGGAATCAGGTGCTCCATATTGTTTCACTCGCATTCGTAAGTATTTGCGAACATAGTACAGGTACTCAATCGGACTTAGCGTTTTCAGGTGCTCCACTGTGGTTTGCAAATCCTTTGCTGTGGACTTTGTAATTTGAATGTAGCCTACTGCACCAATACGATTCACATTCGGAAACTTCATACTGGATTCGGCATTGAAGACAAGCGTTAACCAGTTAGGGTTTTTGATACGAATTAGCGGATCGGAACAAATATCCCTAACCTCTTTTTCGAATGCGACTTTATCGACATTCCAACCTAGTTTGTTTAGACAGATTAGGGACATTTTACAATTGTAATTTTTAAAATGTTGCGTTAATACGCTTATTTCGATGTTTTTTAGGTTAAAGTCTAAAAGTTAGCTTAAAAAGTTTTACGTTTAGGTTTTCCCCATAACCCGAAAAAAACACCTGCTTGATAAGATACCCACACAATCGAAATCAGACCTGAAGTCATTGAAACGATGATAGAAGCGTATTGCAACTTTTGAGAAACTAGCTCTTTTTCTTCCATAATTATTTGGCTGAAGTAGCGGCTAAAACGGTTACTAATGCAGGGACAATAATCTTAGTAAGGTCGAGTACATTAGACCAAAAATCTCCTCGTTTCATGAATTTCTTCTTTTTTACTGGAGCTTTTTGAGGCTTTGGCTTCTTGGCATTTTGTGGCGCTTGTGGTTGAAAATCGGCAGAATCACATACGTAATTTTGCTGGATGACAACCACCACACTAGGAGGTGATAAGGTATCTTGACTGAGGGTTTGTGAAAAACCTAGCATCGGAATAAATCCGAATAGTAAGCAAAAGATGAGTTTTTTCATGCTATTTTAACTGCTTTAGAATTTCGTTATTTTGACTTGAGAGATGGTTGAATTGAGCCGTGAAGTCAGCCTTTTGTTCCTTGAGCGCTTGTTTAAGTTCGTTGATACCATTTTGCTGGTTAAGAGAATCTTTCTCTAGTACCGCAATACGTTCACCATGCTTGTTTTGCCTCTCTTGAATGTCTTTGATTTCTTCCTGTCTTGCGTCAATTCTTTCCTTCGTCTCTTCAGTTTTAGTTCTAAAAATCCACACCACCAGAGCAACTATTCCAGATACAACAATCGGTGTGAAAATTTGCTCATAATTAACTTGTAGTAACATATTAGTGGTTAGTAGAATCGTACATTTGAGCTATCTTTCTTTTTGCCTCTTCAAAGGCTTTTTCTATTTCGCTATCTGAGCGCATGGACAATCGGTCTCTGGGTCTTCGATACTGTTTTCTTGGTGGCGTAGATGGATTGTGTGTTTTTGGTGTTTTTTCTTCCAATCTAGCGAATGCCGTATCCGTCGCATCAAAATAGTCCAGCGTTCCGAATTCAGGGACTGTATCTAGTTCGGATAGCTTCAAGTCAGCCTTGTCAATATCGACTGTATCCTTTTTCTCTGGTGTTTCAATGCCCAACAAATGATCAACTACTTGATATTGGGCATCAGAACAGGAGAGTAAACTAATGCCGATGAATGAGCCAATGATTAAGAGCTTTGACTTCTTTGCTGTTGAGCCTCCAGAACTCTTGATAGTTGAGGATGATTGCATCTTGTTTTCGTCTTAGATGTGGGAAAATACCTTGTTTCCTTCGTTTGGGGTCGTAGGGAGAACCTGTATTGAAGCCTCCAGTACGAAACCTTGTTTTGTCACCTGAAATATTCCATTGTGTGACCACTTCAACGTGCCACTGATTCCCTTTCCAATTGAAAAGAGCGATATCACCTTTGACCACAGGCTCAGTGGTGATAGCCTTACCATGTTGCCGTTTAATAGCTGACCTCTTGAGCCATGAGAGTGCTCGTGGTGTGGCCGTGACAGGAAGCTTATTGCATTTACCAATATAGATAATTCCGCCTGAGCAATAGGCTGAGCCTTTTGGCGCACCTGCCGTTTTGTTGATTTTGTCGATAAGAAAGCCTCTATTATTGGGTTTTTCCAGATTATGATAGAGGCTTTTCATCGTGTCTACTACAGCCTGTCTAATTACGAATTGGTGATTGGACTGGCTAGATACATGATGGCAAATGAGAAAGCTTTGGCATATACCAAATACAAGGCTTGCTTTACCTGAAATTCGTCTGAGCAATTGAGAAACCATTTCGATATTAAGTTATGTTCGGGTGCTTCGTGATTGTTTCTGAATCGATACACAACGCTCCAGTTGATAAGCAAGGAGACGTCTACAATGAGCCACATAATTGACCAATGATTGAGCTTGATAATGAAGTCAATCCAAGCCGACCGCACTGCCATTGAGATGTCTGTTCCCTCAAGCTTGACAAGGTGATTGAGATAGCTTGAAATAGCAAAGAGTGCCAAAGTGAATAGTGTGGTAAGAATCCATCGTCTTGCTACCGAGTACCCTTTGCCAAAAAATGGCTCAGTTGGTAGTTCTGTTTCAAGTTCTTCGGATTGTTCTCCCTCTATCACGATTTCATTTGCCAGTTTTTTAGCATCCTCAGCAAATCCCTTGAGCGTTTCCGCCTTTGTGAGATTTCCTAAAAGAGCCTCTTGTCTTGACTGAGCCATGAAGGTTGCAACGTTGTCGAGAAGAGCCTGCCTTTCATCTATTTTTTGCTGTTTCTCAGCTTCTTTTTGTTCTTGTTGCAGTTGTTCGACTCGTTGCAACTCTAGCTCAGCATCTTGCTTTCTTTTTTCCGCTTGTGCCTTGAGTTCTTCGATATTGATATTTTTATCCAAATTCTTTCCCATTGCCATTGAGGGTTTAATTTTTGAAGGATGATAGGGCAAACTTCATTGCCCAAAACATGAGGAATGCTAGGATGATAGCAAATCCTCCGAGTGCCAGAAACAAATAGAATGCGACATTCTTAATTGTTTCAGTTTCCATCTCTACGTTGGTATTCACCGTGATTTCAGGCTTTTTCTTGCCTGTAATGAAATCCTTAATTTCGTCGGTAGAAAGGATGTTGGCAAGGGTATCTAAGATGTTTGCCATTACTTTGCCTTGAGTTTTGTGAGCCTAGTAAGTACACTATCGTAGGCTGCGGTTGCGTAGAGCTTATGGTCAATAAACTCAGTTAAGAATGTCCCATCTTTGAAGTATTTTCGGTTGTAGTCGTTAGCTATCCAAATCAACTCCTTGTCAGTTAGTTCCTTGAGAGTATGACATAAATCACGCATTTCTCCATACCATACCTTGCTATACCATGCTGTAAAATAGTTGTGAGCCTGTTCTACAATTACTTTTCCTGTGGTCTTTGTCCATTCCTCGAAGACTGACTTTTCCTGAGCCGTTGGAGGCTGGTATTCAGGAGATGGTGCATCACTTGGAGGAGTGTTTAAGCCTTTGTCTTTACCAAGATTGAAAATAAAGTATCCGATAAGTCCAATGGGCACAAGAAACAAAAGGATGGCTGTGATGGGCTTTGTGACCAATAAGGTCTTATACCAGTTTAGCTTTTCTTTCATTTTTTTTGTCTTTATAAGCACGATACATAGAATAGAAGAACAGACTAAAAAGCAAAAAGAAAAAGCCATACAAAACCACTTTCAAAATCCCAGCTCCAGTTGAATCGGAGATTCCAGATTGAGGGTCATCATCTTGGCTAACAATTACAGAGCTTGACTCTCCAGAGGAATCGACTTTTGGAAGGGCTTTTGACTGTGGCTTGCTATAAGATACGTAATCACTAGCAACCCACCCGATTGCCTTTCCTTTGGCATCAAATACCTTCAAAAAGGTAATGGTGAGGTATTTCTTGGTGCTTTTGTCGGTGTATCCTACAATGTTACCATAGCTAACGATTTTCAATTCCTTCTTGAGTGTATTAGCTTCTGGTCGAAGTTTTACCCCTGAGGTGGTATTGCAATACAGTGGAACTAACTCAGTTTTGTTGTCTGCCCTTGGTTGTTCACCATTATCCGCAAATTCAAGTTCAGTAGGTTTGAACCATAAGTAAGTCAAGTACTTTTGGTTTACTGCATCAACCAGTAAGGGTTCGTCCAAATCTACAGCCGTGTAAGCAACTGTTTTCTTCGTGGTTTTATCTACTACTGTAGTGGTTTGTCTAATCCTTCCTAACAAAGCGCCTTTGGGATACGTAATCACGCTTGGCTTGGCATCTGAAAAGATAAATGTCAATCCGTAAGCGGTTGTAGCAGAGACTTTCACAAGCCTTCCCTGCGCCTGCCTCGTGTCAGCAGTGGTCAGGGTGGTGAGATAATCGAGAAAGTTCATACTATTCATCCTTTTTTAGTTTGGGGAAAAGTTTTGAAAAAAGCTTAGAAAAACCTCTTACACCAAAAACTACGATGGTTACAAAGAGCGCCATGAATATGGCACCAATTACGAAGTCAATGAACGTGTAAGCTTTTTCCTTAGCTTCTTCCTTGAGAGTTTCCCTTACTTCATCTTTAGTCATCATGAGAAGATTTAAGGGTGAGAGAGCAAAGTCTTATAAAATCAGGAGAGTACTTTGCTGACTCTCCTGACTTCAAATTTTTCTACTAGAATTTTTACCTTTCAATCGGCTTCTTTTTCTTTCCGCCAAAGAGTTTTTTAGCGATATATACACCACCAACGACAATCACAGCACCAATCCCTGCTGCCCAATACCAAGCCATACCAAGGATAGTTTTGGTTGCTGCATCCGTAGAAGCGTTAGCAGTGCCAGGATTATTGCTAGAGCCTGAACCAGAGCCAGAGCCATTACCCGAACCAGAATCGCTTGAACCTGAAGTATCAGTAATTTTAGTGACAGAAGTGATAGTAGTATCACCCAACGCCGTTGCATTTGTGCTAGTGAAAAGGACTTGAGACGAACCAAAGATGTTTGCAACAACAGTATTGTCAAGCGCTCCCAATTCAGACGCATTAGCAAATTTGTTAGCAATCTCCTCAGATGCACCGATTTGAGTAAGGTATTCCTTGGTTTTGAAAAACCATTTTTTAGAAGGGTTGTACTGTGTACGAGGGTCAAAAACAATCGCAACAGGGTCTTCAATATTGGCAACTTTAAGGGCTGCCACCTGATAGTTTACTGCTGGATCGTTAGCCAAATTGGCAATGAAAATCAGCTCCCCTTCTTTAATATCAGTAGAAGGGTGCTTTTTGTTAAGAGTTAACGACATTTTGCTATTAAATTTAAAATGAGAGTGAATTCGTGTTTATATTGAGATACAAAGGTTGTTTAACTCCATTAATTCCTGACGCTAGTTTTCGCTCAAATACGCTGTAATACGCTCGAATACGATGGAGTCGGCTGTAGTTCCGTGAAATCAGCTCTTATACCTTCGATTTTTGATAGCACCAATCCATTCAAGCCATTCATAGAACTTCCCTTCGTCCTTCATAGAGTTGATTTCGAAGTCTGAGGGGTTGAGTTCTCTACAGAGGTGTACGACCCATGCAGGGAGACACTTTCCTTTATAATCGTTGAGATTTAGTTGGTATTCATGCAATAGATAGTCTGCATAAACCGCCATTAAATCCATGTAGGACCTTAAATGCAGATTATGTTCCTTAGCTAATGTTGAAAGATAAACTAGGTCTTTGCGTGACACGATTATTTGTATAGGTTCCTAATAAATTGATGAATGTTGAAATCGGATTGTTCTACAATATCAACATCCTGCCAGTCGTCATGATATTCAGGGGGAATCCAGAAATAGCCCAAATAATTGATTCTAAATCGTCTATTACAGGGTGTTCTGAATTCCCTAAGAATGGCTCTTTGCATGCCAATTTGGTCATATTCCTTGTTTTTGATTTTGCGAGCTACCTCCGAAACTTCGTCTAGTTTAGTTGTGGTGGATGTAGGGGAACAATCTCCAAGGGCTTTGTTCGAGGTCTGATTGTTCTTTTTTTTTTGAGCTTCTTGAGTAATTTGCTTTTCTCTATCCTCAAGGTCTTTTTTCGTGACATTCTTGCTGATAAGTTTCAAAAAGACATATACACCCAACAACGAACCTAAACCAATAGCAATCACCAGCATACAAAAGGTAAAAAAGTAGAATCCAAATTTTTTCATAAGTCAATTATTTGGTCTTGTAACAGAAGATATTCGTTCCCACTTTCGTCGGTGGCGATAAAGTAGCCATTGTCCTCTTTGAAACTTAGATTTTCGTTCGGTAGAAGTATCCTGTAAGCCAAATTCATTTTGTTGGGAAATATCCTTTCTTTATTTTCCAAGGTGACTTCTTTTTGTGCTTGGATATACAAATCACGTGGGTAAATGTCATCCGAAAACTTCTGTTCATTGGACTGTTTGACAATGGCTCTTTGGAAATATTGCCAAAATGAGGGCGGAACGTACTTATATTGATGATAGATAAGAAACACATCATTGCAGTTAATTCGATTGTAGGCCAGTAGGTCGATGTACTGTGGAAAATTTCTTACGTTCCCAGTTATACGAGAGCCCACATCGTCCAAAATAGTAATGGCATTCTTCAACGTAAGTGCCTCCTGACAAAAGTCCTGAACCCTGCTGCCTCTATCTCTTACTACTGCCCAACAGTAATAATCCTCCTTACTAGCACCATAACTTTGAATTTCATCGACTGTAATGACTTTGTAGTTCGGTAGCACAAAATTGGGGTTGATGAAACCTATGGCTTTCCTAATACCTGCTGGCTCAAAAGACTCATGAAACATAGGATCATATATCAGCACCTTTTTGATAAGTTTCATCTGCATTGCCATTGCTTGGATGATATAGGCAAGCTGAAGCACTGTGGTGGTCTTAGCTGTTTTTTGAGCGCCCACAACAAGCCAGTTGAAGGCTTGTTGTTCAGCGTTAGGAGGACTATTGGACAGGGCTTCTTGTATGCGTTTGTACAAGTGATAGTCCATAATTGTCTTAGCTACCAAGTAGCTGGTTTTTGAGTTCTTGTCTGAATATCTTAGGTACTGTTTCTAAAAGAGCATCAATATTAGTCTCGAAGTATTCTTTTTTTGTGTGATTCAATTTTTCGAAACATTGATTGATGGCGTCTTTTACTTGCTCATGTGAATGTTTTTCAACATCAAAGTATAAATCTTTGACTTTATTCGCAGTAACTATCACACAAACACCACTGGAGTGTTCATGAGAAACTTCCATATTGATATAATGCTCCTGAATATTCTTTGTTTTTTCTTGCAGAGCTGATAGGTCTAATCCAAACATAGTTTTAGATAATATGTGTTAAAATGAGTTCGATAAATTGTCCAAGCTTCTCCATGTTAGGTTTTCTTGTTGGTGAATTTTTCTAAGAGTTGCTTACCATATTCCAGAGCGGGCTTTTTGTATTTGAGCGCCTTATCCACCAACATATCTGCACCCAATTCATAGATTGGCGTAGTCATAATGGTTGTGTACATACTAATGATATCCATTTCCGAAATCATCTGATGTTTACCAGCCATATACTCCAGTCGGTACTTTTGGAAAAGAGTATCCTCTAAAAGCTCCAGTAAATCTTCTTCAATGTTAGTCGTGAGCTTAGTGAACTCTTTAAGTTTCATCTTGTTTTGCAGAGCGACTCTAATCTCGTCAGGCAAATCAGATATTTCATCGATTTCATCAATGTCGTTTTCCTTTTCGTACTCCTCAAGCTTTTTCTCTTCATCCAAATCCTTTACTACCATCGTAAACAGTACACGCATGGTCACACCCTTTTGGCGTAGCACTGAACAGATTCTTCGAGCGTTAATCTTTGCTTCTTGTCGAAGGTTCTTTTCCACCTGCTCGATGGGAGCTGCGAATGTAGGTTGTACTGGAGCAATGGTTGCTTGCTGGTAATTAACAGTTGTCGTCTCTTGATATGGATAACTCTGCTGAGGAATTTCGTTTGTTTGTTGTGGAGTACCCGCCAAACCAAATAGCCCAGGACCTTGTGCAATGGCATTGATATTTTGAGCGAATTGTTGTGTGGATTCAATTGCGCTTTTGCCCTTATTGAAAGTATTTTTTAGATTCTCAAACATGATGATTTTATTTTTTGTCTAGTCTTTCGAATGTCTCTATAATAGCTTTTCCGATTCGCGTACTCTTTATAAACCTCTTACCCCACAGCATGCTAGCCGTCCAGAGATTTTCCTTAAGCCTTGATTGAAAAGCCGAAGATGCTTGTAGATATTTTTCCTCCAGTTGCTTGGTTTTCTTCTTTCTCCAACTCCAGCGAAACTTGGTCTGAGCATAATGCTTTTCCACTGAGTGCATAATCAATGGTTCTAGCTGAAGCCCTTGAGTAGTGAGCACCCCTTGCTTGATAAGCATCTCGAAAAGCGCCTTTAGATGGACTTGATTGAACTCCTCTGTCTTGGAAATCTGATTACGATATTGGAGGTTATTAAGTGCCTCTTGAAAAAACGAATCCCAAAACGCCGTGTCTCCTTCATCGTATATTTTGCATACCTCCAAGGGTGCATGAGTGGTATCATCTATGTCAATTACCGCTAGTACTTTCATGTTTTTCTAAGAGTTCGGCAAAGTATTCTGGAGTATAATCTCTCTCCCTAAAATGAGGCTCATTAGCAAGTTCTGCCGCTATTCCAAAGACATATTCCAAGCTCTTGAGTAGTTCATCAAACTTTATGGACAATGCTTGATAGCTTGCCGTGTTCTCCTGTTGAGAAGCTTGTACAAGCGATAGTTTTTCGTACTGACTGCGATAATAAATTGCTTCCTGTTGTGCTTGCTGAAGCTGTGTTTCGAGTTCTTCAAGACGAAGCTTAATAGCGAACGAGCTTTGCGTCTGAATTTCTGGTTTTTTATCTGGTTGTTCCCCATCATATTGGTAGTCGTTAACGGCGTTAACGCCATGTTTTACTTCGTTAACGCTAGCGTTAACACGTGTAAACGGCTGGTTAACAGCGTTTACACTATTTTCACAACTTTGAGTGAGAGGGTGGGGGTGCGTTAACGCCATTTTGGCTAAACCTGTAAAAAAGACCTCCTTCAAAAAGTCTTGAAAATCCAGTTTTTGGCTTTCATTTTGTCCTTTTTCTCGATTTTGAACTACCTCGTATAACTCCGAAAGTTCACTTTCAGACAGACAGATATGTACTTTGTGAGCGTCATAATCAAGCCTGTTGATGTAGAGAATGCTTCTGTTTGAAATTAGATAATTGAGCAAGGATGATAGCCCTTCAAATCCTAGAATTCCAGCCTCTATTTCAAGACTCCTTTTGGTAAGTTCAGGTACTCTTGCCCCAATGCCGACACGTGCGATATCCTCCATTGTCAGTAAGGTTTTGAGATTTCAGCAATGAGTGTTATAGGATTTGAAATGACATTATTGTCTTCATCTTCAGTGTCAAAAATATTGACAGCAAGACCTAAATCATTCAATTCTTTGGAGAGTGTATTGATAGCAGAGAGGTGTTGTCTTAATTGTTCAGACTTGTGATTTCTGATTGCTTCATTTTGAGCATTTACTACAATATCAGTCATGTTCGTAGTTGTTTAGAAGAGAGAAAAAGTGTATTTTTGATAGTCTTTTCCAGAGATACCACAAAAACCTCACTCATCCTCTCTTTAGTTAGCATCTGCCTTTTGTTTTTGTAAAGGTGTGATGGCTACACTTCGTACGCAAGCCCTGATACACTATTGAAACACTAATGAAACGCTTTTGAAACAATTCTAACTTTAGACCGATGAGAGGTATTACAAAAAAAGAAATTAGGACTATACTTAATTGCGAAAGTAGAGCTACATTTAATCGCCACATCAACAGAGGGGGACTCCGCACAAAGCTCCCATCATTTTTCTATGAACGTAACACTTTTTATGGGGAGGAGATAGTGATATTGGAGAGGGTGTTTAGGGTGAAGCTTGGGTGAGGTTATATATTTTAGGGAACTTTATAAGATAAATAATCATATTATAGCTAAAATTTAGGTACTTCCACAAGTTTGAAATTAATATCCACAAAATACGCCCAGACCTCCTTTGAATCGCTTTAAAAGAGGTCTGGAAGTTTATTACAAAAGCGTATTTTTAGAAAAAATGAATTGTGAATCAATTACCTGTTTGTGCGGTTTGTACTAAACTCGCTATTAGTTTTTTTCATAGTCAATTTTAAAGAATGGATTTCCGTAGAGATGCATACTCGCCCAAGCCGCTGGAGTTGGATATGATTCATAAACAGCTTTGTTAGCTTGATAAACTGCTTCACTAACTTCTTTACCTTCGTCAATTAGTGTCATAAATACTGGCAGCCATATAGGCGGAATATCAATGTGCAACGCCCAAAATGGTGCGATTACAGCTTCATATCCATTAGTTAAGTATCTTTTAATTAGAGAAGCAATTTCATTTCTAAAGAAAAATTCTTGTGTTGAACCTGAATGGCAAACAAGTAATACCAATATTTTCCCCGCCCCCAAAATACCATTTAAATTATAAATTACATTGTTTTCGTTAGGATAGAATACCTGCGTAGATGAGATGTCTTTGTTACCGTGAGATGAAACAATATTGATTGTTGAATTTATTGGCGAAAAATCCGTTAGCGAAGTTGATGTTATTACAGAATGCTCCCTCAATGTTTCTTTGATTGATTCATAAAGCATGTTAATAGTTAAATCTCCTCCTTCGATAGGAATGTATATTGCTTTATCTTTTGCTGTTGTTTGGTTATTTTCTTTTAACTTAGAATTGAGCCATTCGACAGAAAATATATTCGTTATGCTTGTATATAATGCAAGTAATTCTCTTTCTTCGTTCAGTAAAAAATTGTGAGGTAGTTCGCTTACCGCCATATCTTTTACAAGTAATATTTTTTTGATACCAGAAGTATTCAGTATTCCTGGAAATGAAACATCCTTGACTATTTTTTTAGATTGCAGTTCATAATCTTCTTTGAAAAAACTTCTGACAGTTCCACGATTATCTTTGCCCGCTGTATCAAAATCCATTTTGGGCAATTTTTCTTCATACCATTTTTGAAAGTCTATTCTATTCCAGTTTACCAACTGATTTAATTCAAAATCTGATTTGTTGTAGGTTAGTTGATAAAGTTTATCTTCTGAATTTATTATCCAAATTACCGCATCTGTTTCTCTTAATGGAATTTTTTTTAAATTGTCAATTGGGTTTTCATAAGTTTCGTAAAATAATGCTTGATCTATTTCTGTCAAATCAAGAGGTACTAATTCTTGACTTTCTTTGTCAATAAAATTTACACTAAAGTCTGATTTAACAAGCATTGAAAGCAAAATTGCTTCAACGTCTTTCTTACTAAAACTTTCCTCAATCAATCTACTTGCAATCAATATCGCTCTGTCATTATCATATACAAAGTCAGACCTATTTCTTGTTCTTGATAATTTCAGTAAAGACTCTTTGAGTTGATTTTTAAGTTGGTCGGAATTACCAGTTACTATGTTTTTTAAATTTTCAATTTTTTCACGTTGCACAATGCTTTCAAATAAAGTAATGTAAAATCCCAAACCCGAATCGTCAAAACTCCATACTTGATTAAATCTCTTTATATTGTAGAGCGTAATTAACCACGGACGACAACCATTTTCGCCTTCTGCTAAAATACTTTCCCTTTCTTTGTTTAGATAGTCGTACAAATTTGTTGTTAAACTTTTATCATTCATTCCAAGTTTACAAGTAAAGTAACTACTATCAAGAGAGTGTCTTTCGTAGGAAGTAAGAGAAAGGTTGGTGGGAATATTTTCATAAACTTCAATAGCCCACGGATATAATTTGCAATTCCTGAAAAATTTCAAGTATTGCCAAATTATTTCAAACTGAAATCTGTTACTCGGAATAGTTTGTTTTTTTCTAATGGCATTTAAAAACAAATTTCCATATAACAAAGCGACCTGAATACTTGCTTGATTTGAGTAGACTCTAAAGCAAATGAAATATCCATATTCAATAAGATTATCCTTAAAAGAAGCAATGAGAATTTCTTCACTCAAATCTCTTGTTTCTTGATGGAACTCTGATGTAAAAAGCCTGTCAACACAAAGATTACTTACATAATAAAATAACTCTGTTTCTTCAACTTTGACACAAAGAGCTCTTAGGTAAACTAAGTCCAATATTATCGATTCTACTTGCCTTATGTCCCAACTTAGACTTTGAATAGATGTATATTGAACCTTATCTATGAGAAAACTAATTACTTCTTTTATTTCAACATCTGAAAAATCGTTAGTGTTTAACTCAAAGTCAGAAATTCTAAGTATTTCATTCTTGGACAAGCTACTTTCCAAAATCTTGTTGAAATTCTCAACACTTTTGTCTGTGGGCTTGATGCCTGTAATACTATTGTCAAATTCTCTTTTTATTGGAAGATTTGCAACTTGAGAATATAGTTGAAAATAAATGTGAAGAGAGTATGCTAAAGATTTAGTGTAATACTTTTCAAAAGTATGTAAAATATGGGGTGATAAACTTCTATATGAACCATAATCCTCTAACCAATGGTCTAAAACGGAATAATATGTGTTTAAAATTTCTGCTTCGTGAATATTTGAATCAGCGACCGTTTCAAACAAGATATGCTCTCTTAGTTTGTCGAGTTTTTCTTCCAATTTAATAGTCTATTTTATGTTTAGTATTGTTCCTCAGTATGACTGCCAATGGCTGTCTGTGAAAAAACTTAAATTAATAAAAAAATTGTAATATTATTATCTTAGGAGGCCTTTAGGTGCTTTCTGAGAGGCTCTGTTTTCTAGGTAACTTGTTTCCAATCATTTTCTTTATTCGGTGCAATCAGGCTTAAAATAGCTATTTCATTGCCAAAATAGTTTGTTTTGGCATAGTCTGAATCTCATAGCGCTTTTCCATTAATGTAGATATAGCCATGAGGTACAGACTACGTTTGATGTTGTGAACTGTCATGATTAATGCCATTTCTCTTTTGACCTTGCTCAAGCTTCCCAGATACACCAAGCGAAAGGTACAAATACGTAGTAGAACCGTCGAACCTGTGACATGTACACTTGTGAATTTTATGAACATGAAACGAGTGCACACACGAGGCATCAAATCTACCAACAAACTCGTATTAATGGCAAGTTTAGTTTACAACTTGCAGAAATAACTACTCTTCATTGTGAATAAACCAAGCATATTATTGCCCTTCCTGAAGGGATAATTTATGCCTCTCTTAAAAGTGTATCAGTCGTCATTCATAACCCAATTGTGAGCGCTTCAAGTTTGAGTATGCTTTTCAAAAACTGAAAAACAAACCTATCTTAAATCGCTTTAAAAGAGGTCTGGATGCATTCAGTAAGAGGGTTTTTAGAGAAAAAGAGTTGAGCACCAGCTACGCCTGTTAGCTGTAGTGCTTATCAAGTTCAATTCTGTTTGTTGTTTTCTGATTGTCATACTCATACACTACATCAGGATAATAATTTTTCGGGTCAATTGTTCCTGTGAAACCTAGTGGAATATTTTTAATTAAATTATATTTTGTTATTAGTTTATTGTTATTTTCAGTTTGTCCTACTTCCCAAGGTTTACCGAGGTTTGACAATGAATTATATAGAAAAATAGCTTGTTCGTGTGTTGATAATTGTGCTCTTAATGTTTTTACGTAAAAATACTTATCCTTGTATGTCAATAGGCGAGAAGGTTGTTCATCTATAAATTTTACAGTTTGAAACAGATGTCTAAAATAATGACCCAAGCGTGATTGATGACCATCGTGGTCAATAAACCTTTTTTGTTCTTTTGGCTTATCTTTATTTTCTTTTCTTCGTTTAATATGATCATCACACATCGACTTTAGTGCAAAGCTGAACTCTCTGTCAAAGAAATTGTCATTTGATATTATAGTCTTTATTTGTTGTAAAAGGTTGTCTGTAGTTTTGTTTCCAATACCAAAAAAAGTTATGAGATAAGCAACCTGAGAACATCTTTTATTCCATTCTACTTGGTCAGTGAGTTCAGATTTTTCAAAGGTATACCAAGCCTTAACAAACTCAAATAATTCATTAAATTCGTCATAAATGTCAATAACTACTGATTTTCCGAATTTCCCTTTTGAGTAAAAATCTTTTACATTCTCTCTTTGAATTTTTAATAGTTCAAAAAATCTTGACTCAATATTTTGTAATTCATTCTGTTTTTCTTGTTCATTGATTGATTGAATTACAAGTAAAATGCTTATTAAACTAAAAATTGCTGCTAATATTCCACCTACAAGAGTTCCATAGTCTGCAAGAATTGAACTTTCAATAGGAAGTTTTGTGTCAAGTTCTGTTGTCTTGAAAATAAATAATGCTAAGGTTAATATCGCAAATATTATACTTGCAGTAATTGTTCTTAAAGCTATTTTTCTATAGTCCATTATTATCATTTTGCTTGCTTATTGAAATTGCATTATTAACCAACTTAGTCGTTCCAAAATAGGCGGTGTCATTGCATTACCCGCAACTCCGATTAAAATTCCATTTACAACTTTGAGTGCCTCATTAATGATTGGATATTTTGGGTGTTGTCTGCTTAATTGGGTTTCAATTCTTGAAATTTCATTAATTATGTCTTTCTTATCGTCCATCATAAGTTGGAGATTATCTAATTGAAGTTTCAATTCTTCAATAAATTTGGAAAGTTCTTGTTGAGCTTCAACATTTATGGTCTGATTAACTTTTTCTCCCTTAGCGACATTGAGTTTAGCATTGCCACCTGTGCTGACTGCCTGAACATTGTCCGTACCTATTGAAATGTTTATTGTTTCACCGCTTAGATTTCCAATTGTTTTATCAAACAAATTATCAAATTTTTTCTTATGTTCCATAATATCAATATTTTCGTTTTCACCTATTTCGTCAGCAAGTTCTAGTAGAAAAGTAAGGAGATTGTATTTGATTGCACTTATTATTCCTTCTATACTATTTAAGCTGATTTTTTGCCAAGCAGAGTCAACTACCCAATCATTAGAAAGTAGTTTAGTTATTTCTCTATGAATGAGGTGAGGAATGTTAATTTGATACTCTCCACCTTTTTCTATCATATGCTCCAACTCAGAAACAGAAGAATTTATTGCAACGCTCATCATTGCATCCCGAAGGTCTTTTTCTAAATACTCTATTGGGAGAGCGTGATGATTTCTTGTCATCATCCTACCAAACCCTCTGTCTTGAATAAGATTACCAAAAACCGCAGAGGGTATTTTTCTATATGAAGGAACCTCTTTACCATTGAAACCATTTAATTCATTGTCAACCCATTCTTTTAGTTTATTGTTCTTAATCTTGAAAGCAAGAACCTGAACTTTAAGTAAAGTATCTTTAAGTTTTGCTTGAGGGTCAACAAGCTCTTAAATTACAGTATTTATCCAATCTATCGTTTGGTTCATTATTTATTTTTTATCATTTCATTTCTTTCTTTTAGTCTAAACCTAAACGGTCTGTTTAGCATTACCGCTAACGATTATATAACCGCAATATAATTGAATTTTATTTCGCCTATCCAACTTGCTTTAAGTATGAACGAATATTTGGCAAGAAGTAAGTGTTTTTTAACCAAAGTCAATATAACTTTTTACCACATATTTATAAACAATAGACCCCTGATAGAAATCAATTGGAGTATTTCTATCAGGGGTTAGTTAGATGAGTAAATAAAGGGTTAGATTTTCTTCGAATAATACTGTTTAAAAATTAAGATTAGAGAAATTCTTTGATATTTAATTCGTATTATATTGTGGAAACCTTATGTCGGCTTCCCATTTTTAGTACAGTTTAAAAATATACATAATCTGTCTACTTTGATTATGTTTTAGACCCTTCTTGGGCTGAGTGTAGCGTAGCGGAACGAAGCCCAAGAAGGGTGTT
>NZ_JASHIC010000021.1 GCF_030056705.1 Flectobacillus longus
GATAGTTATAGATCTTTGTTAAATCGCTTCGACACAACGATTTCAAGTTGGATGGGGTTTAACTTTATAGCATTCATTATCATGGCAATTAAGAAAATTAAAAAGTCAAGATGACTTCTAGTTGATAAATGAGTAATTGGTTTCAGAGTTTTCTGAAACCAATTTTTTTTTGCCCTTTTTTTTCAAGAAATTTAAGGAAATTTATACGCCATGACACACCAAGATAATTCTCTAAACACCCTACATCAAGTAGAGTCTCTAAGTACATTTGCTACTCATTTATTAATCATTAGCGACTTGCATATTGCAAGAGGGAAAGAACCATCGGGAATGATTACTGGAACTGAAAATTTTTTTGCTGATGATGCCTTTCTACGATGGATTCGTTTCCACTTAGACAAATATCAAGATGAATCAGCCATGCTAGTAATTAATGGTGATTTCATTGATTTTTTAAGAGTCATTTTTACAGAAATAGAAATTCTAAACTTTGATTATATCGAATGGCAAAAGATATTGCAAAAAGTACAAATTAATATGACTATCGAAGAACTTAAAACCAGCTTCACAGAAGATGAAAAAATATATGGATTTAAGACCGATGATTTCAAATCTATCTGGAAATTAGAAAAAGTTTTTGAAGGTCACGAAAAGGTATTTCTAGCTCTTACCGAATGGTTGAGTTCTCCCAATAAAGAACTCTTAATTCTAAAAGGAAATCATGATTTGGAATGGCATTGGAAAAAGGTTCAAACGTATTTCTCTATAAAATTAAATGAGATAGCTAACCAGCAAAAGAAATCAATCAACGGCAAAATATCTTTTATACAAGACTCTGTAATTATCAATAAAAAGCTCTATATCGAACATGGGCACCGTTATGATAAGTTTTCTAATGTTGTTGGAACCCCAACATTAGACGGCAAACTAAGCGGGCAATTGAGGTTGCCTTTGGGCTCTTTTGTAAACAGATATGTGCTAAATCGTATTGAGATAGCCTATCCTTTTCTTGATAATATTCGTCCTACGAGTAATATTCTTGCTATCCTTTTGAAAGAAAGATTTCCGTTGGCCATTGAGATTTTAACCAAAAGAATCTTGACATTATTGAAATTTGTCGATAAAAAAGCCTTTGCTTATGTTTTTGGACAAGCTTTTACTTTTGTAGGTATCATCATGATTCCTGTGGTGCTTACTATTTTTTTGATGTATAAAGATATTACGTACTTCAATCTAAAAGGAGATTGGAGTAATTTAAGTTTTTTAAAAAACCTAGGTACATTGGTGTTATCTTATATTATTGGTCAATTTGTGGGGGTATTTAATCTAAAAGAACCTGATGACCTTTCTCAAGAATCGTCCAATATCTTCAGAAAATATCCTGATGTAGAAGTAATAACGATGGGACATACACACAATCCTATGCAAATATTTCAGGAGAACAAGGCGTTTTTTAATTCAGGAACTTGGATTCCAATAATAGAGCAAACTGTAGGAAGTCTTAAAGAGAATAAGACCTATAATTATCTAGAAATTAGTTTTTTAGAAAAAGAGTTATTCACCAAAGATTCTCTAAAGCGGTGGAATGACGATGCGCTAAGGCCTGAAAGTTTATATCTAACATTTAAAAATTAAAAATGAACCTTACTTAGTGGTGTTCAAATAGTTTATTTACCAAAAAATAAAAAACAAATTGAATTTTCTTCACTTAAGGCACGATTGTTGCGATAAAATAGTTGTTCTTGTAGTGCAACAACGAAGCATTACAAAAATAACTAACAATTTTACCTAGCATTATTATAATAAAAAAGACGCTTCTTATTATTGCTTAACTCAATGCTATTAAGATTATCCTCTACCTTTTTAAGAAAATAATGTAAAATTATCCAGATAAGTAACCTTTGTAATATTCACAATTCGGTTCTGGTATTTAGATTGCTTTTCTTATGGCTTAGTTAAACCTCCCTCTATTGAATAGAAAAGATTTAATACGAAACTATTCTTTTCTAATCTACCTATTCTATTGTTAACAGCAAGTAAAAAGCTTATTGAAGCCATTTACGTATATGCTAATATTTATATAGAAAACCCTTTTAATTTTTAACAATTCAAACGCAAATTATTACTGTTTTGTGAGTTTATATCGATATATAAACAACAGCTAGTTACATTTGAAGAGGTCATTTGTGGGATTCTATTTAGCTTTCTGAATATATCCTTACTTTATGATTTTAGTGCAATAAAACCGCAGAATCCCCAGGTGGCCTCTACAAATGACTTTTATTTTTGGATCGTAGCACATAAACACTCGCTCTTTTTTCTGAAGATAATTTGCTTTGACCATCTCTATCCTGAATATTAAATGCACCCAATACAAGATCTATATCTCCATCTCTGTCCAAATCGCCACAATCCATTACCATCCATTTTTTATCGGAAATTCCTTCTATAAAATGCGGAGTAAAGCCTTTTCCTGTATTCTCAAAATATAAAAAACCCTCTCCAGGATTTTGCTTTTTATCAGGAAAAAATGAGATAGCTGCAATATCCATATCTCCATCACCGTCAAAATCTTGACTTAGAGCTTTAGAAGCTCCGTGCATAGGATAGAAATATTGATGCTTAAAATTCATTTTTCCATCGTTCAAATATACATGTACACCATGATAACGTTTTAGCGAGATAGAAGCGTCGGCATTATCGCCGTTGGTGTAAACTATATCTTGAAAACCATCTTTGTTGATGTCAACTACTTGAATAAAACTAGAACCATAAATCGGAGGAAAACGCAAGACACGCTGTGGTTCAAAATTTCCATTCCCTTGATTTTTGAGTATCCAAATACCCTCATCACCTTGAGTTTGCAAAACCACAATATCAGGTAATTTATCGCCAGTTATGTCAGTTATACTGGCATTTCGAATACCTGAAAAACTCAATATTTCTTTCTTCAATTTAAAGTTTTGATCATACCACGTTAACTTTCCTATATCGTTACCAAATTCACAAATCAGATAATCAGGCGTACCATTAGCATCCAAATCTCCCACTGATATTTCGACAGGGCGACGGAGTTTTTCTACTAAGGTCTGAGGTGTGCTTTTTGAAATATTCCATAATTTCCCTAATGCTTGATCATTGGGATCCATGATTCCCATACCAAGCGCTATCATACTAATAGGTGTTTTTACAACATCCGAAACAGGACTTTCGGTTGGAACTTCTGAGATTTTCTGGAGTGTCTTATCCCATTTTTCCACACGATTTCTACCACGATGTGCTACGTAAAGGGCTTGTTCGTCAGGTGAAATTTTCACCATCGTTACTAATGTAGGTTCATTGTTGGGATTCTCTAACTTTTGAATTTCAAACAAATCAGAAAGAGGCGTGGCTTTAAGTTTCGAAACTTGCGGAATAGGTTTTTCAGGAGCATTCTTAACATAGAAATCCACGATTTTCTTCCAATCTTCAGGAGCCATAGCTGGTTCATCTGGGTAGATATTAGCTACCGAAACCTCCATCATATCTTCATAATTGATATTGGTAAGATACCCCATTTTGTTTCCCATGCCAAGTCGCAAAGCCATTTTCGGCAAAATACCTTTAGCCCACCATTCTTTTTCTACAAGATTAGGAGAAGGATAAGCGTGACAAGCCACACAATGTTGTTGAGATAGTTGTTCGCCCGTCAAACCAGAGGGAACTAACTTTTGTTTGTTCGCTTTTGTTGAGTCACAAGAAACGTACAGAAGGGTATTAGCAATTAATAAGCTAAAAATAAATGCTCGATTCATTACTGAAATTCATTTATATGATGCGTGTAGACATCATTTTTGGGATAATAATTCAGTAATTTTATCATTTTATGAAGGTAATAAAAGATTACTTTCATTTATTCGACCATACGGGCAAAACTATAGATAAATCGGAGTTACAGCAATAAAGCACCTTGCGGGTGCTTTATTGCTGTTCTAAAATAAATTTTTTAAAAAGTGCGTCGGCTTGCCATACAGTCACCTCAGACAACCATTGATTTTGTGGCTGAAAGCATAATATTGGAGCATGCTTACAGCGATCTGTACATTCAATTTTTACAATTTCAACCTTGTCTTTGAGTCCATTGTCTTTGATGGACTCCTTGAAGAACTTACGAAGCTCTTTATGCTTTCCACATTTGCTACCATCGCAAATCAGAATAGTTTTTTCGGGAAACGTTATGTGAGACATAGTTTTTGGAGATTTTTAGTACAAGATAAAAAAAAACCTATCCAAAATAAACGGATAGGTTTCTATTAGCGAAATAAAGGTATAGAGGTCAACTTTCTAAATACGAAATGAAAAGGCTTTTAACTCAGAAAAGTGCTAGTTGCACTGAACTAATTCTTTCGTCAGCCCATTTTGTTACTCAGTAATTAATGCGGTCTTATTTTTTGGTTTAGTCAAAGTATCTTTCTTCTTGTTACGACGTCCCCACCAAATCACAAATCCAGTAATAGGCAAACTTGCTGAAATTAGACTTACCGAAAAAGCTAAAATTTTACCTGCAATTCCCCAAATAGCACCAACGTGAATATCGTAATTCATCCTGAAAAGTTTATCAGAAGCTGTAGCATCTTTGAGACGACCATACAGGTGAGATACATGAAGTTCCTTCAAAGTATATTGGTCAAAATATCGATAATCTGTTGTCCAGAAAGTACCTTTTTGATGGTTTACATTCACAGCAATCGAAGCAGAATCTGATTCAGGAACATGGACTTCGATAGAGGCTGCGTGAGGTGTTTCTTTCAATACCTTTTTCCAAGCTTGGTCTATAGCAGCTTCAGCACTGGCAATAGGGATTTTTCTTGAAAGTGGATCGACAAATTCTAAAGACTTTTTTCCACCAATTCCGGCATAAACTCCTTTAGAAAACCACTGAAATCCCCACACAAGACCTGTAATTACAAGTACGACTACAACCCATGAAGCATAAAAACCTAAAACATTGTGTAAATCATAATTTTTGCGGCGCCACTGGGCATTCCATTTAACAGAAAATCGCTGCTTAGCGGCACTTTTGTTCTTGGGCCACCAAAGAATAATGCCAGAAATAAGTAAGATAAAAAAGACTAGCGTTGCCGAAGCTACGATAGGTTGTCCAACTGTAGGAGGTAACCACAAATAATAATGCCCGTCTAACACCCATCTAAAAAAATCCTTTGACATATTCTTCACCTGTAGCACCTTGCCTGTGTATGGGTCGAGGTACACTAGGTAATAATGGTAAGGCTCAAAATGATAAAATATAGCTTGAACCGACTGGTTGGCGGTTCCATACATAATCGCATGTAAATTTCTAGTAGGCAAGGTTTTCGTGGCTATCTCCTGTAATTTGGAAGGAGGTAGCATAGCTGTTTTTTGGGGTGCAACAAAACGAAATTCCTCTGTTGCATTTTGTATTTCTTCCTGAAAAGCATATAAACAACCCGTAACACTGATGATAAAAACAATAACTCCAGATGCCAAACCCAAGAATAAATGAATATTTCCGACAAGTTTTTTAAAATTCATTAAAGAATAATTTTAGATGTATAATCAATAAATGAGCATCCCTCCTATTGGAAGGATGCCTCTATAATTAAAACTTATATCCTACTGTCAAACGAGCATTACGGAGTGCTTCTGTTTGATAATAATAAAAACCACCCCAGTTGTAATAAGCGCCTGAATACAAATAAGCATTAAGTAAATTATTGATATTCAAGGCAAAAGATAATTTATTTACTTGATATGAAACAGCGCCATCCATTTTGAAATAATCTTTCAGAGGTTGTTTCGTTCCATCAAATACGTACCAAGACGAACGACCATTTTGGTATTGAGCTCCTAACGAAACGCCCCATCCTTTCAGTTTTCCCTTAGTCGCTTTGTACGATAACCAAGCATTGGCAATATTTCTGGTTGAGCCTGGTACATCTACACCCTCATTCACAGGATTGGTATCTTTGGTTACTTTTGCGTTGGTATAAGCATAGTTTAACGTTAGGTCTAAACCGTGAAGGATTTGTCCACGAAGGTCAAATTCAACACCTTTTGTTTGAGTTTGTCCCAACTGCACTGAGAAATTAGGGTTGCTAGGGTCAGCAGTCAGTACATTATTCTTGGTAATATTATAAGCAGCTACAGAGGTAGTCCACAAGCCTCCAAGCCATTCTCTTTTTAAACCAATTTCTTTGTTATTACCTGTAATGGGCTTAAAACTTGCGCCATTTTGACCTGCCCCTGCTTGAGGAAGAAACGCTTCGTCGAACACCGCATAGGCAGAAGTGTGCTTGTCAAGTGAATAACTTAAACCAACACGTGGGGTAAATTTGTTTCCAACAGCTTCACCAGCATAAGGATTTCCATCGGTTGAGGACGTAAAGCGACCAGCCAAGGTCAATCTTAATTTGTTTTCAATCAGATGAATTTCATCTTGCACATAAAAGGCGTAGTATTTTTGGTAATAATGCGCCCCACGTTCTTTTAAGCTTTTACTTCTATCATACACAGGATATACCGATTCGGGAGTAATACCGTATTGTGGATTATAAATTGCCAAAGGAGTGATTTCCTTACCATTTACAAAATCATGATAGTAGTCTTTGTAACCGATGTCGGTTCCTCCCAATAAAAGATGTTTGAAGGAGCCCGTTTTAAAATCTCCATTTACAAAAAACTGCCCTAGCTTATTTTCACCTAATACATCCCAGATAGACATTTTGCGATAAAGTGTATCACCATTGGCAGATATACCAGTTGGCCACATCGATTGTCCTACTTGGCTATAATTCATATATGCCACCTGTCCTGTAAACTTCCAATTAGGATTAAACGCATGAGCAAACGTCAAGAAAATCGTATTGTCGTTGATATTGGTCGGATCCATATTTTTCTCAGCAGTCGTAAAACTCGCTGGTAAATCAGCAAAGCCTTTTTTTGAATAAGAATAATTAGACCCAATCATTGACATTTGATTATACTGGTAGGTATATTCAGCTGTTAATGAAGTTTTAGGTGAAATTTGATATTTGATAACTGGTGCTACCGACACACGATTATTGTGCTCAAACAAGCGATGTGAGCCTTTCGACTGCCCCATAATGTTTAGACGGTACAGTAATTTTCCGTCATTTGTTAACTTTCCATCCAAATCCAATGTAGTACGATAAGTATTAAAACTTCCCACAGTACCAGTTACCTCTCCACGGGTAATCCCCGTTGGCTTTTTGGTTACTACATTGTAAAAACCCGCAGGTTCGCCATTGGCAAGCATAAATCCAGCAGGTCCTTTAACAAACTCGATACGCTCGACCATACTCATATCTTCAGCAAGAGGTCCCCATGCCATTTGTACATTCATTCCGTTACGAAAAGCTGCAATTTGAGAACCACGCATATTCAAAAGTGCGTAATTATCCCAGTGCTCAAGACGCGTAACACCACTTACGTTGCGGGTTACGCCTTCGAGCATATCAAAAATTTGTTGGTCTTGTAATAATTGCTTGGTAACAACTTGGATGTTTTGAGGTAATTCGAGTAAAGGGGTTTTTAATCTTAAAGAGATTGAAGGATAATCTGTTACATATTTACTAGGGTTCGAGTTTACGATAACTTCCTGTAATTCTTTGGCACTTTCAGGTAAAGTCAAAGTGATTTCAAGTGTTTGTCCTGAGGTTAAACTTACTTTTTGTTGAACAGCCTCTAAGCCCACAAAACTGGCCTGAACTATATAATTACCAGCTTTGACGCCTTGGATTTCAAAATTACCAGCATCATTTGTAACGACACCTTTATTAGTACCACGTAAAATTACATTCACAAATTCCGCAGGATTGCCCTCTTGAGTTTTGACTTGTCCTTTCAATACTGCGGTTTGAGCTATCGATAGCAATGAACTCGTCAACAGCACCAATGTAAGATAAATGTTTTTCATTATAGAAATATTTGAGAGTTGATCAAGTGGTTAGCGTCCACTATTTAGGGTATCCTCAAAGCCTTATTTATAGAGTGAAAACCCTAATAATTTTGACTTTGATGAAACAAAACTATGTCTTATTTAGACTAAATACAAATAAATTGACGTTTTTATTTGGAATAATTCTAAATAGATGAATATATTTGCTTAGATTTTGATACAGATAAATCTATTAACCATCTATCAATCAAATAGTTAAATTAAATATAACAAACCTATGAATATTTTAATGTTTAGAACCGACATACAATCACCGATAGGCATACAATCGGTATGGGAAGCTTTACAGCCACTCGGAATCAAATCATTTAGCATTGATTTTTCAGATTTTAATCACGCTCTTTCGGTGGTATCCGAAGAACTGATCACCCCTCAATCAATCAGTAAAGCATTGAAAGGAATTGGGTATTACTGCGAATACCTTTCGAAGTAGATTTTGAACTATAAAATAAAAACGTATATACTATGCGTCATTCAGAACATCAAACTCAAAGCATATTAGAAAAAGAAAATGCTTTTGTTAGTCACTGCACTTGTTGCAATCAATATAATCTTTCGTACAAGAATTTGCTTTTTGCCCTTTCTTTAGCTGAGCTTAGACAATTTAAAGCTATTATGGAGGAGAAAATAGGTTTTTATGAATATCCGAGTTCACATGGGAAAGAGTTGTTATTCAAAACGCCGTTACAGCACTTCTTTTTATTATTTTCAGAAGCCGAAATCCTTGAATTATGCGACCTCATAACCGAATCTTTGTTGGTTGTTGAAGCACGATTTATACTATCAAATACTCAAATTGACGAATAAAAATATTAAAATTCACTAACAGGCAGAATACTATTTTGTTAAATTTTAATATAGCAAAACAAAGCCTTAGTTTAACGCTTTTTAGTTGTTAAACTAAGGCTTTGTTTATATACTAAATTGAAGAAATATCATGATTGACAAAACTCATAGAGAATCAGCATATTACTATTGTCAGAGATACAAGTAAGTATCTTATTTAGATAATTATAAAATAAAAATCAAACTACTTGTCTTTCCCCTATCTAGCGCTTACATATCTCTAGCACATCGAAAGCCAATATGGTTTGTCGAACTCATAGCCTCTCCTTTTCCTCTACTCCCCGCCTCATATCTTACACAATACTGGTCACTGCACAGATAAGAGCCCCCTCTTTGAACATACTTTATTACACCCGGTTCTTCTGGGTCAAAACTATTTTTAGGTCCTTTAGGGTTTTGCACAGGGCTGGACTTGTAATAATTTACATGATACAAATCGCTACACCATTCCCAAACATTACCTGTCATATCATACACGCCTGTGGCATTCGCTGGAAATGACTCCACTGGAGCTGTAGCAGCATAACCATCTTTTTTTAGATTATTTGTCGGAAAAGTACCTTGAAAAATATTTGCCATCCATTTTCCATTAGGTAGCAACTGATTTCCCCATTCGTATTTGGAACTTACACTCTTACCTTTCGATGCAAATTCCCATTCGGCCTCTGTAGGTAGACGTTTTCCAGTCCATTTGGCATAAGCCACAGCATCTTCATGGGCAATATGAACAACAGGATAATTTTCTTTTCCTATAATATTGCTTTTAGGACCTAAAGGATGTTGCCAATCTGCACCAGCTACAAACTCCCACCATTCGAAGTAGTTGTCAAGCGAACTTACTTGCTTTGGTGCTTTAAAAACCAATGACCCTGCCTTTAATTTTTCTAATGGAACACCAGGAAATGCTTTAGGATCGAGTGGTCTTTCTGCCACTGTGATATACTTGGTAGCTTTTACAAATGCCGAAAACTCTGCGTTTGTTACCTCATGTGCATCTATCCAATATGAGTTGACTGTAACTTTATGAACAGGTACTGCATCTGAGAAGTCTTTATTTCCCATCATAAAACTACCACCTTGTACAAACACCATTCCGTTATCTTTGTTGTCTGCATTAGCCTTGATACTATTTTTCGTGGCTATTCTAGCTAAGCTTTTTTTCTTAGGTTCTGTTTTACAAACAACTACAGAAGGCTTTTGTTGTGTGGTGATAGCTTCAGGAGAAATCAGGTTTAAAATCCATCCCACCAGACTTGCTAGCATTGTTATTCTTATCATGGTACAAAATTTTATAGAAAATAGGATTTTAAATCTCTACAGATAATGTTCAAATTTAGTAAAAACTCAAGAGTATTTTATCCTTTAGCTTTATTCTCGTTGCTATCATAAAATCTGTTGATTATTCATTTCAAACAAAAAACGCTTCCTAAGGTCTGTACCTCAGAAAGCGTTTTGTTTAAAAATAAATTAGATTGCTGCAAATGTTTGTATGAATTGAGCCACTATTTAATCAATCGAATAGATTGTATAGCACCTGAACCGTTTTCTCCAATCGCAACAATTTTGATTTGAATATTTTTCTGGTTCAAAATATTTTCTCCTAAGCCTATAGTAAAGACTTGTGATTTCCCATTTTCTGCACTAATCTCTACTTTTTGAGATAGTGTATCATTCAACCAAACTTCGAAAGCATGAGCTTTTGAATCTTTCAATATGGTTATTTCAATCGCTTTAGACTTTAAGTCTGTGTTGTTCAGTTTGTAAGACATCCATGCCGTTGTTGAGCGCCAAAAATTACCAATACTTCCTCCTGCTCTAGTCTGTTTTCCGTCAAAAGCATGGTCTGCCTCTGGTTGTTGTTCGCCCAAACTAATCCAGTCCATAGTTTTTTGACGCAAAATAATATCAGCCTGCTCTTCTGCTTTCAATTTTTCCTGATGCTGACTTACCTCATTAGCATTCATCAAAGGCCAGTACATCATACAACGAGCATCATGCAACTGATAAAATGGCTTTAAAATCAAACTTGTTTTTTGCGTAAAAAACAAATTAGGATTTTCTATTTTAAAAGCAAGAGGCTGGTTTTTAAGAGGCTTCAAACTCGCAATCACGGCATTTTGCGAGCCGACCAACACAGGCGCTTGATTGATAGGATATAATTTGCCCATAGCTTCATGACCCATTCTTGAATCATCAGCGACTAATCCCTTCAAATCTGAAGAATCCGTAGCAGCGGCCAAAATAATTGGTCCGTGAGCAAAAGCATACCAATTAGAGCCATCAGGCAATTGTTCCAAACGGGTTTGCATTGGTAATACTAACTGAATTTGGTCCCCATTTTTCCATGTCTTTTCAAGTGAGGCATATCCCTGGGCATCAACAGTAAGGTATTGAGAGTGATTATTAACTTTCACCAATATTTTTTCACTATTTAACCAAAAAGGTTTTCTCAGATATAGCTTAAATTTTTGTGTTTGCTTCAGTGAAAGTTGAATGACAGTGCTTTCTTGATTAGGAAAGTCTGTTTTTTGGATAAAACGAATCCCTTTTTCTTTCCAATCAAGTTGTGATGGCACAAATAAGTTTACCCAAATATTTTTATCATCATGAGCATATATTAGCTCGGCATACTTCCCGTGGTTTTCTATCCCAGACCCGACACAGCACCAAAAACCTTTCTGAGCATCAGAATATACACGATAATGTTGAGGACGAATCGGTGTAAAATAAACCAATCCTCCATGTTCTGGATGCTGGGAAGAAAGAATATGATTGTAAAGTGTTCTTTCGTAAAAATCTATATATGAAGACTTTGGCTCATGCAAAAATAATGCTTTGGTGAGTTTTAGCATATTATACGAGTTACAAGTCTCTGGTCCTTGGTTAGACTCCAACATAGGCTTGAAATCGTTCGTCGCATTGAAATGTTCACGATAACTATTTCCTCCAAAAGCTACACTACGTTTTTGGGTCACATTTTGCCAAAAATATTCACTTGCCGAATGCCAATCTTGACGGTTTTTCAACTCAGCGATTCTTTCAAAGCCTATGACTTTCGGAATTTGAGTATTGGCATGCAAACCCGTTAGTTTGTCTTCGTGCGACACCAATGGTGCAAGAATAGCCTGATGTGACATTCTTTCGGCTACATCCAGATATTTGTTTTGTTGAGTTATTACATACACATCTGCCAAAACTTCATTCATACCTCCATGCTCTGTTTTGAGCATCTGTTGAATTTGCGTATCATTGAGTGGCGCTATTAGATTACAAAACCAGTCCGTAAGATGAATCAGCACTTCCTTAGCTTCTTGATTTCCACCAATCAAATAGGCATCTCTTAAACCGGCAAATAACTTGTGAATGTTATACAAAGGCACCCAAGTATTATTCAAACCAAAGCCACTACCATCAATATCACCTTTACCGATTCTTTCCCAAAAAATTTTGCCATTGGGTATTCCACCCACATAACCATTTTTGTTTTGCTGTTGACAAAGCGCTAGTTCAGCGATACAATAATCTAGCTTTTCTTTCAAACGCTTATCATCTGTAGATGCATACATCAACGCCAATGCAGACAAATAATGCCCTCCAATATGACCGTCTAAGCCCGAACTTTCCCAGTTGCCATACGCAGGTGCTTTTACAGGTAGTCCAGCCTCTTTGCGATACGGCGCAAGCAATCTGTCAGCATTAAGTGAAAGAATATAGTCTAAATCCTTTTGTTGGGCATGCAGAAATGCACCGCCTGTCAATCTGACTTCATTCAAAGAAAAAGCCACAATCGGCTTTGGAGAGTTTTGGGTATAGCTTACTGAAGAACTTATCGTAAAGCCAAGCCCAATGAGCATAGAGGTTACTTTTTTCATTATCGTCAAAAAAATAAATTGTGTATTTTTGACACAAATATAAATAACAGAAAAGTAACTAAATCATGATTTGTCATGGTTTTTTAAAAATAAATCTCTTTAAAATGAAATTGTCTTTCAAAACGAGTACAAAACTCTTTTGAAAGACAATCCATTAGCTAAAAAAGAACCTATTATTTCTCTTCTATTATCACAAATCCCCACGGCTCAAGCGATACCCCTTGATTAGTAGTCACTACCTTATTACCTAACAAATCATTGCCAGCATTTTCTTTGTAGGTAAAATTTTGAGAAGCTCCTGAATAGTTAAAATAGTAATGCAATCTCTTCCCCAGTTGATTGGTGCCCGAACGATGAATTAGGGGAAATTCTAACCCTGATTTTTCTTTTGGCAATTGGGCTTTATCCAAAACATTTTGTAAAACCTGCTTATATACAAACTCGCTTGTCAAACATCCAACATAAGTCGCTGTGCCCTTACCAAATTGATTTTGAGTAATAGCGGCGTATTTTCCCCATTGAGGATGCTCATAATTAGCCAAAACTTTAGCTGTTGTTGGAGTCAGCAATTCCATCCATTGGGTTACCTTAGTTTTGTCTGATGTCCATTTTCCTTCTGTATCTTTCAAACTTACACCATTCGGAATAGAAAACTGAGAATATTGTACTCCACAAGCTTCGGATATGATGGCAGGTTGTATATCTGTTCTAACTTTGACATTTTCGTCAGAAAAACCACTCTTCAAAGTATAAACCACATGTCCACCATTTTTGACAAAATCATTCAGTTTTTTCAAAAGATTTGTTGGAGCAGCATACAGCGCTGGAACAACAATTACTTTGTATTGTGAAATATCCTCTGTAGTAGGGTCGATAAAATCAAGTTCGACATTCATTTTATACAAAGCATCATAGTAAGGTCGCAAAATATCGTTATAAGTCTCACGAGCTCCCCAACCAAAACTAAATGCATTAAATGCTGTCAAAGCCTCGTTACTGAATAGAATTGCTACTTGATTATTCTTTTTAAGATTGATTAATTTTTGTCCAACTCTTTGAAAATCTTGACCTATCGTAATAGCTTCATTATACGTAGGATTAGGCTGAAAATCATGACTTAGTAAGCCTTTCCAATACGTTTCGGCCGAGTTATGAATTGAATGCCAATGCCAATATTCAACCATATTGGCTCCAGAAGCCAAATGGCTAAATGCTTGTAAACGTAATTGATTAGGATATGGTGTCCATTGTGGAAAGCCTTGAGCTTCAGTTTCTAATACAAAATAATTCTTTCCATTCTTCATCGAACGAGTAATGTCTCCCCCCAAAGCAATTTCAGTCCCAGTTAATTGATCTTGACTAGGGTGATAAATATCTATCCCTGCTACATCCAAGGTTTTAGCCGTTGCAAAATGATCTACATCAGGCTGAATACCATAAGAGTATCCTCGCCAATCAAGATCAAAATTTTGCGTAATAAATTGTTCAGGACGCTTATATTCTCGTACAATATCTGCCTGCCATTTCAAGAAATCAACCACCAATTTACGCTGGAACTTTGCAAATTCAGCAGCGAAACTTGCATTGATAGTCCCAACTGTCGAAGGAAAATCTTCCCAAGTATTAATTCTGTTACTCCAATAATCAAAACCAAAAGCTTTATTTAGTTTATCAAGTGTTCCGAATTTTTGTTTACAATATTCTACAAAAGCCTTTTGTACATTAGGCCCTGCTGTACCATAAGCCTTAGTTTCATTATCTACTTGATACCCAATTATAGCAGGATGTTTACTAACATGTTCCATTAGTTTGCGGATAACCCTTTCGCTGGCTTCACGATAATGAACATTCGAAATATCCATATTTTGACGAGCTCCGTATTGATTTTGTCCACGAGAGGTCACAGCCAAAACATCAGGATGCTTACGAACCAGCCAAGTTGGTACAGCATACGTAGGCGTTCCAATAATCACAGCGATTCCTGCCTTGTGCATTGCATCCAAAACTCTATCGATATGTGAAAAATCAAAAGTATTTTCTTGAGGTTCTAAAGTACTCCATGTCGATTCGGCTATACGTACAACGTTGATACCAGCCTTTTTCATCATTTCAACATCTTGTTGAAGTCTATCATAAGGCATATACTCATCATAATAAGCTACACCATAGTAAGGAGTTTTGGGAGAAAAATTCTGAGCTTGTAAACCATAATGAGAAGCAATAGCCAAGCAGATAGCGTACCAAATTTTTTTCATAGTAAAATAAGATATTTATTGAATCATAAAGATACAATAAATATAGTTAAACAAATACTTCGTAAAGTCTTAATTAGTAAAGGGATTATTGCAGATACTTATCAAAAAGCAAAAAAGAAGCTATCCAAAATGGATAGCTTCAATAGCTAAAACACAATGTGTTTTTGAATAATATTTAAAACAATTCCTGAAATCAGGATATACCGATTACACTTTTAAAAACACTGTTAAACCACGAGCCCCATGCGCACCCAATACCAATGATTGTTCAATATCAGCAGTTTTGGAAGGTCCAGCTAAGAAAGTAGCAAAACCGTATTCTTCCATTCCAATTTGAGCATACGCCTCGTGCATGGACGAAACAAGTGATTTTGCGTCTAAAACAATCGCCAAATATTGAGGAATAAACGCCGAAACGCGTTGCTTCAAAAGGGATTCGGTAATCCATATAGCGCTGTTTTCAGCAACACCCAAATGCCCTTTAATAATGGTTAAATCAACATTTTCTAAGGTATGAGGGTCGTTTTCAGCCCAATTTAGTTCGGCAATTTCTGCCAATTCTGGAAGAGTTGAAATAATTCTTGAATTTGCTTCAAAATGCTCTTTCACAAAAGATTTTATCTCTGACCAATCCGAAAATTCGATTACTTTACCACCAATACCTTCTAAAATTGTTTTAAACTGTTGGGCAGGGCTTTCATAGACGTTCCCCAATCCTTTCAAATCAGGTAATGCACTAAATTCTGGTTGATTTTGAGCTATTTTTGCTAAAATTTTATCTCTGCTACTCATGATATTTGGGTAACCAATGAAGGTTTAATCAATGTGATTCAACTTTAGTTTGATGCAAAATAGAAGAAAAGAAGGCGGGTGGAAAATCTCTCACCCAATCCGACTTTTACATCTCACTATGTCATGGATAAACTCCAAATTTTGCATTGTCGTTTGTCAATCCTCTCGGACAAACTAAGATTTTTTATTATTCAGATACCATTCTCTAAAAGATTCCTTTGGAGGCTCTGGCATTTCTCTGTTTTTGAACCAAGGATTTAACCCATTATTAACCACAAAAGGTACATTACGCATAAACCATCGCCCAACTTTCCCTCCTGTTTGATAAATAGCAGGGTTTGATAATGTAAAGGTCATTGCACCCATTCCTAATTTTTTGGAGGTAGTGGCATAACCTTCTTTTACAATCACCTGACGCCATTTATAAAGTTGGTCATGAATATCAATTTTGACGGGGCATACATTCGAGCATGAACCACATAGCGTCGAAGCAAATGGCAAATCTGCATTCTTGCGCATATCTAAATTAGGCGCTAAAATAGAGCCAATTGGACCAGCAACCGCATTATGATAACTATGACCACCACTACGACGATACACAGGACACGTGTTCATACAAGCCCCACAACGAATACACTTCAAAGAATTACGAAAATCTTCACGAGCCAACTGCGTCGAACGACCATTATCTACAATCACTATATGCATTTCTTGACCTTCACGAGGCTTTTTGAAATGACTCGAATAAGTTGTAATCGGCTGCCCCGTAGCACTTCTTGCCAATAACCTCAAAAATACGCCAAGGTGTTCACGACGAGGTATTAACTTTTCAAAACCCATACATGCAATATGAACATCAGCTAAGTGAGCACCCATATCGGCATTCCCTTCGTTGGTACAAACCACAAACTCTCCTGTTTGAGCTACCGCAAAATTAACTCCTGTAAGTGCTATTTTACGAGTCAAGAAAGTCTCACGTAAGTGATGGCGTGCAGCTTCAGTAAGATATTGCGGATCCTTATTTCCTTTTTCAGTTCCTAAATGGATATGGAAAGTCTCGCCAACATCCTCTTTTTTCAAGTGAATCGCAGGTAAAACAATATGACTTGGTGGCTCATCGCGCAACTGCACAATACGTTCACCCAAGTCAGTGTCAATTACCTCAACACCATTTTTGGATAAATAATCATTCAAATGGCATTCCTCTGTCAGCATTGACTTACTCTTTACCATACGAGTAACACCATGCTTGGCAATAATACCGTGAACAATCTTATTATGCTCCTCGGCATCGGCAGCCCAATGCACATGTACGCCATTGGCCAAGGCATTCTTCTCAAACTCGACTAAATAGTCGTGCATATTTGACAGCACATTATGTTTGATACTCGAAGCCGTAGAGCGCAATAATTCCCAATCAGGAATATTATGGGCAGCTTTATCTCGCTTACTTCTTACAAACCAAAGTGTTTCGTCATGCCAACCTACACGCTCTTTGTCTTTATTAAATACCTCCGAGGCTTTGCTATGTTCAAGAACTTTAGATTCCATATCTGATTACTGAATAAGTAAGTACTAGTGCTGAATGATGAATTGTGAGTAAAACATTGATAATTAAACCTTTGTATTTACAATTTAACAGTTACAACTCAGCATTATAACTTAAGTTGGAAGGCAAAATCTATTTGATTTGACTATTTAATATTTCTGCAATATGTATCACTTTTACAGGGCTTTGTTGACGACGTAGAATTCCCTCCAAGTGCATCAAACAAGACATATCTCCACCTGTAATAAACTCGACATTCTTGTCTTCATGGTCTTTCACACGGTCTTGTCCCATACGTACCGAAATGGCTTCTTCGGTCACACAGAACGTTCCACCAAAACCACAGCATTCGTCTTTTCGAGACAACGAAACCAAATCCAATTGTTTGACTTGTTTCAATAATTGTTCAGGTTTTGAGAAAAAAGGCGCATTTAACTCAGACATTTGTGCCAGTTTCAAACCTCGCTGACCATGACAACTTTGATGCAAACCTACTCTGTGTGGGAAATTGGCTTCAAGGTTTTCTACTTTTAAAACATCTGTCAAAAACTCCGTCAATTCATAAACACGTTTACGAATCGTTGAAGCTTTTTCCTCTCTTTTTTCTTCGTGAAGATGTTCTTTAATATGTAAAGTACAACTTCCAGAAGGACAAACGATGTAATCAAAGCCCTCAAAATTATCGATGAACAAAGAGTTACATCCTCCCGTTAAATGTTCAAATCCTGAGTTGGCCATTGGCTGACCACAGCAAGTTTGATTTAGTGGAAAATGAACCTCACATCCTAATTTTTCAAGCAACTCCAAAGTTGCAACACCAATTTGAGGGTAAAATTGGTCTACATAACAAGGAATGAATAAGCCAACACGCATAATCTTGGATATTTCATATTTGTGGCGCTTTAGCGCACCACTTTAAATCTATTTCAAATTTGATAATGGATATCTGATAAAAAGTACAAAGTTTTTGTAATCAACAAATTGTACTTTTTTATGTTTATACAAATAAGTCAAATATCTGTTATCGCTATTCAAATAAGGCATTTTGCTAAAAAACTACTCTTATTCTATATGGGTTTTCTATCACTAAAAAATAAGGAGTCAGCTTAGCTTTTGGGTAAAAGAGTAGGCTGGCACGCATAAAACTTCAAATCAATCAAATCTCCTGGCAAAGCTTTTGAATTCCAATGTTTATGAATAGCCAATGCTGCACCCAACGAACTAGCCTGAGCCATAGATGCCGCAAACACTTCTAATTCTGGAAAAGCAGCAGCCAAAAGATTCATGAATATAGGATTTTTACTAAAACCACCATCTACAAAAACTCGCTTCACAGGATAATTATGCAAAACCAATTCCGTAGAAATTAATTGTTGAGTCATAATATCCAACATCAATTGATGATAAGCCTCTTCAACAGATGAATAATCTGCCAAATCGCGATGTTCGAATAAAGAACTTTTCAATAGTTCGTATTTATTGTCTTCTTCCGAAACCGATGGGCTTTGTGCATTTTTCAATCGATTGATGATTTGTGCATCATAAGCTACGGTTTTGAAGAAATCATTTTCTACGCCAAAATGCTGTGCAATGCGCTTCGTTTGAATTTCGTGTTCGTAACCCGAAAACAAACGAGAAGCTTTTACAGGCTTACCTTGATAGTGCATATAACACAAACAATCATATTGCAACTCTTCAAAAGTAAGCGGAATATCATTGAATGGGTTCAGGGTAATGCTCCATGTTCCCGTTGAAAGCAAAATAAAAGGTTCTTGAAAATTTATCAAATAAGGAATCAAAGCCGAGGAACTATCGTGTAAACCAACCCCTACAGAAACAGCCTTATCCTTATTTTCCAATTTTACCACTTCGTCCGAATAGAAAAGTGTTGGAAGTTTTGTTTCAATTTTTTCGCGAGAAGTCCATTCGTGATACTTCTGCACTCTGAAATCCCAGAGATTGGTATGACAGCCAATACTAGTAATATCAGAATAATATTTTTTTGTAAAGAGGCTATGTAAAAATTGAGGCAAGTGAAGACAATATTTTACTTGCTCAAATATTTCAGGCTTTTCGTATTTCAAACGATAAATCTGCATACCAGAATTAAGCGATCCCAATACTGGAGACGCTGTTCTGACAGCAAACTCCTCTTCGCCACCATAAGTATCATAAAATTGTTTCTGCAACTCAGCAGAATATGCTTTAAGATAGTTATAAAGAGGAGTCAAGATATTTCCTTCTTCATTTACATAGACAAAACTTGCCCCATAAGTTGAAAAATTAAGTGCATTTACGACGAAATCATCCAAGCCTAGCACTTCATTCCATGATTCCAATACCCACGATTGAAGTAAGTTTACATCCTCGCAAGCATCTCCATCCTCGTCGATAGTTTCGGGGAATTGCATACTCTTTTCCCAAACAATTTGGTATTGTTCGTCAAATAAAAACAGTTTTTTATTGGTTTTGCCAATATCAAAGATTGCGCAAACTGGTATCGGATTCATATTTCGGTAATGAATTTTAAAACAGCCTAAGGCCTCAACAGATATGTCAGTAAATGAAGGGAAGAATATTCCCGAGTAGTTTGTTACTCGGGAATACAAATTCAAAAGTATATAGGAAAGGCAGAAATGGTTTTCTACCCAAAATCTTACAAACCAGTAGATACAGTTTTCAAACCGCGTTCAGCAATAAGATTTTCTCTTACTTTCAACTCACGGTACAATGCTACTGGGTTCAAAGCAGCGCCTGCACGCAAACGAGCCTCAGCAACGATAGCACGAACATCTGTACGGAAAGCATTTTGAAGAATTTCTTGCGCACGAACCACATCGTTGTTTTCTTGAGCATCTTCCAAAGCTTTTCTGTCTACAGAAAGAGCTTGAGCATAAGCAATCATGATAGCTTCAACTGATTGTAACAAATCCTCCAAAGGATCTTTTACATTGTGAGAAGCATCAATCATCCAACCCAAATCTTTGGCATGATTCATACCACGAGCGTCCATGCCTTCAACTAATTCATTGAAAATCAAGAATAATTGATAAGGTTTTACAGAACCAGCTGTTAAATCATCATCGCCATATTTAGAGTCGTTGAAGTGGAAACCACCCAATTTTTCTTCCATCAACAACAACGACACAATTTGTTCGATGTTAGCGTTTGGTAAATGGTGTCCCAAGTCAACCAATGTATAAGCCTTATCTCCCAATTTGCGAGCGTACGATAATGATTGTCCCCAATCCCCTACTGTCATTGAGTAGAAGTTCGGTTCAAATGCTTTGTACTCAACAAAGATTTTCCAATCATCTGGTAAAGCTGCGTAAATTTCTTGCAAACTTTCCAAGGTATTTTGATAAGCCTTTCTAAAGTTTAATTGACCCGGGAAGCAAGAACCATCCGACAACCAAACAGTCAATGAATCAGAACCCAACTCAATACCATGCTTAATAACCTCGATATTATGGTCGATAGCCTGCTTACGAATGGCTTTGTTTACATTTTGTAAAGAACCAAACTTATAAGTATGTTCTTGATCAGCTTGATCTTGAAATGTATTTGAATTTACTGCGTCAAACTTCAAACCATGCTGCGCTGCCAAAGCACGAATCGCCTTAGGATCAGTTGGAATATCCCATGGAATATGCAACGAAATAGCTCCAGAAGCTTTGTTCAAAGTGTGTAAAAGACCAACGTCTTCGATTTTTTCTTCCAAAGTACGTGGCTCACCACCACCTGCAAATCGTCCGAAACGAGTACCACCAGTGCCTAAAGCCCAAGAAGGAATAGCAATTTGGAAGTCAACAAGTTTTTGAATGATTTCTTCAGTTCCAGCGATTTCAGAGCGAGTAAACGCCAATTTATTTTCGTGGCCTTTCAACAAAGAGTCGTTGTGTGAGGCAATTTTGTATGATTCGAGTAACATGAGATGTTTCTGTTAAAATTCGGATAGTTTGTCCTAAGGTAAATGAAATACATCAACTAGTGGTACACTTACTGGAGAGTTATCTGGATTGGCGTCCATGATATCACCCATATATTTCCACCACTTTTGCATAACTGGATGTTTAGGAAGTTCATCCATCAATGCAGGGTTTTCTATTTTTAAAACGCCAAACAAGGCATAAGTGTCTGGATCAAGGAAAATCGAATAATCTTCAATTCCTATACTTTTGAGCAATTCTACTAATTCAGGCCAAATTTCGTCATGACGACGCTTATATTCTTCAACCTGTCCTTGATGCAATTGCATTTTGAAGGCAACTCGTTTCATAATTTATGGAGTGATTGAGCAAATGAGTAAATGAGTAAATGAATGATTTTGTTGGTAAATCGCTCATTTACTCATTCGCTAGATATATCTATCTATAGAAGCCCATTGCAACACCACCGTCTACGTTCAAGGCATTTCCTGTTGATTTACCCAACAAACCACCAACAAACGCAAAACAAGCATTAGCAATATCAACTGGCAAAATGATTTCGTTCAACAACGTACGTTTTGCATAATAAGCAGGTAGTTCTTCAACTGTAATACCATACGCTTTTGCACGGCCTTCAGCCCAGCCTCCTGCCCAAATATTTGAGTCAGAGATAACAGCATCAGGGTTTACTGTATTCACACGGATTTTGTCAGCACCTAATTCTGCTGCCATCAATCTTGTCAAATGCGCTTGAGCAGCTTTAGCCGAACCATAACCAGGGTTGTTTGGTCCTGCAACTACCGCATTTTTAGAAACAATATTTACGATGTCGCCACCAAAACCTTGCTTACGCATTACTTCGATACCAGCTTTAGAAACGATAAATTGACCTTTTACCAAAATGTCATATAATCTATCCCATTCTTCCAAGCTATGCTCAGCAATAGATTTTGAAATACTGATACCTGCGTTATTGATAACAATATCAACACCACCAAATGCCAAACAAGCATTATCAAGCGCTTGCTCTGTGCTAGCTGCATCAGTTACGTTCAACAAAGTAGAAGCTACCGCATCTTTTCCGAAGATTTGAACAAACTCAGCTTTTGCACCATCCAAACGCTCTTCGTTGATGTCGTTGATAATAACACAAGCACCTTCTTCTGCAAATTTCTTAGCAATAGCTTTACCAATACCACCAGCAGAACCAGTCACTAACGCAACACGACCTGACAATGCTTTTGGTTTTGGCATTCTTTGCAATTTTGCTTCTTCCAACAACCAGTATTCAATATCAAAAGCCTCTTGACGTGGCAATGAAGTATATTCAGATACAGCTTCAGCACCTTTCATTACATTCACAGCGTTGATGTAATATTCTGATGCTAAACGAGCTGTAGTTTTATCTTTTGCAAAAGTAAACATACCTACACCAGGGTAAAGAATTACTACTGGGTTCGGGTCGCGCATCGCTGGCGAGTTATCATGTTTACAAGTGTTATAGTACTCTGTGTACATAGCACGGTATGCCTCAAACGCAGGAGTCAATTTAGCTTTAATACCCGCTACATCAGACAAATCTTCGCTTGGAGCCAATTCCAGTACTAAAGGAGAAATTTTAGTACGCAAGAAGTGGTCTGGACACGATGTACCAAGTGGAGCTAATTTCTCTAAATCGTTAGAGTTGATGAATTCCAAAACGCGAACATCATCCGTGAAATGACCAATCATTTGGCGTTCTGATGAGCAGAAACCACGTAAAATTGGCGCAACTTTAGCTGCTTGTAATTTACGATCTGCTTCTGGCAAGCTATCGATTTTTGCCCCTCCAAATACTGGACGAGATTTACCGTAGTTAGATTCCAAATATTCAGCACATTTTTCAATTACTTCCAACGTGTTGATATAACTTTCGTAAGCAGTATCGCCCCAAGTAAACAAACCGTGAGAACCCAACATGATACCACGAAGTTTGATTCCTTTCGCAGCAGCTTCTTCCAAGCAAGCACGCAATTGCAATCCTAAGTCGAAACCTGGACGTTGCCAGCCTACCCAGCCAATTTCGCCATTAAATAATTCTTCTGTGATTTTTTGACCATCTTTCGCAGCAGCAATAGCAATCGCAGCATCTGGGTGAAGGTGGTCGATATGAGCAAATGGAAGGAATCCATGAAGAGGCGTATCAATTGATGGCGCTTTTGAATCCAAATCAAAAATACAATGGTTGAACAATGCTACCATTTCATCTTCAAACTCGATTCCACGATATACATTTTCCAATGAACGAAGTCTATCTACGTACAACGCAGCACAACCGCTTTTTTTCAAAGTACCAATGTCACCACCCGAACCTTTAATCCACATTATGTCCGTTTCCTGACCTGTAAGCGGATCCACATCTTTGAGCTTTACAGAAGTGTTACCACCGCCATAGTTAGTCAAACGAAGGTCGGCACCCAACATGTTTGAACGGTAAATGAAAAGAGCTACTTCATCGCCTGCCAACGCTGCTGCTTTGGCATCGTCCCATAAATAGCTTACATGCTTAAATTTAGTTGCATCCACTGTTGAAATCGT
This sequence comes from Flectobacillus longus, assembly GCF_030056705.1. Classification (GTDB taxonomy): domain Bacteria; phylum Bacteroidota; class Bacteroidia; order Cytophagales; family Spirosomataceae; genus Flectobacillus; species Flectobacillus longus. The sequence goes on from NZ_JASHIC010000021.1 coordinate 23,820, forward strand.
TGTCATTGTTTTTTGGTATTTGATATTCAAGCGAATTTGCATCGCTTTTGAATAGATTGTTTTATTTCTGTTTAAAGGGTAATTAAAGATAGACTTAAAATTTTGTTACCAGATTAATATTCAAAACTTCTCTATCATTTATTCTATATCGAATTGTTTTTTTCTTAGATAGTACAAACTTAATAGTTGAGATTCAGTCAACTTTCCTTTACCGTCCTGTACCAGAAACAAAAAACAATATAAATATCTGATTTTCAGTTATTTGACAATTAAAAATATTTTATTTTTTTATAAAATTATTAAAATTTTACTCTAAAAAACCTATGAATCAAGCTAAGTATGGTTTGCTTTTAGGATAAAAGGAATAATTTTGACCTTAATACTGAATATGTACGATATGAAAAATAAGTCGATTATGCTGCCTGTTTCACTCGAAACGAAAATCAATGATAAAACACCGCTTTTATTGGTATTTCATGCACAATGGTGCCAACCTTGTAAAGGTCTGGCTCCAATCTTAACTGATTTGAGCAAACAAATGGGCGATGGGATATTGATACAAAAAGTAGATGTGGATAGAGAGAAAAGTATTAGTGACTATTTCTGTGTAAAAAGTATGCCTACTTTATTTTTGTTTCAACAGGGTGAACTTATTTGGAAGCATATAGGTATTATCACCAAAAATTCATTGGAGCAGGTTATTAAAACGAAAACAGTCAAGCCTTATTTACTCAAATAGTCAAACATGAGTCATCCCGAATTTAGCAATTTAGTGATTGAGCGTATGAGTGATTATTTTTAATCTAGATTTTACTAGTAAAGATGCAAGGCTTTGCGTAAAATTCATATTAAAAAATAATCGCTAAATTAGAGATGATTCATGTTTCTTTTAATAGGTTTTTTATTTGACAAAAGCTCTATTTATCCATGTTTAAGCAGGGTTAACAAATCTTCTTTCGTCATTTGTTGCAACATATCTTGGTCTGTCTTAATCAGCTCATTGACCAAATGTTGTTTATTAGACTGTAATACCATCATTTTTTCTTCAATAGTATCTGGACAAATCAATCGAACGGCAACTACATTTTTCTGTTGTCCTATCCGATATACTCGGTCAATTGCCTGATTTTCTACGGCAGGATTCCACCAAGGATCTATCAAATACACATAGTCGGCTTGTGTAAGATTCAGTCCTATACCACCAGCCTTTAAACTTATCAGAAATACTCTAATTTGGTCATCATTCTGAAATTGCTCTACCACCTTTGCACGATTTGTGGTTTGTCCTGTCAGATAACTAAATGGTATCTCTCGGAGTTGCAATTCTTTCTTGACCAATTCCAACATTTCTACAAACTGTGAAAAAACTAATATTTTGTGTTTGGGAGATTTATTCTCTATCTCTTCAATCAAAACCTGCAATTTGGCAGATTCATGTCCATAAAACTCTTCATCGCTAAGCAAGGCAGGCGAATTACATATTTGACGGAGTTTGGTCAACCCTTGTAAAATATGTAATCTTTCTTTCGGAATATCTCCTTCTTTTTGCGTATTCAAATAGTCCCAAAACTCTCGCTCATAAGCTTCATATACCCGACGTTGCTCGGTACTCATTTCGCAGTAAAGTACCATTTCCGTCTTTTCGGGAAGTTCTTTGGCTACTTGCTGTTTTGTTCTTCGAAGAACAAAAGACTTGATTTTTTGCTGCAATTCCTGTGCTCTAGACAAATCTTTAAACTTGTCTATCGGCATAGAATAGTATTCTTTGAAAAACCGTTTTGTTCCCAAAAGTCCTGGACAAGCAAAAGAAAACTGTGCATAAATATCAAAGGTATTATTTTCGATTGGTGTTCCCGTCATTACTAAACGATGGCGACCATGCAACATACAAACAGCCTTATATCGCTGTGATTCAGGATTTTTAATAGCCTGAGACTCATCCAAAACAATGTAATTAAACAGGTATTTTCGTAAAAACTTTATATCAGACAAAAGCGTATGATAAGTCGTAATAACAACATCATATTCCTCAAAACCAAGTGTATTTTCGGGACGATTAGGTCCGTGCATGACTAGCACCTTTAAACTAGGCGCAAACTTTTTAATTTCTTGTAGCCAGTTAAAAATCAAAGTAGTAGGCACTACCACCAAATTAGTTTTTAGGGTGCTTTTTTCCTTTTGCCATAAAAATAAGGCTAATACCTGAAGGGTTTTACCCAAACCCATATCATCAGCTAATACCCCGCCCAAACTCAACTGATTCAAATAGGCCAACCAATTCAAACCCTCCGATTGATAACTCCGCAACTGAGCGTGAAGTGATGAGGTTACTGGGATAGGGGCAATTTTGTCCAGATTTTCAATTTTATCTCTAAAATCTTGACTTAAAGCTTTGACTTCCTGCGTCAGCATTTCAGCATCAAAAAGCTCTTCAAGACTTCCTAAGCGTGATTGTGGTACTCGCAAAGTATCTTCAATGATTTCGCCAGCCTCAAAGTAATCTGCAAATTTTGAAACCCATACTTCTGGTAAAATACCCAATGAACCATCGTCGAGCGTCACATATTTCTCTTTGTTTTTAATCGTTTTTTGTAAATGCTTTAACGAAACTCTCTGCTTCCCAAACTGAATTTTGATGGTTGTATCAAACCAATTCATACCCGAATTAACCACCACACTCACATTGGCTTTATGAGCATTTAATCTACTTTTCTTGAATTGGTTAAAACCTAAAATCTTGATTTGTTGCTCTCGCCACACCTCAAAGGCATCTAAAAACCATTCGTTTTCCAAAAATCTTTTTCGATGCAAATAAAAACTCTCCTGATGTAATTGTTCCTCAAAATCAGGGTGCTGACGAATCAATATCCCTAAAAACCTTTGTTCTTCTGGTTCATTGCGAGGAAGAGCAAAAGGTTTACCTTTTCGGTCGATAGCATAGAGTTGTTTTTTGGATAAAACAGGAATCTCTACCTCTCCATAAACCATCGTTGGCGTCAGTAAGATATAATCCTCATATTCAGACAAATATATCATTCTGACTAAAGATTGATTAAGATTTACCTCTTGAATTTGCTCTGGACTAGCAGGTTTTAGGTATGAATATTTAACACGAACATGTCTTTCAAGCGGGTCAAGAATCTCTTTTTGAAACTCGGTATATTTTGATTCGTGTAAGACTAAATAATAATTATGTCTTCTAAAAAAAGCTATTACCTTCAAAAAATGTAGGTTATCAACCAAATACATCGTTTGATGTATTTGGATAAAATATCCATATCTCAAGGTCAAATCCTGTAAAGGATATACCTGACCATTTACCTGAAGATATACCTTAATTTCATACATCTCATCTTGCTGAAAGACCTCCAATTGCAATTCAATCGGAAGCGTGCTCAATTGCACAGGCACAATCGACTGTGAGGCAATATTGACAGAAGTTTTATGATTATGATAAAAAATAGGTAATGCCAAAGGATTTTTAACAAGTGCTTTCAAACTAGCTAAATCCTCTTCAGGAGGTGTTTGCTCATAATTATGTTGAAAACGAGCCACTGCCATAAAAAACTTCAATACATCAGGTTCTTCAATTTGCCAAATTTTATCTAGTGGAGCTCTTGAAATCAATGGATTTTTGGGTTTGCCTTCCTTCGTGAAATCAGCTTGATATAACTCTAGATGAAAATGGTCGAAATATTTATGGAGTTTAAAAACCACAATCAGATTTTCTTGCGCTGACGAATTAGACAAATGTTGCCAGTGGTTTGCTGACAATAACTGGTCTTGTAGCGCTACTTTCGTATCATTAGTAAAAGCAAAGAGAGCAGAGTTTTTGGGAAGAATATGTGTTTGTTTTTCTTGGTAATGTATTCGAAAATACTTCATCAAATCGGGCTCAGCTTCCAAACCATAATCATAAGCCTTGGCTCGCATTTTTCTAAACCGTAATGCTTCATCAAAAAAAATCAGTAAGTCCTGATGTCTATGTACATTGTGTAAGGCTTGTGCCTGATGATCACACATTTTGATTTTGGAAGCTCCACAATTACAATGTGTTTGCAACAAATCCCCAACCAGATTGACTTGCACCAAATAACCCATCGGGTGTTCAAAAACTACCCAATTGATTTCGATATGACCAACTTGTAAATCAAAAAAGCCCCTAATACTTGTATCAGGGACAGATTCGCTATGTTGAATAATCAAAATTTCGTTGAGGAGATGGATGCTAAAGGCAGGAATCGTATAAACATTACGAGGGTCATTCACAAAAGCCGAACGGTGTACTGAATTCATCACAAAGTTTGTTGGTATTTGACTACATAGATACAGGATTTTTGTGAAAATCGCAAAGTAACTCCCATCTCAACACACTGACTTATTCTTTCAAACTTTTCAAATATGCAATACTTTGTGGCACTTGTATATTTTGAATTGGGCTTTCGTCTTCGATAAAATAGTGCTTAATTCCTAGTTTTTTAGCCTTTCTGATAATACCCGCCACGTCGATTTGACCAGTGCCTAAAGTTACGTCATTAGTCACTGGAGTCGAGCCCGAATGGTTTCCTTGAACGCCCTTGCGCAAATCTTTTACATGAAGCATTTTGAATCTGGTAGGATACTTGTCCAAAAGTCCTTCAGGATTGGCTCCACCATGAAATGCCCAAAGCATATCAAGTTCGAAAGAAACATACTTAGGGTTAGTGCGTCGAACGATAAAGTCAAAAAGTGTTCCGTCCTGATACGGGATAAACTCATATCCATGAATATGGTAGCAAAAAGTAATACCATTTTCTGCCAAAATTTTCCCAACACGATTAAAATCTTCTACAGCTTGTTGTGCCTCAAAAATATCAAAGTCATCTTTATGAGGTATCCATGCCACCATCACGAATTTTGCACCTAATGTTTGGGCATTTTGAACTACACTCATTGGATTTGCGACGATTTCCTCATAACCTGCTCCTGTCGAAGGAACCTTTATATTTCTCTCTTTCAGCAATTTAAGATATTCTTTTGCTTCCATTCCTTTCGGAAGATTGCCCTCTAGTTCGGTGATTCCTAAGGCTTTGATAGTATCGAGTGTGGCTATTATTCCATTAGGGAAGCTATTTCTAAAAGTATAGGCTTGCGCACCAATTGGGAAGGTATAGAGCTTTTTTGATTTTTGACCCAAAGCTGTCAATCCTAGTATCAGATTGGCGAGCAGTAACAAAAGTGAATATTTTCTCATAAGAAAAAGGGGATTTTTGAAGAGATAATTACAGTAAGTTTTCTGTAAATTACTCTTTAATATTTAATACTTTATCTTGGTTTATTCTTAAAATGTAGAAATAATTGCCAGAAAGTAACTATCCAATTAGTTAATGTCAGAATATTCACTTAACTCCCCTTATAAATAATGAATAAACGTACATTCCTTAAAACATCTTCCTTAATGGTAGGAGGCGCTTTTTTACCCAAAATGATTTTAGCAAATGATACCCCTCGCACTAACTGGGCAGGAAATTTACGATACAGTGCCAAGCAATATTTTGAACCACAGACGATTGTTGAAGCGCAAGAACTTGTCAAAAAAACACCTATCATTCGTGGTTTAGGAAGCAGACACTCTTTCAATAGCATTGCAGATACTCCTGCGACTCAGATTTCGTTGAAATCAATGCAGAAAGTTTTATCAATCGACAAAGCAAACAAAGAAGTAACGATTGAAGGTGGCTCCACCTATGGACAAATCTGTAAAGAAATTCATGAGGCTGGTTTTGCACTGGCAAACTTAGCATCACTACCACATATTTCGGTGGCAGGGGCATGTTCAACAGGTACACATGGCTCTGGTGTGAAAAATGGGAATTTGGCTACTAGTGTAAGAGCATTAGACATTATAACTGCTAATGGTGACATCGTTAGTTTTTCAAAAAACGAAAATAGTGAGACTTTAAAAGGAGCTGTAGTTGCTCTTGGTGGTTTAGGCATTGTTTCAAAAATGACTTTGGCATTACAAGACACCTTCGAGATGAAACAATTGGTGTATCAAAATATGCCAATGTCAGCTTTGGAAAAAAACTTTGAAAGCATCGTTTCCAATGGTTACAGTGTAAGTCTGTTTACAGATTGGCGTAACAAAAATGTCAATCAAGTTTGGTTGAAAAAACGTAGTGAAGATGTTTCGACGCCAGATAAAGAGTATTTTGGGGCAAAATTAGCAACACGCAATCTTCATCCACTAGAAGCCCTTTCGGCCGAAAACTGTACAGGACAAATGGGTGTATCAGGCCCTTGGTATGAGCGAATGCCCCATTTTAGAATGGGCTTTACGCCAAGTAGCGGAAAAGAATTGCAATCTGAGTATTTTGTACCTTTCGAACATGGTTATGAAGCCATGATGGCTATCGAAAAACTGCATGAAAAAGTAAGCCCACATTTATTCATTTCTGAAATAAGAACAATGACAGGCGACGACCTTTGGATGAGCGCCAATTACCATCAACCATCAGTTGCTTTTCACTTTACATGGAAACAAGATTGGAATGCTGTAAAACAACTTTTACCGCTAATCGAAGCGCAACTAGCCCCATTCAATGCTCGTCCGCACTGGGGCAAATTGTTTACGATGAATCCTAAAAAGCTTCAATCGCTTATCAAGCCCTTACCACAGTTTAAAGAATTATTGGCAACCTACGACCCAAAAGGCAAGTTTAGAAATCCATTTATTCAACAGAATTTGTACTAATCCTTAAGGTAGAATTGTAACTATAAAACGACTAGTTCGTGACTTTATATAGTGCTGAATTGGGAATGTATTTTTTTAATTATCAATATTTTACATTCACAATTCAGCATTAATATTTAAACGGCTTCTACATTTGGAGCTTTAAACTTGTACAGATAAGGAGCTTTATTAGCGGCGCCAGTGTACAATTTTTCTATTCTTTCCAAAATATCCATTCCTAGCATTTTTCGTTGAAAATTATTTCTACGTAAGGGAACGCCCAAAATTGTCTCGTACAGACTTTGGAGTTCGGGCATCGTAAATGTTTCGGGTAATAAGTTAAATCCCACCAGTTTGGTGTCCAAATTAGCTCGAAGACTCTCCAAGGCTTTATCAATCATTTCTCGATGGTCAAAAATCATTGGTGGCAAATCCTTTAAATCAAACCATTCAGCCTTGTCACTGAAGGGATCTGGTGTTGGATTTACTTTAGAAAAATCTACTAAAGCATAATAGCCAATCGATATAAATCGCTTGTTGAGCCACGAGTTTCTAAATTCTTCTGTATGTCCAAAATCAAGAATATCTGCCAAGGTATTTTTCTTAGAGCGGTCTTCATGACCAAAAGTATGATATTGCTCTAAATAGACATTTTCTAAACCTGTTCTTTCACGTAAAATCCTTAAAGCCGCAGGGTCGATACCTTCTTCCATTCGCACAAATCCACCCGACAAACTCCATACGCCTGAATCGTGAACCCTCAGAAGCAACACTTTCAATTGGTCTTGATGAAAACCAAAAATGACGCTATCAATCGATAAGTGAGGGATAAAATTTTGCTTATTTTCTAAAAAACCATCCAAATCAACATTTCTCTCCATGTGAATACCTTCTACTTTTTAATTTTCAACTATAAGCTCAAAGTAACTATTTATACTAATCAGATGCCCAACTGGGACTAGACTATTTATTCTATGTCATTTGTCTACACTTCTGGCACCGTTAATCACAAAATTATATAAATATTTTGCTACTTCTAAAATTTCAAGTATTATTGTCCCAAAATGGGAAAATAATAAAAATATACCTTTTTCAAATTTAATTTATCCAATTAGCACAACCCTTCAGAACACTATTCCAATGAGAAATCTTCTTTTCAATCAATGGAGAAAACTGAACCTCTTATTGTTAGCCGTGAGTTGTACCATTCTTCAGTTTGGTACTTATGCTCAAAATGTAGGTAAACGAGTATTAGTTTTCAGTAAAACCGCAGCATTCAGACACGCTTCTATCGAAGTAGGTAAAGTAGCTTTTCAAAAAATGGGAAAAGAAAAAGGCTTTTCTGTAGACCTTACAGAAGATGCCAATGCTTTTACCAATGAAAATCTTCGTAAATACAATGCTGTTGTATTTTTAAGCACAACAGGCGACGTGCTAAATCCAGCTCAACAAGCTGAATTTGAGCGTTATATTCAAGCAGGAGGTGGGTATTTAGGTATTCATGCAGCTACAGATACTGAGTATGATTGGCCTTGGTATGGCAAGTTGGCAGGAGCTTATTTCCTTGACCACCCAATGACTCCGAGCAATGTTCAGAAAGGTAAGTTTTTTGTAGTTGATAAAAACAATTGGTCGACTAAAAATATGCCAAGCGAGTTTGAGCGCAGTGATGAGTTTTATAGCTTCAAAAGCATCAACCCTTCTATTAATGTTGTAGTAAAAATTGATGAGAAAAGTTATATAGGTGGAAAAAATGGAGATAACCATCCTATTAGCTGGTATCATGAATTTGATGGTGGTCGTTCGTTCTATACTGCTATGGGGCATACTGACGAAACATTTGCTGAGCCTCTTTTCTTAGACCATATTTGGGCTGGCTTAAACTATGTTATGGGTGGAGATTCTCCAAAACCTTTGGATTTTTCTAAAGCGCGTCCTGAAGAAAATCGTTTTGCGAAAGTGATTTTGGAAGAAAAGCTCAATGAGCCAATGGAATTGAGCGTTTTGAATGACGGACGTATTTTGTTTATCGAGCGTCATGGTGCTGTTCGTTTGTATAATTTAAAAACAAAACAGCTTAAAACCATTGCCAATATCGAAGTAAGTACCAAATACAAAGATAAAGAAGGCAAAGAATCAGAAGCTGAAGATGGCTTGTTGGGTTTGAACAAAGATCCAAATTTTGCTCAAAATCACTGGATATATCTATATTATTCGGATCCAAAAGAGTCGAAAAACGTTTTGGCAAGATTTGAGTTGAAAGGTGATGAATTAGTGGGTTCTTCTAAAAAAATCTTATTAGATATTCCTACACAGCGTGAGCAATGTTGTCATACAGGCGGCTCAATTGCGTGGGATAAAATGGGGAATTTATATCTTTCGACAGGTGACAATACCAATCCTCACGGCTCAAATGGCTATAGTCCAAGTGACGAACGTCCTGACCGTGCGCCTTGGGATGCTCAAAAATCTTCGGCAAATACCAATGACTTAAGAGGAAAAATTATCCGTATTAAGCCAACCGCTGAGGGTTCTTATACCATTCCTGAAGGTAATTTATTTGCTAAAGGTACGCCAAATACACGTCCTGAAATTTATACAATGGGACACCGCAATCCATTCCGTATTTCGGTTGACCAAAAAACAGGATTTGTATATTGGGGAGAGGTAGGTCCAGATGCTAGCAAACCTGCCGCAGACCGTGGACCTGAAGGACATGATGAAGTAGGGCAAGCACGTAAAGCTGGTAACTTTGGATGGCCTCATTTTGTAGGTGACAACAAAGCCTATAACAAATATGATTTTGTTAAAAACGTTTCTTTAGAAAAATGGGATGCAGCAGCACCAACCAACAACTCACCACACAACACTGGTTTGAAGGTATTACCTCCTGCTCAAAAAGCATTTATTTGGTATCCTTATGCAGCTTCGGCCGAGTTTCCTTTGGTAGGTAGTGGTGGTCGTAATGCTATGGCTGGTCCAGTATTTTACAGTGAAGATTTTAAAAATGCTAAGCGTGCTTTTCCAAAATATTACAATGAAAAACTAATTGTTTATGATTGGATGCGTGGTTGGATTATGGCTGTAACGATGGATAAACAAGGTAATCTGACTGATATGGAACAGTTTATGCCAAGCTATCGCTTTAGTAATCCAATGGATATGGAATTTGATGCCAATGGTGATTTGTATATGCTTGAGTATGGTTCGGGGTGGTTTACTGCCAACGACGATGCACGCTTGATTCGTATTGAATATAACGGTGGTAACCGTAAACCAATGATTCAAATGGCAGCGAATCAAATGGGTGGAGCACTTCCATTCAAACTTAGCCTTGACTCAAAAGGAACGAAAGATGCAGATGGCGATGCTTTGACGTATTCTTGGAAAATTACTTCTAAAAATGGATTTAATAAAGTAATTGCTTCTCCATCGGCAGATGTAACTTTAGCCAAAGCGGGTATTTATAATGTGACATTGACAGTTTCTGATGGCAAAGGTGGTATCAGCACACAAGCCATGGAAGTTTCAGCTGGTAACGAGCCTCCTGTATTGTCTTTTGATTTACCAAAAAGTAATAAAACATTCTTCTTTCCTAATAAATCTTTTGACTATGAAGTAAAAGTAAAAGATAAGGAAGATGGTAGCCTTGAAAATGGCAAAATCAAGCCAGAGCAAGTAGCAGTAAATATCGATTATTTGGCTGAAGGATTTGACAAAATTGCGATTGCACAAGGTCACCGTTCGGCCGATGCTAGCACAGCACTCGTAAAGGGTAAAAAACTCATTGATGCAAGTGACTGTCAGGCTTGTCATAGCATGGACAAAAAATCAGTTGGTCCAACTTACCGTGAGGTTTCTAAAAAATACAAAGGCGATGCAGGTGCATTAGAGCGTTTGACTAAAAAAGTAATCTCTGGTGGTAGTGGCGTTTGGGGCGAGGTAGCCATGGCTGGTCACCCACAATTATCAACAGGCGACGCTGCTGAGATGGTAAAATATATTTTGACTTTGGCAGATGAAAAAGCAAAAGAAACTTTACCAACCAAAGGTACTTTTACAGCTAAAGTTGGTGCTGGAGACAAAGGTCAAGGAGTATATATCTTACGTGCTTCTTACCAAGATCAAGGTGCAAATGGTGTTCCTTCTTTAAGTTCAGAGCAAACATTTACCTTGCGTAATCCACGTATCAGTCCACACGGATATGATCAATACGAGGCTGTTTCAAAAATGAGTTTTGGAGGAAATGAATTAATGATTCCTAGCAAATCAGGTTCGTATATTGTTCTGAAAAATGCTGATTTGACCAATATCAAACAATTAGAGTTGTTGGCTACAGCCCCAAAAGCGCAATTAAATGCACAAGGAGGAAAAGTAGAAATTCATCTAGACTCGCCAACAGGGAAAATTATAGGTGAATCTGCCTTCTTGGAAGCTAGTGATAAAGGTGGGTTTGCTCCTTCACCATTGAGCGTCCCAATTAATCCAACTGACGGTTCTCATGATTTGTATATCGTTTTCCAAAATCCCAAAGCAGAAGGTTCGCTCATGGTAATTATGGGAACAGCCTTCAAAGATGAACTAGGAAATAGTGCTCCTGCACAAGCAGCAGCCCCAAGTGCTCAAAACTTAGAAGGCTATGCAGGTAAATATAAAATGACAGGTTTGCCATTTGAGTTTATTGAAGTCGAAGTAAAAGACGGAAAAGTAATACTCAACGCTGGAGGTCAAGGAGGTGCATTGACAGAACTTGAGCCAGATAAATATGATGCTGACGGAAAAGCAAAAGTACAATTTGTAAGAGATGACGCAGGAAAAGTTAATGGCGTTAAACTAGAAGCAATGGGTATGAGCTTTGAAGGTAAAAAACAGTAAAATATTAGCTTAAAATAAATAAGGCGAATAGCACAAATGTGCTATTCGCCTTATTTATTCATTGAGTATGTTTAAATTTTATAAGTTATTGAAAATTAAAAGTGTGTATTTATTTTTCTGAAATCCTACTGTTTGAGCCGCAGGCGAGTTTAGGATTTCTTGACTTTCTTTTGCGGCCGCCGCGCGGTTACTTTTCTTGTGTCAAGACAAGAAAAGTAAAGAGTGGCGAAGGGAAATTTTATTTCTTCTACAAATGTCAAATAAAATTATTAAACATACTTTTATTTATTTTTAAGAAATTCTATTGAAAACCACAAAATTACATGTAACCTTATCCTATTCGATTTAGCTCATTTCTCAAAATCAAAATATGTCCAATAAATACCCCTGCTGGCACAACATAACTTTTGAAAACGAATATAAACAAAAAGTAAATCAGGGTAAATGCTACCAAACGTACAGTCAATTTATTCATCATTTGGTCTGGCAAGCGATAACGACTTAATTGAAAAACTTGGTATAAAGAATATCCAAAACAGCTCCAATCAATAATTCTGAAGTAATCGTTTAGTCCTGTGTGAAAATCACCTTTCAAAAAGAAGCCAAGGTCGACAAGGATAAAAATCATTCCTAATAAAATAACTGTTCTGATGATATACGTACTTCTCATGCTTTAAGGATCGTTTGGTTTGATTTGGATAAATACGTTTAGGTGTGCCCTAAAAGATTTTCACAAAAGTAAAGGGCTGGAAGAAATTCCCAGCCCTTTTTCTTTATTTCTTCACAAACTTTTCAGGTTTTTTATCAAACATCTCTTTACAAACTACACTACAAAAGCCATATTGCTTTCCTTTATAGGTGCTTATGAACTTCGTGTCTTTTTCAGCGTGCATTTTGCAAACAGGGTCTTTGGCTTCCATTGCCACTGCCTCTTTTTTGCTTTCGCTACCTGCTTTTTTGTCTTTAGGAGCTTGTTGGAAACTTGCTACAAGTACCAACATCGAGCATAAGATTGTTTTCATTTTGGAATTCTGGATTAAAACATAAAAGTAATATGGGCAGTCGTACGAGCATTTGCTTTTAATTCACCTCTCGACAACTCTTGTGCAAAAGGCATTTGATGTGTTAGACCAAGGCTAAATTTCTTAAAAAATGCCTCACATCCAATATTTGCTGAAGCCAAATACCCACCAGTATCTTTGTTGATAATACCTTTATCATGGTCATTTTGGGCATATTCCCAATAAACACCTGCATTTGGCATTAGGGTATTTCCTTGACCAAAACCTTTGGCATAAAAAGCTGTTAAAGCACTTGTTAGCTTGTTACCATAACGATATTGATTACTATTTTCGGTATTGATTTTATAAGTTACATCGGTATTCAAACCCCATTGATCATAACGAACTGTATAAATGGCATTTAGCAAAAAATCTGTACTTCCTGTGCCTAATTGAAAATTAGGATTAGCTACTTCTTCTACGCTGTTTTGATCATATCTGAACTTCCCAGTCGGAGCTTTTACGCCTACACCAAGCATCAAATTATGATTTACTTGATGCGCTGTACTATCCCAAAAGGTATTCAATACATTGTAATGCCCCAATATTGTAATATCGCCCAAACCTTGAATGGTATTGGTAATATTAGGTAAAATCTGTGTTTGGGCATTGAAGTTGTAGGGCACAAAAGCCAGAATTTGCACTTTTTTCAAAGGATAAAATCGTCCCCAAAGTTCGGTGGTATGAAAACTTTCTTTGGTTTTCAGTAATTGTGAATTTAGGTGCGAATCAAAATTTGAATAGCGATAACGCAATCCTAAAAAACCTCGGTGAGATTGTGGCAATATACCAAAAAAGGTATTCCCATTGGAGCATCCACAAATATCACAAGCACGGCTTTCGTAAAAAAAAGTACAACAGAATATGAGTAAAAATATCTTGAATCGCATAAAAACATGGTTAAAATTGACACCGCTCAATAAGATTATTGCAATCTTTTATCAGCTAAAAAAGTCTTGTCTGTCAACGTTTTCAAAAAAGCTATAACTTGCTTTTTTTGTACATCCGTCAACGAAACACCACCTTTAAGCGAAGGGTCGAGGTTAGGAGTATTCTGAACATCGTCGGTATAATGGTTCAAAACAGCCTCCAATGTATAAAAACGACCATCGTGCATATAAGGGCCTGATACTTCGATGTTTCGCAAACTCGGCACTTTAAATTTGTATTTGTCGGTTTCTAATTCGGTAATTTTTCCACGTCCAAAATCTTCAGGTCCTTGAATCCTCAATCCATTATTGCGATAGGATTGATTAGTAAATAAAACTCCGCTATGGCAAGAGGCACATTTTTGTTCAAAAAGACTTTTACCCGCTAGTTCGTCAGTCGTAAAAACTGCCCCTGCTTCTTTTCTCATGACTTTATCATATTTCGAGTCAGCCGAAACCAAGGTAAGCATATACTGCGAGAGCGCTTTTAAGAATCTTTGGGTATTGATTTCTTCCGTTCCAAAAGCCTTTTTGAACTGACTTGGATAGTAGGAAGTCTTACGAAGTTTTTCGAGAATAACACCTATTTTCTCATCCATTTCTACTGGATTTTCGATAGGAGCAAGAGGGACAAAATCCAAGTCACCGACACCTCCATCCCAAAAAAATTCAGACTGCCAAGCTAAATTTTGAATAGGCAAAGAATTTCTTATTCCAACTTTTCCATCTATTCCATGACTCAAATCATGACCATGATGTGTAAAAGCAAAGCTTTGGCTGTGACATTCTGAACAGCTAATCGTATTGTCGCGCGACAAAAGTGGGTCAGCAAACAAAGCTTTGCCTAATTCAAATCCTTCGGGCGTAATAGGATTACGAGCTAAATCATAAGTTGGCGTCGGAAAATTACTAGGTTGCTCAAACCGAATTGTTGGCGTTGTATCAGTTTTTTTACATGCTATCAGACTCAAAAAAGTCATAAAAAGCATCCATTGAACTCGTTTCATCATTTCAACTAGATAGATAATATTCCCAAAAGCAATAATCCAAATGAGAATAAATGAAATAGAAATAGCCAAAAAACTAACCTGTTTTCACTTGTCAAACGGATTATTTCAAATATCCTTTCGGCAAAACTTGGCTTGGGGAGTAACACAATTCCAGTACCTTCAAGCCACTTTTCAAGTTCGTATCTTTTAAGCATTGTAATGTTGGTTAGTCTAAAATAGAGATAGAGGAACAAAGATTATTTGTTCCTCTATCCTTTACTTAGTCATTATGAACATGGTCAACTATAAACATATTTTTGTAATTATTAGCAATTGGCGTTGCCAATGCTGGAGACATAATTACTGGTGCATCGGCTAATTTGAGCGTTGTTGTACCACTAAATACTTTAGCAATATCCGCCACAAAATGAATTGTTGGAGCAACACTCTTACGAACCGTCATAGTAGTTGGTAGAGCTAGTGTCACCGTTCTCAAATTGTTGGCAGTAGCACTTGTACGACCTCCAAAACCACCTACGTGATATTGGTATTTTCTAACACCTGCTGCATTTGCAGGTACCGCCGAAGATGTTCCCTCTAATTTCATGAAGATATAACCTGAATTCCATGACCAGTACATGCCATCGTCTGTAAAACCTGCTGGATCCAACACGCCCGTACGTTCTTCTACTGGCGAAATACTTTTTACACTATCTACTCCAATCGTAAAAGTAACTTCCTTATAATCAGCCGCTGGAACATCTTTCAATGATTGAATCAAGGTTGTTGCATCGGCTTGACGAACTAAGAAATATTGGTTTTTAAATTCTACAGAACTTCCATCTACTTTTTTCAATGAAACATTACTAACATAATAATTCAAAGTAGTTACAGTAAAATCTTCGCCTGCCGCATTTTTAGCGGTAGTTGAGCCGAGGACGATTTTTTGTCCGCCCATCAAGTTATCAAACTCAAGGCTAACATTATTTTTGTCACTTGTGCCAATTGGCTCTATGTCATCTTTTGTACAAGAAACTAGTGTAAATAGTACAATGGCAATAATTGATAATGAATTGAATAGAGATTTCATTTTATGAAAATATTTTTTGTTTTACCTTACAGGAAAGCCATCAGGCTCAGCAAAGCGTTTGTCTTTTAAAAAAGTGTCGTCTGTGAGTGTATTCAGAAAAGCTATAATTTTTCTTTTCTCCTCTGATGTCATCTGAATACCTAAGCGCCCATTGGACTGTCGCAAAATCGGGTCGAGTGTTCCATAATCTTGTACACTGGCATCATAAAAATTCAATACTTCGAGCAAGGTCGTGTACCGTCCATCGTGCATATAAGGCGACGAAGCAGCTACATTTCGGAGACTTGGCACCTTAAATTTGAATTTATCATTCGCATTTCCAGTAACTCTAAATCTGCCTTCATCCACTACGATTTGTAACACGGGTTTCTCATTGATATATTCAATTTTTGTTCTTTCAAACTTAGAAAGTCCATTACTTCTAAAGCTTTCATCTGTGAACAAAACCCCTTTATGGCAATTAGCACAGCCTTTTGAGCTAAACAAATTCATCCCGTCTAGCTCATCTTGTGTAAAACTCGCCGATGCATCTTTTAGGACATATTTATCATATCTGGACTGATATGATACCAAACTTAACATAAATTGAGTCAGCGCTTTGAGCATTCGTTCTTTGGTTACACCCTCCGAACCGAATGCCGCCTTAAACTTGTCACGATAGCCTTGATGACGTGCCAATCTGGCAACGACATTATCAATTTTATCGTCCATTTCGTCGGGGTGCTCAATGGGTAGAATGGGTTGCTCGTTTAAAGTTGCCGCTTTACCATCCCATTGAAAACGCTCACGCCATGCTAAGTTTTGTAAAGATTGTGCATTTCGAAGCCCTACTCTTCCGTCAATCCCATGACTCAAATCGTGCATGTGATGGGTAAAAACATAGGTTTGTCGATGACATTCACCACAAGCAATGGTACTATCTCTCGATAAAATTCCGTCGTAAAACAAGTTTTTCCCCAAATCAAAACCCGCCGCCGTAATCACATTAGAATCAATGGGATACACGGGTTTTGGAAAATGACTGGGTGCCACAAAATAAACTCCAGGATTGGGTTCATCTGTTTCTTTTTGACAAGCAACAACAAATAATACGAGGATTAAGAACAAGTGTTTTTTCATGACTATCGTGATTCGTTTTTATAGAAATAATTCTACTAGCGTTGACAAAAGTACACATATTCAGTACTTATCAACGAGCTAATTATATATCCGAAAACATAAAGCAATAGTCAATCCATATCCCATGAGTGGGCAATTCCATTACATTGTGGAAATTGAGGATTAGATTTTGGGAGGTTGAAAAATCCCAAGAAGCGGTGAGCCATAACTAGGCTCTAGATAAGAAAAAGAATGAAGCTGAGGTAGCTCTTCAAAAGAGCCAAGTCCTGATAAGTCAACGTGATTGTCATCGAAGAAAAGTACAATTTCTGGCATTTTTTCTAATTTTTCAGAAGTAGCTTTTTGTTCTTTTTCTTCAGCGGCTTTGAGTTTTTTCGCTAAAAAACACTTCCCATCACAATGTAATTGGGGCTTGTTGCGATTAATACAAAGCTCTTTGGCAATATAACTTTTGTTGACTTGGTAATACACCACAAAGCTCCACTTGCTAAACAACGGAATGTTTAGTAAAAACAGTAGAAGTATTGCTATGACTTTGTTTACCATGGCGCAAAGATAAACCACGAAATTGAGCCACACTACGTTTTTTTCAAAAAATGACAAGAATCAGGATTTACCCAAGGATATACTTGTTCGTTACTTAACTAAAAGTAAGTAGTATTTTTCTCAAATAGTCTATAGAAATGTATGGTTCTATTCTTTTTCTATATACCTAACGGTTACAAATAAAATTTGTTGCGCCTGCTAGGTTTTATCCAAAATCGAGCAACCCACAATCTTTAGCTCAAAGCTTTGATATTGTCTATATATTTTTTCCCAACGGGTAATTCAAGTTTTGACAGAAGAACTTTAGAATGATGAAAACCTGTAATTTTCTGTTTATTGACAATATAAGAATTATGAATCCTCACAAAGATTTGTTCTGACAATCGGCTTTCAATTCCTCGCAGGTTACTTCGTGTTAAAATAGGATAAGTCTTTTCTTGAATATAGATTTTTACATAATCTTTTAGCCCCTCGATATAGATAATTTCATCATAAAATATCTTGACTTTTTTGTATTCAGCATTCACAATAATGTACTGTTGAACTTCTTCTTGAGGGGGCAAATCTCTCAATTTTAGTCTATCCTCTATCTTTTTAAGCGCAGCAGAGATTCTTTCTTTTCGAATAGGTTTCACCAAATAATCGACCGCATTTAGTTCAAAACCTTCCACCGCATATTGATTGTAAGCTGTTGTAAAAACCACCAAGGGAGGATTTGCTAATGTCTTGACAAATTGTGTTCCCAAAACTTCAGGCATTTGAATATCCGAGAATAGTACATCTACCTCTTGAACTTGTAGAAAAGCTATTACATCGCTTGGATCATGAAATTTACCAAGTACTTCTACTTCAGGAAATTGCAACAAATCATCTTCCAGAATATTGAGCGCAAATGGCTCGTCGTCAAGTAAAATACATCTAATTTTCATCTAAAATAAGTTCAAGTTTTACCTCAAAATAGCCCTCTTGATTATTAATTTCTAAGGTGTATTTATGAGGATACAGTAGTTCTAATCTTCGTTTGATATTGCTAAGGCCAATACCCTCCGTGTTGAGTGTTGTCTTGTTTAACAACACTTTATTTTTTGATAAAAACAAAATTCCATGTTCGGTATTCTGTAAGCTGAAAATGATTTCTGGTGAATTTTTACTATCTATTCCGTACTTAAAAGCATTTTCGACAAAATGAATAAACAGCAAAGGTGCAACACTATATGGCTTGATAGATGGAGACACTTGAAACTCCACTTTCCCCTCAATGGGCAAGCGCAAAGCTTGTAATTCTATGTAGTTTCTCAGATGTTCAATTTCTTTGTTGATATCAACATTCGAATCACTTACTTCATAAATAATATATCGAAGTATTTCTGAAAGCTTAATAATAGTGTCTTCCGAATTGGGGTGACTTTTGCGAACTAGCCAACGAATATTATTGAGTGTATTAAACAGAAAATGAGGACTAATTTGGAGCTTGAGCATATTTAGTTCAGCCACAGTTTTTTCCAATTCCATTTGTTTATATAATTCCTTTTGGCGCGCTTGCTCATTATACAAAAACAACATCGTACTTGCCAAAATACAAACTGTATAAAAAAATAAAGGACCAATAATTCTAGCAAACAAAAAATCCAAAGTACCTACTTTTACAGGATGTGGCGGTCCCATCAGTGAGATTAAATAATTGACACCCGCATAGGTCAACCCTCCCAGTAACAATACGCCAAAGTATTTCCATCGCTTGGTCGAAAAGAATAGTTTAGGACCAATGTAAAGCAGGTGCGAATAAAAAATAACCGCCCAAACAATCATGTTGGTTGTATGAGTTTTGAAAAAAGCAAAATCAAGCTTTTGAAGCTTGCTGGGTTCATACAAAAAAATGATATAGGGAAACAGATAAAGGATTGTCCACGTAAGGATATGCCCCGTATATGGTTTGATGGCTTGTTTTAACATAAGTTTAAATATGTTATTGGTGATTTATAAGATTGCTTTGGGTCATGGAAAAATTCTATTTTGAAAGTAACATTGTAATCAAATAATATCCTTTTGACAAATATTTTTAATCTATTGATTTTAAACGACTTAATAGTAAACCAATAATCTTGTGACTTGTTATTCATTTCGACAACAAACTTACTGAATAGATTCTAATCCACGATGTTCATCCATATACAGTTCACATCATTGCGTCTACAGCCGAATGGAATTTCGAGAAATTGCCCGCAAATTTGAATCATTAATCACAAAGCGGGAGTATATAAATTTAAAATGATATAAATCCTCTGATAACTCTCAAGTCAACTCATACAATGATGAAAAAATTATTCACTCTCATAATGATGCTTTTCTCGCTAGCGGGATTCGCACAAATGCCTTCGGGTGGTGCAGGCAAAATGCCTGAATGGAAAGCCTATGGTAAAATAGTAGACGAGCAAGGCAAGCCCGTAGAATTTGCTTCAGTCGTAGTACTTAAAAGCGTTTTTGATAAGGATACCAAAAAAGAAAAAGATGTTTTGGTAAAAGCTCAACAAACTCAATTAAATGGCGACTTTAGCTTTTCCGGTTTACCTATGATGGCTAAATTAAAACTTAAAATCAGCTCGGTAGGTTATAAAACTTTGGAAATGCCTTTGGCAGTATCTATGCCAAAAATGGAAGGTGGCGCACCAAAACCAGGTCAACAACCTGACCCTGCGATGATGGCGAAAATGATGGCTGCGATGGACAAAGATCTAGGAAACATCAAATTGGCCTCTGAGTCTACTCTCCTTGATGGTGTAACCGTAAACGGTTCTAAGCCATTATTGGAAATGGATATTGACAAAAAGAGTTTTAATGTTTCTAAAAACTTAGTTACTTCGGGTGGTACTGCGGTAGACATCATGCGCAATATTCCTTCGTTGCAAGTTGACATTGACGGTAATGTTAAGCTAAGAAATGCGTCTCCTGTATTGTACATAGACGGTCGTCCGACCACGTTGACCTTAGACCAAATTCCTGCGGATGCTATTGAAAAAGTTGAAGTAATCACCAATCCATCAGCTAAATACGATGCTTCTGGAAGTACTGCTGGTATCTTGAACTTGGTTTTGAAGAAAAACAAAAAGAGTGGTTACAATGGTATGGTAAACGTAGGTGCCGACCGTTTTGGTGGCTCAAACATTATGGGAAACCTAAGCGTTCGCCAAAACAAAGTAAACGTTTCGTTGATGTTTATGAACATGCGTATGCGCAATAACGTTACAGGTAACAGCGACCGCTCAAGCACCATTGGTGGTACACAATCGAGTATTGCACAGGACATCAATAGCAAAACAAAAGGCAATATGACTTTTGGTCGCTTAGGTATGGACTACTATGTATCAAACCGTGCAACACTTTCGGTGGCTGGTTTCTTCGGACAAGGTAATTTTGATCCAACTGAAGATTTGAAAATTACGACCAAAATTAATGGTGTTACGAGCTTTAGTAATAGACTTTCGAATACGGAAAGAGCTTTCAAACCAAGAGGTTTGCAATTAGGTTTTAAACAAAACTTCAAAACAGAAGGAGAAGAACTTTCTGCTGACTTAAACTACTTTGGTGGTGACAACTCTTCCAATGCGGTTTACTCTACCAATTATTATAATGCACAAAATGCTATTACAGGAAATCAAATCCAGAAAAATATTGGTGAAGGGAACAACAAAGTTTTGACTGTTCAGACAGACTATGTAAAACCTTTGAAGGGAAAAATCACTTTAGAAACTGGTGCAAAAATTCAAATCAATTACAATAAAAATTTGAATAACAATACCTTAAAAGCTGTAGGCTCTGATATTTACAAAGATATTACTTCTGCTTCTGTAAATTATGAAGGTGAAAATTATGTGTACGCTGCTTACGTTTCATTTGCAGGAAAGCTACCAAAATTGTTTTCTTACAAAGTTGGTTTACGTGGTGAAAGTTCAAAATACGATGGTTCACTTTTAGCCAACAACCAAAAATTTAGCAACGAATATCCAATAAGTTTATTCCCTTCGATATTCTTAACTAGAGAATTATCTAAGACAGACCAATTACAATTGAGCGTAACAAGAAGAGTAAACAGACCAAACTTTTTCCAACAGATTCCTTATGTTGATTATAGCGATAGCTTGAATATTACTAGAGGTAATCCCAACTTGGTACCAGAGTTTACTACCTCAAGCGAAATATCATATAGTCACTCAAAAGGTAATTCAACTTTCTTAGCTTCAGGTTATTACAAATACACCAATAACCTAATTACTAGATATTTGAGTCAAGAAATCAACCCGATAAGTGGCAAAACGGATTTGATTAATACCTATATCAATGCCAATTCGAGTGTAACGTATGGTACTGAGTTTACTTATACAACCAAGTTGAAAGCATTTTGGGATTTGACGGCAAACTTGAACTTTTATAACTCAAAAATCAATACCCAAAACATCGAAAACGCACAAGTGACAGATGCTCTTTGGACAGTGTTTGGTAAAATCAACAACAGCTTTACTTTACCTAAAAAATGGGTAATCCAGCTTTCGGGTGACTATCAAGGTAAAACCAATATGCCTATTACACAAAACCAAGGTTTTGGACCTCCAATGAGTCAGGCGCAAAGTTCATCACAAGGATATATCAAACCTTTTTATGGAGTTGATATTGCCATCAAGAAGAGTTTCTTGAAAAATGATATTGCTTCTGCGACACTCTCTGTTAATGATATTTTCAGAACTAGAGGAAACACACAAGTATCGTACGGTGAAGGATTTACACAAACTTACTATCGTTTGAATAACCCACAATTGGTGAGATTGAACCTCTCGATTCGTTTTGGACAGATGGATATGAGCATATTTAAGAGAAGTTCTAAAAATGCCTCATCGATGGATGGTATGCAAATGCAGTAGTTTTTTGGATAATAAATCATAGAAATAGTGACAAGGTGTATTATGATATTGTAATGCACTGAATAAACCACCGCGCATTTTGTACGGTGGTTTTTTGTTTGGCTTTAGGTAGCAAGCTTTGGAATACAAGCTAAAATCGAGTTCAGTTTTGAGGATAACCTATTTTAGGCAAGGACAATTCATCACTCACAACTCAAAACTCTACACTATTAATTGATTCCTTGTTCGCTCAGGATATTTTTCAGCAGAGGCTCAAGGTCTTCCTTTTTAGTTTGTGAACTTATGTGTTTGGTAAGATTATCATAAATAGATTGGTCGCCAATTTGGTCGATTTGATAAGTCAATACCTTAATCAGTCTCAAATACTTTCGTCGTTGATACCAAACAAATCCAATAATTAGTAAAGCTGCAAGTGTAATGGCACCAATAACCCAAGAGGCTTGTCTCTGAACAAATGGAATATCCTTATGGACAATCTTATCAATCCTACTTGTGAGCGTATCTATGGTCGGTTGAAGGGTATTATTGACTAATTGTTGGGTACGCATGGAAGTTTTTTCACTTAAGATATTACCAATAATTGAATCCAATTTAGCTTTGGAAGCAGGGCTATTCATAGAATCCAGCGCATTTTGTAACATATTGGTCAAAAGTCTTTGCGAATTTTTGTCGAGTGTTCGCATGATTCTGGCAACTAATTCATCTGTGAATTTCAAATCTCCTTTGAGTCGCCCTATTTGCCAATGCAGATTATCACCCAATTTTGTCAACTGAATATTGGTAGTATCTCCTGCAATAGCAATCGCATGAATGAGTTTTTTAATATCAGGGTTCAGTGTATCTGCAAATCCCTTCAGTCCCGAAGCTACGTGTGGTAGGGCTTTGGTAGCGCCTAATACGAAGCTTTCACCTGCTTTGGAGGTTAAATCACTCAAGGCTGGTTCGGTTTTATTGAGGGGTTTGGTCAAATCGATTTTGTCAACCTCATTTTTGAGAACATTACAGGAGGTAAAAAGTAGGGACAAAACCATTGCTAAAACAGACTGTTTTAGGATAGAAAGTGGTAGTAGGTGTTTCATAAAAGATTAAAAAGTGTGTTATGATAGATTTTCTGCAAAATAGGCAATTCAACATTCATAAAACATCATAATCTATTATTCGGTCAAAAGCAAAAGAGGGATGACTGTTTGGCACAATCATCCCTCAGATATATAATATTCTGCTTAAAGCAATCTTATTGTTCTTCCAACACTACAGCTTTAGTTTTTCTAACATCCAATTTTTTACGATTGATTGTTAACAATAATGCTGGTAGCAAAATCAAGTTGGTACACATCGCAATCAAAAGTGTAATAGACACCATCACACCCATGGCAGCAGTACCTCCAAAGCTTGATGCAGCAAAAATAGAGAAACCACAGAACAAAATTACCGCAGTGTAAATCATACTCAAACCTGTTCCAAAAATCGTATTGGTAATCGATTCGCGTACACTATGACCTTTTTCCTCTAATTCTTGGCGATAGCGTGTCAAGAAATATACTGTTCCATCCGAAGCAATACCGAAGGTAATACTAAAGATCAGAATCGTTGAAGGCTTGAAGTGAATATCAAAAAAGCCCATAATCCCCGCTGTCAATGCCAATGGAATCAAGCAAGGCAATTTTGATAGAATAATGATAGGAATCGAACGGAAAAGTACCATACCCACCAAAGCAATCAACACAATCGCAATCAATAAACTTTCGTATAAGTTGCCCAACAAGTAATCATTACTTTTCAAAAACACCAAACTATGTCCCGTTAAGCTTACTTTATATTGGTCTTTCGGGAAAATCTCATCCACCTGTGGTTGGATTTCTTTCATCAATTCTTTGATACGCACCGAGCCTACATCAGCCATTTGATAACTGATACGTGTGATACTTTTATCATCGTTCAAAAACGGCTTGATTTGTTTTGAGGCTGACGAAGAATCTGTTTGAAGATATTCCGACAGTTTTGACAACTCAAACACACTTGGCATAATAAAGTATCGTCCTTCGCCACCTTTGTAAGATTGATACAAGAAACGAACCGCTTCAACAATCGATAATGGTTTTGAAAATTCTTTATATTGTTTCAAGCGATTTTGTAGCGATTTAATTTTGTACAAAGCTTCGGCTTGATTATCAAAAACACCATTTTTACGCTTTGTATCAATCATAATTTCAAACGGCAAAACTCCGTTGAAATTTTCTTCAAAAAAGCGTAAATCTGTGTAAATCGGATCCTTTTTAGGAAGATCATCCACCACATAACCAATCACATTGATTTTGGTCACACCATAAGCAGACACCAACACAACCACCAAGGCTGTCAAATAAATCGCTGGGCGGTGATTATGTACCGTATGGTCAATCCAAGACAAGAATTTCTTTGCCCATTGTCCGTCCAAATGCTTCAAATGCTTTACCTGAGGCAAGCCCATATAGTATACCGAAATGGGAACTAACACCAAACATAGCACATAGGTTACCATCACGTTGAGCGCTGATACCACCCCAAATTCAACTAACAAGCTACTATTGGTAAAGTAAAATACCCCAAACCCAATGGCAGTAGTCATATTCGCCAAGAATGTAGATAAACCAATACCCGTAATCATATTGCGAATGGCCAATTGTTTGTCGCCATGAGCTAACAATTCAGCTTGGTAGCGGTTAATCAAGAAAATACAGTTTGGCACACCAATCACAATCAATAATGGTGGAATCAAACCTGTAAGCATTGTAATTTTATAGCCCATCATCACCAATGTACCTACCGAAAATACTACACCAATCAGTACGACAAGAATCGAAACCAAGGTAAAGCGAATCGAACGGAAGAAAAACCATAAAATGACAGCCGTTACCAATACGGCTAACCCCATAAACAATTCCATTTCGTGAGATACCTTTTGCATGGTAGCTGTACGGATAAATGGCATTCCTGAAAAATGAAGTGTCGTTTTATGTTTTACCTCAAATTGGTGTGCTAAATCTCTGATTTCCTGTACAATTGAAATACGCTTCTTCGAATTCAAATCTTTCTCGTTGAAGGTAATCGCCATTAAGGTAGTATTGGTTTTTGAATTAACTACCATACCTTCATAGAACTTCAGATTAGCTATTTTGTCTTTGATAGAATCAACCTCAGCTTGAGACTTTGGTTTTTGAGTCAACAAAGGTTTTACGTCAAAACGCTTCGTTGTTTCATTGACTTTCAAATCAATCAAGTTGGTCAATGAAATCACATTCTTGATACCTTCATGCTTTTTGATAGCCTGCGAAAGATCATACCAGTCATTGAAGTTATCTAATTTATACATCTCAGATGATTGGTATCCAATCACCATTAGACTACCATCTTCACCAAATAATTTTCTAAAGCGTTGATATTCTTGTTCGATAGGGTCATTTGCAGGAAGGATTCGAGCAAACTCATACGAAAGTTGGATTCTACTCGCCTGATACCCCATATAGATGGTTGATACTATAATCAATCCAATCCAAAATAATCTATTTCGGATGATTAGCTCCGCAATTTTATTCCACATAATGTGTAATGTTAAATGATGATTGGCCTTTTTAAAATCACTGTTTGTATGCAATACTTCAAAAAGGCGGTGTTCAGTGATTTGGCTTGTTCCTAACTGTAAAAATAAATTGTATGTCTGAAGAGTTCAGTTGTATTACCCAAAATTCATGGAGCATTGATGTCGATATAATATTGGGTTAATAACTGATACGGAACGAGAAGAAATATATTACTTAACGCATTTGAAGGCTTGAATCTTATGAGTGCGTCGGGGCAATTAAATTGTAATTTGAAACTTAGTTTGTCAACATCATGAATTATTCTGGCGATACTTCCTAGATACTTAAAAAAAACGAGTGAAACATCCTCTAAGTAGGAATTAGCTTGCTCAAGGGTAAGTTTGGCAACAAGTCCATTTTCTATTTGGTATTGTAACACAGTTCTGCCCGTAATGCTATAACTAATCACGATTATCGAGAATATGATAGCAATAATGGGCAATATGTTACTTTTAAAATATATCATGCTTTGTTACAAAATTAATGTAGATGTCGGGAGTTGCCCAAAAAAATAGGACTTTTCCAAATTTTTCATCTTTTAATCATACAAAAAGCAGTAAAAATCTAATTTTAGAATTTAGGATAAATAAAAAAAGACAGCCCTTCAAGAGCTGTCTTCTATTCTGTATTTTGTATTTTTCTTATTTCTTTACCGAAAACTTATAAATGGTTGTTGTTTCATAAGTTTCACCTGGCTTTAATACCGTACTTGGGAATTTTGCTTGGTTCGGAGAATCTGGGTAGTGTTGTGTTTCTAAACAAAGACCAAAACGGTGCTTATACACTTTTCCGCCTTTTCCTGTGATAGTACCGTCCAAGAAGTTACCAGTATAAAACTGAATAGCAGGCTCTGTTGTGAATACTTCCAACACACGACCGCTTGTTGGCTCATACACAGATGCAGCCAATTTCAAATTCTTCGTTGAATCAGCCAATACCCAACAGTGATCATAGCCTAATCCAAATTTAATTTGCTCATCCTTCGCATCATTGATTCTCGCACCGATTTTAGAAGATTTTGTAAAATCAAATGGAGTTCCAGCTACTGGCTTTAATTCTCCAGTAGGAATCAACGTTGCATCTACTGGTAAGAATTTATCAGCGTTCAAAGTCACTTCATGATCCAAAATATCGCTATCAAAACCACCTTTCAAGTTGAAATAAGCGTGGTTTGTCAAGTTTACAACAGTCGCTTTGTCTGTAGTCGCTTTATAGTCGATTTTTAATGAATTATCTTTTTGCAAAGTGTAAACTACCTCTACCGACAAGTTGCCAGGGTAGCCTTCTTCACCATCTTTTGCAGTGTAAGTCAATTTCAATGACGGTTCTTCACCCTCGATTGGAGTAGCTTTCCAAAGTACTTTATCAAATCCCTTCAAACCACCATGCAAAGCATTTGGTCCGTTGTTTTTGGCAAGAGAATAGCTTTTACCATCCAATGTAAATTGCCCTTTAGCGATACGGTTTCCGTAGCGACCAATCAAAGCACCGAAATACGGAACACCTTTTTGATAACCCGAAAGCGAATCACACCCTAGCGTAATATCATCAAATTTTCCATTTTTGTCAGGAGCTGTCCACGATACAATTGTCCCACCGAAGTCAGAGATTTGAACGGTAGTTCCTGCTGCATTATGCAAGGTGTAAAGCGTAGCTTGTGTACTATCAGAAACTTTTCCGAAAGCCGATTGTTCGATTTTCAAGCTATCAGAAGTTCCTTGAGTAGATTCAGATTTTTTACTTTCGCAAGCCCACAACAAACTGGCTGTCAATAAACTTGCTACGAGGAGATTGTTTTTTTTCATAGTTTTTTTACTGTAAAATGGAAAAATTTAGGTTATCAAGAATTATATTGGATGTCGGATTTTTGATTTCAGATTGATAAAGCTTCCCATATCTTGAAATCAAAAATCCTATCCAAAATTGCCTATTTTTTTACTAATAATTCAAAACGCCACACTCAATTAGTTCCACTTTCCTGCCATATCCTTCATAAACTTCTCTAGACCGATGTCAGTCAAAGGATGTTTAAGTAATGCCAAGATAGCACTCAAAGGACCAGTCATCACATCCGCCCCGATTTCAGCACATTGAAGAATATGCACAGGATGGCGAATTGATGCCGCGAGAATTTCTGTTTCGAAACCATAATTGTCATAAATCGTGCGAATTTGCTCGATTAATTTAGTTCCATCAAAAGAAATATCATCCAAACGACCCACGAACGGAGAAACATAAGTTGCCCCAGCCTTTGCTGCTAATAGAGCCTGTCCTGCTGAAAATACCAAGGTACAGTTGGTTTTAATTCCTTTGTTTGAAAAATAGCGAATCGCACGGATACCATCTTTAATCATAGGAACTTTCACTACGATTTTTTCATCCAATGCCGCAAGTATTTCTCCCTCAGCAATCATACCTTCATAATCCGTTGAGATTACTTCGGCACTTACGTCGCCATCAACAATCGCACAAATGGCTTTGTAATGGGCAATGATATTGTCTTTACCACTGATACCTTCTTTCGCCATCAATGATGGGTTGGTGGTTACACCATCTAATACCCCTAAATTTTGTGCTTCTTGAATTTCCTGCAAATTGGCAGTGTCAATAAAAAATTTCATGTCAAATAAGTTTTAAAGTTGAAAACAGATTAAGGGTTGTGTAATCGGGCACGCAAAACAATACGCTTGCAAAGCCCTCAAACTCGTCCGCTTTGTGCGTCGTAGTAATAATGACAGCCTTCATTCCAGCGTTGAGTGCGGTGCGGGCTCCTGTGGGTGAATCCTCAAATACCAAACATTGCTCACAAGGCACGCCTAGTTGGTCGGCTACCTTAAAGAACACCGTTGGGTCTGGTTTACCCAAAGTCACATCGCGATCGCAGACAATCGACTTGAAATAATGACGAATGTTCAAATTGTCTAACACAAAATCTACATTTTCGGCACGTGCCGCTGTACCAATTCCCATTGGAATGCCAGCCTCATGAGCCGTTTGTAGCAATTGTGCTAACCCATCTACCAATCTGAGTTCAGGCAAAAATACCTCTCGGTAAATTGCCTCTTTCTCAAATGAAATTTTATCACGTTCTTCAAAAGAGTATTGCTCTCCAAAAATACGCTGTAAAATTTCATCATTTTTGCCATGACATGTAGCGATAACTTCCTCCAAAGTCATTACTTTTCCAAGTTCGGCTAGTTTCTTTTGCCATGCACGATGATGAACCATCATGTTGTCCACCATAGTTCCGTCCATATCAAAAATTAGAGCATTTTGCATCACAAAAATTATTGTTTTAGTAAAAACTCAATATCTGCCTTACTTGCCTTAAATACCGTTCCATGACGAGTACCCTTCGGAAAATGAACTTCTTCAGAAATATCTACCCAATTTTTTAGGTCTTTCGATTTCAAAGCTCCCATTTTGTGGCGAGTATATTGGTCGAAATATACAACCCAATCCTCACCAATTTTAGTTACTGTTGGTCCTTCAATCCAATTTAATGCTGAAATTGGTTCTGATGCTGGCGAAAAACCGCTGTTCAAATGTTTGCTCAAAGCAATCTTCAAATTCTTTTTTACAGGGTTTTTGGTCTCATCTTTCATAATCATAGCATATTTTTTCTTGGAAACTTGAAAAATTGTTACATCAATTACATTGAAACCAGGGTCATAAAACAAGCGAGTAGGAGTAAAGGTCTTAAAATCCTTCGTTGTGGTCGCATACATACGGTGGTTGTATTTTCCATCGCCTTTGTCACCTTCGGTACTGACAAATCTATCAGGAATGGTAGTAGCCCAATAAATCAAATATTCCTTGGTTTTAGCATCATAATTAATCTCTGGTGCCCAGCAGTTGAGCGCAGTTGGCTCATGTGACATCACAGGGATAAATTGTTGTTCTGACCAATGCACTAAATCTTTCGAACGTGCATAGCCGATACCCAAATCATTCCAAGAAACTGTCCATACCATGTGGAAATAACCATCTGGACCTTTCAAAATACAAGGGTCACGCATGAGCTTGTCTTTGCTAACTGTTGGACGTAAAAATGAACTATCCTTTTTCAATGCAGTCCAATTATAACCATCATAACTATAAGCCAAATGCAAACCATCTTGACCATTATCTCTGAAAGAAGAAAACAAATAGACATCATTCTGTGCCATAGATGTTGTTCCAAGTCCAAGAAGCATTCCAACAAAGAGTCCTAAAAAAAATCGAATTTTCATATCAATAACTGAAATATTGGGTGGGGATAAGTATTGAGTAATTTATTGAATTAGTGGTTAAGTGATTTTTTGAAATTTGTATCCATGGTTAGGAGTACTCGCCACAGATACAAATTCATTTTCAAATTATAAAATCTTCAAATTTTCAAATCGAAAATACTACCAGAAAATCGTATAAATCAATACGACAACGGCAGTAATCAATAGTGCGCCAAAACGGAAAGCTTTGTCAGATTTAAACCAAGTACTATCCACAACAAAAGCTTTTGGATGGTCTTTTCCTTTTGATTCAATTAAACTGATAACAACGGTTACCAGTGCACAAATCCAGAATACAACGCCCATACGGTTAAGGAAAGGCATATCTGGCGCTTGAACTTTTAATAATGCCGACATCGGAATACTCAAAATAGTAGCAGCTAATGCACCGTTGGCAGTAGCCTTTTTCCAGAAGAAACCTAACAAGAAAATTGCTAAAATACCTGGAGAAATAAAGCCTGTGTATTCTTGAATATATTGGAAACCTTGACCCAAGTTTTTCAACAATGGACTAATAGCCAATGCAATCACAAAAGACACTACAATAGATACACGACCCATCCATACCATTTGCTTTTCGTTTAGGTCTGGTGCGAAGAATTTCTTATGAATATCCAATACATAAATCGTCGAGATACTGTTGGCTTTTCCTGCCAATGACGCTACAATCGCTGCGGTAAGTGCTGCAAATGCCATACCTTTCAAACCTGTAGGAAGGATATTCAATAAAACTGGATATGCATTATCTGGTTTTACAATACCGCCTTCTCTAATTCCTTCGACAATTGCCATATCTGCATTTTCTTGGAATAGTACATACGCCGCCAAACCTGGTAATACTACAATGATTGGCATCAACATTTTGAGGAATGAAGCAAACAACAAACCTGAACGAGCTGTTTTTAAATCTGCACCCAAAGCACGTTGTGTGATATATTGATTACAACCAAAGTAATTAAGGTTTACAATCCATTGACCTCCAACAATAAACATTAACAAACCTGGCAATTGATTGTAAGCATCAATCATACCACCTTGACCGTCATGTACTTGGTATTGTCCTTTGGCAAAAATCATGTGTAAATGGCTATCAGCTTTGTCTTTAATCAAACTCAAGCCTTCGAAAATACCTGCTCCAGAACCCACTTTTGCTGAAAGTAAATCTAAAGCCAAGTAAGTCGTTGCCAAACCACCTACGACCAAACACACTACCTGAATAACATCGGTATAACCAATTACCTTCATACCTCCAAGGGTAATAAAAATCGCAAAAATGGTCAAGAAAGTTGCACAAGCCATAAAACTAAAGCCTGTCATCGTCTCAAGACTCAATGCTCCTAGGTAGATAATAGAAGTTAGGTTGACCAAAATGTACAAAAACAACCAGAATACTGCCATAATCGTACTGATACGATTGTCGTAACGACTTGCCAAAAACTGAGGCATAGTATAAATATTGTTTCGGATATACATCGGTAAAAAGAATACCGCAATCAAAATCAACGAGAAAGCTCCCACCAATTCGTACACCGAAATAGCAATACCTAATTGAAAAGCCTGTCCACTCATACCGATAAACTGCTCAGCCGAGATATTTGAGGCAATAATCGACGAACCAATAGCCCACCATGTAAGTGAACCTTCCGCCAAGAAAAAGTCTTTTGAGTCAGCAGTTTGCTTACCCTTATTCTTGTAAACCCAATAACCGTAGCTTGCCACGATTACGAAGTACACAAAAAAGATAATGTAGTCGAGAGATTCTAATCCGAGCTTCATAGATTAATAGAAGGAGATAAAAGATGGTGAAGCTTCACCAAGGGCTTTTAGGTTTAATTTGAAAATTACATTGCTGTACTGAATTGAAAATGAAAAGTTTGATTAATAGAACCTTTCTTCTCAACTCAGCACGCTTCATTATTTTATAGTGTTTGACTTGTAGGTTGTTTCGCTATTGGTTTTCAAGAAAATAAAAACCAATAGCGAAACCTTTTTTACTTTTAGAGAAATGCGCTATAATACATAGTTTTCAAAACTCAGAAATCTAAACTCATCACTTAGCATCCTTGACCGTAATACGCATTTTTGCCATGCTTACGCTCATAATGCTTTAGGCGCAAAGTGTCTTTAATGCGTGGGGTATTAGGATTGATTTGTAATGTCAAATAAGCCATACGTGCGACTTCTTCTAGAACAGCTGCGCTATAAACTGACTTTTCAGCCGTTTTTCCCCAAGTAAATGGACCATGGTTTTGTAAAAGAACCATTTCCATTTCTTTGTAAGAAAGACCTTTGTCAGCAAAACAGTTGAAGATTTGATTACCAGTTTCAAATTCATAATCACCTTCAATCATTTCGTCAGTCAACACAGGGGCGCATGGAATATCTTGGTGAGTATGATCCGCATGCGTAGTTCCGAAGATAGGAATGTCTAAACCAGCTTGTGACCAAGCCACAGCATACGTACTATGTGTATGTGTGATTCCGCCAATACCTTCCCAGTTTTTATACAACTGAGCATGCGTTTTTGTATCAGAAGAAGGGCGCATTTTGCCATCTACCACTTTGGCATCATAGTCCATAATAACGATATCCTCAAGTTTCAAAAACTCATAAGGTACACCACTTGGTTTGATAGCAAACACCGCTTGCGAACGGTCAACAGCACTTACATTACCAAAAGTAAAAAGCACCAAACCTAGTTTAGGAAGCTGCATGTTTGCTTCATAACATTCCTCACGTAGAGATTGATAAGTCATGATTGTAATTAATTTTAGGTAAAAGACTCGCCAGAGGTTTCTAGCGAGTTTTTACAATTGTATAGTAAAAGCTTTATTATTTCAGCTCTAATACTACTACCGAAGTAGCAGGTAATTTTACTTTAAGCGTACTACCAGCAATACTTGCCCCTGTAAAAGTAGTTGGCTTTACTTTTACAGGATTATCAAAGGTATTGTGGTCTTGTACTTTTGCCGACGTCAACACACGACCAGTAACTGCTTTCGCCGTGATTCCTTTCAAGTTGATAGAAATCTCTTGCCCTTTGTTAATGTCAATGTTCGTTAATGAAATATGAACAACACCCGCTTGGTCTTTTGAAGCCGAAACAGAAACCGCTGGCAATTTTTCTGATCCAAACACATAATCATTCGACTTTATTTCAACAGGAATATTGGTCGCATCTTGGTGAACATTGTACATTTCCATTACGTGGTAAGTTGGAGTCAAAATCATTTTTTCCTCCTTTGTCAGCACAACCGCTTGCAATACGTTTACGATTTGAGCCAAGTTTGCCATTCTCACACGTTCAGAATGTTTGTGGAAAATATTCAAAGTTGCACCCGCTAACACAGCATCACGCATGGTATTTTGTTGGTACAAAAACCCTGGGTTTGTTCCTTGTTCAACTTCATACCAGCCACCCCATTCGTCAACTACCAAAGCAACTTTCTTTTTAGGATCGTATTTATCCATGATAGCAGTATGCTTTTGGATAAGCTCGTCCATAAACAAAGCCTGTTGCATCGTTTTGAAATAATGTTCTTCCGTAAAATTGGCTGCTGGACCTTTTTTGTCCCAATTAATAACAGAATAATGGTGCAAAGCAATACCCTCCAACATGTGGTGAGGAATATCACGCATCAAAACTTCTGTCCAATTATAATCTTTCGAGTTGGCTCCAGAAGCAATTCTAAACAACTTCGAACCGTTATCCCAATCCGTCATAAAAGTGGCATATTGACGATAAATGTTGGCATAATATTCAGCCTTCATATTACCACCGCAACCCCAAGCTTCGTTTCCAACACCCCAGAACTTCACACCCCAAGCTTTATCCTGTCCGTTTTCTTTACGCAAATTTGCCATTGGACTTACGCCATTATGGTTTACGTATTGAACCCAGTCAGACAATTCTTTTACAGTACCACTACCCACGTTACCAGCCAAGTATGGTTCTGTACCTAATTCTTTACACAAATTCAAAAAATCATGTGTACCAAAGCTATTATCCTCTGTTACACCACCCCACCAAGCATTAACGATTGAAGGACGTTGTTTTTTAGGACCAATACCATCTTTCCAGTGGTAAGTATCTGCAAAACATCCCCCTGGCCAACGAAGATTAGGAATCTTCATTTTTTTCAAGGCCTCAATCACATCCTTGCGAGCACCGTTGATGTTAGGAATCTTCGTGTTATTTTCACCAACATACAAGCCCCCATAAATACAAGCCCCCAAATGTTCCGCAAAGTGACCATATATCTGACGGTTGATTTGAGTTTTAGCTTGCGAGGCATCAAGCGTTACTTCATTTTGGGCAAATCCTTGTAATGACATAGCTGCAAGCGCTAATGTCGAAATCCATTTTTTCATAGTTTAGTTAATTAATTTAGGAGGACAGTTTGAGTGCAGTCTTTAAAGCAATGAGTATATTTTAAACACCATTCATCACTCAAAATTCTGCCTTATTACTTGCAAGGTTTAACGAGCGAATAGTGTCGAGAACACTACTCGCTCGTTTGAGATTATTTGAATGCTACTTCATTCCAACGCAACTCATTTTTTAGATTACGCAACTGAGTATCTTTATTGATTACTACTAACTCTACACCAAACATATCAGCTAAATCCTCGATATATTCAGTTGTAAGGTTTTGGCTAAATACTGTGTGGTGAGCACCACCAGCCAAAATCCATGCAGCACATCCTGTTGCCATATCTGGTTGTGGTTTCCACAATACGCGCGCTACTGGCAATTTTGGTAATTCTTCTGTTACATCCACGCCGTCTACTTCATTTACCAAGATTCTGAAACGGTTACCCATATCAATCAAAGAAACGTTCAAGGCTGCACCAGCACCACCATTGAATACCAAACGTACTGGATCTTCTTTACCACCAATTCCTAATGGATGTACTTCACATTTTACAGCACCTTTAGCAATACTTGGACAGATTTCCAACATGTGTGCACCCAATACCATTGGATTAGCTGGATCGAAATGGTAAGTATAATCTTCCATGAAAGAGTTACCGCCTTCCAAACCACTAGCCATGAATTTCATGACACGAACCATAGCAGAAGTTTTCCAGTCACCTTCGCCACCGTAACCATAGCCAGCGGCCATCATACGTTGAGAACCGATACCTGGTAGTTGTTTCATACCATACAAATCTTCGAAAGTATTGGTATAAGCACCAAAGCCACCATCTTCTAAGAATGCTTTCAAACCAAGCTCGATACGTGCTGCTTCAAACAAAGACTCACGCATGGCACCACCTGCTTTCAAAGAATCCATTACTTGGTAAGTCTCTTCATATTCTTTTACCAATTGGTTGATTTCAGCATCAGAGAATTGGTTGATTACTTTTACCAAATCACCAACACCGTGTGTATTTACTGAGAATCCAAAAGTCATTTCAGCACCTACTTTATCGCCGTCTGTTACCGCTACTTGACGCATATTGTCACCGAAACGAACCACTTTCAAACGTTGCATTTCGAAACGACCTGCCGCTACACGTGCCCAAACATTGATTTTTTGTAACACATCTTCTTGCTGCCAGTGACCAACCACAACTTTACGGCTCAAACGCATACGAGACATAATGAAACCAAACTCACGGTCACCATGTGCCGATTGGTTGAGGTTCATAAAGTCCATGTCGATGCTCGACCAAGGAATATCACGATTGAACTGTGTATGCAAATGCAACAATGGTTTTTTCAAAATATTCAAACCACGAATCCACATTTTTGCTGGAGAAAAAGTGTGCATCCATGAAATAATACCAATACAATTAGGAGCAAAGTTTGCCTCCTGACAGATATTATAAATTTCATCTGGTGTTTTCACCACTGGCTTGAAAATCACATTTACAGGGATAATCGAAGATGCTTGGAACGAGTCCGCAATGATTTTCGAATGCTCATCTACCTGACGAAGTGTTTCTTCACCGTATAAATGTTGGCTACCTGTTACAAACCACACTTCTAATGGCAAACCGCCAAATGTTTTTAAATTACTCATTGTTCTGATTGTCTTGATGTTTTAAGTTATTAGAAAGATGCTTTACGCTTTATGCTGTAAGCTGTAAGCAATAATTCAATTTGCTTATAGCCTACAGCTTACAGCTTAAGACTCTTTTATATATTCTCCTCAATATACTGTCCGATACCTTGGTATCTTTGGTATAGTGCTTCGTAGATAGGCACAACCTCTGGACGAGGCTCATAAGTTGCATCAAATGCCGAAGCCATATTTTTTTGAGCTGAAGCCATATCAGGATACACACCTGCTGCTACGGAAGCACAAATTGCTGCACCCAAAGCACACGCTTGGTCTGAACTAGCTACCTTGATCGGCATATTTAATACATCTGCCAAGGTTTGCATTACAAATGGTGATTTTTTGGCTACTCCACCAATGGCAATAACTTGCTTGATAGGTACGCCTTCTTGTTGGAATCTGTCCGAAATAGCACGTGCCCCAAAAGCCGTTGCCTCAACTAGTGATTTGAAAATTTTTACAGCATCACTACCCAAGTTTAAGCCAATGATTCCTCCTTTGAGGGTATGATTAGCATCGGGAGTACGACGACCATTCATCCAGTCAACAGAGACAATATCGGTAGCTTTTACAGGTAATTCTAAAGCTTTTTCTGAAAGATAAGGAATCAATTCAGCGCTAAGTTTGTCGGCTGCCTCCTGACCTAATAAATCACGTACTGGTCCAACAATCACCTTTTGGAACCAAGCATACAAATCTCCAAATGCCGATTGTCCAGCTTCCATTCCTAACATGCCGGGAATGATTGAGCCATCTACCTGACCACAAATACCACGAATCAACAAATGTCCAATTTCTTCGTTGGGTGCCACCAACATATCGCAAGTAGACGTTCCGATTACTTTACACAAAGAGTAAGGCTGAATGTCTGCCCCAACTGCCCCCATGTGACAGTCAAATGCACCTACACCAATTACAGCTTTATCTGAAATACCTAGTTTATCAGCCCATTCTTTTGAAATGGTACCCATACTATTGTCTGAAGTATAAGTTTCGCTAAAAAGTCTATCTCTTAATCCACCCAAAAGTGGATCTAATTTTGTCAAAAATTCCTCAGAAGGAAGACCTTCAAATTCTTGATGCCAAAGAGCTTTATGACCCGCAGCACAACGGCTTCTTCTCATGGCAATTGGGTCTGTATTACCTGTTAGTACAGCCGAAACCCAGTCACAATGCTCTACCCAAGAATACGCCTTTTCACGAATAGATTCATCTACACGAAGGGTACGAAGGATTTTTGCCCAAAACCATTCCGATGAATAAATTCCACCAACATATTTCGTAAAATCGGTATCCCAATGATGCGCCAAATGGTTAATTTCTTCAGCTTCGGCATTGGCAGTATGATCCTTCCAAAGAATAAACATACCATTCGGATTTTCAGCAAATTCTGGTAACAAAGCCAAAGGTGTACCATTTTGGTCAACAGCCACGGGAGTCGAGCCAGTGGTATCTACCGAAATACCTACAATATTTTGTTTTACCTCATCGCTCAAACCTTCTAATGCTCCAGCAATCGAATTCTCTAATCCCTCCAAATAGTCTAAAGGGTGTTGTCTGAATTGTGATGATGCTGGATCACAAAATAACCCCTGCTTCCAACGAGCATAATAATGAACGGCCGTTCCTACTTCTTCGCCTGTTGCGGTATTTACTACCAATGCTCTTACAGAGTCTGTTCCGTAATCAACTCCGATTACAAATTGATTTTTCATTCGTTGAATATATGTTTAAAGCCGAGCTGAAACCAGCCAAATGCGTTAATTTGACACAATTTTGTATTTCAAAAAAGCGAATAAGTATTTTCTCTCATAAACCTTTTGTTATTTCCCTAAGTACAAGATATTTATAAAATACTCAACTTCAGGATTAGATTTATAATTCATCACTAATTCGCTTTTTTATAAAGCTTTTATACTTTAAAATCAGAAACAAAATAATGGAACGCATTAAATTGTTTCTGATATTTTTCTTGATCTAATTTATAGAGAATCGCCTTCTTAGTAGCCGAATTCTCGTTCTTTTCACCTGTATCTATCAACAATTTTGTCGATAGAATTTTACGACTAAAATTACGACGATCTAAAGGCGTATCATAAATCGCTTCATAGAGTTTTTGCAACTGAGGAATCGTAAATTTTTCAGGCAATAACTCAAACCCAATTGGATGCAAAGCCGCTCGATAACGCAATCTTTCGAGCGCCAAGTTTACCATATTACTATGATCAAAAATGAGTTCTGGACGATTTTTTAAACTAATCCAAAAAGCATTTTGAGACTTCGCTGCATCCTGACTATGCGCATGAATATTAATCAAAGCAAAAAAACAAACTGAAACTGTTCGCTCTACAGGGTCACGATTGATTTCACCAAATGTTTTAATCTCTTCAAAGTAAATATCCTTTAGTCCTGTCAAATCGTACAAAATACGGTTGGCCGCCACCTCCAAATCTTCGTCTTCGTTCAAAAAGCCTCCCATCAATGACCACTTGCCAAGCTCAGGTTCAAAATCACGTTTGATTAATAATAACTTCAACTCTTCTCCATCAAACCCAAATACAATACAGTCGAGGGCTATAAGGATTCGAGTACTATGATTGTATCTTGTTAGCATTATTTGTTATAGTTTTTATAAAGCTTTGGGCTTTGTCATAAATAGCCTGATTACTCCTAGTAAAATAAGTTATTCGATTAAGGTAAAGTGGAAAATAAGCCTTGTGAGATTTATTTTCTACTTTAAAACTTCGAAATAACTTATTTTCACTCAAAAAAGGACTAAAATGAAGAAATTATTTCAATTTTAATCCTTTTTCAGGAAGTGAAGGGAACCAGTGATTCCCCCACTATACACTATTTATGAAATACAAATCGCTATGATTATTCAAAACGTGTTATTATGACACAATTTTAAATCAAATATTTGATTAATACAAAAAATAATGAGAAAAATTTAGAAGATTATAAAAATTATACCCCATAAGCCCCTGTAAACAAATGATTTGAGTACTTAAACATCTACAGAAAAGGATAGGAGTATTCAGTTTTGAAAAAATGGGCTATCTCTATTACTCCCAAGAAAGCACTGGCCAACCATTTTTGAATTTCATATTTATCAAAGCAAACTTTGACTTTCCTTCTTCTAAAGCATCGTAGAAATGTATGGAAGTAATAAGTTTTTTTCCATCACGTAATAATCCCACATGTCCAGGTCCCAACCTCGTATCTTGACTGCGAAGCAAAACTGTACCGCCACCTTCGGTAAGCTTACGACCAGATTGATCTAAGAAAGGTCCTAATGGGTTTTCCGAACGACCCACCACGATATAATAGGTACTATTCAAACCCTTGCAACATAGTCCATTATTTACGAAAAGATAATAGTACTTTCCTTCACGAATCAAACAGGACGCTTCCCAATCGGATTCGCGACCACCAGCTAATTTGACAATTGAAGCTCCCACTTTGCTCTTACCTGTTAAAGTATCCAACTCAACCCCTGCAATACCAGCGTGGAAGGATCCATAGGCCATATATACCCGCCCATCACCATCTTTCAAAATGCTTGGATCAATGGCATTAAAATCCTTTTTCTCTTGTGACTTTACGACCATACCTTGGTCTGTCCATCCGTAGTTGGGACTATCAGGATTGAGGCTTGATGACGTCACCAATCCAATAGCAGAGGTTGGGGAGCCAAAAGTTGAACATGAATAATACACATGATATTTTCCGTTCATAAAAATCACATCAGGTGCCCAAAAATGCCCCTTGAAGCCTTTTACAGTGCTATCAATCCAAGCAGGATGTTCTCCTTTTTTGAATATAGGAGGCGTATTCGTATTCCAAGTTTTTAGGTCTTTAGAAAAAGCAGGGGTAATACCCCAACCTGTCGAAAAATACCAATAAATATCTCCATTTTTAATAATTGTACTTGGGTCATGCACATAAGAGTGCTCAGACTGAGCAAACAAAAAAGAGGTATTGCATAACAATAGCCATGCAAGCAGATATGTGTAAATAGGCTTCATTTTTGGAGGAATTGATAAAAATAAGGGGAAAATCGTAGCAATTTTCCCCTCAAACTAAACCAGATTTTAAAAGATTTATTAAAGCGTTTTTATCCTCACCACATAGAATGAATATGGCGCGAGTTCGAGACTTACTTTTTTAGTCTTTGCATTTACCACAATTTTCTTTTCAGAAGGACTAACTTTTAAGGCTTCTTCAAAAGTATTTACGGAATTGGGATCACTTTGCATCACAATCAACTTAGCATTTGGATCCAGTTTTTTTACGCCATCCAATTGGATTTCACGCACTTGAGCTTGACTATTATTGTTCGCAATTTTCAAGATAATCTCATTGCTTGCCTTATCCCAACTAGCTGATGCATACAAGCTATCTTGTCCTATCAATGGTTGATTATTTTGTGTCATCGAAAGCACATGAGTTCCTCGATTCAATGAATATAATTGTTGAACATAATAACTTGGTGTACCAAATGATTGCAAGTTATCAACCCAAATCAAATCAGGATTCCACTGCCAACCATCAACGTGCGCAAACAAAGGAGCATAAGAAGCCATTTGAACCACAGCAGCATTACGTTCCAAACCAGTCATAAATGCAGCTTCAGAAAGCGCAGCTCTCCAAGTGTTACGATTGCTAGCAGAAGCGCCATTGTTGGTATGAGAGGCATATTCTCCTGCAAAAACTTTTGAACCATTGCGATCGTAGCTATCATAACGCCCTGCATTTTTCAAGAACCACTCTGGTGCACGGTAATAATGCTCATCAATAAAATCAGCATTCATAGCACGCAATTCTTTATTCAAATAGTCAAAACGGTCGCCGTTAGGGTCTGTACCAGAGCTATTTATCAATTTGAAATTAGGATATTTTGCTTTGATAGCTTTCGTAAATACTTTCAAACGCTCGATGTATTGTGGTCCCCAGTTTTCATTACCAACCCCCATCATTTTCAGATTAAAAGGTGCGGGGTGCCCCATTTGCGCACGCACTTTTCCCCAAGTAGTATTGATATCACCATTGGCAAACTCAATCAAATCCAAGGCATCTTGTACATACGGTTCAAGTTGATCCATAGGTACAACTTCTGCCGAATTGAATTGGCAAGCCATACCGCAGTTTAGGATAGGAAGTGCCTCAGAACCAATATCTTCTGCCAATTGTAAATATTCGAAAAATCCTAAACCAAACGTTTGGAAATAATCTGGTGCTGGACGATGCGCAAACTCGATATTCCAACGGTTCATGATCAATTGGCGTTCTTCGATTGGGCCAATTGTTTTTTTCCATTGGTAGCGGTTGTTCAAATCAAAGCCTTCAACAATACAACCTCCAGGAAAACGAATAAAGCCAGGCTTAAGATCAGCTAATTTCTGAATCATATCGGCACGCATCCCTCCAGGGCGTCCTTTCCAAGTATCTTCTGGAAAAAGCGAAATCATATCAAGGTCGATTTGACCATTTCCTTCAAACCACAAACGAAGTTTACCTTTTGCCTCAGTAGCTTTGGCATTGAAACTCACAGCTTGTCTATGCCATTGCCCATCCGTTTGAGATGGAGTAAGCGTACCTTCTCCAATTACTTGCCCTTTGGCATCAAGTAACTCAGCATGAACTTTAACAGGACTTCCTGACTGACGGTACATCACGGAAAAATCATATCTTAATCCATTTTTGATACCCATTCCACGGAAACCCTCATTAGTCAATCCAAGGTCTCCTTTTTGTGCATTTTCGACCTTAACACTCACAAAGCGAGGGTTGGCAGTGTTTTTATCAGCACGATTTTGAATCAATACTTCTCCTTCGTGAAAAGTTTTTCTTTCTATTTTCCAACCCATCAGTGGCTTTTGGAATTCGAAAGAACGGTTTTTAACCAATTCGGCATAAATACCGCCATCGGCACCGAGGTTAATATCTTCAAAAAATATTCCCCACATAGTAGGTTGTATTTCTGAAACTGGTTGCGCAACGTTCACCTTAATCGGATTAGGTGTTTGTGCTTGCGCCAACAAAGTGGTAGCCACAAATAGACTAACGGTCTTTATTATACGGTTCATATAAATAGATAAATGGGATAAGTTAATGTTTCGTATGTATATTGTTTTTAGTAAAAAAGTTATTGGCTAATAGTGTATCAGTTATTAGATTAGACTCACAATCAAAAAGACAAATCAAAGAGAATTACAGACATATTATTAATTTAATCTTTATTATCACTTAAAGGGTAATATTTTAGTCTTTGATTATTTTCTGCTACCACCAAATAAGACTTCCGAAGACCATGAATTAGTTGTATTGCTTTAGCATCACCTCTCAAAAATAAACCCTGATAACCAATAGGTTGAGGTACAAAGCGCTTTTGTTTTGTTCCTAATAAAATTAACCCGTAACTGGCGTCAATTCTTCCTGTGGTTATTTCGGTTTGAAATTCATTGCCTCCCAGAATCAAATCTAGTATTCCATCGGCATTGACATCAGCAGCTTCGATAGCGTTAATTGGCGCTAGTTGAGCCTCAATGGGTAACTCATGCGTGACAAACTTTCCTGCTTGATTTTCGAGCCAAACACTTTGACCATAGTCACAGCTCAAATCAATAAGTGACTCTTTTCCAATATGTTCCAATAAAT
The DNA here is from genome assembly GCF_030056705.1 of Flectobacillus longus. Lineage (GTDB taxonomy): Bacteria > Bacteroidota > Bacteroidia > Cytophagales > Spirosomataceae > Flectobacillus > Flectobacillus longus. The sequence continues at coordinate 66,673 of NZ_JASHIC010000021.1, forward strand.
CAATCATATTTATTTCAGCAAAATCGCGGTGCAATAAAAATTTCTTTTTTATCGTGGGCGTTTGTTCCGCAAATTGATTGCGGTCTAAATCGGGATACAATTCAAAACTTCCTGTTTTGTTTTTCAAAAAGTAGGCTGGAAGCAACTCATTTGTACCATTATTGTCAATATCTTTGGCAAAAAGATGATACGGTCTTGTTTCTGAAATATGATATTTTTGATTCATTCCCCAATTTCCCAACACCAAATCTTGATCACCATCGGCATCTAAGTCTTTGGCAATAATACTTCGCCACATTCCTTTTCTTTGAGTCAATTCGCTAGCTTCAATATCTAAGCTTAATTTTCCATGTTGATTTTTGAAAAATTGAACGGAAGTCCATTCTCCTACGATTACTAAATCAATCTGATTATCGTGATTATAATCTGTCCAAACTGCCCCTGTAATCATTCCAGCATACAGAAGGTCAGGTGCTAATTGAGCTGTTTGTTCTTTAAAAAAACCATTTTGGTTAATCAATAAATAACTCTGAGGAAGTTGAGGAAAATGTTCGGCATCGAGACGACTACCTACAAAAATATCTTGGTCACCATCATGGTCGACGTCTGCAACTGCTAAGGTAGTACAAAAAGTTTGAAGCTGTGCAGGGATTGCCATTAAATTCTGCTGAAAATTGCCTTTCCCATCATTTAAAAATAATTGTACCGAACTTTGATAGCCTCTTGGATACTCGGTACTTCCACCTGCCAGAAGCAAATCCAAATCGCCATCGTTGTCGGTGTCTACCAAAACCGAAGCCAAATCTTCTTGCAATTTTGAGGTTTGAACTAATATTTGAGCCTTAAAACCACCCGTTTTTTCCTGAATAAAAAAACATCCATTCTGACGAGAAGCTCCTCCTACAAAAAAATCCTCAAGCCCATCACCATTGACATCGCCTTTAGCAAGGCATGGACCTAATTGCGAATATTTTTGTGGTTGCAAACGGCGATTATAATAGTCAAAAAATGGAATTTCTTGATGAACAAAATCAAGTTCAATACCTTTATCCTCAAAGGATTTTGTATAAATACTTGCTAAATCTATAGCTTCATTTTGTTTTAAAAGCAAGCTTGTATTTGCTTTTACTCGAAAGAGCCTTTGTACTTTTTGGTTCGACCAAGTCACTATTAATGAATCGATTAACTCACTTTTACCTAAACCAACATGTAAACGATTTTCGACAGAAGAAGCATATCCACGAACGGGTTGTTGTTCGAGCATTTGTACTTTACCTTTCGTATAAATTTCAACTTTTGTACCAAAACCATCCAAATTTCCTTCATTCCCTTTTAAGGTAATCGTTAAAAAGTGAACGTTATCAGTATCATTATTCAGGGTATTCTGGTAAAGAAATGCCTTTTGATTAGTGTTATTAATGACTAAATCTAAATCGCCATCATTGTCAAAATCAGCATAAGCAGCTCCATGCGAAATAGAAGGATTTTCGAGTCCAACATCTTGAGTAATATCTTCAAATTGAAGGTTTTGAGTATTTCTAAAGAAAAAGTTATTCAACTTAATTGCCCCAAATTCATCCAGTTTTTTCCGTAAATCATGAATACTTTTTGTATCAAAAGCATTTAAACTATTACTGCCCCCACCAAACTGATAACTACTTTGTTGGGCTTCTCTAGTAAAATTTAGAAAATCATTGTTTGTCAAATCCTTGGCTAATCCGTTGGTAATATGTAGGTCTTTCCAGCCATCATTATCAAAATCAGCACAAAGCACACTCCAACTCCAATCGGTTTCTGCTACGCCAGCCAGATTACCTATTTCACTAAAAACAGGAATCTGCTGTTGATCCACACGTTGATTGCCCCGATGAAGCTGTAGCATATTTCGAGAAAACTCAGGTTGATACCCCAGTTTTCTCTGCAAATCATATTTCTCAGGACTAAAACCCAATGCCATCATTTTTTTACGCTCGTTGGTTGGCGGGAGCATATCCAGTACTGTAATATCTGGCAAAAGGTCATTATTTAGGTCAGCTACATCTACCCCCATGCTGTTATAGCTCTGATGCTGAGTGGCTTGTGCTATAACATTTTTGAAGGTTCCATTTTGTTGGTTCAACCATAGTTTATCATTGCTGAGATAATCATTGGCAACATAAACATCGGGATAGGTATCTTGGTTAAAATCGGCGACAGTTATGCCTAAGCCATATCCATCTTCCAAAATTCCAGCTTGAATCGAGACATTCTGAAAAATAGGGTGCCCCAATTTCTTATCAAAACCAAGATTTTGATAAAGGTGGTCAGCGGCAGGCGATGTTCCAGATGAATCTGGCGGAACCAGTTTATTTGGTTGAGGATTAAACAATTGGTGATTCAATACATATACATCCAAATCGCCATCTTTATCATAATCTAAAAAACAAGCTTGTGTCGAAAAGCCTTCATCCGCTAACCCATAGACTTGAGCTTCTTCCTTAAATGTCAGGTTTTTCTGATTAATTAATAAAATATTTTTTCGATTTTGAGGATTTTTATGATGTGAAACGCAAATGTAAATATCCTGCCATCCGTCTTGATTAATGTCTACGATGCTCACGCCTGTACACCACAATAATTCAGGAATATTAGCCTTTATGGTAATGTCTTCAAATTGCATTTTTCCTTTATTCAAATACAAGCGAGGACGTACTTGACTACCCACAAAAATCACATCTTGTAAGCCATCATTATCAAAGTCACCAACACCTACGCCTGAGCCAATGTACATATATTCATTGGTATAAAAATTCACAGAATCAGATTCCGTCAAAGTATTACTGAAATCGATATGCGACTGACTACTCGAAATGGACACAAAATGCAAAGGGCTTTTAGACTTCTTTTGACATGAAGTAACTCCACCCAAAAAGATGAAAAACAGAAAGATATATCTTTTTGAAAATGTCAAAAAAGAATGTCTCATAAGCATTTGGTAAGTTATTTTAGTGGTATGCAGTTTTTTGGAAAGCTATTTCTTCTTTCCCCAAATGGCTGTTCCTTTATTATTCAAACCTGAAAAAAGGATTGTTTCCTTCTTATTTTCCCAATCACGGCCTCTCTCTACCAATACTTCGTCGGTAAAGCCATTACTCCATTTCATCGTAAGCCAAGGCGCTGAATATGACCATGAATTGGTTGTACTTCCGTTGATACCGCCATTGGCATCTAATGAAATAGTGGTAGCTACTTGAAAATCAGGAGAATTTTGTTCCTTATCATAGCCAGGCACAACTCTATATCCTAAGATAACTTGCTCCCAATCGCCCACTAAATTTTCTTTAGTAATAGCAGTGGTAAATTCTCCTGCATATCGCTCAGGAGAAACTACAGGCCAACCATCTTTTGTCCAAAAGATTTTACGTACATGCAAAATCATAAAATTAATATCTTGTCCCGGACGACCCTGATGCGCCATATAATACTGCCCATTATTTTCAAAAACGCCACAATGTGCCACACCTTGCCATCCTGCATGACCTGCAAATTGATAAGGAGCCAATATCATCGGACCATGGTCAATATCTTCATTGAGGTTACGTCCTTCATAGTCATAAAAAGGGCCTTCTGGCGAGTCAGAACGCCCTACCCTTACATTGTACTTGGTTGATAACCAGTCATAAGAAATAAATAGAAAGTATTTTTTAAGATCTTTATTATAAATAATCTCTGGACCTTCGATATTACCGTTATACTGTCCATTGGTAAAACCACGATTCGCAATTCTTTTACCTTTGTCACCTGCTACCAATGGTAAACCAGTGGCAGGATTAAGTTTCAGCATATAAATTCCATCCCAAGCCGAACCATAATAAAAATAGTGTTCGCCTGTTGGTGTAACTACCACAGTTGGGTCAATCGCATTGGTTTGACGTGTATTATCATTTTGAGAAGTAACCACCAAGCCTTGCTCTTTCCAAGGACCCAAAGGTGAACTAGCAGTAGCCAAACCAATCACACTTAAACGAGGGTCGCCAGAAGAAAGTGAGTAGTACAATCGAAATTCATTTCCTACTTTCATTACATAAGGTGCCCACAAAGAATTAAACGGCTGAATCCCTTTTTGCTTGATAAAATTTGCACCTAACGTTGGCAAACCATCAAATACCCAACCATAAAACTTCCATTCTATCAAATCTTTTGACTGTCGAATCTGAATCCCCGGGCGAATATCTGTTCCATAAGCTACATCGGTATTGTAGCAATAATAGGTATCTCCATCCTTAATAATTGATGGGTCATGAACATTGTATGGCCCCCAACGCAAATAATTACTTGCCGCAGCCACATCTGCATAAGAGTCTTTGATAGAATTAATATCAAAAGCTGAGGCAGTTGGCGTAGGATTGGGGGGTGGAGTTGGCGTGGGATCAACTGCACTTTTTGAACAAGCACTAATTCCCAAGATTAATAGGAGAAAAGTAATGTATAAATATTGTTTTGTTGAGAAAAGCATAAGACGACAAATTGAGATACCATGTTAAATAATGGTAGGTAAACATCAAGTATTTTTAGGTTTAGAGGAAATATTTGTACTGAAAAGGCAAGCCATAGACAAATGCAAAAGGTATTTTTCTTCATAAATATTTCGCCATTTACCTACAGCTTGATAGCCTTTATTTTTATATTCAATGGGTTCAAGTAATTTATAAAAATCTAATAACCAGCATTTTGCTTAACACCAGGGTTGGTATTTACCTCTCGTTGCGGAATTGGATAAAACTCTCTACCTGCTTGATAAGTATTAAACTCAGGGTCACGAAGCTTCAGCTCTGCCAATTTGGTAGCATCCTGTAGCCATCCCCAACGACGAATGTCATCAAAACGGTGACCTTCTAAGCAAAACTCCAATAGTCTTTCGTGTGCCAACTGCTCACGCATTTGAGCGGCCGTCATATTAGGTTTGGTCGTAGCCAAATTAGGCAATCCTACTCGTGAGCGTACTTTTTGGATATATTGATAAGCCTGAGCCGTTTGTCCAGTTTCATTTAAACATTCTGCATACATCAACAAAATATCCGAATAGCGCAACAAACGCTCATTGATACCCGAACGCCAATCAAATTCATCTGCTTTGGTCTCGTCATTTTCATATTTACGACAGAACAAATCATTTAAGTCGTTGGGATTTGTATAAAAAGTAGCAAAGTCTTTTCCATACAATTTCATACCACCAGGTTTATTGTAAAAAATCGTTGCCTCCAAACGAGGGTCATCTTTCCCCGCAGTCGTTTTTTCTACCAAAAATTCATTGAATACCGAGCGAGTGGGTTGCACGTCTGTCCAGCCAAAACCACGTGGCCCATAAGTAATAGCACGACCCGAAACCGCTCCCCATCCTGGAGCAGGCTCGCCACCCCAGTTCATATCTTTACCGCCAGCATCACGAGAAAATTGTACCTCAAACAATGATTCTTTATTGTTTTCGGCAACTTCTGTAAAATTATCACGATAGTTTGGCATCAAATCATATACCCCTAAATCTATCACGGCTTTGAACTGCGTAGCAGCTTCGGCGTATTTTTTTGTAAATAAGTATGCTTTTCCTAAATACCCCAATGCTGCACCTTTAGTAGCACGTCCAGTTTGACTTTTATCTGGTCCTGTTACATTATCATAACTTACAGGAAGTAATTCTGATGCTTTTTTCAAGTCAGAAATTACCTGTGCCCAACCTTCCTCTGCGGTAGATTGCTTGACATAAAAATCTGCTGTGCTTTTTACCGAAGTAGTTGGTAACATTACATTGCCAAACAAATTGACTAAATGATAAAAATAAAGTCCTCGCAAGAAATAAGCCTGTCCCAAAACACGGTCTTTTACCGCTTGATCCATGGCGATTTTTGGTACAAAGTCCAATACCTGATTAGCTTTAGAAACACCTTCATAATACGCACCAAAAGCCCAGCCATAAATCGCATCATTCCCTGTATTTAAGGCAAACTTTCCTGAATTGTACATTTGATCCCAAGGGCTATTACTCTTAATATCATCGCCACGAGTATCGAGCAACACAGGAGTACTACGCATGTAGCCCCCATCGATAATCAACGTTTGGTAGGCAGCATTCACTCCCTTAATCGCATCATCTTGTGACTGCCAAAAAGTAGCCGAAGTTTGCTGATTGGGGTTTGTTTGCTCCAAGTCTTTTTCACAGCCCGTAGCCAACATCATTGCGGCAACGAACGCTATTATATATTTTTTATTCATGGAAAATCTAAAATTAAACGATTTTGTAAAGTAACTCATAGACAGATAGCGCCCTAAAAATGGCACTTTTCGACTGTTTACATCAAATTAGAAACCTACTTGCAAACCAAGCATAATAGTACGAGGGTTTGGATAGGAGCCATAGTCTAATCCTCTACTCAACAAACCATCACTTGCAAAGTCAGGGTCATAACCTCGATACTTTGAAATCAAGAAAATATTCTGACCCGATGCGTAAATTCTGATTTTACTTACACCTTTAATTTTGTTTAATACACTTTGGGGAACATTGTATCCAATTTGCGCATTTTGCATACGCAAATACGAGCCACTTTCTACAAATCTGTCAGAATCACGAGTATTAGCATTTGGATCACCAATCACTGGGCGAGGCACATTGGTATTGGTATTAGTTGGAGTCCAATAGTTGAGGGCGTCTACGTGGTGATTACCATATTGCTCAGCCATCAAATCACGATATACACCATTGTAAACCTTATTACCTGCCTGACCCTGCATAAAGAATGATAAGTCAAAGTTTTTGTATGATGCGCCAAAGTTCAAACCATAATAGAAGTTTGGAATAGAAGAACCCAAATAAGTACGGTCGCCTTCGGCTGTGATTTTGCCGTCACCATTGAGGTCTTTAAACTTAATATCTCCAGGAGCGGCGTTCAATTGTGTAGCGTGATTTTTCACATCATCAGTATTTTGGAAAATACCTTCGGTCACATATCCATAAATCTCTCCTACAGAATGTCCAACTTCTGTTTTACTGGCTGCACCATAAATCGGCTCGTTGTTTCCACCCAAGGCTAATACTTTATTGTTGAGTGTATGTGCATTGGCAGAAATTTCATACTTAAAATCACCCGTTTTTTTACGATAAGTTGCTGTTAATTCCACCCCAGAGTTGCTCACCGAAGCAATATTTGTTGTAACGCTCGCATTGGTAGAACCCACCGAGGCAGGAATAGGAATACCCACCAACATATCATAAGCACGGTTGTCAAAGTATTCGGCAGTGAACGAGATTTTATCATTCAAGAAACCAAAATCAACCGCCACGTTGGTTGTTCTTTTAGATTCCCATTTAATTGATGGGTCAACCACTTGCGTACGAGTTGCACCTGGAGCTAAAGTATTGTTGAACACATAATTAGCATTGGTATTGATATAGGTATCATAAAGATATTGACCAATAGATTGATTACCTAATTCGCCAAAACCACCTCTCACTTTCATGCTATTGATAAATTCTGGTAACTGAATATCATTGTGTACATTCCAAGCAGCAGCTAGTGACATAAAGTTACCAAAGCGATTAGATGGACTAAATCTTGAAGAGCCATCACGACGGAAGTTGAATGTCAACAAGTATCTATCTCCATAATTGTAGTTCACACGACCCAAATACGATTGAAGAGCAGCATTCCACTGATATTCGCTAATACCACGACCACCAGATGCCTCTAATCCAGAACTTAGTGTCAAGAAATAAGGCTCAGTAAGTCCTAGAGCCGTTCCAGTCATGGACGCCCACTCATCTTTTTGATGCGTAATACCTGCTAAAACATCAACTTTATGACGACCAATTTCTTTGACATACGTAGCAGTATTTTCAATCAAGAAGGTATTTGCACCACCACGTGTTTGAGATAAAAATGCTAATGGCGTTAGATAGTAAAAACCTAAATCATATTTTGGTTCAAAGAAGAAATCTTTCCAGTCTGTTCTATCGTAACTTACACTTAATCTGTATTTTAGATTTTTAGCTAATTCCAATTCGCCCCAGAAATTTCCTAAAATACGGTTACGATCTCCTGTACTTTTCAATAAAGCATTCATCCCTACTACGTTCAAAGTAATAGCTCGTTGTGTATTGTTGTCGCTACCACCATAACCGCCTAAACGATTTGAATCATAAACAGGCATAGTCGGAATGGCAGTCAATAAACTGGTTACACTTCCTCCAAAAACAGCATGTTCTCTTGTATTGGCATTGTTTACCTTGTGTGACTGCGTGTAAGCAAACTTTGCTCCAAAAGAGAAAATACCTTTTTTACCAGTCAAGTTACCATTCAAGCTATAACGAGTATAGTTTTGAGGACCAGTATAGGTACTACTTTGATCAAAATAACCTACAGAAACACTTCCTCTTAGAACCTCAGTACCACCCGAAAAGTTGAGGTTATGGTCGGTAATTTTACCAGTTTTAAAACCTTCTTTTTGCCAATCAGTATCTACTTTACTGATATAAGACGGGCTTTTCGGATCATTGGCAGGCGCTACCAACAAGCCAGCATTCAACTCTGCTGCACTTGTAATATTCTGATAGCCAACACGATTGGTTACAGGAATTCGTCTAGCAATTTCTTGCACACCAGCATATCCTGAATAATCAACTTTCAACGGTCCTGCTTTTCCTTTTTTCGTTGTAATAATCACAACGCCAGTGGCTGCACGAGCTCCGTAAATAGCACCAGCAGAGGCATCTTTCAAAACCTGAACACTTTCTATATCATCTGGTGAAAAATCAAAGGGTGCATCTACAGGAACACCATCAATGACAAACAACGGACTATTGTTGTTGAAAGAACTAATACCACGAATTTTAATACTCACAAATCCTCCAGGCTCACCAGAACCATGCACTGTAACCCCAGCCACTTGACCTTGGAGCATTTTGGCTACATCATAAGTCGCTGTTTTTTTGGCATCTTCCATTTTAACGATACCTACAGAACCCGTCAAATCTTTGACTTTTTGCGTACCATAACCAACCACTACTACCTCATCGAGTTTGGCGATGTCGGCCGTTAACTCAACATTGATAGTACTGCGACCACCCACACGGATTTCTTGTTTTAAGAACCCTACAGATGATATTTCAATGACAGCATTGGCATCGTCTACCTCAATTTTGTAGTTTCCTTGTGCATCTGCTACCGTTCCTTTATTTGTTCCTTTAATTCGAATAGTAGCACCAGCCACAGGCTGATTATCTTCACGGCTCGTTACTCGACCAGACACGTGCAATACTGCGCCAGACAGTGTAATATCTTCGAGAATGGCGTTTGACTGTACGTTTGGGTTAAAATTTCGGTCGGTATTGGCTGTATTCAAAACATGGATATTACCACGTACTTGCTTGAATTGAAGGTTTACCTCTTTGGTCAAGAAATTAAGAACTTCCGAAAGCCTCTTATTCTGCACATTCAAAGTAACTTTCACCTGCTCGTTGAGATAAGCATCATTGTATGAAAAATGAAATTGCGTTTGCTTTTCGATTTCTTTGAATACCTGAACAATCGTAGCTTTTTCTACTTTCATGTTCAGACGAGTATCCTCGATATTTTTGGCTTGTGCACCAAAAATGCCTAGAATATTAATTTGTAAAATACTCATGAGGAGCATTAACATAGTCGTAAATCGTTTTTTTAACTGGAGAAGCGACTTGGGTCGAAGGATTTTCATATATTTGATTGGGATTTTGATGATTGAAATAATTAAAATTCCTAGTTCTGCTCTATCGCACAGACGCCAATCTTTTTAGATAGCTCAGAACTCAATCAAGGAGCCGACGCATAGTCGGCTTTTTTTGTTTGGTTAGCTGGAGTTTTGAAGCAAAGAATTCATAATTAATGTTTAGATATGTTAGCGAAAAATATGAATATGGTTGGTGATATTGCTTTTGGAAATAGCTTATCTATTTGATACGATTTTTACTTCTTTTCCCTTGATTTCAAAATCAAATCCTGAAGTAAATCCTATACCTGTCAAAACATTTTCGAGAGATTCGTCATAAAACTCACCACTGTATCTCCCTTTCAATTTTAGGGCTGGATCAACTATAATTTTAACACCATACCAAGTTTCGATTTTTGATAAAACGCTTGGCATGTCTTCCTTAGAAAAGTACAATATATTATCCTTCCAAGCGAGCTCAGATTTTGGGTCAAACGTACTGACCTCTATCTGCTTTTGAGTTTCATGCCAAACGCCCATTTTGCTAGGGGTAAGTATTTCTGATTGATGATTTTCGACAACACTCATACTTACTTTTCCTGTTCTTACAGCCACCTTTCCAATGGCATCTTTTTCAGAATCATTTACAGAAAAACTTGTCCCCAAAACTCTAGTTCTCAAATGTTTTGATTCTACCACAAACGGTTTTTGTGGATTTTTCACAACATCAAAAAATGCTTGTCCATTCAGTTCAACTTTTCTAATTGTATCTTGAAAATCAGAATTATACGAAATAGAACTTCCTCCTTGAAGCGTTACAATTGAGCCATCAGGAAGAATCACTTTTATTCTTTCGCCTGGATTAGCACCATAAAATTGCTTATTTCCCATGGTCAAAACAGAAGTCATCAAACGCTCTTTAGCAAATTCTGTTTGTAATGAATAGGTAATTCCAATAACCACGGAAGCTGCCACCCACCAAAATCTTTTAAGATTATTCGTGAAAATTGAAATAGCGTGTTGCTTTTCTGCGTCAGAATTTTGAGCAACAGTCGATTTGATACTTTCAAACATCGCATCTAACTCCTGTTTGTCTAAATGATACTGATGCTTATAGGCAAGGTTTTGAATAATATTTTTGGCAAGCTCAAACGTCTCTTTTTTGTCAGGATTATTCAAAAGCCAATTGTTCCAAAACTCGTTTGAAACATTATCTGGCTCTTTTACCCATTTTACAAATGAAGAGTTACTCAGAAATTGCTCTATATTGGGTTGATTCGATTCCATAGTTTAGTTCTTTCAAATACAGAAAGACAAAAACTCAAGGAATGACCATAGTGATTGAAGAAAAAATTTTACTTTTTTTAGAAAAAATAAAATTATACCATTTAACATTCTGATAATGAAAGATTTACATTATCAATAAAAATTATCAAATACTAGCTATTTAATAACTTTATAAATTTTTTTTTGCATTTTATTGAGTAGTAAATCAAAAAATATCCTACATTTGACCTAAGGAATGAACAATTCCCTTTTTATTTAGCCTCAATTGTGTAATAATGACACATATAGGTCACCAAATTGAATTAACAAGCCATATATTTTAATTGAATAGCCATGAAAAATCTCTCCGAAGAGCAAATTTGGAAAGCATTTAAAGATGGAAGCGATGAAGCCCTAAGTTTTATCTACTATCAATATGCCCCAAAGTTATATAACTATGGCAGACAGTTTTGTGCTGAAGCAGACCAAGTAAAGGATGCAATTCAGGATTTATTTTGCGAAATGATTCAATCAAGAGGGCGTCTAGGAGATACAACTTCGATTAAGTTTTACTTATATGCGAGTTTGAAACGTAAACTGATGAGAGTTCAGGAAAAGCAACAAAAACAGTTTGCTTTTATAGGCTTAGAAGGCGGTTTTGAACTTAATATTTCTGATGGAAATGACTTATTTAATCAGATATTTTCAGCAGATACCAGTCAGATCATAAAAGAAGCATGTGCAAAGCTTCCCGAAAAACAACGAGAAGCTATTGCTTTATACTTTTTTGAAGGGCTAAGTTATGAAGAAATTGCCCAGATTATGGCTATGACTAAAGTAAAGTCAGCGAGAGCCTTAGTCTATCGTGCCCTAGAATCATTATCCGAAGATTTGACAATACAACAGCATGTTTCACAGTCTATTACAGCTTTGTGGGCTATATGCCTAACCACTAATTAATGATTGGCTTGTTGAGCCATTTTTTCGCCACGCTTTCGGGCTAGATAACTTGCACCAATAAGTTGTCCAGCATGATAAATCATAATGGGCAATAAATAAATACCAACCTCAGCACCTGCTCCAAACAACACTTTACTCATAACAGTACCATGCACTAATGATTTTTTGGATCCACAGAATATGGCCGTTGAAGTGTCAGCTTCGTTAAACCCAAGTTGATGCGCACACCATTTTATCAATTGATACACTACTTGAAATAGTACAATCATACCTACAGACAACCAAATGATATTACTTATGGGTAAGGTTGCAAATATATGGTGGTCAAACGAATCACAAAAAGATTGGTATACAATCAAAATGATTACTGTTTGATCGACCATCTTTAAGGCAACTTTGTTTTTTTGTGCCCAAGCACCTCCAAATTTATTTAAACTCATTCCGATAATTACAGGTACTATTACTTGTAGAACCAACTTAATTAGTACATCTGTCAAATCGAAATTACTGTTGACTTGCCCCATAAACAGTGACATCCATAATGGTGTTAATACAATTCCTAACAAGCTCGAAAGTGTAGCATTGAAAATAGCAGACACTACATTTCCTCCTGATAATGAAACCATTACAACCGAAGAAGAAACCGTAGAAGGCAATGCTCCTAAGTAAAAAATAGCTAACCATAAAACAGGTTGTCCTATAGAATCGAACCAAGGTTTGACTAAAAGTGCTAGCACAGGAAAAAATATAAATGTACTCGTTTGGATTAAGGTATGTAATTTCCAGTTACTGATTCCGACCAATAACTGTTTGGTATCTAATTTCAAACCATATAAAAAAAAGGTCATGCTAACCCCGTAAGTCGTTGCAAAACCCAATGCTTTATCTAAGGTAACTGCTCCTAATTGTGGATATAGATAAGCTAAGACAATAGCTCCAATCAAAGAGAGAATAAATCCATCTATTCCATATTTTGCCAAAAATTTCATATTTACTTTAATTATTGATTTCCTAAAAAAACAAAAATAGGGCTTCATGGCTTTGTTTTAGCATTTTCAGAAAATTTTAATAAAATAGCTTGCAATTAAATTGTAAACAATTTAATTTTAAACAAAAAAACAAGTAAATGAATCAACTCAAGTTAGAAAACCAGCTTTGCTTTCCGTTTTACGCTATTTCAAGGCAAATAACTGCCCTGTATAGACCATTGCTTGAACCACTCGACTTGACCTACCCACAATATCTAGTCTTGTTGGTTTTGTGGGAATCCAAAAGTTTATCTGTGAGGGATTTAGGTAAAAAGCTATTACTCGATAGTGGGACATTGACTCCGCTATTAAAACGTATGGAACAAGATGGATTAGTAATCCGCCAACGTGACAAAGCAGATGAAAGAGTCGTATTTGTAAGCCTGACAGAGAAAGGAATTACACTAGAAAACAAGGCAAAAGATATTCCCTTCAAATTAGCCTCATGCTTGGCACTTTCGATGGAAGAGTTTATCAATTTGAAAGCCCAATTAGATAAGCTAATGGAGACAACCTCAGCTTTAAAATAACAGAAAAATACAATTTCAATCATAATTCAATAAACTAATATTTGCTCTTATTAGTGGTATATTTTTCTAATAAAGCAATAAAATTATACAATCATGCAAGCATTATATCAGGCATCGGCAACAGCGACAGGTGGTCGCAATGGACAAGTAAAATCTTCAGACGGAGTATTGGATTTAGAGGTAAGAATGCCCAAGGAATTAGGAGGAACAGGAGGTGCATTTACCAACCCTGAACAACTTTTTGCTGCTGGCTATTCAGCGTGTTTTGATAGCGCTTTGAATCTTGTGATTCGTATGCAAAAAGTAACTACGGGTACAACTTCTGTAACAGCAGAGGTTGCTATTGGTAAAAACGATGCAGGAGGTTTTGGACTATCAACAACATTAAAAGTACATATTCCAGGCGTAGAAAAAGAAGTTGCACAAGCATTGGTTGAAAAAGCTCATGAGGTATGCCCGTATTCAAATGCAACAAGAGGTAACATGCCTGTAACTTTAGAAATTGTGTAAAATTTATACTTGTTTAAATTTTACTAGAAAGTCTGATCAGCACACGAGTTGGTCAGACTTTTTGTCTTTAAGGGTAGATGTCATTTGGACTTATGTATTTTTCTATTATTTTTACAAGACAATAACGAGCATTGTAGCCTTGTAAAATTTTCTAAACTATTGTCATGAAGAAGTATATTGCCTACCTGAGAGTATCGACTAAAGGACAAGAACGCTCAGGCTTAGGATTAGAAGCACAGCGAGCTATCATTTATCATTATGCAACCCTTGATAAAATTGAAGTAACGCAAGAGTATATCGAAGCAGAGTCTGGTAAAGATATAGACAATAGACCGATGCTTCAATCTGCCATTGCTGATTGCTTGAATGACAAAGATGCGTTTTTGATAGTAGCCAAGTTAGATAGACTCAGTCGTGATGTGAAAGATACTTTTGATATTTTAGAAAAAGTTCGAGGGAAATTTGTAAGTTGTGACATTCCTACTCAAAACGGGGTTTTGGATACCTTCACGTTAGCAGTTTTTGCAGGTTTGGCGCAGCGTGAACGTGAACTGATTAGCATCCGAACTAAAGCAGCCTTGCAGGCAAAGAAGAATCGGGGCGTGAAATTAGGTAAACCTGAAAATTTTACAAATGAATCAAGAGCCGTGGGAGCCGCATCGACAAAACAAAAAGCCTTAAAAAATTTAAACAATCGCTTGGCTTCGGCCTTAATTGAAAGATTCGACCGAGGATTGTACACCCTTCAACAAATTGCAGATGAACTAAACTCGAAAGGATTTAGGACCTCGAAGGGAAAAATGTTTCACCCAACTACCGTAAAAAGATTAATTGAGCGCCGAAAAGTACCTATTTCAAGCATTTTGAAGGCGTCGTAGGTAGCTTATCGTAAGGCGTCGTGGGCTGTTATAGAAAATAATCAATTCTCAGCGCCTTCGACGCTTTTATTTTATGAGTAAACTTCCTAAAATAGAGAGAGTTGAGTGCCTATCAGATGCTCTATTTGTACCCGTTTATTTCTCTCAAAATACTCAAGTGCACGAGTCAATTCTTTTCTATTTCGACATATCAAATAGGGCTTTTTATTATGGGGTCGTACCAGTCGAACATCCAATTTAAAAACCGTACCCACTCCATATTTTTGGCGAAGTTTTCGACTGCACTCAATACGAAGTGTACTATCAGCTCTTTGTCCATCTAGAGGACGTAATCTCACACGACCTCGTTCTACGATAGATTCAGCAAAAACATCTAAATACCAAATAGGTTGTTCGTTAAAAAGTGAATATCTCATTGGATTTAATCAAAATTACTAAGTTGGCAAACTCAAACCAAACTGTTAGTAAGATACTAATTATTTCAATACCTTGTATAAATCAGGAAGTTAAGAAGAGTCAAATTATTTTCGTTTAATAAAAGTATATTCAAAAATAATTTTGCATGAAGACCTATCCGATTAATAAGTTTAGCTAAAGATTTGAGGATATTTTATAGTAAATAATACTTAAACAACGCTTTTAAGATTATAACTTTTAAAAAATCATTCAAATAATTACTTTCATAATCCAAATGGAAACGTTACCGATAACGATTGCATAAAAAAATCATGAATCCTCGTTGGAATAATTTGAATACTATCCTAATTTAGTTGTCAAATTTGCGGTAATATATTACTTTTACATAAAATTCATATTTTCCTGTATCACAGGTAATTCTCATGATTTCGGAAGCTCAGTGAGCTAAAACATATTATCATAGTTTTTATAGAAAATTGGGTGTAGTTACTGGCACTATAATATTTATGGTGTCAGTTTTTTTTGTGCCTACCCTAAAGTGATTATTCTCATTTCAAGAAAATTTTAAACTTTTCTTTGTAAATTCCTACCATAATTCACTTTGAAATAACAATATATGAACTTCTCACATTCTCCCAAGACTCTTGACTTAATCCAAAAAGTTGAGTACTTCGTTCATAAACACATTTTACCCATTGAAGAAAAATTTCGTGCAGAACCTCTTATTTCGAATCCTAACTTTCAAGAATGGTCTCTCGATGAAGAGATAGAATCTTTAAAGAAATTAGCAAAATCTCAAGGATTGTGGAACCTATTCCTTCCAGAAATTAGTGGTTTGAGCAACGTTGAATACGCACCCCTCGCCGAAGCGATGGGATATTCGTTATTGGCTCCAGAAGTTTTTAATTGCAATGCTCCCGATACAGGCAATATGGAAGTCCTCTGGAAATATGGGACTACAGAACAAAAAGAAAAATGGCTTACTCCTCTCTTGGAAGGCTCAATTCGTTCTGTTTTTTGTATGACCGAACCAGCAGTTGCCTCAAGTGATGCAACCAATATGAAGGCTACGATTGAAGGTAAAGGCGATTATTTACTGATCAATGGAACCAAATGGTGGAGTACTGGCATAGGGCATCCTAATTGTAAAATTGCAATTTTCATGGGTTTATCAAATCCTGAAGAAGCCAAACATGCACAGCACTCAATGGTATTCATTCCACTAGATACCGAGGGTGTAAGCATCAAACGAATGTTGCCTGTATTTGGCACTTATGACCCACCGTACGGTCATGGTGAAGTCAGTTTCGAAAATGTTAAAGTACCAAAATCAAATCTTATTGGCGGACTAGGAAAAGGGTTTGAAATAGCACAGGGGCGCTTAGGTCCTGGTCGAATCCATCATTGTATGCGAGTGCTTGGAGCAAGTGAGCGGGCATTACGTCTGATGATAGAGAGGGGAAAATCAAGAACAGCTTTTGGGAAGTCGCTTATTGAACTTGGAGGAAATACAGATATTATAGCCAATGCTCGTATGGAAATCGATATGGCAAGGTTACTCGTTATGAAAACTGCCTTTTTGTTAGATACTTATGGTATCAAAGGTGCCTTGAGTGAGGTATCACAAATTAAAGTAGTTGCACCGACGGTTGCCTGTAAAATTATAGATCAAGCAATGCAACTATTTGGAGGAAAAGGCCTTAGCAATGATACTCCACTCGCTGGACTATATGCATACGCACGAACTTTAAGACTAGCTGATGGCCCAGATGAAGTTCATAGAAATGTGGTGGCAAAACTAGAACTAAAAAAATACCGAGAATCATAAAAGGGCTGGAAATGGAAAACTTATTAATTGATAAACCCAAAGATGTTCGTACTGAAGACCAGCTAGATTTGGATACATTGAAAAACTATTTAGCAAAAGAGTTCTCTATTACTATTGACTCCATTACCTTGAAGCAGTTTAGTGGTGGAGCCTCAAATTTAACGTATCAAATTACAATAAATGATAAGACATACATTCTGAGGTGTACGCCTAAAGGTACTAAAGCCAAAGGGGCTCATGATATGGCAAGAGAATCTAAGATAATGTCAATACTTGCCCCTTATTATCCCTTCGTACCAAACATAGAGTTATACTGTAGTGATACTACAGTAATTGGTCGAGAGTTTTATATAATGGAAAAAATCTCAGGAATTATTCCTAGAGCAAATCTTCCAAAAGGCTTAGAACTAAGTTCTGAAAAGGTACGAAATCTATGTATTAGAGTAATAGACAAATTAGTTGATTTGCATAAAATCAACTTAGAAAATACTGATTTACAACAATTTGGAAAAGGGAAAGGCTATGCGAATAGGCAAATCACAGGTTGGGTAGAACGGTACCGAAAAGCCAAAACATGGAATGTGCCTTCTTGCGAATATGTGATTCATTGGCTACAAAACAACATTCCGTCTGAAGAATATACCTGCTTTATTCACAATGATTATCGTTTTGATAATATCGTTCTTTCAGCTGATGAGCATTTAGAAGTAATCGGTATTCTGGATTGGGAAATGGCAACGGTGGGCGATGGACTGATGGATTTGGGCAATAGTCTAGCTTATTGGATTCAGGCAGATGATGATTTTGTATTCAAGATGTTCAGAAGACAACCCACACATCTAAGAGGAATGCTAACTCGTAAGGAAGTCATTAGCTACTATTGTGAACGAATGAGCCTAAAAAATGTAGATTTTACCTTCTATGAGGTATATGGGCTGTTTAGATTATTGGTGATAATTCAGCAAATTTATTTTCGGTATCATCATAAACAGACTAGTAATCCTGCATTCAAAAACTTTTGGTTTATGGTCAATTATCTCAACTGGCGTTGCAAACGAATAATTAAGAAAAATAATTAAAAAGACAGGCGAGAAGGAACTCTTTTCGCCTGTCTTTTTAATTACAAATAATGGATCATGTTATATTATTTTTTATACAACTTAACACGACCGTCTTTGATAACACCCCTCCAATTTAAGCCAAAGCCAAAATCGTAGACATTACCTTCTGAGTCCTTGTGACATTCCATATCATGTGGCACATCTTCTGCTTGTTTTTCAACAGTACTCATATTAGCAGGCATTTGAATTGGCAACAGAGCTGAAGGTTCTTTTTTTCCAGAAATAATATCAAAAATAGCTTGATCCTGTACTTTAAAGTTTACCAAAATACCCTCTACCTCCTTCTCAAATTCATTGAATACCATCGGATTCTCCATCGATACTGAAACGATAACAGGTTTTCCTTTCATCTTAGCTTTTGTCTCTAAAATCATATCCAAATCAGTCGAATTTGAAGCCTTTATGGTTTTACCCTTATAAGAGCGGTTCGTTGAAGCCTCCAATGGATCTCCACCAGCAATACTCGTTTCACGAGCCTCAGTAGCAGTATATTCTTTATACTGTAGACTTATTGGCAAATAACCATTACCACCTTTTTCCAAATCTGCTTTATCATAGCCAATGCCAGAAGCAGGGTTATTCACAAATACGATGGCACAATCAGCCTCATTTGGATTATCAGTAACTGTAAAGTACTTCTTAACAATATTTAAGTTGACAGGATACTCCAACGATTCAGGAGTTTCCATGCCTAGGAAATTACGAGATTTGGGAACAAAACGTTTAGGAATATAGACAGTCTTACCTAAGCGAAGCGGTAGAATATTTCCTTTGTTTTTGAGCATTACAATTGAGCTAGTCTGCGCTTCAAAACCCTCACGCATAAATGTAGGATTACCCACTACTTTCACTGTTTCTTGAACATCCAAATAGGGGTTTTCAAACAAACCAACACGGAAAATATTACGTAACAAACGAACCGCTGATTTTTCCATGCGAGCACGCATCCATGTTTCTCCTCGCTCTTTTACTCCCATTGCATAAGCATCGATAATAGGTTTAGAATCATTGTTACCTCCAAATTGATCCACACCAGCTATCAAAGCTTTGTAATGTAACTCCGCTTCAGTAAGTTTTTCTAAGCCCCATGGCTTGCCATCTACAAAGTTATCCATCACCGTGTGAGCATGAGTTATACCCCAGTCGGTACACACAACACCATCATAGTGATATTTATCTCTGAGCAAATCTGTGATGATATATTTATTGTAACTATTACCTACGTTTTCGTTATTTTTTGTATCAAAGCCCCACGAAATTGTATAGTATGGCATCACAGCAGAAGCCATCTTAGTTTTACCTTTTAGTTTAAAAGCACCTTCAGTAAAAGGTATAAAATGTTGTGCATAGTTTTTGCCAGGGTAAACCGCATATTTCCCAATAGCATAATGAGCGTCACGACCAGCTTCGCCAGAACCACCACCAGGCCAGTGTTTCACCATCGCATTCACACTTCCAAAACCCCAACCATCCTTAATTTCTCTATCACCGTAAGAAGTTTGAAAGCCATCAGAATATGCTTGCGCCATCGCTGCACTCAAATAAGGGTTTTCTCCAAAAGTTCCACTCACACGACTCCAACGAGGTTCGGTAGCAATATCTACTTGCGGAGATAATGCCGTAGCAATACCCAAAGCACGGTATTCGGCAGAAGCAACTTCTCCAAAACGATGCATAATAGTCGGATTAAAGGTGGCTGCTAAGCCTAATGAACTTGGCCACATCGAAATGGTCCCACCAGCCGCAGCATTGTATTCGGCACTTGCCAAAGTTCCATGACGAGGGTCAGAACTATTATTGGCAGGTACACCCAACGCAGTACTTTCGACAAATGCTTGCATTTTATTATTCCATTTGGCAGCTACCTCAGGACTTTTTACTGTAGTCAACAAAACATGTCGTAAGTTATCTTTATCCAAAAATGTTCTCTGCTGGTCGGTCATGTCAGAAGGATCTGTTTCTCCTTCCTTGTAAGGCTTACCATTATAAGTTCCAGAAAAATATCCCATTGGTCGTGCAGGCAACGACTGATGACCAGAATATAACATCAAGCCAGCAATTTGTTCGACCGACATTTTAGACGCCAAATCTTTAGCTCGAACATCAGTTGGCAGGCGCCAATCTTCGTATTTATCGAGCTTTCCGTTTTTGTTCAAATCTTTAAAGGCCCAACCATCTACTGTCAAAATTTTCACACCTGAACTCGGAGCATAGCCTAATTTAACACCACCTTTGTTTTGAACAATGGTAAAATCACCTTTCGATTGTGAGGTATATTTCTGAGCTTGAACGCTCAGAGATAGCGATAAAGTAGCAGCAAATAATGGTATATATTTATATTTCATATCGTAAAAATTAATAAGGTTATTATTGAATTAATATGATACAAAGAAATGAATTATTACCATTATTTGATTAAATTTTTATATAATTCATGCTATTTTTTAGTCAGATAAGGAAAAAAAATCGATAGATACAAAAAAAGGACAACTCAACTAGTTATCCTTTCTATCACTACTTTACTTGAATTATTATCTTTTTTTTCTCATTACTAGACAGGGATTACATCCACCGAAACCGACAATTGATGCCCTCCTGAGCTAAATATTACACCTTTCAATGGAGCCACATCGCTATAATCACGACCATACGCAGTAATGATATGACGCTCTTGAGGAATCATATCATTGGTTGGGTCAAACTCACACCAGCCCATCTCAGGGATATACACCGAAATCCAAGCGTGAGAAGCATCCGAGCCTTGTAATTTTTGTTGTCCAATTGGCGGAAGAGTCTCTATATATCCACTAACATAACGTGCAGCCAGCCCCAAGCTCCGCAAGCAAGCAATTGCCAAATGTGAAAAATCTTGACAAACACCCCTTCGTTCTTTTAACACCGTTTTGATGGGAGTATAAATAGAAGTAGCATTTGAAACAAACTTAAACTCTTTGAAAATTTTATGACATAACCGCATAACTCCTTCATAAAGTACAATATTACCTTGCAAGCAACTAAGCGCAAACTCTTGTATTTCAGCGTCCCAGTTAATGAAAGGACTTTGTAGCATATATTGTAAAAGTTCAACTTTTAGCTCACTGTTATTCCAGAGTATATTTTTACAATCTTGAACTGATACAGTAGATATATTCTTTTGAATTTTGGGTAAACTCTGAACTTTACTAACAGCCTGAACGATTAATTCTTGGTGAGGAACATGGATTGAAAAATAGTGGACTGTATTCCCAAAATAATCTTTTCTTTCAATAATTTCATTGGGAGATGGTGTTATTGTTAATTTAAAACTATCACAAATTTGTCCTTCCAAATCTTTAGGCTTCAAACACACTAAACTATGATAATTATTAACTGTTTCGTGATATTTATATGAAGTTTTATGAATTAAGTTATATTTCATTCTGACTTAAATTTTCGGTACTACTCAAAAAAGAGTGTTGTATTTCGGTATGAGTAAAGTACAAATTTGTCAAAGAGTTATTTACTGATAAAATTAAATCAAATACTTCTGCAAGTAAACTATCTAAATGTACTCGATACAAAGTGTCTTGTTCAAAAATAATCATTTGAGAAACATCAGCTAATTTAATTTTCAAACCTGCTTGCAAGACAGCTTTTTGAGCCTGATTTAGTCGCTCTGTGTACAATGGCTTAGGTAATTCAGACAAATAACGCCCAAGTTCATCTAGTTGGAAGGCTAAAGAATAAGGTAATTTAGTTTCCAGAAAAATCATATCAAGCATTGCCTCCAAATTCAAATTAGATTTATAAAGCTGTCGATAATAAATCAATAAATGATGATTGATAAGAACTGCTTCTATGAGCTCATTTTCGACATAAGATTCACTTTTAAAACTAAAACAAGCCCGAATTGTACTGATTTTTAGTAGAATTCTTTCTATGAGTTTTCCTGATTCGAACAAATAATATCCGCTATCCCTTGGCATTGTATCGGCAACAATACCATAAAATGTAAATAAGCGAGCATGAAGTTTATCCATGATTTTTTGCATGGTATTACTATTAGAATAGGCTTCATCGGGTCTCTTGATTTTTTTGAATGTATTCTCAATCGAATAAATTGCACGCCATGTATCATGGTTCCATTTGTCACTCACAGAAATAACACCCTTCAAAAATGCCTCTGTACTCGATGCTACAGAGCCTAATATCTTAAGATCGTAAATAATTTTATGTATTTCTTGGTATGGATTAGCTAATAAATCGGGCTTTTCTGTATCCAAAAAACCAGGGTAGGTTAAGGTGAGATGTGTGAGACCTTTTAACAAAATTTCAATATGTTCTGATTTTGAGGCATTTCCAAATTTGACACTTTCATGGAGTGCATTTATCAACAACTTGATATACTTGGTCGTAGACATGGTTCGCTCGGCATATCTACCTACCCAAAAAAGATTCTCAGCGCTTCTGCTAGGCAGCGAAGTATGATGATGCACAGACTCTTTGGGCATTTCGATGCGAATCTCCTTTTGTGCTATTTCAGTGTCTGATACAATCCAAGTATCTTTAGAACAACCACCATGCTGATGCGAAACTTCAAAACGCCCTTTTACAGCAGAACTTCTTGTCAGTCCCCCCTGCATGACCATATAGTCGTCGCCATTAGCTACCAAATAAGCCCTAAGCGCTGCCAAACGAGGCACTAATTTCCCATTTACTAACGAAGGAGTTGTCGAAAGACCTATTTCCTCTTGTGCAACATATTCGTGAGGTGACTGCAAAATTTGTTGAATCAACTCCATGCGCTGTTCGGGCGTTAGCAACCTACCATACACCGAGCGAAAAATCTGTTTACGATTAGCTTTTTTTATAATAAGCCTAGGAATATTCTCAATTACGTAATTAAGTTCGTGCTTATGCCCACACCACCAAGTAGCAATGGAAGGTAATATTAGTTCTTCTTTCAGAAAAAAACGACAAGCAGCTCCCATAAAGGCTAGAAGACCACTATTTTCAAGGACACCTGCTCCTGGTGTATTTACAACAGCAACTTTGCCTGAGCGCATAGCTTGTAATAGCCCTGGAATTCCCAAACGAGAATCCTCCCGTAATTCTAATGGATCACACCAGTCATCATCTACTCGACGAATTATCACATCTACTTTTTCTAGGCCATCTATTGATCGTAACCATACAAAACCATCTCTCACCACCAAATCATCGCCCTGAACCAAAGTATAACCCAAATACGAAGCCAAATAGGCATGTTCGAAATAAGTCTCATTCCCTGACCCTGGGGTCAAATATACAATTGTTGGATGTTCTCGACTTTTTCCTGTCAGAGCAGTTACCTCTTTATGAAAAGTTTTGAAAAAAGGAGAAAGACGATTTACCGTCATTCCAGTTGTCAATTCAGGCAATATCGCACTCATGACCGTACGGTTTTCGAGGGCATATCCTGATCCCGAAGGCGCTTGAGTACGATTATCGACCACCCACATTCGGCCATCAGGTCCACGAGCAATATCTACACCATAAATGAGTAACTGCTTTTCGCAAGCCAATTTTACGTCCATACATGAGCGTAAAAATCCACAATTATCATAAATCAACTCAGGAGGTAAAACACTTTCCTTTAACAAAAGTTGAGGTCCATAAATATCCTTCAGCATCAAATCTAGTACCATTGCTCTTTGCTTTAGCCCTTTAGCAATGTAATCCCACTCTGATTTTTCAAGCAAAAAAGGAATAGGGTCTAACTGCCAAGGTCTTGCACTTACTTCAGAGCTACCATATACATTGTAAGTGACACCATTTTCCTGAAGCTTATTGGTTAATTCCTTACTACGTACCACAAGCTGTTCCATACCCAGCTTTTCGAGGGTATCAAACATCTTTTTCCAATATGGTTTTACTTGTTGATTAGCGTCCAGTATTTCGTCATAAGACTCTATCTCTTCGAGGTACGCTTTGAGTAAACTATCTTTCACTTCAGTAATCATATTATCATAAGCAAGCACTCAAAATATTGACTGCAAAATGGTAAATCTTTCACTTTATTTGTTTGTATCATTGTATTCTGTAAGCGTAAAAACATAAATGTACATATTTACGAAAAAAAAACAAGGATAGGTTATCACGACGAATCAGAAAAACATCAGATAACCTATCCTTTTAAAAGCTTTGCCCAACTAAGTTTACCACAAAATTACAAGTTGAATATCCAGTAAAACTAGCACTTAAGGCTTATCTAGCTCTCCAGAATCTTCTTAAGTCAAGCGTAGTGGGATATTCAGCATTGATAAGCTCAACAGGCGTATCAATTTTCATATTCTTCTTATTTTCAGCAA
Organism: Flectobacillus longus; assembly: GCF_030056705.1. Classification (GTDB taxonomy): domain Bacteria; phylum Bacteroidota; class Bacteroidia; order Cytophagales; family Spirosomataceae; genus Flectobacillus; species Flectobacillus longus. The sequence continues at coordinate 91,257 of NZ_JASHIC010000021.1, forward strand.
CAAATCGCGAAGGAGCTGTATTGAATCTTATAGGTGCAGGAACCGTTTCTGTCATAGACGGAGTGTGCCCAAAACTCCAAAAGCGACTAATTCGCCTAGACTCCGCTTCATAACTATTGATAGGATATGTATCAAAACTTCGCCCGCCAGGATGCGACACAAAATAGGTGCATCCACCAATTATACGGTTATTCCAAGTATCTACAATATCAAATACCAATGGAGCATCTACTCCAACTGTAGGATGTAGCGCCGATGGCGGATTCCAAGCTTTATATCTGATACCAGCTACATATTCGCCTTTAATTCCTGTTGGTCGTAATGGAACTCTACAGCCATTGCATATCAAAATATGTCGGTCTTGAACAAATCCAGAAACCTTAACTTGAAGTTTTTCTAAAGATGAATCCACGAAACGAGCTGTGCCAGCATTTGAAAGTTCTTCACCAAGTACATGCCAAGGTTCTATTCCTAAACGAAGCTCTAGTTGCAAGTTGTCGACAGTTATACCACCATGATGTGGAAATCTAAATTCGAAAAAGGCATCAAACCATGAAATATCGAATTCATAGCCTGCATCTTTCAGATCATTTACTACGTCGATCATATCCAAATAAGCGAAATGAGGTAGTAAAAATCTATCGTGTAATTCCGTACCCCAACGAATTAGCTTTTTCTTATAGGGTTGTTTCCAAAACTTAGCAATCAAGGCACGAACTAGTAGATTTTGAACCAAGCTCATGTGCTTGTGCGGTGGCATATCAAATGCTCTAAATTCAAGAATTCCCAAACGACCAGTAGATGAGTCTGGTGAATACAGTTTATCTATACAAAATTCGGTACGGTGTGTATTTCCTGTAATATCAACTAAGAGATTCCTGAAAATTCTATCTACCATCCAAAATGGCACATTGCCATCGTCTGGGATTTGGTCAAAAGCAATTTCAAGTTCATACAAACGCTCGTCACGGCCTTCATCTACTCGTGGCGCTTGACTTGTTGGACCAATAAATGAACCAGCAAACAAATAGCTCAACACAGGGTGATGCTGCCAATAAGTAACCAAACTTCGCAACAAATCGGGGCGTCGTAAAATCGGACTATCAGCAGGTTTTGCTCCACCAATCGTTACGTGGTTACCACCGCCTGTTCCTGTATGTCGTCCATCTACCATAAACTTTTCGGTTCCTAACCTCGACAAAAAAGCTTCTTCATACAATGCCGTGGTATTGTCGACTAGCTCCTGCCAATTTTTTGATGGGTGAATATTTACCTCAATTACCCCAGGGTCGGGCGATACCACAAGTTTTTCTAGCCGATAATCTGAAGGAGGCGTATATCCTTCGATTCTAACGGGCATTTGTAATTTTTCTGCGGTTGCCTCAATAGAAGCAATAAGATCTAGATAATGCTCTAAGTATTCTGTCGGAGGCAGAAAAGCATACAGTATTCCGTCTCTTTCCTCAATCACCAGAGTTGTTTGAATCGTATTTACCTCAAATAACAAAGGTTTTTCTTCTTGCTCATCCGTTTTCTTACTTTTATCTTCATCCTTGATTTTAGAAGCTTTTGAGATGGGAGCCACATAATCGGTAGCTTCAGAACCATATCGAGCCTCTGCAACAGTACTATAATCTCCTAATACTGGCAAATCTTCAAATGGACTACGCTCTAAGGGTTCGTCTCTTTGAGTTTTAGAAATTACAGGTAATGAATTCAATGGCAACCTTAAACCCACTGGAGAATTTCCCGGAATTAAGAAACAATTTTCTCTTCGAAATTCCCATACACAACTTGTCCATGAGCTAGCATCCCAATTCCAGCGAATCGGCAGTGCAAATCCTACAGGATTATTTAACCCTTTTTCTAATACTTTTGCTAATGTACGGCGCTCTATCGAATCCTTCAGGTTTACTGCCAGAGGATCTACATTTACAGGTAATTTACCTTCTTCTAACGTCCAATAAATAGGATCTTCAAAAGTAGGGCACAAATTACTCGGACGAATACCTAAATATTTGGTGAGTTCTGTGGCAAATAGTTCAGCATCGTGGAAGTTATAATTTGTTTGTCCTTCTTTTGCGATAAGGTCGTCATTTTTCCAAATGGTATGTCCGTCCTTTCTCCAGTAAAGAGCATATTGCCAACGTGGAAACAATTCACCTGGATACCATTTTCCCTGTCCAAAATGTAGTAAGCCTCCATGAGCAAAGCGATTTTTGAGGCGTAAGGCAAGATTATAGGCAAGCTGGCGCTTGAGTGGACCATCAGCCGTCGAGTTCCATTCTGCTGATTCAAAATCGTCTACAGAGACAAAGGTTGGTTCTCCTCCCATCGTCATACGCACATCCCCATCTTGTAAATCCTTTTCAACGATATTACCAACATTCATGATTTTCTCCCACTGCTCTTCAGTATAAGGCTTGGTCACCCTTGGATCTTCGTGAATACGGAAAACTTTATTATCAAACTCAAATGTTACTTCGCATATATCAGTAGCTCCTGTAACTGGTGCCGCACTCGCATAATCAGGTGTGCAGCACAAAGGGATATGTCCTTCACCAGCAAATAATCCAGATGTTGGATCTAGCCCTATCCAACCTGCTCCAGGAATATAAGCTTCGACCCAAGCATGTAAATCTGTAAAGTCTTCTTCTGGACCAGAAGGGCCGTCCAAGGACTTTACATCAGGGGTTAGTTGAACCAAATAGCCCGATACAAATCTAGACGCAATACCTTTATGACGTAAAATCTGGACTAATAACCAAGCAGAATCTCGACAACTACCACTTCTAATTCTTAGTGTATCTTCACAAGTTTGTACACCAGGCTCCATCCGAATATTATAATCAAGATGTCCATAAACTTTTTGATTGGCATATACTAAAAAATCAACGGTATTAATATCTGCCTGAGCTTCTACTTCTTTCAAAAACTCTGTCAATAATAATCCTGATTCACCTGCTTCTAGGTATGGAGCTAACTCTTTTGATAAAATCTCATCATATTTGAATGGAAATTTTTCGGCATATTCTTCTACAAAGAAATCAAAAGGATTGATTACTTCCATTCGAGCGATTACTTCTACTTCTACGCTTAGTTCTCTTGTTTTTTCTGGAAAAACAACTCTTGCTTGATAGTTTCCAAATGGGTCTTGCTGCCAGTTAATAAAATGTTCTTCTGGAGTAATTTTCAAGGAATATCCTTCAATCGAAGTTCGTGAATGAGGCGCAGGTCTTAAGCGAAAAATGTGGGGCGACAAGCTGACGCTACGATCAAACTTATACTTAGTTTTATGAGAAATCGCAACTTTTAATGACATACGAGATTATTTTGAAGGTTCAATCATGGATTTATGTAAAAAAAGTGAAAAAAACCATAAAATATCAACCTCCAAATAAAAATTTATAAATTCTCTTAAAGAAATTATATTCTACTTAACATTCATTTTACTTTTAATTATTTTAGAATATTCTCTTTATTCAAAATTATATTTCATCATTGTCAACAATTACAACTTTACCTTAATGCCTATTTATCATTGACCATTCTGTCCGAAATACTCAAATCATAATGCTCAAAATGAGCAATATGATAATGATAAAAACGCTCAAACCATAATGCTCAAAATGGGCAATATGATAATGATAAAAACGCTCAAACCATAATGCTCAAAATGGGCAATATGATAATGATGAAAATGTTCAAACCATATTGCTCAAAATGAGCAATATGATAATGATAAAAACGCTCAAACCATAATGCTCAAAATGAGCAATATGATAATGATGAAAATGTTCAAACCATAATGCTCAAAATGGGCAATATGATAATGATGAAAATGCTCAAACCATATTGCTCAAAATGAGCAATATGATATTGATAAAAACGCTCAAATCATAATGCTCAAAATGGGCAATATGATAATGATGAAAATGCTCAAACCATATTGCTCAAAATGAGCAATATGGCTGATAACAAAAAAGAGGTCGATTGACCTCTTTTTTGTTAAAGTAACTCTTCTAACCTAGAGACTAGATTTTTTAGTTCTTCTAGTTTTTCTTTGTCTTTAGCATTTACAATTTTCTTTACAAGGGCTATAATTTCATTAGAACAATTAACTAACGTATGGTCAGCTGGAACTGCTTCAATTTTTGCTACCAGTCCACTCGTTTGTAGCACGGTTACCAACTCATCTGCACTTTCGATGGGTTTAGGTAATTCTTTTACTTTAGCTACTTTTTGTAAAAGACCCTTTTCGATATTTTGATTTCCAGCCAATACTTCATTTCGTAAGGTGGTAGATAGTTTCCCTAACCCTTCTGCAAACTCAGCATCACGTCGAATAGTAGCAGGACTGACTTTGTATTCTTCCGATAATTTCGAGGCTGTTGAAGCTTTTACACGTTTACTTTCAAAATAATCATCTACGTTGATAAGTCCTTCGTCAGTAATACGGTCATATTTACCTCGTTCAGTTTTTTCGTTGTTATAGCGTAAGCCTCTGAAGTAAGATGCTTGTTGAGGTGTAAGATTACGGCGCCCCAATTGCAAATCAATCATATAGTCTTTTACCTCTTTTAGATTGCTAAAAGACAATAATTGAATATTAAAATTCAATTGATTGGCCTGACAAATTCGATAGCGATTGTGTCCATCTATCAGGATGTAGGCTGGAGTTGCATCTTCTGTGGTACTTAATCCAGCTACGCTGAGGGTAGTTTCCCATACTAATAGAGCATCTTTACAGCCGTATTTTAAAATATTCTGTTCTAGTTGTTGAGATTCTTCGTCACTCAAAGGAGGTATAAAGTCGCGAAGTTCTTCAAGGATTTGTATATTTTGCTTAATGGCCTCTAGGGAAATGAGATTACTTCCCAAGGCTTGCTTGGTTTTGGAGGCTATAACGTCTTTAAAATTTGCTTTCATCTAATCTCTATTTTACCACTTGTAAATACTGTATAAACTCTTCCGAAAACTCACGATACAATTTGGCTGCTTCCGAATTTTCTGCAAATTTGGAGATTGTGCTTTGTTCTATTTGTGCTTTTTGAAAATCTACAAGATGTTTTATTTCGGTACGAAATACCCTAAACTGTGACATACTTTCTCTAACGTGTTCTTTTACGCCATCGTGTACTGAGTTTTTCTTTACCATTGTAAATACGATTCCGTCAATTTCAATGGCAGGATTCCAGCTCGTACGAACTTCCGAGATTCTATCTAAAAGGGTATTCAATCCTTTAACAGCTGATATTTCTGGTTGAAGTGTGATTAAACAACTTTTAGAAGCAATCAACGCTGAAGAAGTAAGAGCATTGAGTGATGGAGGGCAATCTATCAAAATATAATCGTATTGCTCCATCAAGGGTACTAATTTGTTTTTGAGCCTTGAAACTCCTCCCAAAGAAATAATTAATTCGATTTCAGCTTTTGCCAAATCTATATCTGAAGGGCTAAGATCTAGGTTGGGGGCAATATTCATCACTGGCAATTCATCAGTTTTGAGCAAAGCATCTACTACTTGCTTTTCTGGTGTGTCTATTCCTAGTATTTGAGACAAATTACCCTGAGGATCCATATCAATCAATAATACGTTAAATCCTTTTCTGGCTAAGGCCTCACCCAAAGAACCTGTAGTAGTAGTCTTTCCAACGCCTCCTTTGTGATTGATGATTGAAATAACGCGAGCATTCTGATAAAGATTTGGCGAGTATCCGTATTTAGTTAATACAGGTAATAGAGCTGCTAAATGTCTTTCGTTTAGATTTCGCTCTCCAGTGATAGCTTTGGTGAGTGTTCCTTTGGCTAATGCTGATTCCTTTTCTACAGTCGAAACTGAAAGCGCGGGGTTATGTCTTAAGAATTTCAGGACTAATTCTTGGCTTATCATAGGTAAAATCGTTTGTATTATATTTCATACAAATATATCAACAAAGTATCAGTTTTGATACAACTATCTTATAATAATTCTTCTTCCGCTAAACTTATTTTAAAGTAGATAAAAACTACTTTTATGGTGTTAATTGGCAAAAGGTCGACATAAAGGAAAAACTACTTTTATGGTGTCATATATAAATTTTAGAGAATATTTAAAAACTACTTTTATGGTGCTAAATTAGAAACGACTATAAGTTATAAAAACTACTTTTATGGTGTACTTATTTTTTAATAGGGTTATTTAAAAACTACTTTTATGGTGTCAGAGGTACTTATTATAACTTTTTAAAAACTACTTTTATGGTGTTTAGTTGATTTCAACGATTTTCTTAAAAACTACTTTTATGGTGCTTGGGGTGTTTTTAATACTTTCTTTAAAAACTACTTTTATGGTGTCTCCACTTTCAATTCTTTCTCTTACGATTTTTATTCGTGACTAATTTTAGGAGTTTTTTAAACTGAATATTTAAGAAAAAAATTAATAAAAAATCAACAATTCCCTTTGTTGTCTTTTAAATCTTTTATTCTTTTAAATCTTTTAGGGCTCCATAACTATTTGATTTACAGTTTATTATGACCATTAAAAACTACTTTTATGGTGCTTAAAACTACTTTTATGGTGTATTAAAACTACTTTTATGGTGCTTAAAACTACTTTTATGGTGTATTAAAACTACTTTTATGGTGCTTAAAACTACCTGCTTAAATTAAAAGTAGTTTTTGTGATGCTTTTTTTTCAATTCCTCTTATTTTTGTACAATAAAGGACAGAAACCGAAGTCTGTGACAATTTTTTGATTAAGGGTCTTAATAAAAAATTAAGTATTTCATTCTAAGCTGATTAGTATAAATACCGGTTTTCCTAATGTCATAGAAGATATGAAGACAGAGAAAAGAGAGCAAGCTTTGGACAGCGTAACCAAAGACCCTTATCGGATTGTCAAGGGCAATCCTCTAATAGAAGCGCGTTTTGAGTTGACTCCAACTCAAATGAAGCTTTTTATTTATATGTTGTCGTTATTGGACATAAGTAAAGAGAGCTTTGTCCCACTGACGATAACAGTAAAAGATTTTCAGAAGTTTACAGGCGTAGAAGGAGGAAGTTTGTATTCGCACCTGCAACAAGAGATGAAGAAGATGATTGACAAAAAGGTTTATTATAAAGACGATCGCATAGAATTAGATTCGCACCTGATTAGTGGTTATGTTTATTTTAAAAAAGAGGGCTATTTTGTTCTGGAATTTCCTAACCTATTGAAACCTTTTTTATTACAACTCAAAGAAAACTTCACAGTACTAGATATTCGAAATATTTTACGATTAGATAGCTCGTACGCCATGCGTTTTTATGAAATATGTAAAGAAAAAGAACGCATTGGTACATTTGAATTTGAAGTAGACAAACTCAAAAGAATGTTCAACATTGAGCACAAGTACAAAAACTATTTTGATTTTAAAATGAAAGTAGTCGTACAAGCGCAAAATGAATTGATGAAAAATTCGGAATTATATTTTGAGTTTACCGAAATCAAACAAGGGAAAAAAGTCGTCAAATTAAGGTTTGTTGTAAAGAAAAATAAACTGGAGGAAGTAGAAGACCCACTAGTTGATCAAATATCTGCGAGTTTTAAAGAAGCTACTCAAAATCCCTTGCCATTAATTACCCAGTCGATAGAAATACAAGCCAACGAGACACTCAATTTGATATATGATCAAATAAAAGATTTTGGAATTACACAACATACTATTAAAGATTGGCTTGACGAAATATCGGTTGAGCAAATACAATTAGCGATTGACTATCTGAAAAAAGAGCTCATTACTGGTCGAAACATCAAAAATATAGGAGGATATTTGACTACGATGGTAAAAAGTTCAGATCTGATGCAAGCACAGCAACAGGAAGTAAAAAAGAAAGAAGAAGCCAAGCGAATACAAGCTACAAAGAAAGCAGAAGTTCAGAACAAAAATGAGCAACAATACCGAAAAGACAAATTATTAGAAGAATACACCAATGCTAAGCGTCATGAAGCCAATATGATACTGAACCAAAATCCTCAGTTATACTTGAATATTCTTGACAGAATGAGTGCAAATCTGCTAGGGTCAATGCAGTATGATAGCTATCTTCAATTTTGTAACGGACAAATATCAATAGATACCTTTTTAAAATATTTTAATCTGGGAACAGGCTTTTACGGAATTGTTATGAATATATTGGAAGCTGAGTTTCCTGTATTTGGTTATATCAAAGACGAGTATATTCCAAAGGCAAAAGAAATAGGCTTGAGATTGACCTACTAAAATCTTGATTTTTGGAGGGGCTTTGTAGTGTGGAAAGCTAAAATTACTACAAGGATTAAAAAAGGATACTATTCTCTCCCAAATAAACGTGTTTGTGTACCCGGTTATCATTGATTGCTCTCTGCATTGGATGAGTCTGTAAGTGTATGTTAGATGAGTTGGTGAACTACCCGTGGCAAATACTTGGTAGAAGAAAAAACATTTACTTTACAATCAACTAAAGGCAAAAAACAACTCCATCTTCTAGCTCGATCATTTAAGGCTAGAAAGAGAAAAATCCCAAAGAACATTTCTATTGCTTGGGCTCAAGTACAATAACCTAATTTTGAGAATATTAACTGTCTTTAGGGATAGTAAGGGATATAAAAAAAACAATCACTTCTGTATTTATTAACCTCATTACCTGTAGAATCAGCTAGTGAAGCTTAGGAAATATGTCATAGATCAATCATTTGCCCACAGAATAGCAAATATGAGTCATCCCGAATTTTGGTATTTGGCTTATTTCCAATTGTTGATCAAAAAAGCGGTCGAAAAACTAATTTCGACCGCTTTTTTGATACAAGATTTCACTTTAAACGCAAAGCATTGCGTCTCTACTAGTAAAATTCGTATTAATAATAATCACTCATGCGCTCAATCACTAAATTAGGAATGACTCATGTTTGCTCTTACCATTTTAAGTAAACTTATTTTACAACACTTGGATACAAGACGCCATCTAGGTTATTCATAGATAAACCCAATAATTTTGCCACGATTGGAGCAATGTCTTCAAGTCCCATCGTTGGAATTACCACATCGGATTTTATATCAGCACCATAAGCGATAAATCCTGTTTCTATTTCTTTGAAATTAGGGAAATAGCCATGTGTTCCACCTTTGGCTGGTTTTAGGAATGGTTCTTCAAAAGAATCCGAAAATGAAAACCCTTGTTTGGCAGTCAGAGCAAGTGCTGCCTCTGGGTCAGCACCAATGGCTTGATAATCTTCTGGTTTTACAATATCAAATAGCTTTTTTGTACTAGCTGGCAAATCATTCAAAATTTGTTGAACCTGCTTGAGCGTTTGCTGGTCTTTTTTATCTTTCAAATACAAAAATGCCATACCGCCTTGTGGATGGAAAGTCGCTTTCCAATTACCTCTATCTTTTTTCTTTTCCATCAAACCTGCTTTTACGAGCCATGTATTTGGCGAAAGTTGCGCATGAATATCCACAAATCCATGATCACCAACAATCAAAAACGTAGTACTATCTTTGATACCTGCGCGTTCGGCCGCTTCCATGATTTTACCTACGGCACGGTCTGCACCTGCAATGGCTCTTTCAACGCTTGGACCATTGCGACCTTCTTTGTGTTCAAAATGATCTAAATTGAAAATATGTACGGTTGTCAAATTTGGTTTGTATTTTTCCAATACATAAGCAGCCATACGAGCAATATTTTCGTCCATCGTCAGATAATCACTATCCATTGCTTTAGCGGTCAATTTACCCGTTGCTTCACGTTCAATTTCTTCAAACAAACCTTGTGGTTTGGCAAATTTGCGCATTTGAATCAATGGATCTGCCACATTCTTTTCGATTTCTGTTTCTGGAATATTATAGTCTACAGTTTGTGTTCCAACTGTCACTGGCCAGTGAATAGAAGCCGTTTTTAGACCTTTTTTGTGAGCAGCATCCCAGATAGTTTCTGCTTTAATCAAATTGTTTTCCCAGTTCCAACGTCCTGTTTGTCCAGTCGGCTCAAATGGAGTATTATGAAAAATTTTGTGTTTGTTTGGCAAAACTCCTGTCACAATGGTGGTATGTGAGGGATAAGTAACTGTAGGAAATACGCCTCTTACACCGTCTGAAGAAGCACCATTTTGAGCCATTTCATGAAGGTTTGGCGTAGGCCATTGTGCTTGTCTATAAAAATCAGGGCGAAAGCCATCGAGACTAATAACGACTACATATTTAGATTTTTGTGCGAATGTTATTGACACTGACGTAAGCAATAACATAAGGAAAATAGCTTTTTTCATTTTAGAGAATGTAAAGGTAGGATTTGAAAAAAGGCGGTTAAAGTAACAATCTGCTTTAACCGCCTACAAAAGTGATATATTAAAATGCGTATCTTAAACCAAGTTGAATACGCCAAGGAGTACCTCCTGCGGTAGATTGCTTGCGACCAGCGCCACTTTCAACAGTGTAGGTATAGTTTTTGGTTGTTTGATCAAAACCAGTCATCGTTACCAAGTTGATATTACCATGGTTATAGCTTACACCTTGTGTTTTGTCCAAAAGATTCATAAAGTTGAAGCAGTCAGCAGATACCGAAAGAGTTCTACTAAGAATTTTTATATCTTTTGTTAAACGTAAATCAACTGTGTAATAGAATGGGTTGACACCGCCGTTACGCTCTGCAACCTTACCAATATTCTGTCTGATGTAATTTTTGACACTTTCTGTAACTTCTGGGTTATCCAACAATCCTTGAATCCCTTTTCTTATTGGTTCTGGAACACTTGGGTTATTTGGGTCAAAAACAAAAGCTAAATCGTTTGTTAATACAAAGTCTCCATTTAAGCTTTTATTTCCTCCTACCATAAACGAATAGCGTGTGCCACCGACACCGTTTAGAATAGCACCTAATTGAAATCCTTTTACGCTTGGAGTAGCCGCTGAAATAACTAATTTGTCTGAGAATTGGTCATCAGAATATGAAACTGTCTGATCACGAGGGTCGTCTACCACTGGTCTGAATGTAGATGTATTGGCTACACAACAGTTGAAAGAGGTATTATCTTTGGTGTCATTTTTGGTATAACTTACTGATAAATACCCATCTTGTCCGATTTTCATACTCGCATCTAACACAATGGCGTATTGGTCTAACACACCTGTAGACTCTAGTTCTAGCACGCGACCAAGGTTTTTATCTTTTCTACCTTGTGTCCAGTCTGTTGAGCCATTGGCAGGAATAGTGTTAGCAGGAACATAAACACCACGATTTGCCTCATTACTTAATCTAAAATAAGGTTCGTCAACGATGTTTCTGTCATAGTACACATAATTGTTGACTGTTTTTGACCAAAGTAAATTGACACCAGCTCTGAATCTTTCGTTGAAAAATCTGTTGTACGAAAGGTTTACTTTATAAATAGAAGGAACTTGAAAATCTTTGCTTACAGCATTGATGGTAGACACATAACTTGCTCCTGCTGGAATACCAGGCGTAGTAGAAGGGTTGTTACGATACGAAACAAAATCAGGGGAAGGAACACCAGCACCAGAAATGTCAATCGAACCAACCATTGTACCACTATTCTGAATATTATTCAACTGCAAGTATGAAACTGGCTGTGCTGAGAATATCCCACCACCTAATTTAACAATATCTTTTTGGCGACCTTTTACATCCCAAGTCAACTGAAAACGTGGTTGGATATTGTTATAATCTGCTAAAGTATTGTTTGTTTTGATCCCTAAACTTGTTTCAGTTTTAGGATTAGCATCACCTTGACGGAAGAAAATAGTAGCATCATAACGTAAGCCAAACATAGCACTCACGTTTGGAGTTGGGTTAAAATCTACTTGAGCGAATAGCGCTAAATCAAGTAAAGATTGCTTAACGGCTGGATTAACCAAGGGAACTTCTCTAGCATAACGACTTGGTTTTTGGTCAATAAAATCTTGCAAGCTATTGAAGAAAAAGCGACCGTTCATTTCGTTGACAATCGTTGAGTTCAAAAAGGTCAACATGTTGTCAGTACCAAATTTGTAGTTAAAGGCTCCTTTGCGTAAATACGTTGTATTGGCTAATTGGATAGTTTTATCTCTGGTAGTTTCAGTACCAAAACGTTGCCCACCAAACTGTACAGTTCTGGTTTGTGTAGCACTTGGGTTTGTTGCTGTAGGTATTACTGAACGAACGGTAATGATGGCTCTAGGAATATTGGCGCTTGGCAAATCATCATTGACAATATAGTCACGTGCAACAGTTTGATACTGTACTTTCAATTCGTTGGTTACGTCTGGACTTAGTGACGAACGTAGTGAAACTAATGTGCTATTTTCTAGAGACTTAAAGCCAATCCAACTTTCAAGTAAATTGATATTTGAGTTGTCAGAAGTAGAATTTGGGCTCAACCATGTAGTAAGGTTATTGCGAAATGTAAGTTTGTTTTTGTCGTTAATCTGCCAATCTAATCGAGCAAAAAGTGCATTAGCTTCAGTTTGTCTTGAAAAATCCCCATATTGTTGGGTGTTTTTCATACCATATTTTGCCCTTGCTACTTCAATCAACTTATCCAGATTTTCTTTAGTTATACCAAAGTTTTGTTCTTGTGTTTGGTCATAAACTGGCGCAATCTGATAAGGAATCGTTTCTGTCTGGCGGTCATAAGCGACGAAGTAGTGAAGTTTATCTTTTACGATAGCTCCCCCCAATGAAAAACCATATTGCTTTTGGTCAAAAACTGTAGTGCGAGGTGTTCCATTGATATTGTATTCACTTGCCAAAGGGAAAAGCTTATTGCCTACAAAGGTTGCTTGATTAGCACGTTGAAAAAAGAATGCCGAACCTTCAGTTTTATTAGTACCATTTTTGGTAACAGCATTTACCGAACCACCACCTTGACGACCTTGCGTTACATCATAATTGTTGGTAGATACCTGATATTCACGAATGGCTTCTTGAGAGATTGTATATGGACCATTACCAACTGCTCCATTGGTGTACATACTACGAGCATTTACGCCATCCATGGTTACGTTTGTCGAAGAGCTGCGCTGACCGCCAAAACTACCATTTTTACCTTGTAGTGGCGACAACGCCGTTAATGCTGTAAAGTTACGTCCTTCCATAGGTAACTGCTTCATCTGGAGAGATGTCACAGCGATAGCTGCACCAGCACGTTCGGTTTCTTTATTGACAAAGTTGGCACTTACTACCACCTCTTTTAGTTCGGTATTACTTTGTTTGAGTTGTGCATTTACTCTTAATTTGTCACCTTGATTCAAAGCATAGTCTGTGAATTTTGTAGTTTGATACCCTACAAATGAAATGGTAACCGAATACGGCTTACCCAAAGGCAATTGTTGTAGTTGATACTCACCTTGTGCATTGGTGACAGTCCCCGTCTGAAAGCCTGTGGATTCGTTGCGAACCTTCACTGAAACACCTGACATAATTTCGCCACTTTCATCGGTGATTTTTCCTAAAATGGTAGCATCCGTACCTTGTGAAAATGAATTAAATGAGATAAACAGTACAGAAAAAATAAGGAAAGTCTGAAGCTGTTTTACACGGTTTGAGAATTTTTTTAAAATAGTAAACGTGAGCATAAACGCGTATGGGTTTTGTTGAGGCCACAAAAGTATGACGACATTTTATGCTCTTTATACACTTTCTCTAATATGAACAAATTTTCATTTTGGGGTAATCTCAGTTTTAAATACTCTAATTTTTAGCTACTTTCTAGGTATGATTTGATATTGTTCTGATAAAATGTTTTTAATGATTCGTAATAAAATAAAAAATCCCCACCGAAGTGAGGATTCCTATAACAGCGTTAGATATGTTCTGACACCAATCAAATTTCAATAAGTAATAGGTCATCAAACATATTTACGCAGTACGTTTTACAAAATCTATGCCGTTACGACTCTACAATTTAATTTTTATTGTAATCTTCAAAATATCTAAGGCTGCTTTTTGAAGATTGATATACTGTTCAGGAATAAGCAATACCGTTTCTTCGTCGTCACGAACGAGATTTTTGAGCTGAATTAATTGTACTTCTGCCAAATCAATCTCTTCGCCATTAAGGGCTTTTATGGCTAATGATAATATTTTTTCGGTATTATCTCCTACCATTTTTAGGTTATGAAAATCTGGTATTTGGTCAAAATGCTCTTTGACGTAAAGTCCTAAAGTAGCAGTATAAGAAGCAAAAAGGTGATTCAGTACCGAAAACTTATGAACTTCTTTGATACTCGTTTGCTTACTTTTAGGTTCAGAAAACATCCTTTGAAAAGCCGATGCTAAGTTAGCTGTTTTGACATAAACATCTTTTCGAGCCAGCTTATAAGGCAAATAATGAAACTCATTACCCAGATACAAGCCTCTTACCTGTCTAAAGTATTCTAAATTAGCTTCCAGCATTTCGACTAATACCTTTTGAAGCTTTTCTTTTTCCCAAGTCGGAAATAGAAAATAACTCGCAATAAAGGATATGCCACCACCAATAAAGGTATCCATGACTCTTTCTTCGAGTATCGAGATATTCCCCATTCCTAAGAAATTATAGAGAATGAGTATAAATGGAGTCATAAACAATACACTTACAACATAATTTTTTCGTTGAAAGCTGTACGCCCCAAGCATACAAACTAGCAAAATAGCAAATAATACATTTTTGTTATGCTGATATGAAAGAATCAACAAACCAAAAATAGCACCTACAATTGTACCAATTAAGCGATGATAATTGCGCTCTTTGGTAAGACTAAATGCAGGCTTCATAATTACCATAATCGTAAGCAAAATCCAATTGCTGTGCAAAAACTCAAAGGATTGTGCAATGATAAAGCCAACCAACATCACTAATGCAACCCGTAACGAGTGTCTGAAAATTTCGGAATCAAAGGTTAGGTTTTCTCTAAAAATCTTAGGTTCAAATTCTTGGTGAGAAATAAATTGGTCGGTTGCTAAATCACTAGAATTGAGAGTCTTTTTCTTTCTGTTTTTAAAATTTCCTACAATCTTTTTTAATCTCGCAAAGATATTCTTGATGTTGACTTCGATATTTTTCAAAGCGCCAATACTCAGCGCTGTAAACCCGTGCTCTTCGGCGTGTTCCTCCAAATCAAGAACGGCAATATGTAATTCTTGAAGTTTTCTAGGAATAATTGGCGAAAGATGTGGCGTTGTGCCCATTTTGAGATCATACCCTATCTTTTCTAGTTCATCTGCCAAAAGCGTTAGAATATCTTCATACTTTTTAAGAATACCAACGCTATCAAACTGTTTGTGAAGATGCTGATAGTTATAAAAAGTTGACATGATTTGTTCAAACAAATCAATAATATCCACGAAAACTACAACCAAAAAACGACCTTCTTGTGTCGACTCTCGAACTATCTCTCGAGTTTTAAAAAGCATCTCTCTGGTAGCATCTTGCTTTTCATTTACACTTATTTGTGTTTCTATGAGCTTTTTATAATTCTCGTCATAATCTACCCCTTCATGATAAAAAGCCGCCTTAATTTTCATGAACTTAGCTACTTCCACAATCGAATCTCCTAAAGATTGTTGTGCAATGCGATAGGGCATTATGGTGTACAAAGACAAACTAAGCCCTGTGTACCAAAGCCCTCCCATCAGAATATAAACGGGGTGCATCATAATTTCATGAAGCGGACGAATGTCTCCAATGCTTAAGGTCATAACCAATAGTGCCGCCGTACCAATAGCAGCTGCACGAAGACCATACACATAAAACATAGAGAACAAAAAGCTAAATCCTGTAATCATTAATCCCAGAATAGGGATAGAAAGATTGGCAAATCCGACCAATAAGGCTACTAACGAAACAATACCTGTTGTAGTCAGCATAGCATTGCGTCGGTGAACAATAGGTCCAGGTGAATCCACTACGCTGGCACACAAGGCACCCAATGAAATCGTCATGCCGATATTGATTTTGTCAAATTCGAGCATGAGCAGACTTGGAAATAAAACCCCAAAGGTGATACGAAGTCCATCTCCAAAATAGGAGCTTAAGACGAAATGCTTGATTTCGTTAGTAGGTCTTTGTGCACTATTGAGCATGTTATTCAAGATTAAGATTGCTTATTTGTACTAAATTCAGAGGTAGGTTTTAGGCTTTCTGAATATAGAACTATTTTACAAAGAAAAAGGGTATTTTGCTACAAAATACCCTTTTCTTTATTTAATCTTGGAATAACTTGATTTGTTTCAAATTGTCGAACGTTAAGGGCTTTGTGATGAATCCGCTAACTTCTCCAAACCCTTTTGCCCGTTCTATATCGGCTGGATTGATAGACGAGCTAACGACATATATTGGAATATCTTTCTCAAATTTATTTTTGATTTTAGAAAACTCTTCCAAAAACTCCCAACCATCCATCACGGGCATATTGATATCCAATAGTATCAAATCAGGAATCACACCGTCTCCTACAACTAATTCATTGAAATAGTTGAAACCTGCCAATCCATTTTCGAAAATGGTCAAACTCTTACAAAAATTTTTGGAGACCAATAATTTTTTTACCCAAAATCCATAGATGTTGTCGTCATCTATGACACAAATAGTTTCTACAGGCTTCATTAAAATATAATCTTAAATGTTGTACCAATATTTTCTTGACTTTCGACTTCAATTTTACTACCCATCAAATCCAACTGATTTTTGATTAAAAACAATCCAAATCCCTTGCCGCTGGTCTGTTTATGAAAGGTATGATGCATACCAAAAAGCTTGTATTTGTATTTTTCGAGGTCAATACCAATACCATTATCTTCTATCTGTAATACAGTTTTGTTATTTTCAATCCAAGAAGAAAGCGTAATCATCGGACAAACCTCAGGTTTCCGAAATTGAATTGCATTGGAAAGAAGATTAATAAGAATACTTTCCAAATAGGCTGGTATATAGTAGACACTTTCACAACTTGAAAAGTTGCTTTTGATAAGTGCCCCACTGAGAACTAGCTCGCTTTGAATTATACTTTTGACTTTTGTCAGCACATCATCAAAGCAAATTCTAACTTTCGGTTGTTGAACTTGTGATTGAGTAACTAATACTTCATTGAGCTGTGAAATCGTTTCACTGAGTTGTTTAGAGATTTGCTGAACATTGTCCAATAAAAGCTTTCGTTCATATTCAGTATCACATTCTTCAATAAAATTGCTTACCATTTCTAAGTTGCTAGTATGCGATCTTATATTATGTGACACAATATGAGCAAAATTTAGCAATTTTCTGTTTTGTTCATGAATGATTTTTAAAGAATCTTGTAAAAAAAGTTCTTTTTGTTTCTCTTCATCTATATTCTTAATTACTCCACGAACGCCGATTATGTTACCTTGAATATCGAATAGGGGACTTCCTATAACTCTTACCCAAATTTTATTTTGCAAATAAGTCAAAAACTCACAACTTATATCAAATGCTCTTCCCAATGATACAGATTCATCAAATGCCTTGATAAATTTATCTCTGGAAGTTTTAGGATAGTATGATAGCGTTTCTGTCAGACTAGGTGTTTCTAAATTATCTGGAAATTCATGAATAACTTTTGTACTTTCAGACCAATACACTTTTTGTGTTTTGAGATCAACCTCCCAAGCACCAATTCTTGCCAATTTGGCAGATTCATTCAGAAGAAATTCGTTTTTCAGCAAAGAACTTCTATAATTGACCGTTTCGGTTATATCAATTATAGAGCCTGCCATTTTGATGGGTTTTCCATCTTTATCCCACATTGCCTGTCCAGATGTCTGAAACCATTTATATTCTCCTGAGCGACAAAGCAACCTAATTTCTGTTTTATAAGGCTTGTGTTCATAAAGATGCTCCCATATAAGCTGCTCTACTTTTGCTTTATCATCTTTATGCAAAAGTGTATTGAAAAAAGTATTAAAAGACGTACGGATTTCATCATCTTGATATCCAAGTAATTCATAGAATTTACTGGACCACCAGATTGTGTCAAATTGCAAATCCCAGTCCCATATTCCCGCTTCTATTCCATTAATAATTAACTCAAACTCTGCTTTATGAACGGGAGGCTGCGGTAACTTACTGGGATTTTCAATCAAATAAGAAATGTGTGTGAATGTTCCCTTTAACAAAAGGGCATATTCGTACTTGTCTCTCAGTTCTACATATCCATTAATTTGAAAAAACTGAAAATTACCTTCAGCGTTATAGAGCCGTATTTTTTGCTCAAAATAATTTTCATTCTTTGTTAACTCCTTTACAGTATCGAAATCTAACCATTTTGCATCAAATGAAAACAAATGGCTTTTCAATGTATCTAAATTGTTAATTGTTTGGGAAGGCAGTGATAATATCGCATTCACATTATCTGAAATAGAAAACGTATTGCTCGTCAAATCCCATGCCCAAAAGTTAGGAATATCGAGATATCCCTCCCGATTCCAAGACTCTCGGATAGTTTTCATAACACAGTGTGGTTTTACTCAAATCAAAAATTCAATTGTGTCCTTTTTGGGGATTTATCAGTAGTGGAAAGGATTTACTTTATGGTTGAAGTAAAGTAAAGGGAGCATATATTTATTGATAAGTCCCTGATTCAGAGACTATAATAGAGTTCCGGGTAGACGATTTGTCTTAAAATTGGCGTACATGAAAAAGCAAAATAATTTTGCTAGCTATGTATCATAACGGTGCTTGTTAGAAGAGCATCAGATTTATTTTGTAGAAACTAACGAAATTCATAATACATCTCGAAAAACAGATTACGAATTTCGTTAAATATATAAATTTTACCAAAGATACAACTATGTATTGATTATATGGTCATTTTGATATCTAAGATGTTTTGCCAATAACAAATATAGCTCGTCTGCTGTGTGTGGTTTCAGAAGATAATCGTTCATACCTACAGCCAAGGCCTCTTTGATAGTTTCGGCATTATTATCAGCCGAACTTGCAATAATGGTCAAATTACTATCGATTTTACGAATTTCTTTGGTCAGCTCAAATCCGTTAAGTTCTGGCATTTGTAAATCTATAATAGCTAAATCATAATACTTATCCGAATTTATCAATTTCAATGCTTCGTATGGAGATACACAGGTATCAACTTGGATACCTTTTTTCAACAAATTTCTTGCAATAATTTTTAAGTTTATTTCATTGTCATCTACAGCCAAAATATTACATCCTTTAAAGTCAAAATCGTTTAATGCCTTGATAGAATAATTTTGGTCTTCTGCTATTTTGAAATTAATAGTAAAATAAAAATTTGAGCCTTCGTTTAGGGTACTATCAACATGTATTTCGCTATTGAACAATAACAAAATCTTTTTGATAATGGCAAGACCAAGACCAGTACCCCCAAACTGACGTGTTGTTATAATTGACGCCTGTGCAAACTCATCAAATATTTTAGGCAGAGATTCTTCCGAAATTCCAATTCCATTATCAATTACCTCAAATTTGACTTCAACATGCGACTGTGTTCTATTCACAACTCTTGCTTTCAGAGTAATTTGGCCATTTTTTGTAAATTTTACCGCATTAGAGACCAAGTTATTAATTACTTGAACCAAACGTGTAGGGTCGCCCTCCAAAAATGCAGGAATATTTGAATCTAAATCTATTTGTAGTGTATTACCTTTTTCTTTAGAGCGATGCCAATTTATTTCTACGATGTTATTGAGCAAATCAACAAGATTAAAAGAAATTTGTTCGATTTGTACTTTTTGAGCTTCAAGCTTACTATAATCTAGGATATCGTTAATAATAGATAAGAGTGTTTCGCCTGTAAATTTAAGTACTTTCAACGGAGCCTCCTGCTCTTTGCGTGGTTGTTCCTCCAAAAGCAAATGAATATTACCAAGAATTGAGTGCAAAGGAGTTCTTATTTCGTGGCTCATCATCGAAAGAAAAACAGATTTGGCCTTAAGCGCTTCCTCCAAATGAAGTTTTGCTTGCTCTAGTTCTCTATTTTTTATTTCTAAATCTTCTTTGATTTTTTCTAACTGAATTGTTTTCTTACGAAGTTCAAACTGATTTGTTACTTGATTAGCCAATGCTTTTAAGGCTTCAATTTGGTCATCGGCTAGTGAGCGGGGCTTATTATCAATTACACAGAGTGTTCCTAGTGCATATCCTTTGGACGTTACAAGAGGAATACCAGCATAAAACTGCATACCAGGTTCATTGACAACAAAAGGGTTGTCAAAAAATCTATCATCTTCTAAAGCATTTTCAATAATAAAAGGCTCATCGGGATTTAAAATTGTATGCCCACAAAAGGAAACTTCTCTAGGCGTTTCGACCGTATCAATTCCTTTTACAGACTTAAACCACTGTCTATCCTTATCAATTAGGCTGATAAGGCTTATCGGAGTTTGACAAATCTCTTGAGCAATTTGAGTGATAGAGTCATAATCTCTTTCGGGTAATGTATCAAGAATATAATAACTCTTTAGCGCTTCTAATCGCTCCGATTCGTTACTTGGTAAGAGTGGTTTTTTCATAAGTAGTTTGTTACGTAATATTTGAGGTAATGTACCCAACAATATCTTTGTATGTGAACAAAGACCCCTATTGCCTAACCCACTCGGAATAGGTTACGGCTATCTGGTATTCAGAAATTTACGGTGTTTCGCTATTGGCGATAAACGAAACATACTACTTAGGGCTTGCAGATTTATAGTTTTAATAAAAGTGCCATTACAAAGGTAATTTGAGCACGATACAAATTAATTTACTATAGGATACGCTCTTGGTACGTCAAGAGTTCATCAAAGACACATATACAAGAGAGTAAAAATACATATTTTATTTAAACTAATAAAACTATAGTTAGTTGATGAATATATTTTATGAATATCACAAAACAAACTGAGTATTTCCTCTTACATTGACACGTACAGTTAGCAGACCTGAAGATATCTTCGCAATGGTAGTTCCTTTTAGGTAACGTGGCCGAAACACTGCTCCATATTTGATGTCCTCTTTGTAAATATTAGTAGTAGATTCGGTTAATGTAGTAGATAGTACCCTAATGCTCAGAATTTGACCATTATCATCAACCGTTATTTTAAAAACAATTTTACCCACTTCACTCGTTTTGTCTGTCAACAAAGGTTTTTGAGCCAGATAAAAATGGTCAAGACCATATTCAAAGCCTTCACCTCGCTGAGCCCCATAATTTGGCACAAATGCTTTAGGTTCGGGACTATAGCCATATTTGTCAGAAATAGAGCTAGGAAGTTTTGCTTTAGGAGCTTTGTAAGGGCTTTTTTTAGAGTAGGAGGTTTCAGCACCTGAAGTATTTTTATTTTCTCTATTGGGTGCTGCTGGGCCAGATGCTTCTCTAATCTTTTTGTTATTAGCAGTAATATGTACCTGTGGAGTTTCGTCTAAATCATTTTCGGCAAGCGCAAATCTAATTTTTTGGTAGGTTGATATTTTAGTATTTTCGTCCCAAACAGATAGCTTTACAGAGGTGTATGAGAGAATAGCACCAACGGCAATTGTCCACCAAAATGCCACTTGCTTATTCTTCTGTTCTTCTAGTTCTTCTTGATATGTTTTCATGGGTCAAGGTATTTATATTCTACAAATTTATAAAATCACATCAAGAATATAAAAGATAAGGGGTTGAATAATAGCTTTTAAAGCCATATTCAACCCCTTATTAGTGAATTATATTTTATCAAGTTTTTTTTGGGGTGGCTGCATTTGTATAACCTGTTCGAGTCATTTCGCCCCAAGAATGTGTTTTCTTAAAAAACAGATCATAATTGCCTTTTATAGCCCAATATACCGTGAGAGGATGATAAATAAAAGGCTCTAAGATAGCTGTGATAAAAAGCCGTCCAATCTCTTTAGGTTCTGAATAACGATTAAAGAAAGTTTCTTGAGCCTGAATTGCCAATATTGAAAAAAATAAAGACATCGAGAATACTAATCCAAGCATAGCCATAAAAAAATAAATATTTATATAGCCCAACACAATCATTATTAAAGTAAAAATCAATCCAAAAGCCTCTATAAATGGCCCAAACCATTCTGCAATTAGCCAATATGGAAAGCTTAACAAACCAATTATTCCATATTTTTTTCGTCCGATCATATCACGGTGTAGCATCAGACATTCGGCAGTACCTCGTGCCCATCTATTGCGTTGGCGTGATAGAATGGTTTTTGTGACGGGAGCTTCTGTCCAACAAAGAGGAGTTGGAACGTATGCTACCTCGTAGGGTATTTTTTTATTAAGCATAAGTTTATGTAAACGAATGACCAATTCCATATCCTCTCCAACGGTTTTCTTATTATAGCCTCCTACCTCAATAACACGTTCTCTATGGAAAATACCAAAAGCACCCGAAATAAGCAAAAGGCCATTGATTGAACTCCAAGCCGTACGCCCCAAAAGAAATGCTCTGAAATATTCAATAAGCTGAATTCTTGGTAAAAATTTATTGGGAATTTGAAGTTTTACCATGTGACCATGATATACCTCTGCATCGTTGTTGAGCCACACAATTCCACCCACAGCTACTACTTCTTTGTGGCTATTAATAACAGGATAAATAAGATGCTCGAATGCGTTTTCTTCTAGTAAGCAATCAACATCTACACAAGCAAAGTAGTCTGAGTATGAAACATTGATACCCGCATTAAGAGCGTCAGCTTTGCCCCCATTGGCTTTATCTACGACAATAAGCTTCTTGAAAGCTTTATTTTTTGATTTGTAAATAGCTTTGATTTCATTACATGGTAAGCGATACTCAAAATAATAATCAACCTTTTCTAAATCATAAAATTTGATAGCTTTTTCGAGGGTATCATCTTTACTACCATCGTTTACAATTATCAAAGTTAAATTATTATAACCCAATGATAATAAGGAGCGAATATTCTCAACAATGGTGACTCCCTCATTATACGCAGGTGCTACAACCGAGATTGAAGGGAGATAGGGATTTTGGCGAAAAGCATTAAAATCAATATTTAAGTTTGCTTGTTTGTGATGTTTGAGCACTTTCCATGACCTAACGCTCATGAGTATGTAAGATGTAAAAATCATCATACAATACAAAAACAAGCCAAATTGTATAAAGTAGGAGAAGAATGTTAGCATCCGTTTAAAATTTATTTAACACATGAATTGCCAGTTTTTTATCAGATTTATCTCCATTTGACTCAAGGTATGATAAAAACGACATACTATTAGAATTCATATTTTGAAGTGTTTCAGCGGCTTTTACTCGAATAGCTGGATACACATCTTTCAATTTTTTAAATATAAATGGAACATCATCATCGGTTCCATGTAAGGCTATATATTTTAAAATAGCAATTTTGACAGTTTCCTCTTCTGAAGCAAATCTTCGCTTAAGTTCATTCAAATGCTCATTGCCACCGCATTCTGCAAGATATTCAATAATGGCTGTTCTTACTTTTGGATTAGGATGTACCACAAAAGCTTTGGCATCCATATCCAAGTCAAGTTCCTGAAATATATTAGCTAATTTCAACCCCAATATTTTAAGAGTAACAGAGTCATGATTAATCAGTTTGCTCAGATTAGGGATTTGTTTGAACTGGCTTCTCTTTAGAAAACTAATAATCTCATACATTTCCCAATCAGAGAGAGGAAAGTGTATTTCAGAGAGAATATCTACTTGGTCACCCCCCATCGATATTTCTGCTTTGATAGCCACTAAACGAACAAATTGGTTTTGATGATCTAATAATTCGGTAAACATAGCCGAACTTTCTAAGGCCTTAATGGCCAAAAGGTCGTTAGTTGCGTTGACAAGCTTATACCATTTATACCTGAAGAATTCTTTTTTAATTTTTTTCTCAAAACCAAAAAAAGTATATAACTCTTTTATCTTTTTTTGATCATCGCCTAAAAGGACTTTATTGGCATTGAATATTTCTTCGTAGAGAATTTCTCTAAACAATTTAAATTTTAATTGAATATTGGAAAAATAGTTTGCAATTTCTTTGCTCATAAATTCTTGAATATTCAAGTCTTCTTCCATGAGCCAAGCTGTGATATATTGCTGAATTTTTTCTCTGATTTCTGCTCTACGCTTCGCACTTCTTTTGGCACTTATTTTTTCGCTCAATATACTTATCATAATCACCAAATCTACAACCAATAAGATTGCAGCAATGGCCAATATAACAAGTATAAGCCGCTGAATATGGGCGGGGATATTATTCATAAATTTTGAGAGAAAGGGCAATAAATTTTATCAAATCTATTTAGAAACACCTAAACGGAAGTTCCTAATAGTCTTTTAACACGAATGATTAGCTCGTTGAAACGAAACGGTTTTTCAACAAAATCATTAGCGCCAAGCTCCAATGAAGAAACGATTTTGTCTTCTACATTTGTACTAGATAATACAATAATTGGAGTTTGAGCGTCACGAGTTTTACGGATATGGAAAATCAGTTCATACCCTCCCGAAAACGGCATTTGTAAATCAGTAATTACAATATCAGGTTGAACCTCGTCATATAAATCAATAGCCTCTAAGCCATTTTGACAACCTGTCACATCAAAGCCTTCTCTACTAAATTTATCAACAAGTAATTTTAACAACAGGGATTCATCTTCGGCAATAAGAATTTTCATGATTGATCAAAATTGGGTCTAGTACAATACCCCTAGGTATCGTGAAACTAGGGTTAATATTTCTTTTAATTGTTACCGAATAATAATTTTATTCGATTTTACTTCATTGACAGTACTTCTATTGATAGCTTTTTAGCTTCTCATAGTCCTTTTGGATATGAAGTAAAATTTCCTGAAGCTCCGCAATCATTTTTTCTTGAGGAACAACAAACTCTTGGGTTTGAAGAAAGGATTGTTCGACTTTTTTACACTGTTTGCTAAACTCAACTTGCCCTACACAGCCCAGCATTGAACTCAACTTATGTAGTTTTTTGGCAAATCCTAACTTGTCACCACTAACAAAAGTATGATTCAAGTCAGACATTTCAGCAGGAATGTTGTTAAAAAAGTGCTCCACTATTTCAAGAAAATATGAAGCTTCGTTATCAAATAACTCTGCAATATATTCTCTATCGAAACTAGGGTGAAAAGGAAAGGATTCTAAGCTCATCATAATCAAACTTCACAAATAAGACAACAGTAAAAGTCATACGCTAAAATTGGAGAAGCGTTACTTTTACAGCATAAAAATCAGACTGTATCTTCAGCTATTTTACAAAGAAAATCAAAAAACCTATATTTGACTAGTGTAATTAACGAAGAATTAAAATTATCAACGCAAAAATCATTCCAAATAGGTTTTAATCAAATTTCGGTATTTTATTTGTAGCATAAAATTTAGATTTCATTTTTTTTGATAGAATTATAATTAAGCATGAGCGAATCAACAGAAAAAAGTAACTTCTCTGACCTTCAAAAGTCTGGATTGAACCAGTTTGGAAACATAGCTATTGGCTGGTTTCTAACTATTTTTATTATTCGTTTTATCGAATTATTTTATGGTAGTGTAACTCAAAATATTAACGATTCACTCATCTTTTTGTGGACAAGAGGTTTCTTATATGACCTTGTTTATTTCTCTAAGTCTATCGTCTTTTTAGGGCTGCTTCACCAAGCGTTACTTTTTCTTTCGACCAAGGTTGCTAAAATTGTTATTTGGGTAATTATCTCAAGCTTGACTTTATTGCATTTGTCTTTGATGCAATATTTTATGACTGCATTGGTACCATTGGGTGCTGACTTATACAGTTATTCTATCAACGATATTAAACAAACTGTTGGAGCTGCGGGTGTTCCTGTACTAGGCATTATTGGAATGATTGTGACGATTACTTTACAATTTTTTTTATTTCATATTTTGATTAAAAAGGCTCCTATACAACGTTTCATTATTCCGCTAGCTATTTGGGGTATCGCTTTTTCAATCTATTACTTTGACATAGAGTTACAAATACCAAGTCACCAATTCAACAACGAATTTGATAATTATTTGACTTATAACAAGTCCCTTTATTTTTCAAATTCATCCTATGATTATTTTGTTGCCACCGACAACGAGATAGATATTTATGCTGATAGTTATTTGGGTATCGGAGGTGCTTTACTTGGTGGAGATAACGAAATACTTAAGGTTAATTATTTGAACGAAAATACCTATCCTTTTTTGAGGATAGATTCCACTCAAGATGTACTAGGTAATTTTTTTAATAAATCCCCTAACAAACCCAATATTGTATTTTTGTTAGTAGAAGGTCTTGGTAGAGCTTTTACGGGTGAGGGTGCCTATTTGGGCAATTACACGCCATTTGTGGATTCTTTATCTCAAAAAAGTCTATACTGGAACAATTTTTTAAGTGAAGGTGGGCGTACATTTGCCGTTTTACCTTCTATTTTGGGTTCGCTCCCATTTGGAAAAAGTGGATTCAATGACTTAGGAAATAATATGCCTGTTAATAATTCACTAATTGGAATTTTGAAACGTGCAGGTTATCACACTGCTTTTTATTATGGAGGAGATAGTAAGTTTGATAACATGAAGTTATTCTTACAAAAACAAGGTATCGATCAAGTTAATGATGAACCTACTTTTGTGGGATCAGGGTACTTGAAGCTTCCCAAAATAGGCTCATTTACGTGGGGCTATGACGACAAAAGTTTATTTAAAAGATACTTTGATGTAAATGCCACCGAGACAACCAAACCTAGTTTTCAAGTTATCCTAACGGTATCAACGCACAGCCCATTTCTTATCAATAATCAAAGCGTTTATACTCAAAAATTATTGCAATATAGTCAGAGTCCAAAATCTAGAATGACTGCGTCACAGCAACAAAATGCCAAGGATTATACACAAATGCTTTCAACGGTGATTTATACTGACGAAGCCATTCGAGAGTTTTTTGAGCAATATAAGAAACGTAAGGATTTTGCCAATACAATCTTTATTATCACAGGCGACCACCGTATGCCAGAGATTCCGATGTCAACCAAAATTGACCGTTTCCATGTGCCATTAATCATTTATTCACCTTTATTGAAACGCCCTGTAAAATTTGAGTCTATTTCGACACACTTTGACATAACGCCAACTATTGCAGCCTTTATGAATAAAAACTATGGTGTTGCTAAACCACGGGTTACCAATTGGATTGGTACAGGTATTGATACTGTCAGACAGTTTAGGAATATACACTCGTATCCACTAATGATGACAAAGGCTCAGATGATTGATTTTATTTATGGCGACTATGTTTTGAATGGTACAGACTTGTATCAATTGGGACCAAATATGTCGATGACATTGAGTCCTGAAAAAGATGCTCAATCGGCTGTGAAGGCCAATTTTGATATTTTCAAACAGAAAAACGAAAAAATCCAAAAGGGTGCTAAATTACTGCCAGACTCAGTTCGTTTGAAATAGGCTTATTGTATAAAGGTTCTAAAACATATCCGTTTTAGAACCTTTATACAATAAGCCTATTTACTCAATCGATTTTTAACAAGCCTTTTCACCGTGTCAATACTCACAGAGATGTCTAGTTCTTGTAAAAGCCTTTTTTGTAAGGCTTTCAAATTAATTGATTCATCTTTGAGGGCTTCTTCAACTACCTCCAAATGCTGAGGATTCTCAAGTGATATGATTTGCTTTCGACCTTGTCCTTCTTTTCTGATCAAACCATTGAGTCCTTCCGACAACCATGCTTTCTTCCAATTAACAAATGTATTTTCACTGATATTCATGAACTTTGCCACATTTTTTTGGTTCATTCCAAAATCGTTTAGCAAAAGCCCCTGACAACGCATACGAACCTCTGGCTTCGGATGATACATCGAAGTTTCTTGTAAGAGCTTTTTTTCCGATTCAGAAAGTTTAAGTGCTTCTCTTTTTTGCATTTTAATCGTAAATCTAGCGTGATTTAGATACACCTCATTTTTCAAAGGATAACTTTACTGATTTTTTGCTAGATTTCCAAACCGTTACCTAATTTCCGCCTTTGATTGGACCTTTTCCTTATAGTAATCCTCTAAAATTTTACTTGTAAGGGGTTGATACACCTCCCAAAAGAAACTTTTTCGTTCAGAAACTGATTCATCATGCACCAACCAAGGTACGATATACTCAATCCACTTAAAATAGGTAGAAAACATTCCGATAGGGTTATCGCTAAAGTCTCCAGCAAAATAACTGAAGTGATAATCGTCTCCTTTATGAATAATTATAGCAGGAAATTTTGATGGAATTCCATAGCGTTGTAGCTCTTTTGCACCTTGGGTGTTGGCATATATCTGATGATATGCCATCACTTTATTCATTTGGGGGTTGTTTTTCAATACATCAAACCAGTAAGGGTATTTGATGCTTTCGGGCAAACCATAAATATTTTGACCTTCGTCTGTACTTACCATAAAAGGTACCTCGTTGGCAAGATGGGTTTCGTTTTCTAAGACTACCACTTGGTCTTTTTCAGAAACAAAAGCCACACCTGATTTTTTAAATGGCCACGCTCCCCTTTGTTTGATATAGTTACGAACCAACCATTTGGGTAGCTCAACATTTACTGTTGTATCAAGGGAATCGAAATATCGCCCTATCCAGCCTGTCCATTGAACTCCAAAATCATGTTCAAACTCCTCTCGAATATTAAGCGCTGTAGGCGAATTAATGTCATTAAATTCCATCATCACAAGCTTTTTCTGTTGCTTCATATTTTTGAGTAAAGTCAAATCTTGTTCAGACATTCCACCGTACAAAATTCCCGAACGTTCGGTTTGACTTTTTCCAGCAAACCATTCCTGACGATAAATCCCATAGGTATCTGTAAAAAATGCTACGTCAGAGTCTTTACTAAGTTGCTCCAACTGCGAACTCGAAAAGCGCTCTAAACCTTTTACTTGATACTTTTGGTCGTCTTTTGGAAAAAAACCAAAGTAGTCACTAATTTGATACAGTTTAGTGCTTGTTTTAGTAAAGCGTTTATGTTTTAGCATCCAAATTAAAGAGATATGCTCTTGCCCATCAGGTGTCAGCACTGTTTTATCGACGGTTGCTACCACCATTTTTCTTTTGGGAGTAAAACACCAAGCCAACCACATCCAAATCGGTGCTCCAACAATTATTAGTAGTACTAATTTAATCCAAGAAAATTTCTTCATTTTATCTAAAGCTTTCTGCGAATGCTAATGCCAATATCAAATTGATTCCCGTTGACTCTTTGACTTAAGTCTTCATTAAACCACGTTGCGCTGAGTCCCAGTGTTGTTTTGTCCTTGATTACTTTACTGTAGCCAAGATTTATTTTAAAGGTATTTAGCTTTTTTCCGCCTTCCAACAATACGTTACGACTTTCGTCGGGCGAAATCCCCGTGCCAATTCCTAAAGATAAGTAATCAAATGAACCACCAAAATAATATCGAGTTGTAAAGGTATAACTCTGTGAAATATCGCTATTGCTCGGCACTAAAAATGCTCGTAAGTTGAACCAATAATTACCTATATATTTACCAACCGAGCCTGTATAAATCCATGTTTCGTCCGAAAACTTCAAGTAACGGTAGCCAATCTCTCCTTCAAAGCTTTTGGGTAAGTTGGCATATAATGAAATACCGTTTCTAAAAGTAGGGAACACAGGTAAGTTGGGGGAATAGCCAAAATTGACATAAGAGTAAAAGGTTTTGCTAATGCGAGGATAGCCATCCACCTCAAACTGGATTCCGTCTTCGCCAAACCTCTTGGCATGTGTTACACGGCCAATAAACGACCCTACTTGCGAACCTCTGCTAATAGAAATACTTGTCAGATGCCAAGGTTGATCGTGTAATGAAGAATTGTAGTTTTTGTCAAAATAAAAAAAATCATACGACAAAGTCGCAAATACCTGTCTAGAATTATCTTGCATACGTGCCGCCAAAGTGCGGGCTTCTGTATTCTGAGGGTCACGTTTGATAATACCATTAACAATAGAAAGACCTTCATCAAATTTTTTCAAGTCTTTCAAGGCTTTCGCTTTTTTCAGTAATATCTCTGTATCGTTTGGATAATAACTGAGGGTTGTTTCGCAAATGGTGAGGGCTTCCTGCGGATGGTCGTTCCAATATTCTAAATCAATCATGGAACTAAGCGCTTCCTTATTCTTTGGATTGACAGACAATACTTGTCCAAGCTCGGCTCTAGCACTGTCTGTTTTATCTGTCCAAATATATATCCTCCCCAAAAACACTCTTATGTCTTGGTAATCAGGGCTTTTTTTGAGTGCCTGTTGGCAGTACGAAACGGCAAGGGGATAATTTTTTTGTTCAAATGCAGCGGTTCGAGCCAATTTGAATAGCTCGTCGGAATCAAGCGTAGGAGCTTGTGAGTAACTTTGAAAACAAAGACTCAATAAAGTAATGAATAATAAAAGAAATCTTGAGAGTAAATTCATAAAAGTAAGTTTTGAAATTGGGCAATAGTTCAAAAACTAGGTATGCTACGAAACCCAATCATAAACATTAGAAATCAGAAATATTGCAAAAAAGACACTTCGAATACTCTAGCAAATTTTATGCTATTATCATGATTTTTTAACGTTCAGGAAAATAAAATTACTGGCTTCCTAGCATATATCAAACATATTGCCAAAATCTTACCTAAACTTCTACTCTCAGTGCTTTGAGGCCATATACACCTTGCATTTCTTCTAATTCGAGGTGCTCAACCTTACCTGAAAGGATATTTTTACTCTGAAGGTATGTGATGTAGCTTACGTATTCTTCAGCATCTTTATGATTGGCGTACACCATAGCTATCTTGCCTGGCTGAGTCAAACGTTCTCCTGTATTTTTTACCAAAGCTTTATCGATACGCTTTTTCATAATCTCGTATCGCAGATTATAGGCTCCTTCAGTATCAAAACGGCGTTCGTCTTTTCTAAAGCTAATATCAATCGGATTACTGTGAATCAAAATCAATTGTGTGGTGTGTAAAGGAACTGGCAACTGTGGAATTAAATCCTCTGTCATTTTTACGACTTTAGCCATCGAAATCAATTGCCATAATCGTAAGTTTTTCAAATACAGCGGATTAAAAGGTTTGTTTGGAGCAATACTTTGTCCGATATAAATATTGTATTCGACACCATCCGTTTTATATTTTTCAAAATAGTTTGGATATGCTTCTTGTAAAATTTCTCTTTCTTCTTCCAAAAAATTATTAATCGTAGCATTGATTTTGGTCAAACTATCTTCAAAAGCATTCCGATGTGTAAAAATATGTTGATGAAAAGGCTCTGTTTTGGCAAAATAAGCGGCAATAGCTTCGCTAGATTTACCTTTTTCTCCTTGCAAATGTTTGAAAATTGGTTGTATTTCTTCTTCAAAATAGAAGTTGATATTCATTTCTTCATCGGGCAAAATACCCTCAGAAATTTTTTGGATAAAACCATCGTTTTTAAAACTCAATTCATCTAGTAAAGGCAACACAAATTCTTTTCGCAGTACCTCCAGTGTTTCATGAATCAACATAAGTTGCTCCATAAAATCTTGTTGTAAGGCTTTATTTCTTTCAATAGAAGAGTTACGAATGTCGATGGCTCCGTACAAAGGATATACTTTTTCGAATACTACATTGCCCATGGGCTGTTTGGTAGTGGCTCTATTTTTGAGATATTCCCAAGCTACTTCATTAAATTTCCACTCAACAGATGGTTGCAAAGACGTAAACTTTTGCTTTATTAATCGCTCAATTTTATCATCAAAATTCTTGATGTGATAGTCTAAAGCCTGTTCTAAAATTGGCAATACGCTATTGATTTTATTGAGTGATTCATGTGTCAGCTCAGATACACCCGAAGATGCTATTTCCAATACTCCAAGCATGCGGTCTTGCGACTGAATGGGATACATCAAATAGCTTTTGAATCCTTGCTCAATCAGATACCCTGCAATACTTGTTTCTTCGTTGAGTAAATTCGGAATAAAAACTACATGGGGATACTGTAAAAATTTGTCATAGGCTTTTTGAAATTCTTCATGATAAATACTCGAAACTGGGGGTGTGATAAACATCGTACCACGATGGTACTCATGAGCATTCACATAGGTATCGTTCAAGCGTAAATACGGAATAAGATTTACTTGAATATTGGCTGTTCCCAAGAGTACTTTAATGGTTTCGCTCAAGGCACTATAACTAGCTTCTTCTTTTTCTGAAGGCATTCTGAGAACAATGTTCTTCATTTCATGAAGGCAAGTCTCGGCAGTTACATCTTTTACTGTAATTAACCCAAATCCTTCAAATTCGAATTGACTGAGAGGTAATAATCTTTGAAGAGTTTCGAGGTCTATAATTTCATTTTTTCCATCACATACCAAGCCACTCTCTAGTTTTGGTAGAGGCTCCGTTCCGATGTAATTTACATCTAAAAAGCGTTTGTCGGGCTTGATAATGTAGTGTGTCAGCAATCCTGTTTTTTTATTGAAAAAGGAATAGGGCACTTCCTCATTCATGTCTACCTTGATACCATAGTATTTGCCCAAAATCCATTTGTAGGCGAGGTGCAATTTGGTACTATTGAGTTTTTGGATATGCTCTGGTTCTTTGACCAAAATTCTACCAGAATCTTTATCAATAAAGACATCTTCAAATGCCTCCGAATAGTAAAAAAAACGAATGTGAAATGGATAGCTAAGTGCAAAAATTTCTTTATCGTTTTCAGAAAGCAAAGGGAAAATAACGGTTTTGAGTAAACTTAAAACCTCTGGATATTTCTGTAAAAGTTGTGTATCATAAATGGGTTCTTGGAGTTCGGGATATTGTTCTAATTGATTCAATACTTCTTCATAAATCCTTTTAAGGATTCCTTCTGAAGACATAGCATACTCTTTCAATAGTCGAAAAAACGGACGAAAAGAAAGCTTTGTTGATACAAGCTCTTCGACTGTTAATAAGTCACATTCTGGTACTAGCGTGTTCATTGTTGTTGTTGCCTCTACGGCATTCCTTGCTGCGATTAATTAATTCTATCCCCACTAACTACTCTCCTGAATCACAAAATAGATATCCTTGGCGTGATATAACTCTAAGGTAATCAACATTTTACTATTACAAAACAATAAAAAATGTAATATTATCTTTTTATAACAATCATTTTCAAATTGGGCATACTGTCATTTATTGGCGAAAATAGACAGGCTTTTACTTTGACTTAATTGGTTTCGAGACGAGGGTATAAATGTATTGGTCGACAACATGTTAAAACTCAAATAAGTTGCTACAAATTAGGCCGACACCAATCTACTATTACACTTCAGTGGGTTTGATAGATTGAAAACAAATGTTAAGTCACAAAAAGTTTATTTCTTGAAAATATCTTGTAATGATTATAAAAAATATTGCTAGAAGAAAAAACCAAGCTTAAAACTAACCACTTCGTCCTCTGATGAACGCCCATAAGTCAAGGTCAACACTGCCATTTGGAACGGAGACAGCCAAATCCCACCACCATATCCATGATGCCATTTTTGAGATGTTTCGTCTGGATTCCATACTCTGCCAAGGTCATTAAACGCCAACACGCCAAGATGAGCAGGAAAAAGATATGACTTGAAAGAGAGCAATTTCAAACGTGCTTCTAGATTATGATAAAATGAGCTTCTTCCTGAAAAACGTGCACGACGAAATCCTCGGAGATTTGTTAATCCACCCAAAGTATTTGCTTGATAAAATTCATAATCTAACAAATTGATGCCCCCACCAATACGTGTAGCAAAGGACAAAACAGCAGGCAGTTTGAAGGTATGATAAAAAGCCAAATCGGTTTTGACATTTAGATAATCGTCTTTGTAGTTGTGTTCAAATGCTTTTTGAAAAGTTAGTTCCGTATTCCATTTCAATCCGCGAGTCGTCATAACTGGATTATTGCGAGTGTCGACTGTAACGCCTGTACGCACACCATAAAAATCTTGTTCTTCATAAACAGGAGAGCCTTTGGGAGCATATTCGGCAATGTATCGTTTGGCATTTTCCTTTACATTATAACCATTGAATACAAGTCCATAATATAGCTTGAGAGGTCCCCAATTATTGCTCAAAAGAATCGAGTTTTCGAGATTACTAAATTTAACTCTGTAATATTCAATACCTTTTGATTGGATATATTTAGACTCATTGCTGAAGCCAAAAAAGTTGTCTGTCAGCCCATCTTGTTGCAAGGTTATTTTTACTTCTAAATCCGTTTTACCTATCACATCAACAGCTTTTCCTACATAGTAAAGATTGAAAGCATTAGTTGAAAAAGCATAATTTCCTGACAAACTATGTTGCATACGGAAAGGCGATTTTCTAAAACCTTGCTGGGTATATTGTACTCCACCGCCAATAAATAATCCATCATCTGGGTTATAGGCTAACGAACCTAGTGGAGCCAATCTATCATACACAAACGCAAATCTGTCTAGATCATTGATATGTTTGTCGTTTTCGGTGGTATGATTAACGGTTTCATCTCCAGCCTGAATTGTTGTATTCTTCTTTTTATCATAAATAAGCGTTTTTCGTGCGCCTTTTTCAACTGCTGAACTATCGACGAAGGTATCTTTTCCTTTTCCTCCAATCAACCTTACTTTGATACCTTTATTTGATTTTCCATAGACATGAAACACATCTTCGCCATCCATTCCCCAGATGCGAATTTCCTTGGTATCTTTTGGGTCAAAAACTCTTTGATACAAAAGTGTTCCTTGTTTTCCTTTTTTAGTTTGGTCAAATAGCTTTACACTGGTATTGCCATCGGCAAGGCGCTCAATGTCGATAATTTCGTCTTTGTCCGAAGCCACAACATCTACTTCTTTCGCTAAAAATTTATAATACTCTGAAGCATAAGCCAATAAATCCTTTTTGCGTTGTTTAAGCTTAGCTGCTATTTCAGAGGTAAATGGGTCATTATTGGGTAGCTTTTTAATAGATTCATCAATCAGTGAATCCGAAATACTTTGTTGTAATAAGCTAGCTGTTTCTTGCCAATCTTGCTGCGATAATTGTGTCAAAAATGCTCTATCAACATATCTTGCATTGAAGTTGAATGTATTGACATCACGAATTTTATAATCAAAACCCTGTACTTTAGGCAATATCCATTTGCGAGATACAATCTTTGGTAAAAGTCCTTGACTTACAAAAAAAGCTTGGTCACGGTCGCGTGGAATAGCTTTAAAAATCGTGTGTTTTCCTTCGTCAAAAGCTGCCCAACGCCATTGATCATCATGACGATCCCAATCGCCAATGAGCATATCCAACAATCTAGCACGAAGCAAGGCTTTTTGGTCTACGACATTTTTGTTGTCTTGGTCAAGTTTATCAAAAAGCTTGAGGGTTGAATAGGTCTTTTTTGCTCCTGCAAAACCCTCATCTGGTCGCTCTTCAAACAAGGCTAATTGTCCTGCAAAAAGTCGTTGGTATGGTCCAAGAATTGTATCATTTGGTAATCGAACCAAACGTGGATTAGTGTGCAACACTCCTGCGGCTTCGGCCAATGAAGGAATCGTTAAGGCAGCAAATGGATGCGATGCTGAAATTTGGTCGCCTACAATATCAACAGTAAATTTGCTGCGAATTGCCTCAGGAACAGCACTTTCTGGATATTTCTCTATCGAGCGAGTTACGTATTGATTTTGGTCTTTACCTTCATAACGAAGCGATAGAGTTTGTTGTCCTCCCCCACGCTGAATTACTTTTAATCCCCCTTTTTCATGTGTCAAATCCAACACAGGTGCTTGTACAGGACTAGTCCAAATACTACGATAGTTTTTCCCCAAGAGCCACTCTTTGAATCTATTAGCCTTGAATTTAGGATTTGGAATAGCTTGTTGATTAGATTGTACAACTAATTCTTGGTAAGGTTTTTTCTTGAATTCTAATACTTTTTCATAAAGAAGCTGACCGTTGGCATCCCAGAAATAAATTTTGGAAGTACCATCAGACAACCAATCTAATTGTGCAAATCCTTTGGTAGCAGCAGCAAAATAAGAATCCGCACCTTTTTTGACAGGAGTCGTTTTGGAGCCAGCACCAGAAGTAATGTAGTAAAGCGAATCCTTTTCAATTAATTGAAGCGTATGTTCGTGTCCGTTGGCATAAACTACATTGGGATATTGTGACATGATACGTACCATTCCTGTTCGCATCTCTTTGTACACAGGATTAGGAATATCCTGAATATTACCAATCCAAGAACGATACAAAGGATAAATAGAACCTACAATCGGTAAAGGGATATTAAGTCCTAGCTCATTGAAAGGCAAAATATGAGATTTGAAAGGGTAATATCCACCATGCAAACTATACGAATACATGGGGTGGTGACCCGCTACCACTACCTTTTTATGTCGGTTACGATACAAAATATCGTCTAGGGAAGTCAAGAGCCCTGTCAGAGTTTTTACTTCACAATCAGAGTTTTCATCTGGTTTTTTCCAAGGATGTAAATACCATTGTGTATCCAACAAAACCAAAGTTTGATTATCAGAAAGGGATATTTCTTGAGGTGTTGGACAACCTCCTTTTGGGAAAAATACGGCTGGATTTTGAAGATATTCTGTTACAAATTTTTCTTGAGCAATAATTTCTGTCCACCCATTTTTTCCGCCTTGTTCCCAATCATGATTGCCAGGAATAATAAACCCCGTACCTGTATGAGATTTAATCACATCTAATTGCGCTTTCAGACGGTCTTCAGCGTTTTTTCTATCAGGGTGCTCTTCGTCGACCATGCCTTTAGGGTAAATATTATCCCCTAGAAAGACTACGGAGCTATTTTTTCCTTTTAGTTTTAATTTTTCAGAAAGTGATTTTAAAACGGCATCGTTACCATGCGTATCAGGTTCGCCT
This sequence comes from Flectobacillus longus, assembly GCF_030056705.1. Classification (GTDB taxonomy): domain Bacteria; phylum Bacteroidota; class Bacteroidia; order Cytophagales; family Spirosomataceae; genus Flectobacillus; species Flectobacillus longus. The sequence continues at coordinate 128,115 of NZ_JASHIC010000021.1, forward strand.
GCATCACCAATCAGAAATAAAGAAAAGTCAACTTTAGGTACAGGATTCTGCGCCAAAAGTTGAGTTGAAAAACATAGGAAGAGAAGTATGCAAAAAAAGCGAGTTTTCATCATAAAAATTGTCAAGCAGGAGTGTGCGTAAATCAGAATCCAATCGTCAGGTTTCCAGTAACAGCATAACCATTATACACTGGAACAAACGATACGTTGGAAGGTAATTTTGGAGCAATCTGTTTTTTTATCCAAGGATAAATAATATATGAAGCCTTGGCAGAAAGAATCCCAATACCTGCACCAACCAATACATCAGACAACCAGTGGCGGTTGTTTAACATTCGAAAAGTACCCGTAGCCGTGGCTACTGTATAGCCACCTATCGTGTACCAAACACTTTGATCACCATACTCGGTGGCCAAAACCGTTGCTCCAAAAAAAGCATTAGCAGTATGCCCAGAAGGAAACGAGTCATTACTTGAATCGTCTGGGCGAGTTGTATTAGTTATTTTTTTTAGCCCAAAAACAGTCCCCAACATAATACCTGTTCCCAAAACTATTATTCCACCTTTGTCGACAAAGGTATTTTTGCCTTTGACACCCACTAAACTCAAACCCATCGCAGTAGCTTGTGGCGCAAACTGTAAATAATCGTCGGCATGAGTCCTAAAACTAGATAGATATTTGGTATGCCATTCCTTTTGTTCAGCTTTGGTACTATTGTTTATAAACACCATTCCTGTACCAATCAAAATACCTGGTGCAATCATTTCTTTGGCAGTAATTAAAGGTTTTGAACTATCGGAAGTTTGCTTTTGGGCACAAGTAATTTTTGATAAAAAAAGAAAGCTGATAAACACCAGCCTAAAGGATTTTTTGAACATAGAAATGAAATTTTAGTCAATGGCAAGGTCAACTTGTTGTTAAACAGAATACTGAGCATTTAGCGTTGGGTTGTCAGCTATTCGCACAATTGCCTTTAAATATATTCAAACTTTGAGCTGTTTGAATTTAAAAAATTAACCCAAACACATGAACATTACTTATGTTTCTGTAATATGGCTGCTACCCCGAATGCCAAAATTGAGGCTACAAAACCATACATGAAAATGTTATAAGCAATACGTAATAGCTTATACTTTTTGCCAAGCACCTTCCCAAGGAAGTAAATATCGCGCGTCATGGAGGCATATAGAAACTCCGAGTCATTCATCATTTCCTTCATACCAGCCTGATAATCTTCTAATTCCATTTCATGAAAATTACCAAAAAACAACAAATTGGCACTACGATTAGCAATATCCTCTTTTGAAAATTTACCTTTAGTGACATTAGGAATAGTAGCCAAAACTGCAAAAACCGTAGCCAACAAACACACCGTTGTAATCATGATTGTAGGTACAATTAAATAGGCATTTTCTTCTAATTTCCGAATTAAGATACTGACAATCAAAGAAATAACAATCGTATTGACTGAAATCATGATATTTGCCTTGTTGTCGGCCATTGACGACAACTGAAAGTGATTGGCAGAGGTAGTTCTAAACATGGTTTCGATACCACGATCAGGGCGTTTTACTTTTGCTTCGGCCTCCTTTTCCTTTTCTTTCTCTTTATTTTCTTTTTTAGCTTGTTTCAATTCTTCTAATTTATCCTTGAGAAGACTTATATTTTTTTGTTTTCGAGGTTCCAAAACTTTCTTGCCATAAGCCGTAAAATAATGATGCTCTTCCATGAAAGTTAGCGTTTTCTTAAGCCAATCTTTCTCAGACAAAGACATTTTAGTAAAGCATATTTCGGTACGAAGATGTTCGGTTTTTTCTAAGAAATTTTCAGAAGCTAAATGCGACAAATCAGCATCGCACAAAATCATTTGCTTATGTGAATGTGGACTTTGAGGCATTCGGGTAGCTCCGATATAAGTCGAAACCTTCTCAATCTGCTTTTCTGTGCATTCAATTTTGGTAAGAAATTCCTGAGAAAGCGCAATACTATGTGTCTCATGGTCATCGAAACTCACAGAATACCCAATATCATGTAGCCAAGCCGCCATCAAGAGATTTTCGAGTGCCTTATCTTTAACACCTTCTTCTTGGGCGATTTCTTTGGTGGCTGCCACTACAGCTTCGGTATGTTGAGCATTGTGGTAACAAAACTGAGGCGGTAGTTGTGACAACACCGACTCAGCGTATTGTTGTACTAAATTAAGTTTTTCGGTATGCATAAAGGCAACTGCGACACGATTACAGTGTTTTTTTCAAGTAAAAAGTCCCAAAAGGAACTAAAGATAATAAGAATGCCAACATAGCTTTACGCAAGGTCATTCCTACTTGAATAATCATGGCTAAAATAATTGTCACAAAAGCGACAAATAGCACTCCATGAATAGTACCTCCAATTTTGACCATTTCGGGTTTATGCAAAATGTATTTGAAAGGCATTGCAATAAACAACAAAAACAAATAGCTGTAGCCTTCGATTTTTCCTATAATTAGGAACGCTCTGATAATATTAGCGGATAAGGAGTTTTTTTCTGACATAATTTAATTAAGCTTTTGTAAACGACTATCGAAATAGATGTTACAAAGTAAATTTAATGCTCTTGAGGGTACTTACATTTCTTCAACTCAATATTGAGAAATTTCGTTTCAAAAGCCTATGATTTAGCAAAATACACAATAAAAGTAGTGCCTTTGTCAACTTCACTTTGTACATCGATTTTTCCACCAAGTGCTCTAATTTGAGAACTTACTATATAAAGTCCTAATCCTTTGCTTTCTGGGTAATCATGAAAACGCTGATAAAGTCCAAAAATTTTACTTCGATGGCGCTTCAAGTCAATACCAATGCCATTATCGGCAAAATGTAGCTCTACGTAATTCGGTGTGTCTTTGGTAAACACCTGTATTTCAAGTGGTCGCTTCAATGAACGATATTTTAGGGCATTAGTTAATAAATTTAACAAAATACTCTCAAGATAAGAGGAATCGAAGCTGACTTTGCTCATGGCACTAAAATCTGTTTGCAATAAGGCATTTGCTTCCCTAATTTGATACCCGACTGAGGATTTAACCTTGTCGAATTCTGTATTCAAACACAAAGGTTTTTTCTCTAAATTCACCTGATTCTTAATTACCAAAACATTCAACAAATCATTGATAGTTTGATTGAGTAAGTGAGTAGACTCTTTAAATTTATCGAGTAATTCTAACGTCATTTCATCTCGAATTGAATCTGGCTCTACCAGCTCCAAAATACCCATTAGATTAGATAATGGTGCGCGCAAGTTATGTGAGGTAATAAAGGTAAATTGCTTTAAATCAGTATTACTATCTGTTAATTCTTTGATTAAAACTTCTCGCTCGGCTTCGGCTTTTTTACGTGCCGAAATATCTCTAAAAACCGATATTGCATGAGTGAAATCACCCTTGGCGTCGGGTACAGGCACCACTTCCAAACTTGCCCAAAATTCCTCTCCACTTTTACGATAAACAATAATTTCTACCTCTTCATGCATCCAGTTTTTGATGGCATCTTCAATTTTTGTAAGTGCCTCCAAATCTGTTTTTTCGCCAACAAGCATCAAGGTTGGATTCGCTTTGATTTCACTTGGGTCAAATCCAGAAAGTCTTAAAAAAGCAGCATTATAGTAAACCGCACGATGACATGCGTTTTCGACATTGGGCTCAGTAATTACAATGGCATCGTTACTATTGGTAATCACTGATTCACGCAAACGTAACTGTAATTCCTCTTCTTTTTGTTGAGTTACATCTCGTCCCGAAGCAAATATGAGTTTTTCGTCGGGCAAATAAGTAACCGACCAAGAAATCCAACGAACGCTTTGGTCTTTGGCAATAAAACGATTTTCCATTACCGAAACAGAAGCCTTTTCCTGAATACCACCAAGTACCTCAAGCGTTTTCTGTTTGTCATCTGTATGTACAAAATCCAATACATCATGCCCATTGATTTCATGGGTTTCATAGCCCAAAACACGTAAAAAAGCATTGTTGATTCTAACAAAAAAACCATCAAGCGTAGCAATACCCAGTAAATCATTGCTTAACAAGAAGAAGTGATTAAGCATTTCATCGGCATTTCGTTTTTCTATTTCAGCACCTAGTTGCTTACAAACTTCTCCCAGAAAAGTCAAGATACTGTCATCTACTTGATGATTGGCTTTACTAAAAAACACCATCCAACCAATATGCTTTTCGTCATAAATAATAGGGATAGAGATAGCCGAATGGACACCTATTTTGTCTGAAACATTGGTTCGTTGAAAATCTTTCATATCATGAAGATTATTCAACCAGATAGGGTTCAAACGATTATGTTTATCCTTATATACTGTTTGACTCAGATTTACTTCTTTGTGTAAAAAAGGCTCGACCATTTCTTGAAAATGCACAAATTCAGTAGTGTAACTATAGGTTTGTAGTCGGATATATTCCTTTTGATAGTCAGTCATCCAGATTTCTGCGTGCTCCCAGCCCAAGTAGTTTCGAATGGTTTCAAGACAAGCATTTAGCCCTTTGGTCAGAGACGAAGCATTACGAAATAACTCTAAGCCATGTACTAAAATACGTTTTTCCTCTTCGGCTCTTACTTTCTCAGTAACATCACGAATTAGCATTTGCATAGCCTTACGGCCTGCAAAATCGATAGGATAGGCCGTAACTTCAACAATGATTTTTTCGTAACCTGCTTTTAAATGTACCTGTAAAATACTATTTTTTAGTGTTAAAGACTCCCTCTGCATGGCTTTAGGACAGATATCTTCCATACACATTTCTAAAAACTCCTCTCGGTCATAACCATAATGCTGAATAGCGGCTGGGTTTACTTCCAAAAACTCCATAGTAGAACTATCATAAATCCACATCGGATTAGGATTATTATCAAAAATTTGACGATAGTTATATTCAGATATACGCAGTTTTTCTTGCGAAACTTTTCGCTCAGTTATATCCATCATAGTACCTAACATCCTTACAGGGGTACCATTGTCATCATAAATTACAGAACCTCGGTCATGTACATAAAAATACTCCCCCAAACCATTTTGAAAACGATATTCATACTCCCAAAATTTGTTACTTTGAGAAAGTAAATGGTTTTTGATAACAGTTTCTACCGCAATTATATCATCTGGATGGACTCTTTCACCCCAAAAACCAAAATCAGAAGTAAAAGATTTTTCCTCGTAGCCATGGGTATGTAAAAATGTATCTCCCGAACGAACGACTTCGTTATTAGCTAAATTGACATCCCAAACAACACCAATTGTGGCATTAGATACCATGGTATAGCGCTCATTACTTTGTTTTATTCTTTCAAGGTTACGCTTGCGCTCAATACTATAACGAATCGTTTTTGAGAGTAATTTGGACTCTAATTCACCTTTTATCAGATAATCTTGTGCTCCATTAATGATTGCTTCGGTGGTAGTTTGTGTATCTTCCATACCCGAAAGTACCACAATTGGAATATGAGCGGCCATTTTATTCAAATCTATAATTGACTGAATACCAATGCTATCAGGCAAAGACAAATCCAAGAATACTAAATCATAATCGTTATTAGCCAATGCTTGTTTAGCCTCGGCTACCGATATGACATTCCGAACCTCCTTTACGTCTAGCCCCGTATCGTGTAAATACTCCTCAAAAAGTATGTAATCTCCGAGGTTGTCTTCTACAACGAGTATCCTCAATTGTTGTGGTCTTATAGTAATCATGGTGGTGATATAGTTAATACAAAAGAATGAAGTAAGTACAAAGCCAAATTACCTGTACTAAACTAATTGCTTGACATTCTCTCATTTTACAAGTTTATCTCTAGAAACTTGGGCTTATTTTTGGGTAAGGTAAATCTAAAAGTACTGCCTTCGCCGACAATACTTTCAACCCACATCCTACCCCTATGGCGTTCAACAATTTTTTTACAAATAGCCAGACCAATACCCGTTCCAGAATATTCTGTTTTACTGTGTAGTCTTTGGAAAATGATAAAAATCTTTTTGAAATATGCAGAATCTATACCAATTCCGTTGTCACTGAAAGAAAATATCCAATCATTTTCTGTTTCTTCTAATTCAATCTTTATAATAGGGTCTTTTTCTCTTCGATATTTAAGTGCATTTCCAATCAAATTTTGCACCAATTGAAGTAGTTGTACTCTATTTCCATCCACGATAGGTAATTTACCGACCAATACTGTTGCTTGTTCATTTTTGATTTTTTCATCATAAATCTGCATAACTTCTGTCACAACTTCATTCAAATCTACCAGAATAAATGCTTCACGATTGGTTCCGACCCTCGAATATTCTAATAAGTCCAGAATCAGTTGCTTCATGCGTTCAGACCCATTTACTGCAAAATAAATGTATTTTTTTGCTTGATCGTCGAGTTGGGTATCATACTTTTTCTGTAAAAGCTGTAAGAAACTACTGACCATACGCAAAGGCTCTTGAAGGTCGTGCGAGGCAACATAAGCAAATCGTTCAAGTTCCTCATTTGATGCAACTAACTCACTAGCTCTTTTTTCGAGCTCTATATTCAACTCATTTAGTTTTAACTCCGTTTTTTTTAATGGCGAAACATCTTGAATCGCCCCAATCATTCGCACTGGATTATTGTTTTCATCATAAAGGGTGAAACCTCGATCATAAACAAATTTATAAGAATAGTCGGCACATAGAATACGATATTCGTCTTCCCAGTGGAGCTTTTTATCTACCAAATGTTTTCGTAAACCATGGTTCACTCTTTCGGCATCATCGGGATGTACCTTCGACAGCCACCAATAATAATCCCCTGTAATTTCTTGTAGCGAATAGCCCAATATTTGGCTTATACTATCACTCCACAAAATCTCGTTGGTTTCTATATCCAAGTCCCAAATCAAATCGTTGGTTGCTTTGGCTACCAAATTGTAGCGTTCGTTACTCTCTCGTAGGGCTAATTCGGCAAGTTTACTTTCCATAATAAGCGTTACTACTCGCTTCACATTTTCGAGCGCCACCTCTTCTTCTCGTGACGGAACTCTTTCATCATTGAAGAAATAAGCTAATATTCCAATAATCTTATTAGCCGCCCCAACGATTGGCATCGACCAGCACGCTTTGATTCGTTGTGCACGAAGCATTCCTACCAAAGGTTGCCATTGAGGCATTAAAGCAAGGTTTTTTACGAATTGTTTATGTGGGAAAAATAAACTAGTGTATTCTCCATCTTCATTTGGATTGGTACTAAAACCAAAAGTTTCGATAGAGGTAACCAAGTTTTCATCCAAGTTCGAATCTACCAACATTTTCAACTCTTTACCCTCTACTTGCCATGTTGTAATAAAAGTCCGTCCTTGCAATTCTTGTACTTCGTTGATGTAATATTCCAGTACTTGTGCCAAAGTAGTGTCTTGAAGTGTGTTGTATTCTAAGGCCGCTTTTTCGATTCGGTCTAATTGTTCTTTTAATTTTTGCTCAGTTACATCTCTAAAAAAAATAGAAAGACCGTTTTCGGATGGATAGGCGTTGATATGAAACCATCTTCTGCCTGGCGCATAATAATCATCGAATGATACCGAAACATTTTCTTCGATGGCACGAGTATATTCGGAATAATAACTCAAAGGAGCTCCATGACCAAAGGTATCCCAGAGGTTTTCGTTGATGAGGAAATTACGACTCATTCCCAAAAGCCTTTCGGCTTCTGCATTCATATAAGTGACTGTATATTGGTGATTTACAGCAAAAAATCCATCTGTAATACTTTCAAGAATATTAGTTATTTGAACGTTGTATTGTTCCAAATCACGCTCATGTTTCTTGCGCTCAGAAATATCAGTAAAGATGGTAAACAACGAAACAATTTGATTATTTTCATCCGCAATCGGTCCAGCACTCACATAATAATCTATCCAATCTTCTTCTTTATCATAAATCACAACATCTTGACTCACATGCTTACCATTTAGTACAGCATCAAAAATATTCTGAGCAAGAGGCTCTTCTAAAAGTGGGATTTTTTTATCGACAATGTCTGTAAAATCACCTGCAAACTCATAAAAAGATTTATTGACGTAGATAGGTTTTCCTTCGGGGCTCCACAAACACACCAAATCGTTCATATTGTCAAGCAAGTGCTTGTACAGACTCAAATGTTGGTCACTATGTTTTTTCTCTGTAATATCCTTGGCTGCTGCAATTACCCTATCTTGTTCTTTAATGGAGGCAACCGTCCAAGCCAACCAACGAACCTCTCCATCGTCTTTAAGGATTCTATTCTCAAAATAGCCTACCTGACGTGTTTGAGCCAATAAAGAAATCTGTTGTTGCGTTTTTTCTTTATCCGACTCATAGACGTAATCAAAAACAGACTTACCCATAAGCGACTGTTCGGTACCATAAAGCCATTCGGTAGCGACTTTGTTGAGTTTGGTAAAACAAAAGTCTGCGTCAAGCATACATAAAAAATCTGGAGAGGAATTAAAGAAAATATTAAGTTCGTCTTCAGCTTTTCGTCTCGATAAATCTACTCCAATTTGTCGTGAAACATTATCAAAAAAATCAGTGGCATTCGAGATGTGTTCTTCGGTAGAATAAAAGCAAAAAACAGCTATGACTTGTCCACGAAACATAATGGGTAACGCCACACCCGAACGACAGTCTAGTTTTTCGATAATACGCTTTTCGGTCGAAGGAATAAAGCCATGAGATAGATCCCATTCCTGAATACGTTGGGTAGCCCATGCCATACCTGGCAAAAACTCTCCTCGTTTGAGGTCTTCAAAAGCCAAACCTGTAAAATCTAAAGCAACAGATTCATCAGCAAACCAATTGGTGTGAAGGTTGAGTTTGGAATGATTGAGATTAAGCATCCAAGCTTCGGCATAAACACAGTCCAAATAGTACGCCAAAATTCTCAGTGATTCATAGATAGCCACTTGAAGGTTCTCGATTTCATTGAGTTTTCTTGATATAGTCCAGAGGTGTTCCTGCTCTAATTCTTTTTTGACTGAATCAGTTATATCACGGCTCACTCCAACCACGCCAATTACCTCTCCACTTGTATCATGAAGGGGAACTTTGTTAGACAATAACCATTTTATTTGCCCTGATTTTGTTAGAAAATATTCTTTAATATTAGATACAGCATTGCCCGAAGACATTACATATTCTTCTTGTTCTCTCAACAAATTGGCGCTGCTTTCTTCCAACAAATTTAACCCTGATTGATGAAGCAAACTTTCTTCTTTAGAAACCCCAAATAGGTCTAAGCCACTTTTATTGACTAACAAATGTCGGTGTTCAGTATCTTTGTAATAGATATACGCTGGAATGTTGTCAATTACAATCTTCAAAAAATTACGTTCTTGTAACAAGCTCAGCTCTATCTGTTTTCGTTCGGTAATATCTTGTGAAGTGCCTTTTATAGCTTTACTTTGTCCAGATTCATTAGTGATTAACTCGCCTCGTTCGTGTATATACCGTATCTCGCCTGTAGGTAGTACAATACGATGCTCGATATTCAACCGCTCTTTTCCTATAAAAACCTGATGATAAGCCTCAAGAAAGGTATCTTTATCATCAGGATGAATATATTGAAGGAAAGTCTCAAAAGTGGCATTGGAAGTTTTTTTATCTAAACCAAACAGAGAAAATATTTCATCAGACCAATCCAAACTATTCTTCTGGAGGTCTAATTCCCAACTCCCTATACGAGCTATTTTTTGGGCATCAGTAAGATTTTTTTCACTTTTCAGAAGTTGCTCTTCTACTTCTTTGAGCTGAGAAATATCCGATAATGTTCCAACTACCCTGATAGGTTCTTTTTGAGTGTTTCGCTCCATCACAACGCCTCTATCAAGTACCCATATATAATGATTTTTCTTATGTCTGAAACGATATATTTCTTCAAAATACTGGATTTCATCAACAATCAATTGTTGCACAGAAGTCAAAACTCTGTCAATATCTTCGGGATGTACCCGAGAAGACCATTCATCAAATGATTCACCGATTTCATTTTCTTCATAGCCAATAAGTTCTTTCCAAATTTTTGAATAATGGACTTTTTGCTCACATACTCTCCAATCCCAAACACCTTGTAGACTACCCTCTAATGCACGTTTCCATTTTTGTTCGTTGGCTACAATAGCTTGTGAAGTTTCAAAACTACTGGTAATATCTTTCACAATGCCATATACGCCCTGCAATTGTCCATTGAGTACAATAGGCATTGATGTAAGATGTACCCTTTTGGGGATTCCTGTACCTGTATAAATACCAATTTCTATACTTTGAGAAGTACCCTCTAAAGTCTTTTGTAGAATTTCTTGAAGGTTTTCTGAAAATGCCAATTCCGAAAAGCTACTTACTTGACATTTTAGCAGTGCCTCTATTGGGTATTCCAAAATATCGGCCAAAGCCACGTTGGCAGAAGTGAATTTTCCCTCAAAATCTAAAGAAAACACTCCGTCGGGGTTTTGGTCAAAAAGAGATTGATATCTTTGTTGATTTTCAAGAAGTATCTGTTCTGTTTGCTTTCTGGAGGTAATGTTATTCATTAGAACAGTTATACCAACAACATCATGATGAGCATTATAGGAAGGATTAATACTAATTTCAAATATTTGCTCAGAGTTTGATATCTCTATTTTTCGCTCAATTGTTGTGCTTTTTCCTCGAATCGCATCTTGAAAGAATATATCACAATCAACCAGATTGGCGACACTACATATTTCATAAGGTAGTGGTATGCCGACTTGCGGTTCAGCGCCAGATTTCTGTAGCCAAAAATTCCTGAAAGCTCCATTATATTTTAGTAAACGAAAGGATAAATCCAACGAAAAGACGCCATAAGGGATATTTTCCACTAATGATTCTAACTCTGCCTCGCTTTTTATAAGAGATTGTTCAAGGCGTTTTTCATAGGTAATATTAGTTGAAAAAATAGCAATACCGTTTGACGCAGGGAAAACTCTATTCTGAAACCAGGTATTCCAAGGTGTAAAATAGTTAACCATTACCTTCATCTGGCGGTTAGTCATTACATCCTGACAAGTGGCTTGAAATGGTCCACTTGAAAATTCGGGAAATGTTTGCCAGACATTTTTACCAATCAATTGTCCTACGGTTGTTTGAATCGAGCTAGCCAATTGTTCATTGGCGTAGGTAATAACCCAGTCTTGATTAATAACGACAAAACCATCGGAAATTCCTGCCAAAAGATCATAGGCAAAATTTGCAGACTCCTCGGTATTAATGATTTGCAAATCTTGAGTGCCAATTTTCATTGCACGGATAATTCCCATCAGCACTTCTTCTTTGGCATTTGCTTGATTTGAATTTGCAAGATTCCAATGGGCTGAAACTTCTAACCAGAGGTTTTCTCCACGCTCATTGGCTTGTAGTACTACTTCAAATCCTTTTTTGGTACTAATTGCTTTGGAGAGGTATCTTTTTAAAACTTCTTTTCCAGAATCTAGGAAAATATCTTCTAGCCTATTGCCCAGCTGATAATCAGGCCAGTAGTTGATAATATTATCAGAGAAAACAAATTGTTGAGTACTTGGGAAATATTCCCAAATACATAACTCTGAAAGCGAATCAATAAAGAAGTCATGTGAGTCTGACAGCTCCTCATCATGTATGAGTGTAGGACATTGATGTCCTTTTGCTTTTAGGACTTTCAGTATTTCATGAAATTGCTCAGTGAAATAAGGAAGCTGTTCGATAGAAGCATTGGGCAATTGTTCAACCAGAAATTCAAGTTGAGAGAGCGTTTTTATCATCCGAATTGGGCAGCTATAAAATTCAAGAGTAAGTAATTAAGTCATCTTATTTTTCACAAAATATGGATGTAACTTCACAGTAATTGCCATAGATGATGAACACTGTGATGCCATTCTGACAAACACTTTTACCAGAATAGCTCGAAAGACTTAGGTAGAGGTACGTATCTACGATATCCTAAAATTAGTGTTTAAATAGCTTTTAAATTTACTCAATAAAATTTAAGCTACGCAGTAATTTAAAGATAAATAAACGAAAGCTTCATTTAGGCGCTGAATTGAGCATAGATATTTGGAGTACAAAGCAAATGCTCATTCATGAAGGAGGATTTTATTCTAAGAGTATGTATCTTATAAATTGAGTGTTGGGCGGACACTCTTACACGATACTGTTGAGGCCAACAGGTGGCTCATTCTTTAGAATGATTCCTCATTGTTATTGAATTCTACAGACATAAGCTCATTTTCTAAACTTTCCTTTTCAAGAAATATTTCATCAGATGGACTACTTGAAATCTGAGGCTCTTCGCCATCCATTAGACTATTTAGGTTTGAAATAATATGAGACTTAAACTGCCTTAATTCTAACTGACTTAGAATTTTCATAAGGATTTGGGGAATTAAATTAGCGATAATTTGCAGTTTAAATATACCATGATTGGCTGACTCAGAGCCAAAAACTAATCATAGGTTTATCATGCAAAATATTGTTTGGGTTCATAAAGGCAATAATTTTGAGCAATAATACAAGGAAAGAATGTTATTTGCAAGCCCCCCCAATTTGTATAATCATTGGTTCTATGTCTTAAAAAGTTCAATCTTTTATTGCTACAACAAAATATTGAATTTCAGTAACTTACAGCAATTAAATTTGATTAAATTAGTATTATTTAGATAGGTGATTCTTATCATTGGTGCTAATCGTTTTAGAATAAAGCGCTTTGGCTACTAAGTTATCTTTCTAAACATTGTCTGAATGCGAGAATTTCAGAAGTTTTGCTTTGTGTTTTTTCCTAATCTTACTATTCACTCATGCTTATCAATACCGCCACTATCGAGGATGATTTTTTTGCTCAACTAATTCAGCATATAGATCACCCTATATGTATTATCAATACGCAGTTTCAAATTCTAAAATATAATCCAGCATTTGTTCAGACTTTCCCTCATTCAGACATTCAGCCTATTACTCTTTTTACTAATAAGCAACTTCGTGAGTCGATGACTCAAGCGAGCCATGGACAAACTATACAATATATTACAGAGCTTGAAAATCAGATATTTGAACTTAAATTAAGCCCCTTAAAAAATGATAATACTGATTATATATTAATCCAGTTTTTCCCAAAATCAATCCAAACTTTTGATTCTGAGCAAGCGCTACAATATAAATATATCGTAGACAATGTGCATGATATATTATTTCAAACCGACGCAGAGGGTAATTGGGTATTCTTGAATCAAGCATGGATTAATATTTTTGAGTATTCTTTAGAAGAAAGTCTTGGACGTCCCTTTTATGAGTTTTTGCACCCCGAGGATGTCCAAAAGAATGCTTTACTTTTTGCTCCACTAATAGCACAGCAAAAAAGTTACTGTAAACATATCATTAGATACATTTCTAAGTCAGGCAAAATCAAATGGATCGAGGTGTTTGCAACACTTGTTATAGGCAAAAATGGTGAAGTTTTGGGTACTTCTGGTACTTTACGAGATATTACAAACGAAAAAGAAAATGCCAGAATCAATACCATTTTGTCACATAATGTACAGGATATTGTTTGTATTCATAATCTGGAAGGCAAATACCTCTATGTTTCACCTTCTATAAGTCAACTTACAGGATATTCTCCCGAAGAACTCCTGGGGCAGTGCCATTTCGATTATTTTCATCCAGACGATAAAAGAAAGTTTATTGCAATACAAAATAATGCTTCAAATCATAACCTAAGTTATATATCGTATCGGTTCAAAAAGAAAAATGGAGAGTACCTTTGGCTCGAAACAAGTCTCAAAGTATTCTTTGACGATTATGATATTTGTGACCGCATGATTACCTCTTCAAGAAGCATTCAAGATCGTAAACTTGCAGAAGAGAGCATGTTAAAGTCTCTTCAACGAGAAAAAGAGCTTAATCAGCTCAAACTACGGTTTGTCAATATGACCTCTCATGAATTTAGAACACCACTGGCAACTATACGCTCAAGTGCCGAAATCATTGAAGCATATACAAGACTTTCTGATTTTACACAAAAAGAAAAGATTACCAAACAACTTGACAATATTCAATCTGAAATTAGTCGTATTTCAAACCTCATCAACGAAACGTTGTTAATTGGTAAAATGGAATCACAGCAGCTCACAGTGCACCGTGAAGAAGTAGACATTGTGGAGCTAACCAAATTCATCATTAATCGACAAAATCAACAACAAAAAGACCAGCGACAAGTACAATTAGAAATCATAGGACAAACTCATAAAATTTGGATAGACCCTCAGCATTTGATTCATATACTGGACAACCTTATTTCAAATGCCTTCAAATATTCTTCAAACAGACCCAATCCAATCATCATAATGAGTTTTGAAAAGTATCAATTTAATTTTCAAATCAAGGACTTTGGGATAGGGATTCCTTCGAGCGAGCAAGGAAAAATTTATTCATCATTTTTCAGAGCCAACAATGTTGGCAAAATTGAAGGAACAGGCTTGGGTTTGGTTATCGTAAAAAATTTAGTTCAGCTAAATAACGGAAGTATTCATTTTAAAAGCACCGAAAATCAGGGTACTACTTTTTATCTTAACTTTGCGACCGAATAGCATTTATCCTCAGTGGCTGCATATTTATTGTTAAGGCAAAATTAGAAGTAGATAGACTACTCAATTTATAGAAATCAAGTTCAACAGGTTACCGATTTTTGTCGGTCAGATAGATTTAAAAATTATCGGAGCTCCTTTTATTTAGGGGTAACACTTGTCGTTCAATGCTAATTTTGCCTCATTATTTAAGAGCAATTATCTAAATTTTTAAAGGATATATTGCTTTTTGCTTCAAACTTTTGCAAAAAAAATGCAACTTCTTAACAAAAACCCCTAGAAATAGGGATTGTATCCCATTGTAAATTAGCACAATTTTGCAATGTAGGCTATCAGAAAAACCGCCAAGTATTTCTGTAGTCAACACTTCCATAAAGAAAGCCCTTCTTAAAAATTTATTGCAATACTGATTTTTGTCATTTTTTTATTGTGTCAAAGTCCTGTATCTGCCGTTATACGCCTCTTATTTTTGAGTACAATTTATTTATAGGAATGTAATAATAGTATAACGTATGCAAATCGGAATCATAGAGGATGATTTAATCTTAAGAGAAAATATTGAAACATTTTTTTCCTTATATCCTGATATAGAGGTAAGTATTTCGGCATGCAGTATTGAGAGCTTTCTAAATCAAAGCAATACGCTTTTGGCAGAGCCATACATTGTTTTTATTGATGTAGGTCTGCCAGGTATTTCGGGAATAGATGGAATCAGTAAAATCAGAGAGCAATTTAAAAATACTCACATTGTCATGATTAGTGGCTCTTGTAGTGAAGAATCTATTTGGGAGGCAGTCAAAGCAGGCGCCAATGGCTATTTGTTAAAACCCTTATCATTGAAAAAACTGATAGAACAAATAGATATTATCAAAAATAATGGAGCACTTATATCTCCTGAAATAGCATCGATGCTTTTTTCAAAAATTTCTCAACAGCCACAAGAGAAAAAAATAAATGCAGAAGAGTTATTAACCAAGCGAGAACTTGATGTGATGGATTATCTTTTGAAGGGATTGTCCTATAAAGAAATTGCAGAAAAACTTTACATAAGTTATACCACTGTTAACGACCATGTAAAGAAAATTTATCATAAACTAGGAATTAATTCAAAAGGTGAATTACTAGCCCTATTTATCCACTAACACAATGACAACTACTTTAGAACCGCCAATCTTATTAATTATAGACGACGATTTTATCAATCGTTTTGTATTAGGAAAAACTCTTGAGTCGCTCAATCAAACTTATCGTGAATGCGAAAATGGTGAAGACGCCATTAACTGGCTAAAGTCAACTTCCTATAACCATATTGTAGTATTATTAGACCTCAATATGCCTATTATGGATGGGTATGAATTTTTGGAGTATTTGAAAGAAAATCCATGCGAATTCAAGCATACCAATATAAAAGTAATTGTTTTATCGGCATCTACTTATTCGCAATTTCTAGAAAAAGCACCTAGTGCCGAAATAGTTCAATTTTTATCAAAACCAGTTGATAAAGAGCAAATTAAAAATGCCATCGAGGAATCTATAGAATTATTTCAGCAATGATACTTAACGAAGACAAACTAAATTCTCAGCTCAATTTTGTACTCAACAAGATACCTTTTGCTGTCTTGATGGAAAGCCATGAACGTAGATTACAGTTTGTCAATCAGAATTTTTGCCAGCTTTTTCATATACCACTTTCTCCAGAACAATTAATTGGGTTTGATTGCAAACTTGCTGCGACACAAAGTGCGCCTATGTTTAGTAATCCAACCCAGTTTTTAGAAAGGATTGACGAGATTTTAACTGCTGAAGAGTTTGTTTCACATGAGCTAGTAGAGTTAGCAGATGGTCGTTCTTTTCTTCGAGATTACCTACCCATCATCAATGAAGGTGTACATGACGGACATGTTTGGATATACTATGACTATACCGAAGCACGGACGATGGAGTACCACATCTTACATTTGAAGAAATTTTATGAGCAAATATTGAATCATATACCTGCTGATATTGCAGTTTTTAACAAAAAGCATCAATACATTTTTATTAATCAAACTGCAATCGGAGATGAAAGTCTTCGCGAATGGCTCATCAATAAAGATGATTATGATTTTGTAAAATACAGAGGTAAAGATTCTACCTTTGCCGAAGAAAGAAGGGAGGCATTTAACCAAGCTATTTCTACTAAAAAGGTATATGAATTTTTGGAAGAAGGCATCAATCGAGAGGGGGCTCAAAGGTTTAACTTACGTCGTTTCCAGCCTATTTTTCAGGAAAATGGAGAGTTAGAGTTTGTCGTTGGTTATGGTATAGATGTAACTTCTTTGAAAAAAACGGAAGAATATGCACGACAAAAAGACATAATTTTTGCTAAAGTTGCTGATTTATTGGATGTTGTAGTAATTGTAATTGACCACAATTTTCAAGTTGTATTTGTAAATGCTGCTTATGAATCTTTTTTTGGCATTCCTACTTCACAAATCATAGGCAAAGAAATCGAGGCTATTGCAATCGACGACACGTCGATTATTAGGAAAGATATAGCCATGTATCAGCAAACAAATTATGCTCATCACACAGCCAAAGTTTATCAAGTGAAGGATAAATATGGTATGACCAAATACTTTTCGTATTCTTTTACTCCTTATGTACAAGGCAAAGCCGGGAATGTAAACTATGCCGTATTCTTGAGTGATGTATCAGATCAATATTATGCAGTTGCCGAATTACAAAAAATCATCGATAAAGAACGACGCCTTAATGAATTAAAGTCAGGTTTTGTGAATATTGTTTCACATGAGATGCGCACCCCCATGTCTGTCATACAATCTAGTGCCGAAATCTTGGAAATGCTTAATGATGCCGAAAAAATCAGTAAACCTCAACTTCAACTACATCTTTCTCGAATCATTAATGAAGTAAAAGGAATGGAATCATTAATGAAAGAGCTATTGTTGGTGAGCAAAATTGAGGGGGGTAAAATGGTATTTAAGCCCTCACCTCAAAACATGAGTGAGTTTATTGAGCAAGTTATTTCTGCTAATTTTTTACCTTATGAAGACGGTCGGCAAATTGTATTATTATTTAAAGGTAACGAACACCCAGTGTATTTTGATAGACTCATGATGACACATATTCTCAAAAATCTTATCGAAAATGCCTTTAAATATTCAAGTAATAAAAAATCACCAATTGTTCGACTTCGCTATCACAAAACAGGTGTAAGCATACTAATAAAAGATTTTGGCATAGGGATTCCAGAAAAAGATATTCCTAATTTATTCAAAGCGTTTGCCCGTGCATCCAACGTTGAAGGTATCAAAGGTACTGGTTTGGGGCTGTTGGTAGTCAAATATTTTGTTGATTTCCATAAAGCTAGCATTCATTTTAGAAGTAAACAAAATCAGGGAACATCGGTACTCTTAGAACTCAAAAATCATGATACCTAAAATTGTATTAATTGAAGATGATTTATTGTTGGCCGAAAACACTAAAACAATTTTAGAGCTCAATAGATTCGAGTGTGAAGTCGCTCACAAAGGACAGCTAGGTGTTGAACTAGTCCAATCAGTCAAGCCCGACCTAGTGGTTTGCGATATTATGTTAGATGAAGTAGATGGCTTTGAAGTACTTAAACGTATTCGTGCTATCCCTGAGTTTATCTACCTTCCTTTTATTTTTTTGACAGCCAGAGCCGATTTTTTAGACAAACGGAAAGGAATGAACCTAGGCGCCGACGATTTTTTGACGAAGCCTTTCATGTCCAAAGATCTAGTAGAAACCATTAGGGCTAGATTAGATTTGAGCAACCAGAAGAAAGAATCAGTTGGTCTGGAAATCCGAAAAAATGCTGTTGATGTATTTTATCATATTTCGAGTCATGAGTACCTAACACCCTTAAATGGAATCGTTAATTTGAGTAAAATAGCGGCTGATATGCTTAAGAATAATCAGATAAATGATGCCTTGGCTCTTATGGAAGGTATTAGTATTTCTGGTAATAGAATTCTTAGGACAACTCGTAAGTTGTTATGGTACAATCAATTATCAAACCACGACAACCCTTGGAGAAATGCTACTAGTGGTACTGTAAACATTTTAGCATTACAACAACAAATATCTGATACACTCAAAAAGGGCACCCCATCTCAATTCGAATTTAGCTTTAAATCGAATATAAATATCTTATATGGCTACGATGAAGTCTTATTAGAATTTGTATTAACTGAGCTTTTTCAGAACGTCATTCAGTATGCCAATCCTGCCAATAAAGTTTACTCAGATACCCGATTAGAAAACAACCATTTAGTAATGATTATTCGGAATCATTACCATGGAAAATATACTGTTTGTACCGACGACGTAAAACCATTTTTCCAGGCTCATAATTCCAAAGACATGAACGGCACAGGCTTAGGTCTTTACATCATAAAAGAATGGGTACAGACTGTCCATGGCGAAATGAAAGTATCAGGTCAAAACAATCTTTTTGAGGTTATTTTGAAAATACCAGTAAGCATTTTTTAATTAAATTTAATCCCCAAACAAGATTTTAGGAAGCCGTATGCCATGAATATATTCTGCGTTTATACGAATTATATATCATTTCAATAATGAAGGACGATATTTTTCTTATATTAGTGAAGAATATTCTATTTGCAATTTTCACTTTGGTTGTTACGATAGAATAAGAGCAAGTTAAAATTATGAAATCATTACTTAATACTAACGCATCAATTGTTTTTGAAAACCATCATTCATCCTCCTTTTTAAACGAACTATCAGAATATCTTCAAATTGACCAAAAAAGTCGTTACGTTCATCAATTTGAAAATTCGCATGGAAAAGGGCAAATACTTTTTATAGAAATAGAAGAAGGGTTTGAAGTTGAGCTTTTACAATTACATTTGAACGAAGACTTACATCTCCAGCCAATACCCTCCGAAGAGAATACTCGGTGGAATGTAAGTATTTGTAATGACTACATATATGCTAAAGAGTTGTCAGAGCTTACTCCCAACAATTCTCCCTATTGTGTGGTACTCAGTTCGTCTTCAGCTAGCAATACAAGAGTATTTCCGGCAAATTGCCCGATTTTTAGTTTTTCGTTGACTTTTTCAAAAAATTGGATTGAGGCAAACATCATTCAGGATTTAAAGGAAGACCCTGCTGAGCGGCTCAATGAAATTATCCAAACCAATGAGCCGGTTTTTATGATTGATAATATCGATATAGACCTTCATCGAATTGTGGATACACTACTCAATGAGGATATTTATCAACAAAATACAAAGTTACTTTTTTATAGAACAGCTTTAGATTTGACTTTAATGTTCTTTAAAAAGCTAATTAATAAAAGCATTTTTATTCCAACCAATCAGCATTTTAAAAAAAGAGATATACAAAAAATTCACGAAATCAATGAGGTTATTTTAGCGGATTTGTCCAAGCCTTGCCCTTCTATAGAAGAGCTCTCTAAATCGGTAGGCATGAGCACAGCCAAATTTAAAACTTTATATAAGGCTATTTTTAACAATAGCGTTTATAACTATCACCTCAATGAACGGTTAGTACAGGCCAGAAAGTTCTTACAATCAGGCAAATACACTATCAATGAAGTAGCCTATATGGTTGGGTTTAATTATCCTTCTAGTTTTTCGAGAATCTTCAAAAAAACGTTTGGACAATCCCCTCTTCAATTTATGGGATTACACTACGAAGAAGGTCAAGAAGAGTAAAATAGCACCTAAGCACATACGTCATTTATTGCAACTAGAATCAATACCTTTAACGAGAGTTACAATTATCTTTGAACATTTTTCTCGATGATTGGCTATTTTCAATTGGCTAATAACCAATTGAAAGTCCTATACAAAGAGCAAATTTCTATGGAAACGTTTATCAATACCGAATCTCAACTTTCAGAAAATACAATAAAAAAAACTAACCCATTGATAGAACAGGAGACCCCTGCTTTTTATCAAGCATTGGACTTTGCCAATGAAGTAATTCTTATTTATAACAAGGATCAGGAAAATATCTATCAAAATAATCAGGCTCAAATTTTTATTGAAAACTATCATTGTATTGAGTCTGTGAGATTTTTATCCCAATTATTAAGTCGATTTGAGTTTCAACAAGAATCTGACACGCCATCCCATATTTCAAGCGAATATAGCTCTAGCTCTTATGGTCTGAAAGCTCGTGTTGTTCAAACATCAGAACAAACCTTTGTCTATATTTCGATGAGTCCCTTTTGGGCACAGCAACAAGACCTCATTAATACTATTATATCACCAGATTTTAATCCGATTCTCAATCAATCAAATGATATTTTGTGCTTAACGAGTGCTTCAGGCAGTATTCTCAAAATTAATCGTGCTGCAAGTACCTCGTGGGGGTACTCTGTTGATGAGCTTCAGCAAAAAAATCTTTTGTCTTTTTTGACCGAATCTTCAGCTCTTTCAATCAAAGAGTCATTTGAATCTTTAGCCAAAGGTCAGCACATTCAAAACGTTATTTTAGATATTCGTAAAAAGGATGGTACAATATTTCCAATGATTTGGAATGCCGTTTGGAATCACCAGCAGCAAACAGTCATTGCTATTGCTAAAGATATTTCTGAAAGTTTAGTCAAAGAAAAAGCGCTTAAAATTTCAGAGCAAAACTATTCTTACCTTTTCAATAACAATCCATTACCAATGTGGATTAATGATTTTTATACCAAAGAGTTTATCGAAGTTAACGACGCAACTTTAAGACAGTATGGTTATAGCAGAGAAGAACTTTTGAAAATGACGGTGTATGACATAGTAGCATTTGAGCAATTAGACCATTATAAAAATATTAGTTGGGATTTTACTTCAGACCCTCCAAATTATCGAGGTATTTCCTTGCACAAAACTAAATCAGGCGAACCCATAACTGTTGACATTACAGCGCATCAGATAGAATATCAAAATCGTACTGTATCGCTTGTACTCGTACATGATATAACGCTAAGAAAACTTGCTGAAAAGGAACTTATTCAAACAAATAACCGCCTAAAGGCAGCACAAGAAATAGCACACCTTGCTTACTGGGAACATGATTTAAGAACAGGAAAAATATTTTGGTCAGAAGAGGTTTTCAAAATTTTTGAAATCACAGAAAACAGAGAAAAGTTTGATTATGAAGGCTTTATCGGAATGGTTCATCCCGACGATAGAATGTCAATCAAACTGCTAGAGGTATCCGTTTTATATGGAAGCAAACCCATCGAAAAGGAATTTAGAATAGTATTAGCTTCGGGCAAAACAAAATACTTATTTAGCAAAACACAAATTATTTTTGATACACTCGGCAATGCTCTGCGTATCGATAGCACGTTTTTGGATATAACGCTACAAAAGCAAGCAAAACAAGCGCTTAAAAAAAGTAATGAGCGCTTTGAACTAGCCAAAAAAGCGACAAGAGATATTATCTGGGATTGGGATATCATCACAGGCGATTCTTATTGGTCAGACAATTATGAATTCATTTTTGGGAAATACCCTTATGGATCCATGAAAGACTTTCAGGATTGGAGCAGAAACATTTATGCCGAAGACAAAGAAAGAGTTTTGGATGAAATCCAATTAGCACTAGCCAATCCTGAACAAACTACCTGGGAAAGTGAATATCGCTATGTTCGTGCCAATGGTGAAATAGCTCATGTAAGTGACAAGGGCTATATGGTTTTTGATAACCATGGCAAACCCATCAGAATGGTGGGTGCGATGCGTGATATTACCAAAGAAAAAGAAGAAGAACAACAGCTAAATCTTTGGAAATCGGTCATTACAAACAGCAATGATGCCATCCTGATTACAGAAGCAGAACCAATCGAACAACCAGGTCCTAGAATTATTTATGCCAATGAAGCTTTCACTAAAATGACAGGCTACGAGCTTCATGAAATTATAGGAAAATCGCCAAGAATACTTCAAGGTCCTTCTAGCAACCGTTCAGAATTGAATAAGCTCAAAGCAGCTTTAAAAAAATGGGAGCCTTGCGAAATCGAAATTATCAATTACAAGAAAAATAAAGAACCTTTTTGGGTAAGTATATCTATTGTTCCATTAGCCGACGAAGCGGGCTGGTTTACTCACTGGATTTCTATTCAAAAAGATATAACTGAGCGTAAAAAAAACGAAGAAGAAAGAGAGTTATTGATTCGGGAGTTGACCCAAATCAATCAGGATTTACGTCAATTTTCTTACATCACTTCACATAATATTCGCTCACCACTATCTAATTTATTGGGTCTACTCAAGATGTTAAATACCTCTACGATTACCGACCCAATGACATTGACTGTATTAGAAGGATTCAAAACCTCAACTAATCAGCTCAACGATACTATTAATGATCTATTAAAGATTTTAGTAATCAAAGAGAATGTAAATGTACAGCAAGAACTCATTGATTTTGAAACAATTTGGAACAAAATAACACAAATGACTCAGCAACTTATTCAAGATGCTGGAACAACAATCAATATCAATTTTGAGAAAGCACCATCTGTAAATTTTAATATTTCGTATCTAGAAAGCATTCTTCTAAACCTGTTGTCAAATGCTTTGAAATACCGTTCGAATAAAAGACCTTTAGAAATATGGGTAAAAACAAGAAATACGTCGAAGGGGATTGAGTTAATTTTTACAGACAATGGCTTAGGTATTGACCTCAAACGTCATAAAAACAAGGTTTTTGGCCTTTATCAAAGATTTCATAATCATCCTGATAGCAAAGGTATTGGCTTGTATATGGTGCAAGCACAAGTAAAATCTCTTGGTGGGAACATTTCAGTAAAGAGTGAGGTAGATAAAGGGACTCAGTTTTCAATTTTATTTAAGAAGTAAATATGTTTAAGAAGATTTTGTGTGTGGACGACGACCCTGTTACCTTGATGATACTCAAGATGACAATGAATAAATGTAATTTTACATCAATCGTTGAAACAGTCGCAGATGGGACAGAAGCTGTGCTATACTATGAGGAATTACTACAAAATCCTTCGATAGAAGCGCCAGAGCTTATTTTTCTCGATTTGAATATGCCCCAGATGAGTGGATGGGCTTTCTTGGATATTTTTATAGAAAGGTTTCAGAAACACTTTCCAGAAACAAAGGTTATCATTTTATCCTCAAGTATTGACCCCGAAGATATTCGCAAATCACTTGTAATGCGATGTGTAAAAGAATTTATCAGCAAGCCAATCAATACAACAACTCTTCAGAGGCTAAAGTCCGAAATGACGCTTGATTAAGCTCAAGAAGTAAAAGCTATTCATAAAGATGAGTTCTCCCGAATTTTGGGATAATTTAAAATAGAGACCTCTTATTTGTGTTTATGGAGATTCACAGGAAAAAAAGCAATCAAATCCTAGACATTAATTTACTATTAATCAAAAAAGGCGTTCGAAAAATTCATTTCGAACGCCTTTTTTGATACTATATTCCAAAATAAAATGACATATCTTTAGACTAAAAGCATTAGGTCTCTATAGATGAAATGTAGATTTAAAGAAATCGCTCAATCACAAATCACTAAATTCGGGATTACCCATGCTTATAGAGGAAATTCACCTGTAAAGAATCCTACAAATTTCCAAAGCTCCTGAATATCTTCTTCCATGACAGGATAAGGAGCATATCTTTCATTTGTCGACTTAAGAATCAACACATTTTTTTCGTTGAGATAATTAAAAACTTTTTTCAAAACAACACCTTCGTCTTTTGTAACAACAATACAAATTGTGCCATTTTTGATAGTTCGCCAATTATCAACATACTCAGCAAAAACCAATGAACCCTCTCTCAAAGGCAACATCGAGTCTCCTTGGATAGGAAATACACGATACTTGCGGTCTTTTGGTAAAAAAGGCACATTAAAAATTGGTAAACGACTAATATAATCAATGTCCCCATAGCCATTTGAATAGCCCGCTACAGCTTTGATAGGAACAAACTCGATATTCTCTTCATTATCATTATTGACAGTAGTTGCCAATATTCTCAACTTATCTTCCTGACGTTTAGCTGGTTGGTTTGTTGCCAAGTCCTTTGTAAGCATATCATCAACGCTTACATTGAAGTAACTAGCCAATTTAATTAAATCAGCATAGCGTGGTTCAGCTCGACCACTTTCATAAGAACCGAGTGTAGATTTTTTTAAATCAACTTCCTCAGCAAGTTTTTCCTGCGAAATTTTCCCGTCCAATTGTTTGCGTAGGTATTGCAGGTTTTGGCTAAAAAAAGTATCCATTGTGTGTATATATCTAATTCCTAAAGTGAATGCAAATAATTTGTACAAAAACAATATGCAAAAATACTATATTTAGTCATTTTTTTGCATATTATTTAATAATAATAGTCTATTCGGTGTAAAATTGTAGGCATTTTATTACGTGAGGACTTATTGTAGAAAGGTAGATAGGTAAATTTATAGATAAGCCTGCTTATTTCAAAACAAATGTGTAGGTTAAATTATAGATTTATTAGTCATAACAAAAAAAGGTGAGCAATAGATGCCCACCTTCAATTATAATGTCTTAATTACTTAAATATCAGAGTAATCCGTCGGTCTTAAAAAACGTGTATCATTTTTTGAAACATTATGTTGATACTTAGGCATTGCAGATAAAGATTTCCATTCGGGGTCAGCACTAAATGACTTCCAGTGTGCATCTCTATCAGCTTTATTTTCGAAAGTTGTCATATAAATCAAGTTAGGCATAGCTGCTCCTGAAACTACTTCCGAATAAAATACTGCGTTGAAATTCAATCTTTTAAATAATTTCACTTCACCACCAGCATTAAACATATCTACTTTGTTGACGTATATTTTTTCGCTAGGTCCTTCGTAACTTCTAAATTCATAAACTCTTTCAGACTTTGGCGATGAAAGCGCAGGCATCTGAAAATGTGGTTGATCGACAAATGCTCTCATCAAAATAGATTCCATACGTGTGTACACGGGCTTATCCCAAGGCGTATCGATATAATCTTTTCCCTCTTCCAAATATGTTTTATCGGCAGAAAGTTTTCCTTCTAATTTTGCCCATTCATCTTGTGATTTAAAAGGAATAAATACATATACCATTTTTTCGGCTGGTTCGCCAGCTTCTGGCGAAATAATTGGTTTGAATACACCAACTTTCTCAATACCAGCACGATGTAATGCAGTCATGTAGGCATTTTGTAAATAATTATCGAGACGAGTTTCTTGTTCCGCCGTTTTTAAACGATAAATAATCAACTGATAAAAGTCTCTTTTGGGTGCTGCAGCCCAAGAATTAATTGAAGTAAGAATTGTGACCAATAGCGCTAAAACAGCTACTAATTTGGTACGAAATACATGTTTCATTTTCTCTTAAAATAATTAGTGAATAATCTTTGAATATATAGATAAAACAAGAAATGATTGTTTTTTACTTATATATCCAACAAAAATAGAAAATAAAAAATGCCATTCTACCATGCTTTATCGTTTAAGGACAAATAGCTCTAAAAAAGTAAATGGTCTTCTGAAGAATTTATTCTTCAGAAGACCATTTTTATTAATTACACCTAAATTTTTACCTGCATTAAGCGCTAGGCTTTATTCCATAGGCTAAAAGTTAAAAAGTATTTCTTAGGAAATAAGTGAAGCTTTTTTTCCTAATGTCTAAAGCGTATTAATGCAATTTTATTTTGCATTAATACTTATGCTAAAGCTCCTTCTCCCAACACTTCGTATAACATACTATTTAAGGAAAGAACAAATTTTGTTCCATCTAATAAGTCTCTTAACTGAACAATTTCACAGAGTGTTAGCTGCCATGAAAGTTGAACCTGAGGAGCCTCTACTAGCTCATAATCAAAGTCATCTGACAAATTAAATATCATTTGATGAATATCAATTGAAGAAACTTTGCGGCGAAATGCCAAAAAATCATGAATCTTGAAAGTTGCAATCATTCCATTAAAATGCACATGAATTTTATTTGTCAAATCGCATTGCCAAGTACTTCCTTTTGAATTTTGATATAATTCGTGAAATGCAGGATATTCCATAACCTAACCTCTATTTTGAATACACTACAAAGTTAATAGGAGAATATATATCAAACAATAGTTATTTAAAATAAGTCTAAATAAATTTTCATGGTCTATTTACAAAAAAGGCCACTTCACGAAGTAGCCTTTTTTGTAAATGTAAGTTCCTAATTTACAGCGTCAAACTATAATTTTACTTTTTCCATTTTTGGAGCAAAAAAGTGCATTGCCAACCATGCTAAAATATAAGCTATTGAGCAAATAATGAAAATAACATTGTAACCAATATTTATATCTCCTGCTTTTTTGTAAGTATCCAATAAATAACCTACTAAAATAGGAAATAAGATACCGCCAACAGAGCCTGCCATACTACCAATTCCTACTACCGAACTAATCGCCTTGCGAGGAAACATATCTGAAGCTGTTGTAAAAATATTAGCACTCCAAGCTTGGTGTGCGGCCATCGCTAATGCAATTAGACCCACAGCCTGCCAGATGTTTGTACAGTATTGAGCAAAAAATACAGGTAATACCGCCAATGCAAAACTCAACATAGATGCCTTTCTGGCTTTGAATACAGTCCAACCTTTTTTGATTAGATATCCCGAAAGATATCCCCCTCCAATACTACCGATTGTGGTAGCTGTATAAACCACAATTAATTCGATACTTGGCTTTTTTAAATCCAATTGAAAACGCTCGGCAAAGTAAGATGGTAGCCAGTAAAGAAAGAACCACCAAATAGGGTCAGTAAACATTTTACCAAAAACAAAAGCCCATGTTTGACGAATCCCAAAAAGTTTTATCCATTTTACAGATTCTGTGGTTTCTACTTCTTGTTCGTCGGCATCACTATTGATATATTCCAGTTCTTCTGTGCTTAATTTAGGGTGATTTGTAGGAGTTTCGTAGTATAATTTCCAGAAAATCAGCCAAATAAAACCAACTCCACCCGTAATAATAAACGCTTCACGCCAGCCATAAACTCCCAAAATCCAAGGTACCATAATAGGTGCTACTACCGCTCCAATATTTGCGCCTGAGTTGAATATTCCAGTAGCAAAGGCACGCTCTTTCTTAGGAAACCATTCTGCAACTGTTTTGATAGCCGCAGGAAAATTTCCTGATTCGCCCAAACCTAAAAGCATACGCATACTAGCTAGTCCAAAAGTAGATCCAACGGCAGCATGTAAAACCGCCGCTATACTCCACCAAATAACCGAAATAGTGTAGCCTAACTTGGTTCCAATTTTATCGATAATTCTACCAAAAAATAAAAAACCAGTAGCATAAGCCGCCGTAAAAGCCATAATTACCTGACCGTAATCGGACTCGCTCCAGTTAAATTCTTTTTCGAGGGTGGGTTTTAATAATCCAATTACCTGACGATCAAGGTAATTGATAGTGGTAGCAAAAAAAAGTAAGAGGACTATTCTCCAACGATATTGAGGAATTTTTGAATTCATAAAAAACAGTTTAGGGTTCATAACTCAACTATAATGCTGTGTTATCGAACATTTTGATGACTAGAGTTAATGAGTAAAGACGTCACTTATAATTATTTACCCTAACTTTCTTCGATATGTATAATTTTTTTCACACTTTTTTGTATTAAATCCGATTTTTTTATCACATTTGTATCTATAGTCTCATCTTGAGACAATTGCTCAGATGGCATTTTCTTATTATCCAATTATTTAAAAACAGTAAGTAAATAGACAAGTGTAAAGGCAAAGAGAAACAAAATGCTTCTTGTTTTGTGCCTTTATCTCTTTTGTACATAGCACTTAACTTTGTCCATTTATTTACACTTATACCAATTAACTAATGAAAAAAATCATTTTTCTGAGTGGCTTACTGACCGTAAGTTTACTAGGAGTTCCTTCGCATATTGATGCGCAAACAGACCCATTGGTAGCAGGTAAAAATATTGCCGTTGTAAGTACCGATTTGGGAAAAGTAAGAGGTTATATTCATAATGGAACTTTTACGTACAAGGGCATTCCTTACGCTCAATCTGAGCGTTTTATGCCTCCTACCCGCCCAAAAGCTTGGAGCGATGTGCGTAGCTCTACAGCTTATGGACCCGTTTGTCCTACCGACCCTACAACAACAGTATTTGACCCTCTCGAATTTGCCTTTAATCATAATTGGGGCTATACCAACGAGAACTGTCAAACGCTAAATGTATGGTCGCAAGGGATCAATGATGGCAAAAAGCGCCCTGTTATGGTTTGGTTACACGGAGGTGGCTTTAGTGCTGGTTCTGCCATTGAGTTGCCATCTTATGAAGGCGAAAATCTCAGTAAAAAAGGGGACGTAGTAGTGGTATCTATCAATCATCGTTTGAATGTGCTTGGCTTTTTGGATTTGTCGAGCTTTGGAGACAAATACAAAAAATCCGCTAATGTCGGAATGATGGATGCGGTTATGGCTTTGGAATGGGTCAAAAGTAATATCGCCAACTTTGGTGGTGACCCAAACAACGTTACCATTTTCGGTCAATCGGGAGGTGGAGCCAAAGTTACCACGTTGATGTATGCTCCGTCTGCCAAAGGTTTGTTTCATAAAGCTATTAATCAGAGTGGTAGTTATCGTCAGAGCTTTTTGGAACAAGAAGATAGTAAAAAAATAGGCGAAGCTTTATTAGAAGTATTGGGATTGAAACCAAATCAAGTAGACTCATTACAAAAAATTTCTTACGAGAAATTGAATGAAGCAAGCAAAAAAGCTATTGCCAAAGTGCAAGAGCAAATGAAAAAAGACGGAAAAGCTTTTGTAGGAGGTGGCTTAGGCTGGGGGCCTGTGCATGATGGTGACTTTTTGCCATATCAACAAGTTGATCCTGCGGGCTTAGCCATTTCAAAAGATATTCCGTTTATGTTGGGTTGTACCAAAAATGAATTTATGGCGTCGTTGTTGAATCCTGCAATTCGTGATTTCAGTAAAGAACAAGCTGTAGATTTCCTTAAAAAACGTTATGCTGACAAAACAGATACATATTTAAAAGCTGTTGAAAAAGCATATCCAAATACCACAAAACCATCCGATTACATAGATATAGATTTGGCTGCTTTCAGACCAGGAATGGTAAAGCATGCCAATTTAAAAGCAGACTTTGGTGGGGCACCTGTATATGCTTACCTATTTACTTGGCAATCCCCAGTAAATGACGGTATGTACAAAGCGGTTCACTGTATCGAATTGGGTTTTGTTTTTAATAACATCGACCGTTGCCAAGAAATGACAGGAGGTGGAAAAGAGGCAAAAATCTTAGAAGAAAAAATGAGCCAATCATGGATTAATTTTGCCCGTACTGGCAATCCTGCCCACAAAGGGCTACCATCTTGGCCAGCTTACACTTCACAAAATGGAGCAACAATGTTTTTTGACAACAAGGTCGAAATTAGAAATCACCATGATAAGGAGCTATTAGAAATAAGCTCAAGCAAATAAGTTAAAATAGAATTTTCTTTATAGGAAGTCATCTTGACTTTTGCTAGACTTGCTTAAGAAATAAAAAAGGTTGCTGATATTTGTTTTGCGAACCATACCAAAGCAACCTTTTTATGTACTACGTACTCAGCAAAGATATAATA
>NZ_JASHIC010000022.1 GCF_030056705.1 Flectobacillus longus
CTGTAGCAGAAGTAGGAGGCAAAATCGTACTTGGCACACTAGGAAGAATCGCCAAACACCCACTCATAAAAAATGCAGTTGGAAAAATTTTAAGTAAATTTACTACTGGGACGGGGGATGCACTCTTAAACGCTTTTAAATCTGGGTTTTCACAAGAAAGTATATTGGCAATTCCGAAAGGAAGTAGACCATTGCCTTCCAATTATTTAAAAGAGGAATATATTTCTAGCCATTTGGCTAAGTTTGAAAACGGAGCTTCATATCTAGTTCCTCAAAGTGCATTAGATAATTATGGCAGAGCATTAATTGGAAGACCAGATGGACAATTTGTAATGAGTAAATTCGATATGGATAACCTATTGGCAAAAGCTAATGGAGATTTAACAGTAATTGAAACCGAACTAGGAATTCCAGCAGGTTTATGGAAAAACAAACAATTAGTTAGAATTGATATTCCTAATCCTAAAAAACTAGAAATCAGAATTCCATCGGGAAATGAAGGTGGTGCAAATGAGCTTTGGTTACCAGGAGGGAAATTACCAAATGGATATTCTGAAGCTGTAATAAATCCAATTCCGAAAGGCAAATACATAGAAATATTAACCAATATAAAATGATAGAAATAATTAATAAACCTTGGAATTATAAATTCATTGAGAGAAATACGCAATATTTCCTTTTTGTTATGTGTGGTGGAGTAGCTGTATTTGAAATAAATATTCAATTAAATGATGAAGAAACTCTTTTATATAAAAATTTAGGTACTGAATATATAGATCAGTTAGCTAAAAAAATCCAATATAGTCCTTCATTATATTCTTCAAGAAATTTACCTGAAGGTTATTTTGACATTGATTTGTTATAACCAAGAGAAATGGTAAGTATGTAAAGTGAAATACCCTTAACAACCAGCGAGTTAAGGGTATTTTTTTATCCCAAAAGCTATCCAATGCCTACCAAACAGCCCTAGAAACAAAAGACTTTTTCTGCAATGGAACAGATTGTAACACCACAAGTAAAGACGGCAAAGGTCCCAATCCTATAGAGGAACTCATCACTCCACTCTGTGAGCAGAACAAAGCCAAGCTGTTGGCGCTGAATGAGGCGTTGGAACAAGCTCAACAAATGATAGCTGCAAAAGAGACTGAGCTTATAGTTGCGGGAAGTAGTATCACTTGTGGCTGTTCTGGACTCGATGATATCTTAACCTTTGATAGAGATTGTAAAAATGTAATATTATCTTTAGAAAAGCTCAAAAAATCAATATCCACAAAGACCACATTACATAAATTTGAGGCTTCAATAACTGCGATAGGTCAAATAAAAATAGGAGATGTCTGTATCGACAAAGTATATATACATACCCAAGAAAGCCCAAGCTTTGAGGTATCACTGTCAAGCAAAAAGAAAACAACAATGGGAGTAGAGTTTGATATTAGTAATTCTACCAACAAATTTAAAATAGACATACAGGATACTGAAGCTAAAGATGTTAAGATAGACGCTGTTTGGAAGTATTTGGGCAATAAAGTTCAAGAGCATCAAGCCACTTTCCCTATTACTGGAGCACAGTTACATGATATATTTTCGGGAACTTCACAAGAGAGATGCGACGAAGTGGCAAGTATCATTAATAAATATTCAGATAAATTTGAGATAAATACCCCTCTGAGAATGGCACATTTTTTAGGGCAGGTGGGGCATGAGACAGGTGAGTTTAGAGGCAATAGTTTTAAAGAAGGTACTTGCTATAGTGAAACAGGTAAATGGGCTATATGGTTTAATCAAACATGGAAAGAAAGCCCATACGACAGAGTTTCTTGTAGTGATGTGAACGTGGGACATAAGAAAAACCCTTGGAGTACACTTTCAGATGTACCAAAAAAATATAGATGTGGTGCTGGATTAGTATCTCGTTATGATGCGGGTAAAAACTTATTTTGTTATGTATATCGTTGTGAGGGAGGGAATGGCGATGAAAGCACTTGTGATGGTTTTAAATATAGAGGTCATGGCTTCATACATTTAACATGGAAAAAACAATACAAAGATTTTGATGACTGGCTAAATGGACAAGGGCTGGGGCAAGATTATAAGAAAGTAATGTCCGACCCTGATGAAGCTTTTGATGATATGGAAATTGCATGCCTTTCGGGTATGTGGTACTGGAAAAATAATAACGGAAATACAAAAGCCGATGATGCCATTCCTGACACGCCTAATTTTGACGATAAGTTCAAAGAGGTCTCAAAATCTATCAACGTACAAGCAGAGAATAATGAAAATAGAAAAACTATATTTACAAACGCATATAATGTTTTGAAGAAATGAAAAAAACACTAATTTTTTGTTTGTTAGCCATCTTCACTTGTGAGGCTCAGACGCAAAAAAAAGAAACATTTTATGGAAGTGTTTCTAACAACACAATCAATAGCTTTTTAGGTGGCTATGCTTGGGTTTATGAACAGAATGATAATTTTCCTCATGCAGATCAAAGTTTTTGGATATATAATGATAATAAGTTATATAACATAGAGAATAACAGTAAGATAGAAGATAGAGTTGATTATTTGATCAAAACAAAACACGTTTATGGCTTGTATTGCTTTTTGCCTCGTACTCCTTTTCCATATGTCGAATCTATCAGAAACAATACATACATGCCAATTCCTAAAGACTCTATAGTTTTGGATATGGCAATAAGTAATATAAAAATGAATGAGATTTTCATATTAGAAGGTTTAAATAAAATAGAAGATTCATACTCTGAAAATCAATATAGTACCCTGTCATTTTTATTGTCTGTAGTTCGACCCAATTATATTGAAACAAATAGAGCGTGGCATCCTGCCCCTAGTACAGTTGGAGGCATGATACGTGTAATTGAACCCCCAAAGTTTATACAAGATTTTATTAAATATTTAAGAAAAGATAAGAAAAAGGTAATAATTAAGAATAAAACTATTATAAATACATCGTTAGCTGAACCTACCAAAATGTACCTCATCAAAGGCGATGAAGTAGAGATATTAGAAGAGAAAGGAGAATGGCTCAAGATTCGTTATTATGGTAAAAAGACTATCGAAGGATGGATAAAAAAGAGTGATGTGGAGTAAAAGAATATAATTTTTTAAATACAAAAGCCCTTAATTTTTTATAAAAGTTGAGGGCTTTCGTATTTGATATCCAAGACACCGAATCTAAAGATGTTAAAATAGATGCTGTTTGGAAATATTTGGGCAATAAAGTTCAAGAGCATCAAGCCACTTTCCCTATTACTGGAGCACAGTTACATGATATATTTTCGGGAACTTCACAAGAGAGATGCGACGAAGTGGCAAGTATTATCAATAAATACAGTGATAAATTTGAGATAAATACCCCTCTGAGAATGGCACATTTTTTAGGGCAGATAGGCGCGGAAACAGGAGGACTTGTTGCTACTAAAGAAATCCCCTGTTATAAAGAAAAAGCTATAAGAGCTAATTTTGGAGCGTCAAAATACTGTGATTTATATGTAGGATTTGATTGTGTTGATCTGAGCGCTTGTGCAACTGAAAGTGAAACAGTGAAGTGCAGTCAAGGTGTTCCTACTACAAATGAGGAAATTAAGAAAAAATATATTTGTAGCTCAGAACTGTTTGACTATTGCTACTCTTGTTCTGCAAGGAAACCTGGAAGTTCAGGAGATTTAGGAAATGGTCCACCATCTTCGAAAGATGGCTCGACATTTATGGGGCGAGGTTTTATTCAACTAACTGGAAAAGCAAATTATGAAATTGTCAGTAACGCTTGGAATAATGATATCGAAAATGCAAATAACAAAAAATATTTTCATAAACAGACATCAGACGGGGGACATATTGATGAATTGGTAAGTAATTTGGATATTGGTTTAAAAGCTAGTTTATATTTTTGGAAAAAGAAAAAGCTTAACCGAAAAGCAGATGAAGGTATAACAGATAATGATATTGATAATTTAGGGTATGTTATAAATGGAACAAATCCTCCCAATGATTACAAAACAAGAAGAAAGTATACCAATGAAGCATTTGAAGTCTTAAAAAAATAAATATGAAAAAGATAATCAGCTTAATCATTTTGTTAATGATTTTCACAAAAAGTATTAGTCAAACATTAAATAATGGTAATATAACTTGTTTGGAGGGTATTTGGAGCAATAATTCCAACTATTCAACTAATGTTCTTTCATATAGAATAATTAGTGGAAATAAGATGCTGTCATTTGGGTATGAACACGGTGATAGTAGCTTAAATTTCCCGTTATTAATTCATATTGTAGGTTTTCAAGGTAAGACAGAGGATGAAATAGATTCATTAGATAAGACCCAATTAGTTAATTTCGGACTGCACTATACTGAAATTACAGAAGATGATTACTCAAAAAAAGGTAATTGGACTAAAAATTATTTTATTCCTCTAAAATTTGGATGTGATAATAATGAAATGACACTTCTGTCAGGAAAAATAGCTGAATTTTCAAGGCTTAGTAGACTCCCAATTGAGTCCATTTCTTTATTGAATGCAAGAGGAAAAAAGGATAAAAGGAACTATTTAAGTGAATTTTTGAAAATTAGTTTAAAAGGTATTAAACCCTCCAAATCATTGATAAATTCTATCCCCAACAAACCCACCAAAATGTACCTCATCAAAGGCGATGAAGTAGAGATATTAGAAGAGAAAGGAGAATGGCTCAAGATTCGTTATTATGGTAAAAAGACTATCGAAGGTTGGATAAAAAAGAGTGATGTGGAGTAAAAGAATATAATTTTTTAAATAAGAAAGCCCTTAATTTTTTATAAAAGTTGAGGGCTTTCCTATTTGACATCCAAGACACCGAAGCTAAAGAGGTTAAAATAGATGCCGTTTGGAAGTATTTGGGTAGTAAAGCTCAAGAGCATCAAGCCACTTTTCCTATTACTGGAGCACAGTTACATGAGATATTTTCGAGTACCCCACAAGAGAGATGTGACGAAGTAGCAAGTATTATCAATAAATACAGTGATAAATTTGAGATAAATACCCCCCTGAGAATGGCACATTTTTTAGGGCAGATAGGCACAGAAACAGTTGGGTTAAAAAACTCCAAGAAAGTACTTGTTATTCCTCAAAAGACAGAATCAAAGAGGTTTTTGGTAAAATTAAATACTGTGATTTATTTGAGGGATATGAATCTGATTTAACTGAATGTGATTCCGATGAAACACCTAAAGCATGCAACCCAGCCTTAAAAAAAATCACTTCTGATTTAGTAGTAAAGGATAAATATATTTGTTCTAGTAATTTATTTGACTATACTTATTCATGTAGGATGGGTAATGGTCCTGCCTCAACAAAAGATGGTTCAACTTTTTTAGGAAAAGGTTTTATTCATTTGACAGGTAAAGGACAGTATCAAACTATTACATCTTTATGGAATAGTGATTCCGAAAATGCGAATAATAAGATGGAATTTGATGGTAGAGATATAGATTTACTCACAACTAACCTAGATGTAGCTATGAAAGCGAGTATGTATTTTTGGCAGAAAAAAAAATTAAATGATTTAGCTGATAATAGAATTGAAAATATTGATATTGATAAGGTTGGTGGTAAGGTAAACGGAGTTATTTATCCGAGTTTACCCTATGGATATGATTCTAGACGAAGTATTACAAAAGTAGCATTTAACATTTTAAAATAGTATAATCTTTATGAAGAAACTTTATTTATTACCATTCATCATAATTTTATCCCTCACAACAAAAGGACAATCAAGAAATCCAAAAAAGATATTCGAATTAGGAATATGGAAAGGTACTATTACGACAGATGTATCATCGAAGCTAGAGTATTACAGTTTGATTAAATTTCCACGTGTATTTCAAATCACAATAAATAATAATGAGATAGTAGGTTATGGTGAAAACATCCAAGGGTACTCAAACATAAAAGAAGAGATATTGAAAACTACAGATTTAAATAGTTCAGGAAGATATCTGTGCTTTTGTAATAAAAAAGACTCTCTTTTATCATGTAACTTTCCAGATTTTTCAACTTCAGATACAAGCTTTTCTTTCTCAGGGACTGATATATTTGATTTTACCTTCAAAAGAAAAATAAATAAAAAAACTTATTCTCAGATTATAAAAGTCCTTTCTGAAGAACAGTATAATTATTTTAGAGAACTCCTCTATTATACCTCCTATGTCAAAAATATTAAAGCTTATTTATACAGTAACAAGGTTATACCTACCAAAATGTACTTAATCAAAGGCGATGAAGTAGAGATATTAGAAGAGAAAGGAGAATGGCTTAAAATTCGTTATTATGGTAAAAAGACTATCGAAGGATGGATAAAGCGAAGCGATGTAGAATAGGTTTCATAAAAATCCCTTAATTCAAATGGAGTTAAGGGATTTTTTATATGTTTCTTCATAGCATGAAACGCTTCTTTTGGAACAAAACTCATTTGTGGATGTACAAACATACTCAAGAAAGCCCAACCTTTGAAGTATTACTCCAAAGTAAAAAGAAAACAACGATGGGAGTAGAGTTTGATATTAGTAATTCTACCAACAAATATAAAATAGATATTCAAGACACCGAAGCTAAAGATGTTAAAATAGATGCCGTTTGGAAGTATTTGGGAAATTCTACTATTGACCCTAATTTACCAGTAGATGTAACTCTATTAACACTAAGTACAAAAGGTGAAACGTTCCTCAAAAAGCAAGAAGCTGTCATCACCCACGTTTATAATGATGCCAAAGGTGGACGTTCTAAATATTGTGATGAACATGAGGGGCATAGTACGAGTGAATGGTTCTGTGAAAAAAGTAACCATTACTACAATGAGATACTAGGAAAACCAACCATTGGTCTAGGACATTTAATTACATCACAAGACGAGCTAGATTTGTATTGTAGCCAAACGTTGAGTATTGATGATTGTATGAAATTATTTAGGGAAAAAGACCTACCTAGGTACGAAACTCCATTGAAAAATGCCGTGGATGTAAAACTTACACAATATCAATACGATGCTCTAGTAAGTTTCGTATTTAATACTGGAACTAATAATTTGAAAGAACGTGGTGTTATTAAGAATATTAATTCCAATAGTTTTGATGCAGAGGATATGGAAAAGGCATTTATGCAGTGGAAGCGCCCATCAATTGTTGTTCCAAGAAGAGAAGATGAAATAAATTTATTTAATAATGGAAAATATACTTTTAGAGGAAATGAAATCAATTAAAAAAATGAGAGGATGTAAATTATTCGTTTTATTATTTATTAGTTTTCTATTTACCTGTAGAGGACAAATAAAACCAACTCAGCTTTATGGAACATGGGAGGAAACAAAAAGAGAATATGTTTACTTTAAAAACAGTAATATGTCAGAATTTACAGATAGAGAAAAAAACCTTTATAGCGGTTCTAAATTAACTTTTTCAAAGGATACAATCTTTGCATATGTCACATATTTAACAGAAAACATAATTACTCCAATTAGATATGAATATCGTTCATTAAAAACAGATACTCTAGATTGGGATGGAAATTTAGACGAATTGTTAAGAAAAAAAGGGAAGAACTGTTTAGAGATTACAATTAAAGCTAACAAAAACAATGGTTATAAGCAGTATTTTGATGAATATAGCTTCTATTTATTTGAAGATAATACCTTAGCACAGCTAAACGATTATTCTCTACACTTTTACAAGAAAATTAGTGATAAAAATATGGGGAACTGGTTAATAAATGAGTTTGGGCAATCAATAATTAGAGGTTATGAATATTCTGTTGTTAGTATACCAATCAAAGCGATAAATAAAGATAAATATATTATCATTACATATCTTCCTCAAGATACTGGAATAAATTATTTTAAAATCTATACAGACAATGGAAAAAAAGGTCAACCATTCCCAATTATTTTTCAGATAAAAACATCTACATCATACAATGAGAAAATATTTGTTTATAAAATTGAAAGCTCATGTAAAAATCTTTTTTTCACTATAGGTGATGCTAATAATTCATTGTATCAATCTTGGGAAGTCCGATATAAATTTGTAGACAAGGTTCGCATAATTAATTTTTCTAAATCAATTATTCATCGAATCCCCAACAAACCCACCAAAATGTACTTAATCAAAGGCGATGAAGTAGAGATATTAGAAGATAAAGGAGAATGGCTCAAGATTCGTTATTATGGTAAGAAAGTAGTAGAAGGCTGGATAAAGCGAAGTGATGTAGAATAATAAATGGGCGGTTTCTGATTGAAACCGCTTTTTGTTTTGATACCCCTTAGATATTTATTGGAGACATTTGTATTGATAATTTTAGTTTGGAGTTATTACCACATGATGCTTCAGGAGTACAAGTATACTCAAGCAAAAAAGACCAATATGATGATTTAGCCGTTAAAATATCAGGTAATAGCCTAATATTTAATGACTATCAATCTCCAACCACTAAAACTTTAACCCTTAAAACCGACAATAATGACCAAACAACCCTAGTTGAAAAATGGCTATTTGAGAAGGCTAAAGTGATGGATGAGGGTACAAATAGTAACGACATATTAGACGATGAAACATTCAAGAAATATGCTAAATTAGCTGGTATTAAAGATTTTATTGCATTCAAAGCATTTACGGTTGTAGAATCTGGTGGAAATGGTTTTTTTGAGGTTGAGGGCAAGAAGGTTCCTAAGTTACTATTTGAAAGGCACTTAATGTATAAGTGTTTAAGAGATGGAAAAATTTGGGGAGTTGTTGCCAGTAATGACCCAAGGAAAGATAATAATATTGTACTTTCTGAATTATTGGAAAATAGACCAGAAATAGTTTCAAAAACTGGTTTTGAATGGTGTAAAAAATGTTCCTCTTCAAATACTTACGTCATTAAAGGCGAGAATTGTGAGACCAATAGTCATAACGAAATTTGGTTTTATAACAATTGCTATATCCCAACTACAGAAAACTATGAAAAAAGGTTTTTAGAAGCTGTTGAAATTCACAAAGAATGTGCATATATGGCTACTTCATGGGGAATAGGTCAAGTTATTGGAGCAAATTTCAGGAATGAATTTAACTCAATAGACGAAATGGAAAAGGAGTTAATGAATGGTAATAGTTCATCTCAACTATTCATAATGGCTTCATTTATAAAAAATAATAGTACTTTAAAAAACGCAATAAATGATAAAGAATGGGCAATTGCCGCATCTGAATATAATGGACCAAATTATTCAAAAAATAAATATGACGAAAAACTTAAAAAAGAATATGAAAAACTTAAAAAATAGTTTAATCATTACCCTTGTTTTTGCCAATTCGTTATTTGGGCAAATTAATAATCTTGAATATTCTAGCAGTAAATACCGATATTCGATAGCTATGGAGATTCCTCATAATTTTGATAATATACGTGAGATGTTAAAAGTTAAATTTGAGATTGAGCGTTTAAAACTTGAAGAATATCAAAAAAAAAGGGATAAAAGTTACTATTCAGACAGAAATGTAAATATCCCATATTCAGTTGCTTTCAATATTGATTCAATATAAAAATTTTGTAACGTTAGTGTATAAAGTAATAGAAGAAAACTCAATTCCTGGTAATGATGATTTTTATTTTGAGGTATTGAGATTTTATAATTCTGGTAATGTATCATATCAAGATGAAGTAAAGCATTACTTGAAAGAAGATGAACTCAAAATCTTTAAATTACTAGAAAATAGTTTAAATGGTTGTAAAATATTTCAAAGACCTTCAATAATTGACAATTTTATTATTCCGAGAGACTCTCTAAGTTTTAATATTCTGATTTGGAAGGGATTGTTGGACGTAAGTACAGAATTGTGTATAGAAGATAGAAAATGGATAACAGTTAAAAAAAATACAGAGTTAGGAAAGTATCTTTTCGATTTCAAAAAAGTTATTTCTAAAACTATGATTAATCTTTCTCCCAACAAACCTACCAAAATGTACCTCATCAAAGGCGATGAAGTAGGGGTATTAGATGATAAAGGAGAATGGCTCAAGATTCGTTATTATGGTAAAAAAGTAGTGGAAGGCTGGATAAAGCGAAGCGATGTAGATTAGGTTTTCAGAATAATGTTACAACAGTGTTGGGTACTGTTACAGAAGTGTTGGTACGCTTGACTCTTAATGAGTTAAGCGTATTTTTTTGTATAAGATGTGATTTTTGAGGTCTTGTTACGTATCAACAAGATTAATTAAAGCTCTTAAATCGCAAAAAAATGGCATTCACTACAACCAAGTGTTACAAATGTGTTGGTGGCACTATATCATGTGATAGTTGTGCGGGTAATTTGATAAAATACGGTCGAGATATACGAGGAAAACAGCGTTATTTTTGTAAAAAATGTATCAAATCTACCGTCTTGTTTTATACCTATCAAGCTTGTCATGTAGAGACAAATCCTAAAATCATCGCATTAACCAAAGAAGGGGTTGGAATACTATCTATGGCAAGGCTTTTGTCTATTTCAGCCACCACCATACTCAAACGAATAAAAAATATTGCTTCTTCTCTTTTTCCTCCTACTCTATCAAACAATCAAGAATATGAAGTAGACAAACTAAAAACCTATTATCTCCAAAAATCTAACCCTATAAAGCAAGTTGGTAGACTAAGCGCTCTACCATCTTGCTTTGATTAGCTATTTAGATGGTTTAAGTTTTTGGAGTTGCTGTTGCTGCAGTTCATATAATTTCTCTCTACTCGTAGGTTTAGAAAGCCTTATGTTTGAACTGGAATTTTTGAATTTATCTGCAAAGCCACATCCTGCATTGATATTTGCACTTGTTGCCACAGATGTATTAGTAAATACATTACCATTTTTTCCAAATCCTGCTATATATTTTATTCCATAACAATTTTGGGCGGATACTTTGTTATTTTTATTAGATTCTGGTTGGATAACTTCAA
This sequence comes from Flectobacillus longus, assembly GCF_030056705.1. Taxonomy (GTDB): domain Bacteria; phylum Bacteroidota; class Bacteroidia; order Cytophagales; family Spirosomataceae; genus Flectobacillus; species Flectobacillus longus. The sequence goes on from NZ_JASHIC010000022.1 coordinate 10,964, forward strand.
CATGAGTATAGAAATCATATTTTTTGTTAATAAAGTTAGATTTGTCGATTAATATGTTGGAATTGCTCCCCCAACTAATAACATTGATTTCTGGATCATTAAATTCAGATTCAGAAATATTGACATTACAGTTATCTTGATGAATAAATGAGTTGAAATAACTATTTCTAAAAGTTAAATTTTTCAAATTTAGTGGAGCGCTAAATGGATAGGTAACCACCTGTATACCTGTCATAAAATTATTATCAAAAAGTATATGGTGGATATCAATGATTTTGGGCTGGATATGATGATTCATGTATATTCCAGTAAAGGCACTTTGTACATAACAATAAGATATTTCTATATCCCCATCGACCACAATTCCACCCCAAGAGCTATCACCTAGTTTGTAGTTTTCTCCCTTAAGGATTATGATATTAGACTCATCACCTTTCGCCACTAATTTTCCTCCTAGGACAATAATGTTTATACCTGGTGAAATAGTCTTAACGGTGATGATACTCCCAGGCTTTATTGTAAGCGTTAGACCTTCTGGAATGACGATACTTCCTGTTAAATATATGTTGCCAGCCCAAGTTTCATTACGAGTAAGTCGATGTCCTTCTATATTGCCTGATTTGGTGTCATCATAATTAACCTTAATATTTACTTGAATTGATTTTCCTATAACTCCATTTACTTTTGGAGTTATAGTGACTGTAGCCGTTTGGTTGCCCGCTGGAGCGGTTAAAGTATTGATTGTAAGTTTTAAAGAGTCAGTAGTGGATAAGCTAGCTGAAGCCTTGTCTAACAACAACCAAGGCTTATCACTTACGGCATCGTAAGTTAAATTTTCAGAACCTACTTTGGAAAACTTCAAATACAGAGATTTATCTGTTTTTATTGTTCCGAAATCCAGCTCAGAAACAGATGTAACCAAAGTTGTTACTTTGTAAATACCTTTCACTTTCACAGTGATATTTGATGAAGGTGTACCATTAATAACTGGTGTAATAGTTAAAGTAGCAATATTTTCGCCTTCCAGAAGGTCAGTACTACTGATTAATGTATTAATACTAACAACTTCTTTACCGTTGGTGATGGTGCCACTAGATTTAGAGATTTTTACCCAATTTTTGTCTGAAGCAATCGTGTAACTGATCGTACCCTCCCCAGTTTGTATTATGTTAAAAGTTGAATTTGAACTAGAAGTAATAGCTCCCATTTCGATTATATCGCTTGAAACATTCATTGTTGGAGGAGCAACATCTTGACTTTTACATGCACCTAGTAAAATGATAAAGCATAACAAGAAATAACTGTGTAGTGTAGTTTTGATTTTCATAAGAAACATTTTTAGACTGTTTTGTTTAATTAACCAGAACATAATTTTAAGATTATGCTCTGGTTAAGACGGTCAATGGGAACTTATGATACCTATTTTTTTAAATAAATACTTTAATGATTTTGAGCTTTGGAAATTATTAGATGTTTTTTCAGAAAACAATCTTGTAATCAGCTCCTTAGGAGCGACAATTTGGTAGGCTTGAATCCATTATCTGACCTATTGAGCACTGTAGGTGTGAAAGACCTCAAGATAGCTGACTTCAACAATGAAGGTAATGGATAGATAGGAGTCGAGAAGAGTATTTTGAAAGGAGAAAAGATATAGAATTTTGATTAACTTCCTCTAAACACTTGGTACTGAATATCATATACTAAATAGATGATATTCGTGATAAGATAGATTACTTTTTAGAATAAAATACTAAAACTCCTACTAAGCCTAAAAGTAAGCTACTTACAATTCTTTTAAGTTATAATGACTTTGAGTTCCAACCTTCATTCAATTAAACGACTGCTTGAATTCAATAGGAGTCAGATTCGTTTTTTTCTTGAATATTTTATTGAAAGATTGCGAATGCTCAAAACCTAGTTGATAAGCTATCTCAGAAACCGATAGGCTAGTTGCGGTCAAATATTCTTTGGCTTTTTCGATTAGCTTTTCATGAATATGTTGCTGAGCATTTTGTCCTGTATGTGCTCGAAGCATATCGCTTAGATATCGGGGTGAAACATTTAATTGCTCCGCCAAATATTCCACAGAAGGAAGACCTTTGCTAAGACCTTCTTCTCTGTTGAAATACTCGTCTAGTATTTTCTCCATTTGGACAATCAAAGCATTATTCACGATTTTTCGTGTAATAAACTGACGTTTGTAGAAACGATTACTATAATTGAGCAATACTTCTATATGTGATACAACTAAATCTTGACTAAAATCATCGATATTTCCGCTGAGCTCTTCTTTAATATTATCAAATACCGAAAAAATAATGAGTCGTTCTTTTTCAGACAAGTGCAAAGCTTCATTAGCTGAATACGAAAAAAAACCAAATGATTTTATTCGATTTGCAAGCGAATACCCTCTCAGAAAATCTGGATGAATAAGTAAGGTATAACCTGTATAATCTCGTTTGTCGTCGGAACACGCTATCACTTGATTAGGAGATATAAACGATAAGCCCCCTTCTGCACAATCATAATATCCTTGCCCATATTTTATTTTTCCTAAAGGATTTATCTTATAGGATATTTTAAAAAAATTGGGAAGGATTGACTTAGGCCACTGTTCATGTGGCATCGTGATATCAGCATAATTTACTAAACTTACCAGAGGATGTAAGGGCTTAGGGAAACCCAATGCCTTGTGCATCTCTGAGATAGAATTCAATTTGAGCGGTATGTTTTTTTCCTTTTTCATAATCAAATATAGGAAGTTCTTTTGCTTATTGTTCAGGAAAAGCAAAGGTCAAATCATGATAAATACGATGTGTGGTTATTTTCCATGTTCCGTTTTCTAATTTCAATGAAGGCTTGTAATATCCTGATTCTGTTGGGATAACGCTTCCTTTTAGACCAACTGTACCTACAGGCCAGTCACCTTCAGGGCGGATTGCCCCGACAGAGTCAAAGCGTATAAATTGGGCATCCATTTCGGCGTAATCACCCTCTACTGCGATAATATGGTCATGGGTGGTATGGTGACTCCAACCTTTGGGAGGATGTGGTTTCATTAGATTTGAAATGGCATTAGCAATTTGTTCTTTGCCATTCAGCACAAATAATAGAGTCGGGTTTCCTGCATTTAAGTCGTATATTTCTACTTTTCCATTTTGTATAAAAAGTTGACTTAATGTTTCGCCATCAAGCGCATCTGCGGCTCTGACATATTGGGCGAGTACTTGTTGAACTGCTCTTTCTGGACTCATTTGATATTTATATATTTTATTTTACTAAGTAATCGTGCAAAATAAGATTTAATTTATGTGTTTAGGCACTAGGCAACAGGCACAAGGCAAAGAGTGTTAAAATATTTTTTAATAACCACAGCCATGCTTTTTTCCAAAGCCCACCACCGAAAGCCGTTACCTGAAAGCCCAATCTTAAATTTTATTTTGCCTACTAACTTAAGTAATCGTGCAGAATAAGATTTAATTTATGTGTTTAGGCACTAGGCAACAGACACAAGGCACAGAGTGTTAAAATATTTTTTAATACCCACAGCCATGCTTTTTTCCAAAACCCACCGCCGAAAGCCGTTACCTGAAAGCCCTAAGCCCAATCTTAAATTTTATTTCGCCCACTAACTTAAGTAATCGTGCAGAATAAGATTTAAGTTATGTGTTTAGGCACTAGGCAACAGGCACAAGGCAAAGAGTGTTAAAATGTTTTTTATTACCCACAGCCATGCTTTTTTCCAAAACCCACCGCCGAAAGCCGTTACCTGAAAGCCCAAAGCCCAATCTTAAATTTTATTTTGCCCACTAACTTTGTTATAACATTTATATTAAAAATAATTACCCAAACATAGGTTTGAGGATATGTTGAGCAAACTGCTCTAATGAAGTGTGGGTTGTAGATTTTTCATTACGAACACCTTCATTAAAATATCCTTCATTGATAGATTTATAGCGCTCTGTAATCAGTGCCGCTCTACTTTCGGACATTCCTGCTTTTAACAAGGCATTTTTGTACGCTTCGTAAGCGTATTGTACATATTCTATTGATGGCTTACCGATGGTATTTCCCACTATTGTGGCAATTTCGGTTTGGCTGTAGTCTCTATCACCTAGTAAATCTTGGTACGATTTGCCAGTAAAATCTAGCTTTAGCAATCGTTGTGTCGCAAAATCGGCAATATCATCTGTAGCAATTAAACCTGTTTTGACTTCTGGGCGTAAAGGGGTAGCAATGGTATTAAATAATTTCAGGGAGTCAATCAAATTCTCCATAAAACCTTCTGCTCTAATACTCAGCACATTGATGTCATTTGGCAGACTATTCAGGCGAGTTTCTTGTCTTCCCAACCCTCTTACGGTACCTGTGTGCAACACATCATGAGCCCCTTGAGACGAAACAAATACAATATTTTTAACCCCTGCATTGATGATTGCCTGATATTGAATCTCACCTAGTTGGTCTTGAAAAGCCCCAAAATCCAACGTTTCTTTGTCTGGAGGTAACATTAGGAATACAGCTTCAGAATCAGAAAATGAGGCTGTCAAAAAGTCTACATCATTCATATTTCCTAGAGCGATTTCAGCGCCTAATTCTTTTAAAGATTCTAGACTTTGGGCATTTCGACCAATTACTCTAATCGATTTGCTATTTTTGAGTAAAGCTGTAGCTATTTTGAAACCAATCTTACCAGTGGCTCCTGTGATTGTTATCGTGTTATTCATGATTGTAGTTCCAATTTAAAAGTTTGTAACAGCTGTTGAGCCTGTTTCTCAGGACTTATTATTAATCTTTCTTGATATAATTGATTGGCATCAGCTCCAGCTAGATATCTGAGTTGGCTCTTTTGGTCGGTAGCAGCCTCATAGATGACCGACGCAATCTGTGTTGCAGTCGAAAATTGGCTACTACGCTCTTCACTGTAGCCTTCACTTACTTTTTCGACTAGAGTTTGATAAGCAGGATGCGTTCCTCCATCTAACGAACGACCCGCAAAATCGGTTTGTATTCCTCCTGGGGCAATAATCTTTACTCGAATATCAAACTTAGCTAGCTCATAAGCCAGACTCTCCGAGAAACCATCAATAGCAAATTTTGTAGCAGAATAAATCGAACATGTAGGATACCCAAGCAAGCCAAACATAGAAGTAATATTGATAAACATGCCTTTTTTACTTTGACGAAAAAACGGAATGAAGGCTTGTGTAACTCTAATAACTCCTAGTAAGTTGGTATTGAGCTGACGGTTAATTTGTTCGTCGGATAATGCCTCCAAAACGCCAACTAAACCATAGCCCGCATTATTTAAAACAACATCTATGTCATGCTGCAATAGCACTTGCTGAATGGTACTTTCAATTTGAGTAGGGTTAGTAACATCTAACTTTAATACGGTAATATTGTTGAGATGCGTTAATTCTGTTTCGTTTTCTGGATTTCGCATTGTAGCAAAAACCCGCCATCCTTTTGCTTGAAAGAATTTTGCAGTGGCTTTGCCCAAGCCACTAGAAGCTCCTGTAATAAAAATAGACTTTTGCATATTTGAAAGAATAAAAATGATAATGCAAAAGTCTAAAGAAGTAGATAGATAATTGTTGCCAAATTGAAGTTGCTTGTAGCCGAAATGACGTTGATCTAGTTACTTATATTACTCAATCTATATTTGTAAATCCTCATTGAAATACTAAACATGATTTGGTCATAAACGCATCTTGTTAAATCTTAAAACATACAGATGTGATATCCTAATTTTAGTCAGACAAGACGTTCATTAGTATTTATAATTTTATTTCACTCAGACAAAAAGTGTCATATTGACACTTTTTGTCTGAGTGCTAAACATAAGGAATACATATTTGAAGATTTGTGCTAATGTATTCTATCTACATGACTTTACTTTGCACAGTAATTTTATATTATTTATTAAATGAATCATATTTTACTCTAATGTATGAAACACTTTAACCTACCTATTTCAACTATTCGGAATAAACTTCACTTAGTAGCATGGTTTGTTTCGCTAATGATTGGGGTTTCGAGTTTTTCCTTAAAAGCTCAAAATTTAAAAGGAGTTGTTAAGTCAGCCTCTGGCGAACCTATCCCTGGCGCAACAATTGCAGTAAAGGGAAGCACCAAAGGAACCAATGCTAACAGGGACGGAGCATTTAGCATTAATTGTTCTCCTAAAGAAACCTTAATTATCAGTTCGATTGGTTTCAAGCCACAAGAAATCCTTGTGGGAAAAAAAACGTTTTTAGAAGTTGTGCTTGAAGAATTCCAAACGGCTTTGGACGAAGTCGTGGTGGTTGGATACGGCAAGCAAAAGAAAGAAGGTGTTGTAGCCTCTGTGACCCAAACCACTGGGAAAGTCCTTGAGCGGGCAGGTGGTGTTTCGAGTATTGGTGCCGCCCTCACAGGTAACGTGCCAGGCTTGATTACCAATGCCAGTACTGGTTTGCCTGGTGCCGAGGACCCACAAATTATCATTCGTGGACGAAGTACTTGGAACAACTCAGACCCGTTAATTTTGGTGGATGGTGTCGAACGTCCTATGAATAGTGTCGATATCAGTTCTGTCGAAACTGTAACTGTTTTAAAAGATGCTTCTGCTACAGCCGTGTTTGGTTCGAGAGGTGCCAATGGCGTAATCTTGATTACGACAAAAAGAGGTAAAACAGGAAAGGCATCTATCCGTGCCACGGTTAATACAATTTTGAAGTCTCCATCAAAGCTTCCAGGGAAATACGACTCATTCGATGCGTTACGTATAAGGAATGACGTTATCGAATACGAGCTTGCCACCAAGCCCGATGGTTGGAGAGATTATTTGCCATTTGATATTCTGAACAAGTACCGCAATCCAGCAAACTTAGCAGAAGCAGAGCGTTATCCGAATGTCAACTGGGAAGAAACATTGTTTAAATCTCACGCTTGGTCAAACAACGCCAACTTGAACATTAGTGGCGGTACAAATACCGTAAAGTATTTTACCAGTGCTGACTTTTTGCATGAAGCCGATTTGTTTAAAACTTATCCAAACAATCGTGGCTATGAACAAGGTTTCGGTTTTGACCGCTTGAATGTGAGAAGTAATTTGGACTTTCAGTTAACACCAACTACTTTATTCAAAACCAACTTATCAGGCTCTTATGGGGTACGCAAAAGCCCTTGGGGTTTTACAGGTTCGGAATATGGCGCTTGGATAGACGCTTATAATGCAGCTCCCGACTTGTTTTTGCCTGTGTACTCAGATGGCTCTTGGGGATATTATGCACCAAACGAAGCTAGAGCAGAAAACTCGGCAAGAAGTTTAGCGATTGGGGGTGTTTCTTACCAAACAACCGCAAGAATCACGACAGACTTTACACTCGATCAGGAGTTGGATATGATTACCAAGGGATTGAGATTTACAGGTACTATCTCTCTTGATAACACTTTTGTAGAAAGCGATAGAGGTATTAATGACCTTTACAACGATACACAACGTAAATGGATTAACCCAGAAACAGGAGCTGTTACGTATCGCCAAGCCATTGACGGTATCACAGGATTTGATTTTCAGGAAGGTATAAAATGGAGTCCTGCGGCTGGTACTATTGGTGCTAGCCAAAGAAGATTGTTCTATCAATTACAGCTCAATTATGCCAAAAATATTGCTGGAAAGCATTATCTAACAGGTATGGGCTTAATGAACCGTAACGTCTATGCCAATGGTAGTATGATTCCATCGTATCGTGAAGACTGGGTATTTAGAACAACCTATACCTACAACAACAAATATACGGTAGAATATAACGGAGCTTATAACGGTTCAGAGCAATTTGCAGCGGCATATCGTTTTGCTTTCTTCCAATCGGGTGGTTTAAACTGGATTGTTTCAAATGAAAACTTTATGAAGTCTTTAAAATTTGTAGACCAATTTAAAGTAAGAGCTTCTTATGGACAAACAGGTTTTGATAACCTTGGGGTGAGATGGCCATATTTGGAACAATGGAACTATAATGGAAAATCAAGATTAGGAATCAGTGGTGAAGCTGCCGAACAAAGCCCTTATACATGGTATAGCCAAACTGTAGTGGGTAACCCAAATGTTCAATGGGAACAATCCGAAAAGTACAATGTTGGGGTTGATTTCGAATTTTTGAAAGGTTTTATCAAAGGAAAAGCAGACTTTTTTACGGATAATAGAAGTAAAATTTTGTTAGCAAACCGTTCAGACGTTCCTACTTACTTTGGTGCAACACCACCTGTGGCAAACCTTGGAGCAGTAAAATCGAGTGGTTATGAACTAGAGTTACATCTCAATAAAACCCTGAGAAACTTTAGGTTATGGACAGACCTTAACATGACGCATACGCAAAATAAGATTATTGAAGCTGCTAATCCTGAATTATTACCTGACTACCAAAAATCAGAAGGTATGCAAATCAACCAAGCTTATTCGTATGTAAGTCGTGGTACCTATAACACGTGGGATCAATTATATGGAAGTGCTATTCAGAATGCAAACGACAACCAAAAACTCCCTGGCAACTACTATTTGGTAGATTATAATGGTGATGGTTTGATTGATTCTCGTGACAATATCCCTTATGGCTATACAGGCTGGCCTGCCAATACTTACAATGCCACTTTTGGCATCGACTGGAAAGGGTTCTCTGCTTTTGTACAATTCTATGCAGTAAACAACGTAACACGTCAGGTAGAATTTAGAAGCTTGAGTTCGCAAAGTCATACCGTATACCAAGAAGGTGATTATTGGTCGCCTAGTAATCCGAATGCTAATCCTATGCCACGTTGGTTGACAACACCACAAGGCTATTATAGAGGCACACAATATATGTATGATGGTTCGTATGTACGCTTAAAGAATGCTGAAATCGCTTACAACTTTACGTCAGAGTTTAGTAGAAAGTTGGGCGTATCAGGACTCAGAATTTATCTCAATGGTAACAACCTAGTTGCTTGGAGCAAAATGCCTGATGACCGCGAATCCAACTTTGCAGGTACAGGCTGGGCTTCACAAGGAGCATATCCTACCGTTAAACGATTCAATTTAGGTCTAAATCTTACCTTCTAATTAAAACAAAAGCATGATTAAGAAAATTAAACTCTTGTTTGTGGCGGTGGGTCTTTCCATGACTTTTGGAATTACCTCCTGCAAGGATTTCCTCGACCGTGACCCCCAATCATTGGTTTCAGACAAGGATGCCTTTAAAAACTTTGTTAACTTTCAAGGTTTTACTGAAGAGCTATATCATTGTATTCCAGACTTTTCGAATGCATATTGGACAAATTCTTGGAACTGGGGAGAAGATGAAATTCAGTCTACAGCCCAAACTTTTCACTTTTGTGTAAAAATCGACAATGGTGATTTTTGGGGCTGGCAACGCAACTTTGACGGCTGGCAAGCAGGTTGGATGGATCGTAACAATAACCTAACCAACGACGACCGCTTTACAAAATCACTTTGGGGCTTAGGTTGGTATGCTATTCGTAAAGCTAATATGGGCTTGGCTAATATCGATAAATTAACCGATGCAACTCAGGAAGAGAAAAACCTTATCAAAGGACAGTTATTATTCTTTAGAGGCTGGTACCACTTTATGTTTATGCAATATTTTGGTGGACTACCTTATATCGACCAAGTGCTTCCTGGTGACCAAAAGCTTACCTTACCTCGACTCAAATACAGTGAATGTGCCGACAAGGCCGCTGCCGATTTTAGAGAAGCTGCGAATCTTTTGCCTACCAACTGGGATAATACCACAGCAGGAAAAAGAACCTTAGGTAAAAACCAACTCCGTATCAATAAGATTATGGCATTGGGCTATTTAGGGAAAAATTACCTTTGGGCAGGTAGTCCATTGATGAACTCAGTGTCAGGTGGCAGCCGTACTTACAATGCAGAATACTGCAAAAAAGCAGCAGATGCTTTTGCTGAATTATTATCCTTGTGCGAAAGTGGCGAAGCTCCATATAGCTTAGTTCCTTTTGCTCAGTACTATACCAATTTTTATACCACAGGACAAAACTGGAATATTCCAGGGGGAACTGAGGCCATTTTTAGAGGTCCTTATTATGGTGCCAATAGCTCGAACTGGGGAACAAGCAAGCAGTATTCTCCACTCATTATTAGCGAAGGTGATGTGAAGTTTCTACCAACTTCTAACTACGTTAATTACTATGGTATGGCCAATGGTTTGCCAATCAAAGATGTTACTCAAGCTGATAGTGAATCAGGTTATAATCCTGAGTATCCTTGGAAAGGCCGTGACCCTCGTTTTTATAATGATATTGTGTTCGATGGGGTAAAAATGGTTGCAGGAAGTATTCCAAACGCCAGCGAGGCAAACAACCGTTATGCCAACCTTAACACAGGTGGTTCGTATCGTGACATTGCTACAGGAAGTCGTACAGGATACTTGTTATTCAAGTTTGTACCAAGAACGGCAAATAAATACGACCAAGGATACAGTTATGACAAAAGCTTGAATATCCACCTACCTTATATGCGTTTGGCTGATATTTATTTGATGTATGCCGAGGCTGCGGCACAAGGTTATGGCTCTCCAACAGGTAAATCGGCCAGTTACAGCAAAACTGCCGTAGATGCCATCAATGCCATCCGTGACAGAGCTGGTGTTGGGCATGTGGCAACTAAGTTTTTGGCGTCTTTGGATATATTTATGGATGAAGTTCGTCGTGAAAGAGCCGTTGAACTATCTTTTGAAGGGCACCGATTCAACGACCTACGCCGTTGGTTGTTGCTTACCCAAAGTCCCTATACTTTGAAAAAATCGATAGAGTTTGATCGTGCCAGCACACTTGATCCCAACAAAGATCCTAAAGAAAACAGAGTGTTGAACATTCGTGAGACCACCATTTTGGAACGCAAGTTTACCGACAAGCATTATTGGTTACCGCTCAAAAACAACGATGCCAACCTCTATTTAGAATTTGCTCAAAACCCTGGTTGGTAATCAGAGCTAATACTATAATCATACCTTGAAAAGATTAATGTAAAGCAAATGAAGTTCATAAAAATACTCCTCTTCTTGTGTACGCTCATGATGTTACAGCCTGTAACATCGAGGGCACAAGACAACCCAACCATACAGATTAAGGCCACTGTATTTGGGATAAACAATCAACCTTTGAAAGGGGCGGTTGTAACAAGCGCTGCCGAAAATAGCAAAGCCGTTACAACAGATGCTTTTGGTTCTTTTGAATATGAAGTAGCCAAAAATGATGTTTTATCGATTTCGGCTAAAGGGTTTGAAACAAAATATATTACCATTACAAAAGCGATTTCTCAAATTAGTCTTACGCCAGAAAAAACACGTGATTTGATTCACGCTGCTTTTCGGGAGGTAGAAAAACAAGACTTATTGGGGGGTGTTGCTTCGGTAAATGTAAAAGAGCTTTTAAACAAAAACTATTTTACATCTACCCTCGATGGCATGGAGGCTTTTGCTTCTGGCTTTAATGGTAATAGCAATTGGGGCATGGGTAACTATCTGTTTATGATTGATGGTGTACCTCGCGAAACTGGTAATGTGGCTCCTACCGAAATAGAAGAAATTGTTTTCTTGAAAGGTGCCAATGCGGTAGCGCTTTATGGTAGCCGTGCTGCTAAAGGTGTTGTCAATGTCATAACCAAGCGTGGAGAAGCAGGAAAGCGCCGATTTGATTTGAGAGTAAATAGCGGTATCAATATTCCAAAGAGCTACCCTAAGTATTTAGGTTCAGCAGAATATATGAGCCTGTACAATGAAGCTCGTAGAAATGATGGTTTGACAGATTTGTATTCGGAATTGGATATCTATAATTATGGTTCAGGGCGCAATAAATACCGTTATCCTAATGTAGATTTTTATTCTTCAGATTATCTCAAAAATGTATTTATGCGTTATGACGCTACCGCAGAAATTTCGGGAGGAAACGAGCGTGTAAGATATTACACCAACTTAGGATATTCAACAACTGGTTCATTATTGAACTTTGGCGAAGCAAAAAACAATAACAATTCGGACCGTCTTAATTTTAGAGGAAATCTTGATATTCAGCTCAACGAATATATCTCGATGAATGCCGACGCAACGGCCATTTTCTATACAGGAAGAGGAGTAAATACAGATTATTGGGGCAATGCCGCTACGGTACGTCCCAATCGTTTTGCACCTTTAATTCCGATAGATTTAATCGAAAAAGAAGATGCGGCTTCACAAATTTGGATTCAGAATAGTAACAACCTTATTGATGGCAAATATTTACTAGGAGGTACGCAACTTGACCAAACTAACCCTATCGCAACGATTTACGCAGGAGGAAACAACCAGTATTCAAACCGTCAATTTCAGTTTAATACTGGTCTGAAGGCTGATTTACGTAATGTTTTGAAAGGGTTGTCATTCCGTACAGGTTTTGCGGTAGACTACGCTACGGCTTATTCGCTGTCATACAATTACTCGTATGCTACGTACTCGCCAGCGTGGAATAACTATAGCGGTACCGACCTAATTAGTAGTTTGACAGTGTATAACCAAGATGCTAAATCTGGAACACAAAATGTGAGTGGTAACTGGTATCGCCAAACTATCGCTTTTTCGGGTCAATTGAACTATGACCGAACTTTTGGTAGTAACCACAACTTGTCTGCGATTTTGTTGGCTAATGGTTTCCAGCAGTCCGAATCAGCGGTTTATCACCGCACTAGTAATGCAAACCTTGGCTTTTTAGCAAGCTATAATTACAATCACAAGTACTACGTGGATTTGAGTACAGCTTATATTCACTCTGCTAAGTTGCCACCAAGTAATCGTCAGGCGTTTTCGCCATCGGTTTCGTTAGGTTGGAGATTGAGTCGTGAAAACTTCTTGAAAGATTCACGTATTGTCAACGATTTAAAACTCACAGCTTCAGCAAGCATTTTGAATACCGATTTGGATATTTCTGATTATTATCTCTATCAAGGATTTTATACCACAGCTGGCTCATGGTATGGTTGGAAAGACGGAACGGGTATTCAGGCAACTGAATCGAGAAGAGGAGATAATCCTAATATGAAATTTCCAAGAAGAGAAGAAATCAACATTGGTATAGAAGGAACCTTCTTTAATCGCCTTTTGAGTCTGAATGGTACTTTCTTTATGAATAAAATCACAGGTAATATCATTCAAGCATCTGTGTTGTTTCCTTCATACTTTACAACTGGTTGGCCAGTCTCTTCTTTTATTCCTTATGTTAATTATAACGAAGATAAGCGTGTTGGCTTTGATTTCTCTGCCAATTTGAACAAGAAAATTGGAGATGTAAACTGGAACTTGGGTATCAATGGTACTTATTACCAAACAACCGCTGTAAAAAGAGCAGAGCTTTACGAAAATGCTTACCAAAACAGACAAGGTAAAGCTTTGGACGGCATTTGGGGATTGCAAAACTTAGGCTTTTTCCAAGATGATAATGATATCAAAAATTCTCCTTCACAAACATTTGGTCAAGTAAAACCTGGTGATATCAAGTACAAAGATCAAAATGGAGATGGTATTATCGACTCTCGTGATGAAGTATTTTTAGGAAAAGGAGGTTGGTTTGGCGCACCATTTACTATGGGCGTAACGCTTTCGGCACAATGGAAAAAACTTACGTTTTTGGCAATGGGTGTTGGTCGTTTTGGAGCAAATGCTATGCGTAACAATTCGTATTTCTGGGTATATGGTGAAAATAAATATTCGGAAGTCGTTCGCAATCGCTGGACAGAAGCTACTAAGTTGACAGCTACGTATCCTCGTCTTACTACTTTGAGTAGCGATAATAATTTCCGTTCGTCTGATTTCTGGATGTATAGCACCAATCGATTTGATTTGGCAAAAGTACAAATCAGCTATGACCTGACTGATATTCTCAAAATGAAATCGTTTGTTCGTGAGCTTGGCGTATATATCAATGGTTTCAATTTATTGACTTTTGCCCAAAATCGTGAAATTCTTGAACTTAATGTCGCTAGCTCACCACAAACTCGATTTTTCAACCTAGGTGTAAAAGCATTGTTTTAGGTTTATTACTCATACTTAGAAACTGATACTATGATGAATATGAATAAGGGTATATTCAAATTTTTGGCCTGTATCCTCTTGCTCTCAAGTTGCCAAGATTTGATTGAGCCTGCACAGGAAAACAACAGGCAATTAGACCCAAGTGCCTATTTACCAAGCGATTCAAGATTCCCATTTGGTGTTTTATTGAATGGATACAACCGTATTCCGAGCAACTCGTGGTCATTTAACGATGTGGCTACCGACGATGCCGTAACCAATGACCAAACTAACGGTTATTTAAAAATGGCAACTGGACAATGGACCGCCAATAACAATCCAGCCAACCAATGGACCAACTGTTATGCAGGAATTCAGTACATGAATATCATGCTTGGTGAAGTAGACAAAGTAACATGGGTTATAGATCCTGTGGCAAGCAAATTATTTGCTACTCGTATCAAGGGCGAAGCATTTGGTATTAGAGCTTTGTTGATGTACAATTTGTTACAGGCTCATGCAGGATTAGGAAAAGGAGGTAATATGTTAGGTGTACCTATTTTGGTAAAACCTCAAACTACATCAGACAATTATAATCTGCCAAGAGCAAGTTTTGAAGATTGTATCAAACAGATTTATACAGACCTTGACAGCGCAGATGTTCGTTTGCCTCTTGATTATCAGAACTTAACGTCGGGACAAGAATCTCAAATTCCAAGTAAATACGGCACCGTTACCATCGAACAATACAACCGCGCCTTTGGGGTAACCTTTAGCGGTCTTTTGAGTGGGCGTATTGCCAAAGCAATCAGAGCAAAAGTGGCGCTTTTGGCAGCAAGCCCTGCTTTTAACCCAAACAATGCTAATAAATGGGTTGATGCAGCAAACTACTCGGCTCAAGTTTTGAATCTTAACGGTGGAATCAACGCTATTACTAGCAATGTAGCAAGCGGACTTACGTGGTATTCTAACACGACAGAAATTGCAGCTTTGAAAGATGGCGCTAATCCTCCTGAGATACTTTGGCGTAATAACTGGGGCGAAAACCGTGACTTGGAACAAGCAAATTTTCCACCAACACTTTTTGGAAATGGTAGAATCAATCCAACACAAAACTTGGTAGATGCTTTTCCGACTATCAATGGATACCCAATTAGCGATTCTAATAGTGGTTATAATGCCAATGACCCTTATACTAATCGTGACCCTCGTTTGAAAATGTTTATTTTGGTCAACGGAGCTACGGCTGGTGTCAACAACACTGCTATTAATACCGCTACCGATGGAACTACCAACGATGGACTCAATAAAGTAGCCACTTCGACCCGAACAGGCTATTATATGCGTAAACTATTACGTCAGGATGTGAACCTAAACCCAACTTCATCGACCAATCAGCGTCATTACAAACCGCATATTCGTTATACCGAAATTGCCTTGAGTTATGCCGAAGCAGCCAACGAAGCTTGGGGACCTACAGGTACAGGAACCAATGCCTATTCGGCTTATGATATCGTTAGAGCCATCCGTCGTCGTGCTGGAATTGGTTTAGCCAACAATGATGCCTATCTCGAAAGTATCAAAAATAATAAAGAACAAATGCGCCAGTTGATTCGAAACGAACGCCGTTTGGAACTTTGTTTTGAAGGATTCAGATTTTGGGATTTACGTCGCTGGGATGCGAATCTTACCGAATCTGCCAAAGGTATAAGTATTCGTAGTGGTGCGTTTACGGTACTTCCAACAGTTGAATCAAGGATATATCAGAATTATATGAAATATGGACCCATTCCATATTCGGAGGTACTGAAGTTTTCGGCACTAGAGCAAAATCAAGGCTGGAATTAATAAAAACTTGAAATTAGCTCAATAATTAAGTATTTACAATTTCTCAAAAGTCACGTTTCAGCCTAGTTGATTATTTATAAAAACTAGGCTGAAAGGATGACAAACAAAATATTCATACTTATGAAGAATTCGATTTTCATATTAGTAATATTCGTTATGGGACTCATTTCGTGTAATGTCGAAAAGGAGTTTCCAGACTACAAATACCAAACTGTCTATTTTGCTTATCAATATCCTGTAAGAACTATCACTTTAGGAGAAGATTTGACGGTAAACACCGACCTAGATAATCAGTACAAATGTCAAATTTATGCGGCATTGGGCGGAGCGTATTACAGCAAAAAAGATGTAGCAGTAACGGTATCTGTAGATAACTCACTACTAGGAAGTGGGATGCGATTTGGCTCTGGCAAAGACGAAATTCTACCGATGCCAAGCAGTTATTTCAAGCTAGCCTCTGACAAAATCGTGATTCCAGCAGGAACGATTGCTGGTGGAGTAGATGTACAACTTACTGATGCGTTTTTTGCTGACCCCAAAGCCATCAAAAACACCTACGTTATTCCACTAACAATGACTAAAGTAACCGATGCCGATTCTATTTTGTATGGCAAACATTATATTCTGTATGCTATTAAGTTCGTGAATCCTTGGCATGGCAATTATCTAAGAAGAGGAAAAGACCTTGTAAGTGGTAGTGTAAATCAAACCATTGTTAGACATGCGCAGTATGTAGAAAAAGATGAAGTGAATATGCTATCGACCAAGTCATTGAGTGAGCTTACTTTTCCTGTAGTACTTAAAGATAAAGACGGAAAAAATATCAGTACCTCTTTACTCTTGAAATTTGACAATAACGGAAAATGTACAATTTCATCGGCTACCTCAGGTATCACAGCTACGGGCACAGGGGCTTTTGTCAAAAAAGGAGAAAAAAATAGCTGGGGCAACAAAGACCGTGATGCTCTTTATCTCAATTACGAAGTAAATCTCACAGGAATGAAAGTAGTTACAAGCGATACCTTGGTCATGCGTGATCGTGCTGTAACAATGGAAACTTTTACTCCTGTAGCAAAGTAACCTCATTCTTATAACCGACTCACTATGAACAAATTATATCAAATAGCTTTGGGGTTCACGAGCATCGTATTGGCTTCGTGTACTAAATTTGAGCCGCTAGAGTTTGCCACAACCAAACCCGAAAGTGTTGCTTTACAAGAAAATATTGACGCCTATCCTGCGCTCAAATCCTATATAAACCGCACCTCTAATCCTAACTTCAAGTTTGGCGTAGCGCTTTCTCTCAACGACTACGTCAACAAAGGGGTAATGTATCGCCTAGCCAATAAAAATTTCGATGAAATTGCCCTAGGATATGAAATGAAGCATGGCGCTGTGGTACAGTCTAATGGCTCTTTGGCATTAGACAATGTTTCAAAACTATTGGCAGCTGCCAAAGAAGCAGGTACTTCCGTTTACGGACATACCCTTTGCTGGCATGCCAATCAAAATGCGAGCTATCTGAACAGCCTGATTGCACCCATGCTCGTAACAGCGCCATCTTTTCCTAATGACCTAAACACTAACCCTTTAAATAACAATCTTTTTACAGGCTGGACTCAAACCAATAGTGGTGCTGGTATTTCGATTGCCAACAACGCAGGTATGGGAGCAGGTACAAAGGCTATCAAGCTGACTGCTTCGGCAAGTTCTTCTTCTGCTACTGCTTTACAACTGACCACGCCTTCTATTACCGTTGTGCCTGGTCACAAATACGAAGTAGTGTGCTATATCAAATCCGATATAGCTGGCGAAGGACGTATCTCTTTTGAAGGACTTAGCAACAACACCCCTTCGATTGACTGGACTAAATCAGGAAAGGCCTCTGCAACATTTACGACAGGGATTTCTTGGAAAGAAGTTAGATTTCAGATTAGTGACTTTACAGGAAATAACATTAAGCTCAATTTTGATTTGGGCTATAAACCAAATGTGAACTATTACATCGACATCAACAACCTCTATATCTATGATACCCAAGGCACTCCAGTAGTCACCAACCTTGTAGCCAATGGCGATTTTGAGTCAGGCTCAGGTTGGGGAGGCTGGGGCGGTAGCTCATCGAGAGGTGTAACGGCTGATGGTTTAGGATATAACAACAAAGGGAAAGCCTTTTTTGTAACAAACCCCTCAAAATCAGCAAACTACTGGGATGTTCAAACATTATATGATTTTGGGAAAAATCTAAATAATGGCGAATCCTATGTACTTTCTTTTTGGGTAAAAGGTACTGCCGAAGGAATTATTAGACCAGAACTACAAAGTGCTTCTTACACATCAAATGGCTATGGTCAGGTACCAGTAACAAAAGATTGGAAATTAATAGAGTTAACAACAACCGTATCAGGTTCTGACAAATCTAGATTGGTATTCAGCTATGGAGAGTTTGGTGGAACAGTATATATCGATAATGTTGTTCTCAAAAGCACCAAAGCTTCGGGTGGTACTGTAACGCTAGCAGAAAAAACAACATCTGAAAAAACAAGCCTGATTACCAGCGCTTTGGATACATGGATGTCGGGCATTATGGGTGTCAGTAAATCTTATGTAAAAGCATGGGATGTAGTTAATGAGCCTATGGACGATGGCAAACCTTATGAGCTAAAAACTGCTGTAGGTCGTACTACGATTTCTTCGGATGAGTTCTTCTGGCAAGATTATATGGGAAAAGATTATGCTGTAACGGCATTCCAATTAGCCAGAAAATACGGTAATCCAGATGACAAGCTATTTATTAATGACTATAACCTTGAATATAGCCTCGACAAATGTAAAGGAATCATTGCTTATGTAAATTATATCGAAAGTAAAGGAGCAAAAGTAGATGGCATAGGTACTCAAATGCACATTAGTATTACTTCCGATAAAAACAAAATAGCCGAAATGTTCAAACTATTAGCTGCTAGTGGCAAGTTGATTAAAATCTCAGAATTAGATATTGGCTTAGGTGGTATCAAAACCGCTGACGCTACTAAAGAGCAATATCAGGCACAAGCAGAAATGTACAAATATGTTATTGACAAATACTTTGAACTAATTCCTGCGGCTCAACGATACGGCATTACCATTTGGAGTCCGCTTGATAGCCCTGCCAATTCGAGTTGGAGAGCTGATGAGCCAATCGGTCTTTGGAATGGTCAGTATGTACGCAAGTTAGCCTATTCGTATGTAGCAGATGCCATCAAAGCCAATACAAGCAAATAGAGCTTTAACAGCAGTCAATGGATTTGAGATTTCGGATATATAACAAGATGCCTTTATTTTTTACAAAAAAAGAAACTTACACTTCCGAAATCCAACATCCGAAATCCGAAATTGTTTAAAAGTCTTAGTAAACTCTAAACTTATCTCTTAATCTTATACCTATAGTTCTTGAGCATTGGGTTGCTTCGGGATTTTTGCAATCCAATGTTTCAAGGCTCTTACATACTGAGTGATTAGCCCGCTAAAACATTTCATGTTCAAGGTATAATATTGCTATTTTTACTTTTGAAAATGATTATCGGTCATTTGCGTATCTGTTATTTGTAAAAGGAATCGTCCGATTGTCAAAAATCTTAGATTCTTTCATAACGATACCCAATAGTGGGTCAAGTCCAAAATCCTGTGAAGCAATTTTATTATTACTATGAGGAAAAGTATTATTTTTTTATTCCTAATTCTATCTCATTTCTGTGGTTTTGCACAACAGAAGGAATATAAGTTTATCAATTTTAGTAGTAAAAATGGACTTTCCTCAAATTCTATTAATGCCATTATCAAAGATAAAAATGGCTTTATGTGGTTTGGTACAGAGGATGGACTCAATAAGTTCGACGGTCAGAATTTTAGTGTTTATCGCCACAAAGAAACTGATAGCACAAGTATCGGCAGAGGTCCTGTGACAGATATTGTCCAAGACAAGACGGGCAACATTTGGCTTGCCACAAATTTTACCTTATCTGTTTATAATCTAAATCTTAACTCATTTATTAATTATGACTTTACCAATTATGGTTGGATAATATGTTTATATGCCGACCATGCTGGTAAAATTTGGGTTGGTACTTATTCAGGGTTATTTCAGTTTGACCCCCATACCAAAAAAACGATTTCATTTAAGATTAATCCAAACGTTATCAATTGTATCTACGAAGACCATAAAAATCATATCTGGCTTGGCACTTCCAACGGGCTCCAAGAATATGATTCTCATACAAAAACTTTCAAAAAATATTTACACGACAGCAATAACACCAGTAGCCTGAGCACCAACAATATACATTGTATTACCGAAAGCAAACAAGGACAACTTTGGATTGGTACCGATCAAGGAGGTATCAATGTTCTAGACAAAAACCGAACGTCTTTTCAGCATTATGTGTCTAACCCCAACGATAACGCCACCATTGTTAGTAATACGATTCATAAATTGGTTTTTGACAAAAATGGACAACTTTGGATTGGGTCAGATGGAGGGCTTAATATTCTTAATCCAAAAACAGGGAAAGTAATTCGTGTAAAAAGCTCGCCCGTAGAACCTAATAGTTTTTTCATCTACAACGGAGGTCGCTCAGTACGAGACATTTACATAGACGACGCAGGAATCTATTGGGTAGCTATCCACCAAGGTGGCGTTAATAAATATGACTCAAATTTAACGTTCTTTAATCATAAACATTACAACGTATTTGACCCCAACGGTCTAACAGGAAGTTCTGTAATGGCTTTTGCCGAAAGTCCAATAGGAGATATTTTTATAGGTACAGAGGGCACAGGTCTCAATGTCTGGAATCGAAAAACAGGACAAATTCATCCCTATAAACTCAAAGAGGAAAAAGCTAACACGGCCTCTATTATTGCTTTAGGAGTTTCTGGAAAAACGCTCTTGGTAGGCACATATCAACGAGGTTTTTATAGTGTTGACATGACTACAGGCGCTTCAAAGTACTATTTCCTACCATATAGTCCAACAGATAGTAGAGACTTGCCTGTCAATTGTATCAAAACAGACAGCCAAGGAAATATTTGGCTCGGAACCAACGGTAATGGTGTTTATTTATTTGACCCAGTCCAACAATCTCTCATCACGACAGAGAAGATTTTTGGGCTAAAACCTTCTCAAAAAATCCCTTTAAATGGATTTATTACTGCTATCGAAGAAGATAAAAATGGAAATATTTGGCTGGGGTCAAATGGCACAGGTATTGCGGTTTTTAACCTTCAACAAAAAAGGTTTACAGTGCTGAATCATATCAACAGCAAACTTCCAATTGATAAAGTTCAGAGTATTTATTGTGACCACGCAGGGCAAATCTGGGTAGGCGCACAAGGAGGGGGACTTTGTTTGTATAAACCTCAATCTCGAACATTTGAAATATTTGACGAATCACATTCATTGTCTAATGATGTGATTTACAAAATATTAGAAGATTCTAAAGGCAAAATTTGGGTAAGTACCAACAAAGGCATTAGTTCGTTTGATAATGAGAAAAAAGTTTTTCGAAACTTTAGCTATTACAACGGTGTACTACAAAGCACCTTTAATATAGGGTCGGGGTTAAAGACTTCCGACGGGCAGTTGTTGTTTGGTGGCTTAGATGGCTTCAATTACTTTAATCCTGCCGAAATACTACAGAAAAAAAATATTCCTCCTTTGGTTATTACCAGTCTGAAAATCAACAACAAACAAGTAAATCCCATAGAAAACAATGAAATACAAGAGCATATATCAGTAGCCAAAGAAATAGTGTTGAGTTATAAACAAAACTTTTCGCTCGATTTTATGGCACTCAATTATACCGTACCTCACGAAAGTAGATATGCTTATAAACTCGAAGGATTTGATAAAGAATGGAATCAAGTGGGCACTGCCACTACAGCAGTTTACACCAACCTCGACCCAGGCAGTTATATCTTTCACCTAAAGGCATATAGCGAAGATGGCTCATGGGAAACACCCGAAAAGGTAATTAAAATTATAGTTGAGCCCCCTTTTTGGATGACTTATTACGCCTATTTGGTTTATGCCATTGCTATTGCGCTCATTGTCTGGGGTATTCGTAGAAGCTCAATTCAAAAGCTCAAACGTGAGTTTGTTCGTGAACAAGAGCGACTAGAAATGAAGCATTTGATTGAAAAAGAGCGCCACGACGCAGAGCAAAAAACAGAGCTTGAAAAAATAAAAGTGAAGTTCTTAACCAATTTGAGTCATGAGCTAAAAACGCCTCTTACCCTGGTGCTCAACCCGATTGAAAATTTGATGTTTCAAGAAAATAGTACTGAAAAACTAGAAATGCTCAATTTGATTAGTCGAAATGCCAAACGTTTACTAAATCTTGTAAACCAATTATTAGATTTTAGAAAAATTGAAGCAAATGAGTTAAACCTAAATGCCACTGAGGGAGATTTAGTCTCTTTTTGCCAAGAAATCGTGGACTCATTTAAGTATATCGCTGTTCGCAAAAGTATTCATTTGCACTTTGTGAGCGTCTATAGTCATTATCATACGTCTTTTGACAAGGATAAAATGGAGAGAATCCTCATTAACTTATTGTCAAATGCTATAAAATTTACGAATGAAGGCGGTAATGTCAGCTTTCAGATGGCTCAAGAAGGGGCATCAGGGGTTCGCTTGATTGTCAGAGATACAGGCGTAGGGCTATCGAAAGAAAGTACTGATAAAATTTTTGAAAGATTCTTTCAGATAAACAACAACGTCGATATTCTGAATCAGGGCAGTGGTATAGGTTTGTCAATTGCTCAAGAATTTGTCAAACTTCATCGAGGAACTATCAAGGTTGAGAGCGAAGAAGGTGTTGGAAGTGCTTTTATTATTTCTTTACCTTTGTCGCCATTAGACGCCGCCCAGTCGCCCCTTGTAGCCATTGAAACAGAAGTTGCACCTGTTTTAGATTTTGCCAAATCTGAACCACCCAAAATTGAACTCCCAATTGTTTTGATTGTAGACGACGACGATGACTTAAGGGCATATTTGGTGGAAAGTTTAAAAACAAAATACAAAGTTATTGAAGCTTCTGACGGACGACAAGGTTGGCAAAAAGCCCTATCTTACCATCCGCAACTCATTGTTAGCGACGTCAATATGCCCGGTGTTGACGGTGTCGAAATGGTTCGAAAAATCAAGAATGATACCCGAACCAAACATATTCCTGTGATTATGCTCACGGTATTGTCCGCAGAAGTAAACCAACTCAAAGGTTTAGAGTCAGGTGCCAGTGATTATTTGAGCAAGCCTTTTAGTTTTCATTTACTTAGTATCAAAATAGAAAATTTGCTCAGCTTAAATAGCTTATTAAAAAGTACTTACAGCAAACATATTCAGCTCGAAACACCCGAAATAGAAATAGAATCAGAAGATGAAAAGTTTTTGTTAAAACTATCTAAATATGTAGAAGAAAACATTGAAGACCCCGATTTGACGGTAGAAGAACTCAGCAAAGTAATGTTTGTGAGTCGTGGTACTCTTTATAATCGAGTATTGAGTCTGACTGGTGAAACTCCTGTGGAATATGTGCGCTCGGTAAAATTGAAAAAATCAATTGCGCTTTTACAAAAAAATGACATGAAAATTTCACAAATCGCTTATGCTGTTGGGTTTTCTAACCCTAATTATTTTGCAAGGGCATTTAAAGCAAAATACAACGTTTCTCCAACTGAATATATCACACAAACTCGCAAAACACCCGTATAAATTTCACACTAATTAGTACTCATACAAGGTGCTAATTAGTGTATTCATAAACCAAATTCTGTCGAAAGATATGGCAAAGAAAAATTCTTTGCTAGGTCTATCCTTTTACCTATCCCTTACAAAAATGTACATACAGTACACAACAAACACGTATAATGAACACGAAAATCAAAACACTTTTAACACTTGGGGCTTCGATAGTCTGTCTACAAAGCTTGCAAGCACAAACAAATGCTAATTCTCTAAAATCAGCCTACCAAGAAGATTTTTTGATAGGAACAGCCCTAGGATCTGAACATATTTTAGAAAAAAATGAAAAGGCTAATCAACTGATAAAGAAAGAGTTTAACGCCATCACTGCTGAGAATATCATGAAGTCTCAGTTAATTCATCCAGACGTCAATAGATACAACTTCAATCTGGCTGACAAGTTTGTAGATTATGGACTCAAAAACCAAATGTACATTGTTGGACATACGTTAGTTTGGCATTCTCAGTTACCAAATTTTGTTTATAAAATAGGTAGTCCTGATTCGTTACGTATATTCTTGAAAGAACATATCAAAACCGTAATGGGACGCTATGCAGGCAAGATTAATAGCTGGGATGTCGTCAACGAAGCCCTCAACGAGGATGGAACGTATCGAAAATCTATTTTCTTTAATAAACTTGGCGATACTTATATAAAAGAGGCTTTTGAATTAGCTGCACAAGTAGATCCCAAAGCTGATTTATATTATAATGATTACAACATCGAACAGCCCACCAAACGAAAAGGTGCAATTGCATTGATAAAAAAACTACAAGAAAATGGGGTAAAAATAAATGGTGTTGGCATTCAAGGGCATTGGAGCATAAATTCTAATAACCTAAAAGACATTGAAGATTCGATTCTTGAATTTGCGCAAATGGGACTAAAAGTCGCCTTCACCGAATTGGACTTGACAGTACTACCCAACCCTTGGGATTTGCGTGGTGCAGACGTTAATCAACGTTTTCAAGAAGACCCAAAAATGAATCCCTACAAAGACACACTCCCTGATTCTGTTCAGACTGTATTGGCGAGTCGATACTCTGAGCTTTTCAAATTATTCCTAAAACATAGAGACAAAATTAGTCGAATTACTTTTTGGGGTGTCGATGACCATCACTCTTGGCTCAATGGTTTTCCGATACCTAATCGCACCAATTATCCTCTCCTATTTGACAGAACTTTAGAACCTAAAAAAGCTTATCAAAGTCTGATAAGTCTCAAGCTGGATAGTACCAAGTAAACAAGATGAGTCATCACGAAATTCGTGATGACTCATCTTTATTTTTAGTATATACCTAGACTACTATTAAGATATAAAATACTGACTATTATAAATAATCTTAGCGCCTGCCGCTTAGTGTCAATTAATAAAATAGTTTTTGTGCAAAAGCAAATAAATCATGACGCCAAACAGGCCAAGTGTGCCCTCCAGCATATTCGCTATATTGGTATTTGATATTCATATCATTAAATTTTTTCAGCATAATTTGGCAGTTAGCATGAGCAATATCTTCTTTTCCGCCCATCGAAATCCATAATTCTTTGAGGTTGGAGTTGATGATTGAGGAATTATTTTTCATAAATTCATATTGAGGCTCAGATAGTTTCGGATTATTGGCCCACCAGCCAGAGCTAAATACGCCCAAATACGAGAAAACGTTGGTGTTTTTGATCCCTGCGTAAAGTGTTTGTAACCCTCCCATCGACAAACCTGCCAAGGCTCGGTTTTTAGCGTCTGTTTCTACTCGAAAATTACTTTCTATGTAAGGAATTGCCCCATTCAAAAGTTCATTTTCAAAAGCTTTGAGTTGCGATTCTCCAAAACCTGCAATGCCGCCCCCATTTCCATAAAAATTACCATCGAGCATAGCAATAACCATAGGTTTGGCTTTCTTTTCTGCTATCAAATTATCCAAAATCAAATCGGTACGACCTTGAGTAGCCCAACCACGTTGATCCTCGCCACCACCATGTAGCAAGTATAAAACAGGATATTTTTCAGTTGATTTGTCATAACCTGGTGGCGTATAAATATACATTTCACGCCATGTATTACTCGCTTTTGAGAAATATTTTTTGATACGAATATCGCCATGGGGTACGTCTTTAAGAGCATAAAAACCTCCTTCTTTATAAGGAATTTCGATTCCACTTGCTTGGCGACTCATACCATAAAAAGTTTCACTGGCAGGGTCGGCAAGAGGTACATCATCAATCAGTAATGAGTAATAATGAAAGCCACGACTAATAGAGTCGGTGGTAACGTGCCAAAAACCACTACTGTCTTTGACCATATCGTATTTTTTCCCTAAATCAATTTGTACTTTTTGGGCATTTGGGGCTTTTACTTTGAATACCACACGATTATCGGGCAAAATTTGAGGATATTGCGCATTACGAATATTAGTACTGGCGGGAGTGCCTAATACAGTATATTTGGTAAAAGAAGAAACATCAACAGGTTTAAACAAAAACTGTGAATACATATACAAACCATTTTTCCAAACTTTGAAATCATGAACACCAGGCTCTAGGTAATAAATATGAGGAACATCGTTTTGATACAAATACTCATGTGTACGTTTGCTAAACGAAAGTAGACCATCATTATCACCACAAGAAATCCAGAGGAGTTTGAGCTTCTTTTTAGCTTCTTCAGGATTAGGTATTAGTTCTTTTGGAACTTTGGTGTTAGGAGCAGATGAAAAACCTCCAACCCATGCAAATTTGTACAAATTACCCAGTCCAAAATTAAGCGATTGCCCACCTCCCATCGAAAGCCCAGCTATAGCGCGATTCTCTCGGTCTGTTAATGTTGGATAGTTTTTTTCAATAAAAGGAATTAAATCATTCAATAAATCCTGTTCGAAAGTAGCAAAAGCTTGCACCTTGTCGGCAGCCATAATATTGCCAACAGCACGGTCATCTTTCATAGCACGCCCATTAGGCATTACTACAATCATCGGCTGAATTTTCCCTTCTGCATATAAATTATCCAAAATCACTTGTGGCTTTCCTCCATTGAGCCATTCTTTTTCGTCACCACCAATGCCATGCAAAAGATACAATACAGGATACTTGGCTTTTTTGTTAAAACCTGGAGGTGTATAAACTAAGGCTTTTCGAGTTGTGCCAACAGTTTTTGACTGGTACTTTATGGTATCTAATTTACCTGTAGCAATTCCCGTTCGGACTTGATCAAAGCCCTTAGGAGCTTCTTTATCAATTTTTTGGGTATATGCTTTTGAGGTAAAAAAGATAAAAATAAAAATTAATAGAGACTGTTTCATTGTGACATTTTCAAGGTTAAATAGTTAATTATCAGAAATTTATTAAATAATAATGTAGTCATATTTCACACAGCAACTTATTTTGAATTTGAGAGTTTATACCCCATCAAAGAAAGCATTTTTTCTGCATATCTTTTACCCAATTCTCGATAGCCAACAGCATCAAAATGTAAGTTATCAGCAGCATCGGTACAACCTTTCGACGAAATGATGCAAGCACTTGGAATAGTTTGAGGTAAAGTAGCAATAATAGTATTCATGCTTGCACAAATTCCTCCTTGCTCGGCATGAACGGTTTCGCCTGCCAATAAAGGAATAGAGTTTGGAGGTAGATTAAGGTCTTGGAGCAAGTTATCGTAAACAATTTTCACCTTTTTTGTCCACAAAGAATCATTAGTATTTGACTCTCCCTGATGTAAAAGAACACCTTTGATAACACCTTCTTTTTGTGCCAATTTGGCCATGTCTATCAATCGCTTGTAGGGATTTCCTTCATACGATTTTATCATATTTTTCATCCAATTAGGAGCTATGTTAGTTACATAATAATCAGATTTATCTTTGTCAAAGAGTTCAATCTTACAGCCTCCGATAGACACATTAATCACACCGACATTGACAAATTCTGGCAAATTTTGAATCATAGTTCTTCCAAAATAGTCGACAGGCGTCAGTCCTGTATTGCAACGACAAAGTGGTGGTACGGCGGTGTACCACTCACCCATTTTTCTATTCAAATTTGGGCAATCTACGGCTTCCAAAACCTTAAATCTTGGATTTACATCAATCGTATCTCGTGGCTCAAACTTAGCATTTCCCTCCATATTAGATTGTCCAAAACTGAGGTAAATATGAAAATTAGGATTTTGGGCAAGGGTTTTACCACAGAAACAAAACAAACAAAATAGAACAAATACGGCATTCTTTTTCATAGTTATCAAGATATGTTAGTGGGCAAAATTAAAATAATTTTATCCGCTTTAAGCTCTAGGCTTTATGCCATAGGCTAAATTTAAAAAGTATTTCTTATGGAATAAGTAAAGCTTTTTTGCCTATTGCCTACGGCATACTGCCTAATGCGTATTAATACTATTTTATTTTGCATTAATACTTCAGTTATTCTCTAAAAATACAGAGCTAAAGATGGTAATTTTTTATGTTATAGATTTTAAACTATAGTAAAAATTGCAGGGATTTTATTTGCAATTTATGGGATTTACCTACAGGAAATTTTACAAAAATATCATGGTGTCCAGCTATGGCTTTAATACTTTTACGCACACTATTTTTACCTGATACATAAGGTATTTTTGCTATTAGTTTTCCTGTTCTCAAATCATCTATCCATAGTTCTATTACGCCATTGGTTTCTGCATTGTATTGAATTTCGATTCCTTTAGCATTCTTTTTTTGCAATCCCAAATCAACTCCTGAAATCATCATCCAGCCACCATTTTCGGAAGTATTTACTACAGATTCTTGGTTGGTTTTTTCGACTCCGTAAAAATTACTCATTCCTACAGATGGCAATTTAGAAAAACCATCTTTACAAATAAACCAATCAAAATCAGCGCTTTTACGCTCGGTAAACAAACCAATACTTGTTCCTACCCATGAATTATAATTAGGTTGAACTTTGTCTAAATTCTGCACATATATGGGACTTCCAACAGCTTTCCAGTTGTTTCCATCACCACTCGCATAAGCTTTGAGTTCATGAAGATTTCTCTCGATTTTAAGCCATACCAAATCTCCAAAATTGTTGGGAATACTCTGTGTATTATTTTCAAAACTAAAGATGATTTTCTTTCCATTGTCATACCCACTATATAATCTAACAATTACGGTTTGAGCGCCATTGCTTAAATAAAGCCCTGCCTTTTCAGCTTCGTTTTGCGCATTAAAATCGAGCTTGGTCACGGTTGAGTAATAATGGTCGGTTTCTTTCTGGACAATACTCGTACGTAATGAATCGGGCAGAAGTTTGAGCCAACCTTTTCGGGCTGTTAAATCATACAAATCGGCATGTTTCTTTTTCAAAAAATGCCAATCAAGAGACAGATCCCCTGACTCAAAATCATCGGAGGCTACACTTCGCCATGCAATCCCCGATTTGGGCAAGTTAGGTTTGAGCACAGGCTGGGTAGTAGGCGCCATTCCCCAAGGGCGGTCACCCTCCCATACTACAGGATAAAGCGCTGTTTGTCGACCTGTTCCTGACCAATCATCTTGATTATATCTTTCATAGCTTTGCCCAATTGTCCACCAAGTTCCATCGGCTAATTGTATAGGAGCTGCAATGTGGTTAGGTCTTCTAAATCCTACTTTTTCGTCATTAATAGGTTTAAAAAACTCGCCAAGCCTCTCCCATTTAGTAGAGTCGCTTGTAAGAGCTGTAGCTCTAAGCACATATTGTCCTCCCGAAACATCGCCTGCGGGAAAGTAATAATAATAGCCATTTCTTTTACACATTACAGGCCCCTCTGCCCAACTATATTGTAATTTGGCATTGATCCAATCCAAGTCTATAACACTTGAGGTCAATTGTCCATCTTTTCCTAACTCTTGCAAACGATTCGTTTTCTGTCCGTTTTTGATAACCATATAGGGCTTACCGTCATCATCCACAAAAATAGAATTATCATAACCTAATGGACCTGTTTTGGGATTTGACTTTACTTGAACAGGCTCTGACCAAGGTCCTAAAGGAGAATTTGCTTTGCTAAACCATTGTCCATTAGCTGAAAAGTAAATCCAGTAAGAACCATAAAAATAAGTAATAGCTCCCTGCCAAGTGCCAGCCGACGGTTGGTCTGTTACCCAATGGGCTTTTTGAGGGGGCAACACCCTGCTAATGATACGCCAATGCACCAAGTCTTTAGAGTGATAAATAGGCATGTAAGGCGTAAAATGAAAACTTGAGCCACAGTGGTAAAAATCATCTCCTACTTTCAATAGTGTTGGGTCTGGGTGGTCGCCAGGTAGCACGGGGTTAATATACGTTTTTACTTCGTTGTAAAGTATCTTATCCTCTTGCGCAAAGAGGCCATCTGAGTTTGCTAGTAACAAACTGCTGAAGAGTACTAAAAAGCTTTTATTAATTTTCATTTATCTTTTAAAATTGTTTTTGAATCCTACAAAACTCTACCTATCAAATAGAGTTTTATTCTGTACCCATTGTTTGTAATTAGTAAAATATTGTATAGAAATTTTGTGTGGTTCAAAGTAGATAAAAAGGTAAAAAAATATATAGCACAAATAACTAAATATGATTACCTCATGTTCAATTAGTCAGACTTGTCGAATTAAGGTAAATTATCTGAAAATCTAAGTGCCAAATACGGTCCATTTCTGGTACAAGTCTCCTGCCCTAATTTTTACAAATTGAAGGTCTATTTTATTATACCGTTTTTTTATACCGTTTTTCAAAGTATTCTAAAACTCATTTTATTAAGTATCAGGTATAACTTTAGACGTATTTTTTACTTTTCTTTCAATAAGTGCCATTTAATACACTTTTTTATGTATTTTTGATTTAAACAAAAAATAACCTTTCAAAAGAGCAATATAATGCACTTTAAAATACTAATTCAAACAATCAAGGAAAGACGAGAGATGCTACAAGTAACACAGGAGACTTTAGCAGAACTTTCGGGTGTCGGGCTACGCACGCTCAAGCAGTTTGAAAGTGGTAAAGGAAATCCTACTGCCGAAACACTCCAAAAATTAGGTGATGCTTTAGGACTGGAATTATGTTTCAAAATAAAAGAACTGTAAAAAGGTATGAGGCAAGCCCAAGTATTTTATAAAAATCAACAAGCTGGTTTTTTGACTCATGAAGATAATGGTAGTTTTACTTTTTGCTATTTGGACACATGGTTTGCGAATCCTAGTAAACCTAGCGTGAGTTTGACTTTGCCAAAGACATCACAATGCTATACCTCGGAAGTACTATTTCCTTTTTTTTACAATATGCTTCCAGAAGGAGTCAACAAACAAGTAGTATGTCAACTAATGCGAATAGACTCCGATGACTATTTTGGGTTATTGCTTATAACTGCCCGACACGATAGCATTGGAGCAGTAACTGTTCAAGAATTACCAAGTAACTAAACCCCAAACCTTCTATTGTATGCACTTTGATAGATGTCCAGGTACTTTGACGATGGGATATGACGCCTACAGTAAAACATGTTTAAATCAAATGTTCGATGGTCGTAAGGTATCTCCTATTTTGCCATATCTATCGCCCGTAGGCAATATAAACACTGATGAACTTTTTCAAGAAAACCATACGAGAATATCAGTATCAGGGGTGCAAGAAAAATTTTCGATGCTTTTAGAAAAAAATCGTTTACGATTAGTGAATGAAGGCGAACGAGGTGCTTATATTTTAAAACCTATTCCATCGACAGGTAAAAACGCAGCGCTAATGCCAGCCAATGAGCATTTGACTATGCAAATTGCTAGGCAGGTTTTTGACATAGAAACAGCAGAAAATGTTTTGATTTTTTTTCAAAATGAACAGCCAGCCTACTTAACTAAGCGTTTTGATTTGAAGAAAGACGGAAGCAAATGGGCCAAAGAAGATTTTGCATCTTTGGCAGGCAGAACCCCTCAAACACACGGAACCCATTACAAATATCAAGGTAACTATTTGGAGCTATTCATGATTCTTAAAAAATATGTACCTGCCTACAGTATCGAAGCTCCTAAGCTTTGGAAATTGCTCTTATTTAATTATCTATTTTCTAATGGTGATGCTCACTACAAAAACTTTTCGCTTATCGAAACAGAATTGGGTGATTTCAAACTTAGTCCTGCTTATGATTTACTCAACAGTCGCTTGCATATCAACGATGGAGACTTTGCTCTAGAAGATGGACTTTTGCCTAAAATCATAGCAAAAGGGAAAATCTATCAACAGTTTATTCTATTAGCTCAAGAAGCTCAAATTTCGACAAAGACGGTAGAAAGAATTTTGGATTTTATGTTCAAGCAATCAGAAAGGGTTTCAGCCCTAATTGAATCTTCTTTTTTACCTGAAAAAACACAACGAAATTACTGGCAAGCTTACCAAACACGTTTGAATAAGTTAACAAGGTAAACAGTTTAATAATGCAAAATTAAAATAATTTTACCCGCAATAGGCATTAAGCTGTATGCCGTATGCTAAAAGGATAAAAGTGTCTCTAGTGAAATCTTGATTACATTTTTTGCTTACTGCCTACGGCTTAATACTTACTTTTTCCATTCAATAACCTTAAAATAAGCTGGTTTAGGATTACAGTTTTCATCAAAAAGCAGAGGGTAATCTTTTCTTCCTTTCACAGGAAAATTATCGAGCCAAGAATGCTTATCAGATACGTTCCAGAAGGTAACTCCAGTAATCGAAGTTTTATATTTTCTTAAAATTTCAAATATTTTACCATAATGTTCAGCCTGTTTCTGTAAAAGAGCGTCTGTGAGCACTAGTTTATCTTTGGCGTTTTTGGGACGACTATCATGTTCTTTTTGAAAAACAGAGATATCCATTTCGGTAATTTGAATCTTTAATCCTAAAGAAGAAAACTTTTTGATAGACTCTTCCAACGCTTGATTGGAAGGTTCATAAATAGACCAATGCCCCTGCAATCCTACTCCATGAATCGGTACCCCTTTAGCTAATAAACCTTTCAATAACTGATAGATTTTTTCTCTTTTTTGAGGATTTTCGGTATTATAATCGTTATAAAAAAGTTGCGCTGTTGGATCAGCAGTATGTGCATACTCAAAGGCTTTTGCAATGTATTCCTCCCCTATTATTTCCAAAAATGGACTTGGTCGAAGCATTTCAGTTCCTGCATCAGATACGGCTTCATTAACCACATCATAGGCATAAATTTGCCCTCGATAGCGCGACATAATCATACCGATATGTATCTTCAAGCGTTCGAGTAAGACAGCTTTACTCACTTTCATGCCATCTTTCATAAAAAACCACGCAGGCGCTTGGTTATGCCAGCACAGTGTGTGGCCACGCATTGCCATTCCATGAATCTTAGCAAACGCAAGAATTTCATCGACTGGTGCCCAATTATATTCATTTTCGGCTGGATGAATCGGCTCCATTTTCATAGCATTTTCTGGCGTGATGCTATTGAAATGTTTGATTATCAATTTGCTTTCAGGATCACTGGATAGTACTGTTTGATTTACAGCGACACCAATAGGAAAATAGGCTTGATAGTAGTCTTTGATGCCTTGCTTCTGAGCAAAGCATTCAAGTGACGCACCAAGAATGAAAGCTATCAAATATATTTTCTTCAACATGATTAAATTGTTCAAAGCTATTTATTTCTAAAATAGGTTTTTTGACCCATAACAAGACTCTATAAAAACCTTAAGTTAAGATTATGTTTTTATGATTCTAAATTATATTTCAAATTTTTTAAGGCTTACGCTAGCCTTGTCTATAGTAGCTGTATATCCAAGCTTAAAAGATTTTTCTCCTACCTTAATACCAAAATGAATTACGAGAAAAACCCCGTCGCGGAATATCTTATTTATATCTTTTTTTTTAAAATTTAACCACTACTAATTAGTAGCTATTTCTATATTACTTATTATAGGGAAAAAATTGATTCGCAACTAATTGATTTTCAGTATTTTACAAATGTATAATTACGAGAAAAACCCCGTCTAATTACGAGAAAAACCCCGTCTAACTACGAGAAAAACCCCGTTAACTACGAGAAATCCCCCGTTAACTACGAGAAAAACCCCGTTACTACGAGAAAAACCCCGTTAACTACGAGAAAAACCCCGTTAACTACGAGAAATCCCCCGTCAAATGGTATGTAAAAAGCAGGTGTAATTCGTTTTTTTATAGAAAAATCATAATAAATGGAGTTATCCTATTTTAATCCAATTAACAATTTTAGAGACACGCTAATTACGAGAAAAACCCCGTTTGTTTTATTTGCGAGAATTCTTTGATGTATCTCGTAAATAATTTATTTTTGATATATGAAATCTGTAAAAAAATATAGTTTCGTTGAGTCGGATATAACTGTAGCACAGCACAATGAGTTGGTAAAGGCGAGGTTTAATATGTCCTTGATGGAAACTCGTCTTTTTGTGGCGTTGTTAGCACGTATCAACAAAGGCGATACCGAATTTGCGCTTTGTCGTATTCCTATATCCGAAGTATGTGCCAACGTTGATGGGGGAAAATCATATCAGGAAGTAAAAGAGGCCGTTGTGAAGTTATCTAGTAAGGTAATAACAATAGAAACGATGGATTCGAACGGAAAGCGTGAAATTATAAGTGATCCATTGATGGCAACCTGTCGTTACAAAGATGGCTCAGGTTTTATTGTGGCACAGCTCAACCACTTTGTAAAGCCGTACCTTCTGCAACTCAAAGGAAATTTTACAGTAGCAGAAATCAAAGTATTGTTACAATTAAGAAGTTACTATTCCTACCGAATTTATTGGCTGCTGAAAGCAACAGCCTACAACGCAAGTAATTTTACAATTGAAGTTCAGGAGCTACGAAGTATTTTGGGCATCGAAAACCAGTACCCAAACTTTTATGACTTCAAAAAATGGGTATTGTTGGTTTCTCAAAAAGAGTTAGCAAGTACAGATATGTCATTTTCTTTCAAAGAAATCAAAGATGGTCGATCTGTGAAGTTAGTGGAGTTTATTATTGACCGTCAGATGGTATTACGCCTCGACGAAGATATTATTTTACCCGTGGTTATTCAGAGTAAACTTTCCGAAAACGGTATTAGTCTCAACTCAATGCAAGAAATCAGTGATTTGCTAAGAGCTGGAACTATCGACGATGAGTACATCATGTTTGTAATCAATGAACTTACAAAAAAGAAGGACAGAGGAAGTATTAAGTCACTTTCGGGTGCCATCTACGTAGCAATCGTCAAGCAACAATTACTCAAAGAATACTTAGAGTACAAGAATTCGAAAGTATATAAACAGCCAGTTACTAAGGCTTCGCCGATACAACATCGTATTGCTACTGTATTGAAGTTGGAAGAACAGCGTGAAGGCTTTGATTTGATGAAAAAACGCGGAATGACAGATTTAAACACATTTGACGATTTTTTGAATAGCCTTTTTGTAGAAGGTTTTAGACTTGAAAAACAAAATGGTATAGATATTTTAATCAAAGATTAAATTTGAGAAAGTAAATTTGGTAGGTCTTGAAAAATAGAATTATTCTTTGGTGTTGCAAAAAGTAGGGTATTATTTTCCTAATTTTTCTTTTTCAAAAGGTTGATGTGTAAAGATTTATTTTACGCAAGATTCCTCTATTAAAACCCAATTTTCAAACCTAAAATTTATTTAATTCATGAAAAAAAAACTTTTATCTATTGCTCTCATTCTGGGAACAATTAGTAATCTATTCTCTCAAAATCAAACTATTGAACAAGATTGGCTTGTTCATCCAATAGCTCAAAAATCACAAATTCAAATCAAGGATTCTCACATTATTTTAGATAATGGTCTTGTTCGCAGAAGTTTTTTTCTGGGCGACAACTTAGTTTGTTATGACTATTTTAACAAATGCACTCAGCAACAATTGATACGTTCGCTAAAGCCAGAAGCTAGAGTAATAATAGATGGAAAAACGTATTGTGTTGGTGGCTTAGAAGGGCAAAAAGAAAATGCCTACTTAAAAAAAGAATGGTTAAAAGGTCTTCGTAAAGGAAGCTCCGACTTTGTTTATCAGTCATTCGAAGTAAAATCTGTTGAGCCTTTTGTCAATTGGAAAGCTAGCACATGGGCATCCAATACAAAACATCCAGAAGGCAAACGATTGATACTAAGTTTTTTGCCTCAAGTGCAAGATTTACAAGGTATTAAAATACAAGTTAACTATGAGTTGTATGATAATATTCCATTGATTATCAAATGGGTAGAGGTAATCAATCAGAGCCATAAAACGATTCATGTCGATAGAGTAGTAAATGAAATTTTAGGCTTGGTAGAAGAAGAAAGTGCCGTAGTAGGGAGTCCAACGCAGATGAAAAAACAGCATGGTATTTACTTCGAAACTAATTATGCTTTTAACAATGCTATGCGTTATGATATTAGTGACCAAACCACTCATTGGCTGATAGATTCGACTTATACCTCACAGGTAAATTACAATTACGAAACACCTTGCTTGTTTGAGGTATATCCCGAAAAGGTCTCTCATATTAAAATTGCTAATGGTGAAAGTTATAAATCTGTACGTACACACGAGCTGTTGATGGACTCTTACGATCGTCAGCGTAGGGGTTTAATGATTCGTAAAATGTATCGTACTATAGCTCCATGGACAACTCAAAATCCTATTTTCATGCACTTGGTCAGTCAAAATGACGAACAAGTTGTCAATTGTATCAATCAATGTGCTGCAACAGGGTACGAAGCTTTGATTTTGAGTTTTGGAAGTCACCTCAATATGGAAGATACTAGCGAGTTAAATTTATCTCGCTGGAAAAAATTAGCAGACTATGCTCATTCCAAAGGAATACTATTGGGTGGATATTCTTTGTTTAGTAGTCGCCGAATCGATGATGACAATGACGTAGTAGATCCAGTAACGGGAAAAACTGGGCATGCGTTTTTTGGAAATGCGCCTTGCTTTGGAAGTAAGTGGGGACTTGATTACCGAGATAAAATCAAACACTTTTTTGCAGTAACTCATTTTGATATTTGGGAAAACGATGGTCCATACCCTGGCGATGTATGTGCTTCGACCAAACACCCTGGTCACGAGAATTTGGCTGATTCGCAATGGAAACAAATGAATATCCAGAAAGAGTTATATCGTTGGTTGAATGAAAGTGGCGTATATATCAATGCGCCAGATTGGTATTTTTTGGATGGCACTCATAAAATTGCCTTAGGTTATCGTGAGGTAAACTTTTCGTTGAGTAGAGCACAACAGCGTATTTTGAATCGACAAAATATCCACGATGGCACTATCGAAAAGACAAGCTCGATGAGTTGGGGATTTGTACCATTGACCAAATATCAAGGTGGAGACGAGAGTGCTATTTTAGAACCTCTCAATGAGCACCTCTCTGATTATGAACAACTGATGATGATTTATTATGGGGCTGGTGTTCAAGCCTGTTATCGAGGGCCACGACTATACGATACCGATGATACAAAAGCTGTTGTGCAAAAATCTATTAGCTGGTATAAAAAGTATAGAGATATTTTGAATGCTGATATGATTCAGCTTCGTCGTGCTGATGGAAGAGATTGGGATGGTTTGCTTCATGTATCGAGCTCCCTAGCTCAAAAAGGATTAGCCATGCTGTATAATCCAAATACCGAAGCCATAGAGAGAACCATTATACTCCCCCTCTATTATACAGGATTGACCAAAGAAGCTAAAGTCAGAGAAAAAGAAGGTACCTCAAAAGTATATAGTTTGAACCGTAATTATGAAATTCAAGTAAAAGTGAAAATTCCTGCCGAGGGATACACTTGGTTAGTGATCGAGTAAAAACACAACTCTTTTGCGATAACTTAACTATTAGCATGAGTCATTCCTAATTTAGAGAGTTGAGATTGAGAGAAAGAGGGTTTATTTACTGTTTATCACAAAAGGCGTTCGAAAAACTCATTTCGAACGCCTTTTGTGATTATATCCCCTTTAGACGCATAGCATTGCGTCTCTACTAAATGTAGATTAAAAATAATCACTCATGCACTCAATCTCTAAATTAGGGATGACTCATGTTTTGTTTTTAAGTCTATGTAGCTTCATTTGAGCCGTTTATATTCTTTTTTTACTTTTTATCAAATTTCTTTGGAAAGTACATTTTCATTATCTAATTTTGAATCGTTGATTTTGTCAACTATTTTTAAAATCAACTTTTTAAAAGTCAACGATTATGGAAGTACAACGTAATTCATTTAGATACTTATTTGCTGATACAGTCAAAGCATTGTTCAAACAATCGGCTCGTGAATTGGCTAATGCAGGTATTCAGATTTTGCCTGAGCAGCATTTTTTGCTACATCTTATTGCTTCTAAAGAAGAAACAATTCAGTCAGATTTAGCCGAAATGATTCATAAGGACAAGTCGGCCGTAATGCGTCATATCGACCAGTTGGAGTCAATGGGCTATTTGATTCGTGTAAACGACACCACCGACCGTCGCAAAAAACATTTGGTGATTACCGAAGCAGGAAAAGATATCATGAAACAGTGCCAAGAGGTTATCGATGTGGTGACCGAAAGAAATTTGGTAGGTATTACAGAAGAAGAGCTTGAGGTATTTACCAAAGTTTTAATCAAACTAAAGCAAAATTCAGAAAAATAATTTTTTTGCCCAAATAGTTGATAAAATCAACTATTGAAAGCTCAACAATATTAAAATCAACTACTCTTTTATGAAAACAATACCATATTACCTAGCACTGTTAGGATGTTGGCTTTCGCTAAGTGCTCAGGCACAGCAACGTTTGACCCTAAAAACGAGTGTAGATTATGCGCTCAAAAATCATGTCAGTAATACGATTTACGAGAACGAAATAGCCTTAGCTAAACAAAAATCTGTAGAAGCATTAGCAGGATATTTGCCTCAAGTAAATGGTACAATTACATTTGATGATAACCTAAAGCGTCAAATTACTGTGATTCCTGCGGGGGCGTTTTCTCCTACAGAAATTAGATTACAGTTTGGTAATCAATACAATACCATGGGTACAGCCCAACTCGACCAAGTAATTTATGACAAGTCGATGTTAGTGGGTATCAAAGCTGCCGAACCCAACAACCAGCTTTCGGCTTTTAAGAAAGAACAAAACCAAGAGCAACTGATTTACAATACAGTAAGTGCGTATTTTCAAGTATTAGTCATCAAAGAACAAGAAAAATTAACGCTTGAAAACGAAAAGAAATATAAAGACTTGTTAGAGATTTTGGCGCTTCGTTTAGAGAAAGGCGTGATTAAAAAAACAGAGTATGATCGTACTAAAGCAAGCTTGAACAATATTGTTGCCCAAAAATCAATCCTACAGGTAAACAAGCAAATCGCTTTAAACCGTCTCAAAAATGCCATAGGTATGCCCGTTACTGAAGATGTAGTAGATGTTGAATCTTTGAATTATGAAGGAATGACGCTAGTAGAAAAAGAGAATGGATTTGAAATAGGCAACTTATTAGACCTTAAAATTCAAAATGCTAATGCCTCACTTTTGTCTTTTGATGTAAAGCGCAAAGAAGCAGCTTTCTTGCCAACGGTTTCGATGTATGCCCGTTATGGTGGACAAAGTTTTGGGAATGAATTTGGTCCTTCATTCGGCAAATGGTTTGATTTCTCAACGGTTGGTTTAAAAGTAAATATTCCGATGTTCAGTGGTTATCGTAAAAGCAGCCAGCTTAAGCAAGCAGAAATTTCATTGCTAAACGCCAAAGCGAACTACAAGCTTATGAGTGATAACCTTTCTATGCTATATCATAACTCCTCGGCACAATTGCAAAAGTCTCAATCGGACTTAGGAATCAACCGCGAAAACCTCACTTTTGCCAAAACAGTCTTAGAAAGTACTACGGTAGAATACGAAAAAGGAGTGGCAACATTGTCAGATTTGCTCAATTCTGATTACTCGTTCAAAGAAGCACAAAGTAATTACATGACTTCGCTTATCAATGTGCTGAGTTCGAGATTGGAATATGAAAAATCAAAAGGTTCTTTAAAAAGCTATATCAATCAATTTTAATCAAAAATATCAATGAAAAAGTCAGTAATCACGCTATCCATTATTGCTCTGGTAGGATTAATTGGATTTACGCTATATAAAAACAAAAAGAAAATTGAAGCAAACAAGGTAGTTGTAGACCGTACGGCATTGCCAGTGGCTGTTTCGACTTACCAAGTAAGCTATCAAGAATTGGCTGGTGATGTAAGCCTTCCTGCCAATATCGAATTGACCAACGAAGCCACTGTTACAAGTGCTATTCAAGGTAAAATCGAAACTTTGGGTATTGAGGTTGGTTCACGTGTACGAAAGGGACAAGTAATTGGTTCTTTGGATTCAAAGGTGAAGCAAATCAATTTGAAAGCTAATCAGTTGACGCTCGACAAATTAGAAAAGGATTTGAAACGTAATGCCGACTTGTTCAAAGGAAATGCAGGTACAGAAGTGAGTGTTACCAACTCAAAATACGATGTTGAAAATACACGTATTCAAATCGAATTGACCAAACAACAAATTGCCGATGGTAATATTATTTCACCGATTAGTGGTGTGATTACTTCTCGAAAATTGATGGCTGGTGAATATGCAAACCCTGGTAATGTTATCGCTACCATCGTGGATGATGTGAATTTGAAAGCAGTGGTTTATGTCAATGAAAAAGATGTTTATCAACTAAAAATTGGTCAATCGGCACGTATTACTACCGATGTTTTTCCGAATAAAACTTTTGTAGGTAAAGTAAAATTCATTTCTCCTAAAGGTGACGAAAACCACAACTACCGTGTAGAATTAACCCTGACAGGCAACAGCCTTCGTGCGGGTACGTATGTGATGGTCAACTTTGATTTAGGTCGCAAAGGAAGCGTTTTGCAAATTCCAAAATTGGCTTTGGCAGAAGGTATCAAAAATCCTTATGTGTATGTTGTCCAAGACGGAAAGGCTATTGTTCAAAAAGTAACATTAGGTCGTGAAATTGGCGAAAACATTGAAGTTATTTCTGGTTTACAACAAGGTCAAGAGGTCGTTACAAGTGGTCAAATCAACTTGACTAACGGGACTAAAATTACAAAAACGTCTAATCAATAACAGCTAACTATCATAAGAATATGTCAGTTACCGAACTATCTATAAAACGACCCTTATTGATTACCGTAATTTTTGTAACGCTAATTTTATTTGGGTTTGTCAGCTATAAACAGCTTAATTATAACCTTTTGCCCAAATTTGAGGCAAACGTGATTATGGTTCAAACGATGTACCGTGGAGCCTCATCGGATGAAATACAAAATGTTGTCACCAAACCTATCGAAGAAGCAGTTTCGGCTATCGAGGGTATCGATAAAATGTCATCGCAGTCAATGGAAGGTCTTTCTTTGATTACGATTCAATTAAAATCTGGTGTGAATACCCTAGATGCGCAGCGTGATGCCGAAAGAAAGATTAACCAAATCAAATCTACACTTCCCGACGATGCCGACGATCCAGTGGTAAACCGCTATAATACGGACGAAATACCCGTATTACGTATTAGTGCTTCAGCCAACTTGTCGGAGCCTGCCTTGTATGATTTGATTGACCAAAAAATCAAACCTCAAATCGCCAATGTGGCGGGTGTAGGTACAGTACGCTTGATTGGTGGTAGCGAAAGAGAAATTCAAGTAAATCTTGATAATGATAAATTGCAGGCATACAGTATTTCGTCGGCACAAGTCAATCAAATGATTGCCAACAGCAATATGTCTTACCCTGCGGGTAGTGTACTAAACAATGATAATCGTACTTCAATCCGTTTGGATGCCAAATTGGTCAAAGTTGAGGAACTTCGTCGATTGATTATCCGTCAAAATGCCGATGGTAGCAGAGTACTATTGTCTGATTTAGGTACTATTACCGATGCTCAAACAGAACCGACAACCATCAACCGTAACAATGGTAGAGCAGGTATTGGTATCGAAATTGTAAAACAAGCAGATGCTAATGCCGTAAATGTAAGCAAGTTTGTAAAAGCAAAACTAATCGACATTAAAAAACAATATGCTTCTCAGAAGTTTGATTACGAAATTGCCAATGACCAATCGGTTTATACTTTGGCTTCTGCCGATGCTGTAGTACATGACCTTTTCTTGGCAATTGTGATTGTGGGTGGTGTAATGCTATTTTTCTTACATAGTTTCCGTAGTTCCTTGTTTGTATTAGTGGCGATTCCTTCGGCTATGATTCCAACATTTATCTTGATGTATGTGTTTGGTTTCTCCCTCAACTTGATGACTTTGATGGGTCTTTCATTGGTTGTAGGTATCTTGGTCGATGATAGTATTGTGGTTTTAGAAAACATTTACCGACATCTCGAAATGGGTAAAGGCAAAATAGAATCAGCCCTTGAAGGTCGTCAGGAAATTGGATTTACAGCAATCGCTATTACCTTGGTTGACGTTGTAGTATTCTTGCCTTTGTCAATGAGTGGTGGTTTGATTGGTAATATCTTAAGAGAATTTTCATTAGTGGTAGTATTCTCAACCTTAATGAGTTTGTTTGTGTCATTCACCTTGACGCCTTTGTTGGCTTCAAGATGGGGGAAAGTAGAAATACTAAGCAAATCAAGCCTGTGGGGACGTATCAATTTAGGCTTTGAAAGCTTTTTGGACGGTGTTAAAGAACAGTATGGTAAAATTTTAGTATGGTCTTTAAATCACAAACGTTGGGTTTTGATTGCCATTTTAATCTTGTTTGTGGGAGCATTTTCACTATTACCTGCTGGTTTTATTGGATCATCTTTTGCAGGAAATGGCGACCGTGGCGAATTAACTATTCAATTAGAGTTATCACCACAAACGCCTTTGTCACAAACTAACTTGGTCACGAAGCAAATCGAGCAAATGATTTTGCAAAAACCAGAAGTAGAAAAGGTTTTTGCCAATGTGGGTACTCAAACAGGTGCTATGGGTTCAGGTGGTAGCAATAGTAATATTTCCGAAATAGCTGTAACCTTAGTCCCTAAAGAAAAACGTAAGGTTTCGTCAGAGATTTTTGGTACACAATTGCGTGACGAAATCAACAAAATTCCTGGGGTAAAAGTTGTAATCCGTTTGACAGGGCTTACAGGGAATAGCGAAGCGCCTATCCAGATTGCTATTAAGGGAGTCGATATGAATGAGATTCAGCAAATTGCCAATCAGGTGAAGGAGATTGTTCGTACAACTCCTGGAACAGACTATGTGGAGTTTTCGACTAAAAGTTTGAAATCGGAGATCTCTGTACAACTTGACCGTGAAAAAATTGCGAATCTTGGTTTGAGTGTTCCTGAAGTAGGTGGAGCAATTCAATTGGCATTTAGAGGTAACGATCAATCTAAGTTCAGACAATCGGGCGAAGAATATCCCATCAATATCACCTTAGATAAATCCGACAAACGTTCTATCGAAAACGTTCGTGATTTGACCTTGCGTAATAGTCGTGGGGCTATCATCAAGCTCAAAGATGTAGCAACTGTAACAGAGGTAGTTGGACAATCGGTATTGGAACGTTCGGACCGTATGAACTCTATTAAAGTAACAGCCTCGGCAGTAGGTCGTGCGACTGGTACAATCGTAGCAGATATTCAGAAAAAGGTAGATAAATTAAAATTGCCACAAGGATTAACGATTGAGTATTTAGGCGAAATTCAACGTCAGAAAGATGCCTTTGGTAGTCTCGGATTTGCTTTCTTGCTAGGTGTTATTTTGGTATATCTCATTATGGTGGCTTTGTACGAAAGTGTGGTATATCCGTTTGTCGTATTATTTTCAATTCCTGTGGCTTTGATTGGTGCGCTATTGGCTCTTGCTTTGACGATGGAATCTCTAACCATCTTCGCCATTGTTGGTTTGATTATGTTATTGGGTTTGGTAGCTAAAAATGGTATTTTGATTGTCGACTTTACCAATCACTTGAAAGAGAAAGGATTATCTGTAAAAGAAGCATTGATTGAGGCAGGTAAAGAACGTTTACGTCCAATCTTGATGACGACTATTGCCATGATTACAGGTATGTTGCCGATTGCGATTGCAAGTGGCGCTGGTGCAGAAGTGAAAAACGGTATGGCATGGGTTATTATTGGTGGCTTAACAAGCTCACTCCTATTAACTCTCTTGCTTGTACCTTGTATGTACATGATTATAGAATCGTTGAAAAATAGAATTCTTCGTCGCAAAGCAGCAAAAACTGCTTAAGACCATAATTTTTAACTTGGTATTTCGTTTAAACCGCAGAGAAGCTTTTTCTGCGGTTTATTTTTTAACTATAGTTTTCTACCGAAAAATATAATTCCAGCCCATATTTTAAGCCTTTCATCCCATTCTTTCCTTACAATTTTTTGATAAAATATATCTTGCGCACAATATCCTATCGTAAGCTTATTGTGGCTATTGGTATGATATTAAAATTAATTTTTCATGAGACAACGATTTGAACTATTTTTTTAGTTAATTAGCTAAACTTTTAGTTAAAAAATCTTAAATTCATAAATACTCTTGTGAACTTCCTATAAATTTGAAAAGTCATTGTTGAAATAGGGACAAAAGCAACAGGCACAAAGGCACAAAGTGGTTTTATGTTTTTGAAGTGATATGTTGTTTACAAAATACATTTTGCTCAAAGCCGAAAGCCGATACCCGAAAGCTGAAACCCCATATATACACCGCTCCATAAACCATATGCGTAGTCGTGCAGAATTAAGTTGAAGAAATTAATGAGATAAAATATGAGTAATCATAAAATTACACTCAAAACTCATCACTCATAATTCAGCACTCCTATTTACCTCCAAGAAAATCTAAAATTCAAAATTCTATGAACAAATCTTTAGTTCTATTAATTGCTTTATTTTTTACATGCACCAACCTCTTTGCCCAAAATCCTACACGAGTAACGATTCGAGGCGTTGTTCAGGATACCAGCGCCACTACTTTGACAGGTGCAACGGTCATGCTTCTCCAGCCCAAGGATTCATCCTTGGTGAACTTTGCAAGGGCAAATGACAAGGGTACTTTTGAATTCAGAAATGTAAAAAAT
This sequence comes from Flectobacillus longus, assembly GCF_030056705.1. Taxonomy (GTDB): domain Bacteria; phylum Bacteroidota; class Bacteroidia; order Cytophagales; family Spirosomataceae; genus Flectobacillus; species Flectobacillus longus. The sequence goes on from NZ_JASHIC010000022.1 coordinate 55,694, forward strand.
GCCACGTATTTGCTCAAAATCTCGTATGTAGGTTTTTTGCCTTATCAACAAAAAATCAAAGAGTTTCCCAACGATGTAAATGACCTCGGTCCTATCAAAATCAAGCCTATCGCCAAAGAACTCCTTGAAGTAGTGGTAAAAACTGCCAAAGCACCACTTAGTATCAAAGGTGATACGGTCGAGTACAATGCTGCTTCGTTCAAGGTTCCGCCTGGTTCCTCAGTAGAAGACCTCCTTCGCCGTCTCCCAGGTATCGAAGTCGATGCAAGCGGAAATATCAAAGCCCAAGGAAAGGATGTTAAACGTGTATTGGTTGACGGAAAAACTTTCTTTGGTGATGACCCGAAAGCTGCTACCAAGAACCTAGGAGCAGAAACTATCTCTAAGGTACAAGTATATAATGGCAAATCTGACCAAGCACTTTTAACTGGAGCTGACGATGGAAAAAAAGAAAAAACCATTAACCTAGAACTGAAAGACGAATTTAAAAAAGGTGCTTTCGGAAAAATTACAGCCGCTGTCGGTACTTCTGACCGTGGCGTATTAAGAGGAAATTATAACCGTTTCAACAAAAAGGAACAATTCTCTGTGTTAGGATATGCCAATAATATCAACGAAACTGGCGTAAACTGGAGTGATTATGGTGAATTTAAAGGAAATAACTCTTTTAATTCCAACGATAATGGGGATTTTGGCTTCGGAAATGGCAATAGATTCTATTATATGGAAGGTGATTATCTGAACAATTTCGATGGAAAAGGCTTTACAAACAACTTCGGTACGGGTGTCAACTACAACTACACTCACCAAAAGACAAAGTTTAGTTCGAGTTATTTCTATAACCAAACAAAGTTGAACCTCGACCAGTATCAGAATACAAAAACTTTCCTCCAAAACTCTAACTTTAGTACGCTCGATACCAACCATACAGTTAGTTTTAGAAACTCTCATAGTGTAGCTGCTCGTTTGGAACAAATGTTGGATTCCTCAAATACCATTATTGCTAAAACAAATTTGCGTTTCAGCGGTAGCAATAGTTCTGTCAACCAAGTTCAGCAGTATTTGAATAATTCAGAAGATGTTCAGAACCGTATAAACATGAACAATGGCTCTAATCTGAATGCCTATAACTTCAATTTCACCGCTATTTATCGCCATAAGTTCAAGAAAAAAGGAAGAACATTTGCAGCAAGTAGTACTTTAAGCACGTCATCGACCGATGGAACAGATAATATCCGCTCGTTGACACGCTTCTTTAATGCCACCAATGTTAATGACCAAATTCGTGCGATTTCGCAGCTTAACCAAAATGCGAATACCACGACTATGATTAAAGCTGGGGTGAACTATTTGGAACCGCTTTCCAAAAAAGTCTATTGGGAAAGTTTCTATAACTTCAACAACAGCGGACAAAATGTGGGACGTGATGCTTTCAACGGTAACTTAGAATCACAACGTTATGATAGTTTGAGTACTTATTATCAAAATCAAATTACCTACAACCGTGTGGGTTCAGGTTTGAGATTTTCAAATGACGGAATCAACTTATCATTCGGATTAGCAGTATTACAATATGACTTGGATGGCAAGGTATATCCTCAGAAAGGAAAACCTCTTACAGCAAATATCAGTAAGCAGTATCAAGCCTTGACTCCAAATTTCTCTGCCAATATCGAGTTCAAAAACAATGCTTATATGGGCTTCAATTATACGCTCAACGTAGAAGCTCCAAGTATAACAGATTTACAACCAGTGGTTCAGAACAATAACCCATTTTATATCACTTCGGGTAATCAGGACTTATTGCCAGCCAAAAATCACGAGTTAAGTTTTGATATTTCTAAGTTTGACCCTGCAACTTTTGCGAGTATTGGTATTTGGTCTTCGTACCGCTATTACTTGAGCCAAATAGTTTACAGCCAAACTGTAGATGCCAATTTGGTGACAAGAACTCGCCCTGAAAATATGTCAGGAGGTAAAAACTTTAACGTTGGTATGTATTCAAGTTTCCCAATCATCAAAACTAAATGGACGATGAATCTCTCAGGGAATATCAATACCTCAAATACACCAACCATTGTAAATACCGTTGTGAATCAAACCAACAATAAGAATTATACGATTAACGCTGGCTTTAGTATTACACCAAGTGAGAAGCTAATCATGAGCATCGAAGGTAATCTTGGATTCAACAATATTTCTTACACGATTGAAAATAATCAAAACCAAAATATCCGTACTAAGGGCTTATCAACATCTGTAAAATGGAATTTTGCTAAAAAGACTTTCTTCGAAACAAGCTTTGATTATAATAGCTATCGCAACGACCGCTTTGGATTTGACCAAGAGATACCTATACTCAACGCCTCTGTTAGAAGATTATTTATGAAAGAAAACCGTATGGAAGTACGTTTGGCAGCATTTGATATTTTCAACAAACGTCAATCCATTGTACAAACAGGCTACCTCAATACCGTGAGCAATCAGCAGGCATTGACGCTGGCACGCTATTTTATGTTGAGCTTGACCTATAACCTTAAAGGTCATTCGGATAAACTCAAGAAAAACGGAGGATTCTTTTAATGATGCTTGACGGCAAAAGGCAAAAGATGTCGATACTCTTTTGCCTTTTGTTAACTCACAGATAATCATATTCTTATAATCAGAAAACTATTATTTCGATGAAAAAAATATTTCTTTTAGCACTACTATATATCGCTTATTTTACCTCTTTCGGACAAAACAACGAAGGAGTTGTTTATTTTACGAGAACGACCTATTGGACAAAACTTAACTCTACCTTAACTTATTTGAGTAAGCAAGAAAAAGAAAGAATGTCTTATATGTTTGGTGGAAAAGACGACTGGGCCAATTACACCCTTCTCTATTTCAATGATAATGAATCCAAATATGTCAATTCTGAGGAGAAAAATGATGAATCGGAAGGATATGCTTGGCGTAAAGAGGCGTATAGTATTGGTCGTAATTTTACGAAAAATACGATGACAGATGTTATTGAAATGTTAGGTAAAACCTATATCGTAGAAGACAGCCTTAAGCTTCCTGAATGGAAAATTTTGAATGACTTGAAAGAGGTAGCTGGGCATATTTGTATGAAAGCTCAGGTAGAAGACCCAATTAAAAGCCAGAAAATTACCGCATGGTTTGCACAGGATATTCCTTCGCAAGCAGGACCTGAAAGACTTTGGGGATTGCCAGGGATGATTTTAGAACTAGACATCAACGACGGAGCGGTAACAGTTGTAGCTTCAAAAATTGAATTCAAAAAAGTAGACAAAGAACTTGAACCTCCCAAAAAACTTAAGGGTAAAAAAATCACTGACGCTGAGTATCAGGGCATGATTGATAAGTTTATCAAGGAAAAAATCAAAGAGGAAATAAATCCGTTTTGGGTGATACGATATTAGACTATTTAGTGTCGGTTATTAGAACAAAACAACAATGCTCATATTTACTCAATAGCTAATAGCTAGCTTTAGACAACTTGAACACAATTTTAACACCTAAAAATCATTTTATAAAATTTACAAGTTAATAATTACGCATATCTACGAAAGTTTCGTAGATATGCGTATCTTTGCTTTACCAAGAAAGCATTAGGTTTTCTTACTCATACCTCCATTAAATCTAAAACTCAGACTTATGAATCGAATTCTAGTCCTATTAAGTGTGTTGTTGTTACTCGCCATAACACAACTTTATGCACAAAACCCTACTCGTATAAGTATCAAAGGTATTGTTCAAGATACCAATTCGGCAGTTTTGGCAGATGCTACAGTAATGTTACTTTCACCTTCAGATTCCTCCTTAGTTAATTTTGGTAATGCCAATGAAAAAGGGGTTTTTGAATTTCGAAATGTTAAAAACATTCCTTATCTCCTCAAAATTTCATACGTGGGTTTTTTACCTTATCAGCAGCACCTCACTCCTAGCCCAACAGCTATAAACGATTTGGGTTTTATCAAAATCAAACCCATCTCGCAAGAATTACTCGAAATTGTGGTTAAAACTGCCAAAGCTCCCTTGAGTATCAAAGGAGATACTATCGAGTATAACGCTGCTTCATTTAAAGTTCCACCAGGCTCGACGGTTGAAGATTTATTGCGTAAATTGCCTGGTATAGAAGTAGATGGAAGCGGAAACATCAAAGCGCAAGGCAATGATGTCAAAAAAGTAACTGTCGATGGCAAAACCTTTTTTGGTGATGATCCAAAAGCCGCCACCAAAAATCTAGGTGCAGAGACCATCTCAAAAATTCAGGTGTTTAACCGTAAATCAGACCAAGCTACAATTACGGGCGTGGACGATGGTAGCAAAGAAAAAACCATCAATCTTGAGTTAAAAGAAAACTTCAAAAAAGGAGAATTTGGTAAAATTACAGGCGCCGTTGGTACCTCAGATCGAGGAGTTTTGAGAGGAAATTATAATCGCTTCAACAAAAAAGAACAGTTCTCTGTCATTGGATATGCCAATAATATCAACGAAACGGGTGTCAATTGGAGCGACTATGGCGAGTTTAAAGGAAATAATACCTTCAGTAGTTTTGATAATGGAGATTTTGGCTTTGGAAGTGGTGGCGACGCCTTTTTTATTGGTGGTGATGATGATTTATTGAGTAGTTTCAATGGAAAAGGTTTTACCAATAATTTGGGTGGTGGTGTCAATTACAATTATACAAATGACAAAACCAAGTTGAGCACCAGTTATGTATATAATCAAACTAAATTGAATTTGGACCAAAATCAGAACAAAAGAACTTTCCTTCAAAATGGTTCTTTCAGTACATTGGATACCAGTTCAACAGTAAGTTTTAGAGCTAACCACTCCATAAGTGGACGTTGGGAGCAAATGCTTGATTCGACCAATACCTTGATTACCAAAGCAAATTTGCGTTTCAGTAATTCAAATAGTGCTGTGGGTACTCGACAAGAATACATCAACAATAATGATGCTTTACAAAACCGTATCAATCTCAATAATAGCTCAAACCTGAATGCGTATAATCTAAATGGTACTGCTATTTTCCGTCATAAATTCAAAAAAACAGGACGAGTATTTGCTGCTAGTAGTTCGTTTGTAAGATCAACTACCGATGGAACAGATAATATTCGTTCATTAACACAGTTCTTCGAAGCTAGCAATCCCAACGACCAAATTCGTGCAATAGCTCAACTTAATCAAAATGCGAACCGTACGCTGACTTTAAAAGCTGGATTGAATTATTTAGAGCCTCTTTCGAAGCGTTTCTTTTGGGAAAATTTCTACAATTTTTCTAACAACCAGCAAAACGTTGGTCGCGATGCTTATAATGGTCTTATCGAAACTCAACGATACGATAGCTTGAGTACTTACTATGAAAACCAAATTACCTATAACCGCTTTGGAACGGGATTACGTTTTAATAAAAAAGGTATAAATCTATCACTTGGTGTAGCAGCTTTGAGATACGACTTGACAGGAAAAGTATATCCTACCGAAGGCGGAAATTTGACAACTCAGATTTCTAAACAATACGATGCTATTGTACCAAATTTTACAGCAACCTTCAATCCACAACAAAGTACCTACATTCGATTTGGTTATGGAATAAATGTCAATGCACCAAGTATTAGTGCTTTGCAGCCTGTTATTCAAAACACCAACCCTTTTTATATCACCGAGGGAAATCAAAACTTAAATCCAACCAAATCGCATGATGTAAACTTGAGTATTTCACGTTTTAATCAAAGCAACTTTACCAGTATCAATCTCTGGATGAATTACAATTACTATCTTAATCAAGTGGTTTATAATCAAACTGTTGATGCTAATTTGGTGACCCGTACTCGTCCCGAAAATATGTCTGGCGCCGAGTCGTTTAGAACGAATTTATATTCGAGTTTCCCTATTATTAAAACCAAATGGACTACCAATTTGAGTGTGAATTATAATCTCTCAAATACACCCACGTTGGTAAACTCAGTTTTGAATACTACTAACAGTAATGCCTACTCAGCTAACATTGGTTTTAGTATTACTCCAAGTGATAAAATATTTGTGACTTTAGGCGGAAATTACTCTATTAATAACATCAAATATTCAATTGAAACTCGTCAAAATCAGAATATTATTAGCAAAGGATTGAATATTGATGCTAAATGGAGCTTTATCAAGAAAACCTTCTTAGAAAGTAGTTTCAACTATACAGGTTACGAAAATGACCGATTCAACTTTTCTCAAAACATCCCCATTTTGAATATTTCGGTACGTCGCTTATTGATGAAAGATAACCGTCTTGAAGCACGTTTGGCAGCATTTGATGTATTTAATAAGCGCCAAGCAATTACACAAACAGGCTCTCAAAACTTTGTAACGTACCAACAAGCATTCACACTGGCTAGATACTTTATGTTGAGCTTGACCTACAACGTACGAGGACATGATGCTAAATTGAAAAAGAATGGTAATATGTTTTAGGTAAAATATTTCTCTATCTGGTTAGATATTATAGACACAAATTTATATGAAAAAAATGACCTTAATAATACTTTTGCTAGCCTTTGGAGTTTGGGCAAAAGCACAAAAAAACGAAGGAGAAGTAACCTTCAAACGAACGACTTCATGGACAAAAATGAATGACCAAATGACCTTTTTGAGTAAACAGCAAAAAGAAAAAAATGCCTATATGTTCGGGAATATTGACATTAGTACTCAAACCTATACGTTATTTTTTAGTCCTAAAGGGTCGAAATATGAGGAAAAGGAAGAAAATACCAACGGATATTCTTGGCGCAAAGAGCAATTTGTAATCTATAGAGACTTTGAAAATGAAACCCTCACCGATGTGATTGATTTTCTTGGAAAAACCTATATTGTAGAGGATAGTTTGGAACGTCCTCAATGGAAGATTCTCAACGACATAAAAGATGTAGCGGGTCATATCTGTATGAAAGCGCAAATTAAAGACCCTATCAAAAATCAAGTAATTGTGGCGTGGTTTGCACAGGATATTAAGGCAAAAGCTGGACCTGAAAGACTTTGGGGATTGCCAGGGCTCATACTCGAATTAGATATTAATAATGGCGCTTGTGTGATTTCAGCCTCCAAAATAGAGTTTAAAAAACTTACAACTGAATTAGATTTCCCCAAAAAACTCAAAGGAAGTAAAATCAAAGAAGTAAGATATCAGCAAATGATTGAAAAGCATGTGAAGGATAAGTTTAAAGAAGAAGTAAATCCTTTTTGGTCGATTAGATATTAGATTTTGAATAGTTATAAATACAAGTTTAGCACCTATATTTTGTCTGCATATTAATTTTCATAAAATATCTATCTCTTCTCTTTTTAGTAGTAATGTTATTACAATTTTTATATATTTGTAATAATATTACTACAAAATCGTATTGCAAATGCTTACACAAGAAAATGCGTTAAAGTTTTTGAGACACAGGCCAGCTATATCTGTTGCGGCTGTTGAAAAGCAGGCTTCAATCCCTTCTGGAACCATAGCGCAAGCTTTATCTAAAGGTCGTCAACTAAGTGAAAAACATTTGGTATCTCTCGATGGTGTTTTACGAGACTATGGTTATCGAGATGACCTTTATCAAAAGGCGAGGGTTGTTTCAGTCATAAATCACAAAGGTGGTGTTGGAAAAACCACCACAGTATGTTCTCTTGGGGAGGCATTGGCTAATAAGGGTTTTAAGGTACTTATGGTTGATTTAGATCCACAGGGCAATTTAAGCCAAATTTTAGGTATCGAACAACCAGAATTACAAGTAGCAGATGCCTTAATTCATGATGCTGATTTTCCAACAATTGAATTGCAAGAAGGATTAGACTTGTCACCGAGTGATATAGATTTAGGAAATGCTGAGTACCAACTTATACTTGTGCCAGGAGGCGATTTGCGTTTAAAAAATCGTATGACTCCCCTACTCACTAAGTATGACTATATTTTGATTGACTGCCCGCCTTCGTTGGGTAAACTTACGGTTTCAGCACTATATGCTTCAGATTCATGTTTGATTACAATGCAACCCGAAATGGCGGCAATGAAGGGAGTAAATTCTCTTTTGGAAAAAATCCATGAGATTAAGAAAAACCTTAATCCCATGCTTGAAATAGATGGATTAGTATTTACGATGGTCAAAAAGAATAGTGTGCACGATGGTATCAAAGAGGCTGTTCGTCATAACTTGCCTCTACGTATTTTCAAAACAGAAATAAAGCACCTAGTAGATTTTCAAAAAGCACAAGTAGCTGGAAATACCATTTCTAAATTTGCTACTCATTCAGAAGCAGCCCATCTTTACACAGCTTTTTGTGCAGAGTACATTGATTATTTACAGTTTTTAAAATAGTGAGCCATGGCCAAAAAGATAAATATAGGCAGTTTGATTGCCAGCAAAACCAAAGAAACCTTTAGTAACAATCAACTCATAAGCAGCGAATCTGTCAAAAATAACATTCAAATTATTGAAGAGCTTCGTCTGTTGATTCCCCCTTTAGGAGTAGAAGAGTTTACACAACTTGAAAATAATATTATTAAAAATGGTTGTCGTGATGCCCTCACTGTGTGGGAAACAACCACTGGAGTACTAAACCCTGATAGTGAAGACCCTGCTACGCCATGTTATATTTTGGTGGATGGTCACAACCGCTATGAGATTTGTAAAAAAAATGGCATTTCTTTTAGTGTTCAGCTCATGTCTTTTGCTTCTTTACAACAAGTAAAAGAATACATGATTGATTTGCAGTTAGGGCGAAGAAACCTCACCCCTGAGCAAATTTCCTATTTTAGAGGTCTTCGGTTTTTGAATGAAAAGAATGAAATTGGACGTTATGAACGCCAAAATCATGCGGTTCAAAATGAACCGTATGATTTTGCTGAAAAAGGAGACACAGCCGAAAGATTATCTAAGGAGTTTAATGTTGGACGCTCTACCATTAAAAGAGATGCTGCATTCGCCAAAGGACTCAACAAACTAGATACGGAGTTTAGAAATGAAATTTTGACTGGGAAGAAAAAAGTTGCGAAGGGTGTAATTCAAGCATTGGCAAATGAGACATCTTTAACTGAACCTATTGTTAGTTTGGAACAATTAGAAAGTGTAGCTACCAAAACATCAGTTGAGCAGAAAACACAACCTACTTCGGAGTTTGATACACATTATCAATTGCTTTTAAAAATAGCAAATGATTTTTACATCAATAAAAGCAAAAAACATCTGACCGAGCTTCAAGACATTATTAGCAAACTTGAAGGCTTTATATCTTAGTAATAAAAGTATGCGGTTCATTTTGAACCGCATACTTTTACTAACTTTTGTAAATAGAAAATAAATTATCTCTTTCTACCTCCTGTTTTTATCATGTTATCCGGTTCAAAATGAACCTTATCCCCTCCTATTTATCATCTATTTTACTTGCTCGATAGCTTATTATAATTCTCCTCTTCAAAACAGCAACGCATTCGATTATAAGACTTTTTCAAGATATATATGCTAAAATCTGATGAAAGACAGAAACAAATATCTTTTGTAAAGATTTTTTAGGATAATAGAGTAGAAAAGCACGGATTCTGCATATTACATGCAGTTTTGTGCTAATTTGTCTTAAAAAATTACTATTTATTTTGTTGCACTATAACCAATAGAAGTCTTATTATAATGAAAAACCTAAAAGAAGAAGCTCTTAACTACCACGCAAAAGGAAGACCAGGAAAAATCGAAGTGATTCCTTCCAAAGAAACTGCTACGCAGCATGATTTGACTTTGGCTTATTCGCCAGGTGTGGCAGAGCCATGTTTGGCTATTGCTGCTGATCCTGAAGATGCTTACAAATATACTGCAAAAGGAAACCTCGTTGCGGTAATTTCAAATGGTACAGCAGTACTTGGGCTTGGAGATATTGGTGCTGTGGCTGGAAAGCCCGTAATGGAAGGAAAGGGTCTTTTGTTCAAAATTTATGCAGACATTGATGTTTTTGATATTGAATTAGATACCAAAGATGTTGATGAATTTGTTAGAACCGTAAAAATCTTAGAACCAACATTTGGAGGTATAAACTTAGAGGATATTTCAGCACCCGCTTGTTTCGAAATCGAAGAGCGTCTGAAAGCGGAGTTGAATATTCCTGTAATGCACGATGACCAGCATGGTACTGCCATTATTAGTGCGGCAGCTTTAATCAATGCTTTAGAATTGGTAGAAAAAGATATCGCCAAAGTAAAAATCATTGTAAATGGTGCTGGTGCTTCAGCAATCTCTTGTACACGCTTGTATCATAGCTTAGGTGCTTTGAAAGAGAATATTTTTATGTTCGATTCAAAAGGTTTGATTCATCCAGACCGTGATAATTTGGATGGTAAAAAACAAGAATTTGCTAACGGAACGGCTCCAGCTTCGACTACCCTAGCAGATGCTTTGGTAGGAGCCGATGTATTTATTGGACTGTCGAGAGGAAATACCTTGAAAAAAGAGATGCTGGCTGCCATGGGAGCAGATTGTGTAGTTTTTGCCATGGCTAATCCAACTCCAGAAATTAGTTATGAAGATGCTACTTCTACTCGCACAGATTTGATTTTTGCGACAGGACGTAGCGATTATCCCAACCAAGTCAATAACGTATTAGGTTTCCCGTATATCTTCCGTGGTGCTTTGGATGTTCGCTCAAAAGTAATCAATGAAGAAATGAAATTGGCGGCTGTAAGAGCCTTGGCTGATTTGGCAAAAAAGCCCGTTCCTGATGTTGTAAATATGGCTTACGGCAAAGACAATATCGTTTTTGGTCGTGAGTATATTATCCCCAAACCAGTAGATCCTCGCTTGTTGACAACCGTAGCGCCAGCCGTAGCCAAAGCAGCCATGGATACAGGCGTTGCCAAAAGTCCTATAACAGATTGGGAAGCGTATGAAACCCATTTGTCAAAACGTTTGGGCTTGGATAATACCTTGACCAGAGTAATTATCAACAAAGCCAAAACAGATCCTAAGCGTGTGGTATTGGCCGATGCCGAAAATTTGACGGTTCTGAAAGCGGCACAACAAGTAAAAGAAGAAGGTATTGCCATTCCAATTTTGTTGGGAAGTGTCGAAAAAATACAGCAATTGGCGATCGAAAATCAGTTAAACTTAGAAGGTATCGAAATCATCAATTCGCATCAGCCACAAACAGAAACAGAACAGGCTCGTTTACAGAAATTCAGCGAGTTGTTTTTTAACAAGCGTAAACGCAAAGGCTTCAACAAGATAGAAGCCCAAGAGGTAATTCGTCGTCGTAACTATTTTGGTTGTATGATGGTCGAAACAGGTGAAGCCGATGCGATGGTTGGGGGTATGACTCGTAACTATCCAGATACTATTCGCCCTGCATTACAGACGATTGGTCGTCAGAAAGGAGTCAAAAAAGTATCAGGTATGTACATTTTGATGAGCCGTTTTGGTCCGTTATTCTTGACAGATACTTCGGTAAACTTTAATCCAACGGCAGAAGAAATAGTCGAGATTGCAGAACTTGCAGCTAAGGAAGTAGAAAAGTTTAATATCAAACCTAGAATTGCCTTACTGACTTATTCTAACTTTGGAAGTGCCGATGGCGACGATGCCATCAAAATGAGAAAAGCACTAGGAATCTTGAAAGAACGTAATCCTGAAATGATTGTAGATGGCGAAATGCAAGCGCACTTACCATTCAATTTGGATTTGTTAAAAGAAAATCATCCATTCTGTGACTTGGTTGACGATGGTGCTAATGTACTGGTATTCCCAAATTTATCGGCTTCGAATATTGCTTATAACTTAGTAAAAGAAATCGCTAATATCGAAAAAATTGGCCCAGTATTGTTAGGACTAGACAAGCCGATTCACTTGTTACAATTAGGCTCGACAACTCGCGAAATTGTCAATATGGTGGCTATTGCGGTAGTGGATGCCCAAATTAATCAAAGATAGATGCAAGAGAACAGGGATAAAGCATATTGGTGCTTTATCCCTGTTATTTTGAAGACAAGTTTTGCTTTGGCTAAACTCACAAACCTGAAAACTATGCAAGAGAATAAACAAAAATTAGCTCCTATGTCACCAAGGGAGCTAAATCTTCATCATTTTGGTACTGAGTGGAAAATGAATGTGACAGAGTTTCATCATCTTTTTCACATCAATAAAATAGAAGAGGTGCGTGCTAAAATCAAGTTTCCGCTACAGCCACACCGCAAAACAGTGTTTGATTTTATTTTATTGACTCAGGGTCATTCTGTAAGAAGTAAAGGCTTGCATAAATATGAGTTTAGTAAAAATACTTTTTTCTTCTTGCCAGCCTATCAGATTTCCACACATGAATTTATGAGTGAAGATGCACAAGGGTATTTTTGTCATTTTGACTCAGAAATTTTTAATAAATTATTTCCTCACAGTCCATTCGACGATGATTTTTCTTTTTGGCATTTTGCCGAAGATCCTATTATCGAAGTGGCAGAAGAGATGCTTCCTCCAATTATCAATATCTTGGAACGCTTGCAAGTAGAATATCTTTCTAATAAAAGTTTTCATACCCAATTGATAGCGGCCTATCTTTTGGCATTATTCAACGAACTAAGCGTTATTAAAAAAAGTACAAAGGTAGCTTCTAAAAACGCCGCTTTGCGTGTTACTGAGCGTTATAAAGACCTTTTATCGCAATATATCTACCAGACCAATAAAGTTTCGGAATATGCTTCTATGCTGGCAATTACGCCCGATCATCTCAATAAATGTGTAAAAGCTACCATAGGTAAAACTTCTCAAGAACTTCTGGCTGATATGATTATTCTAGAGGCTAAGGTCTTGCTCAAACAAACAAGCTTGTCAATTAGTGAAATTGCTTTTAAGTTTTCGGAAACAAATCCAAGTGATTTTAGTCGTTTTTTCAAAAATAAAATTGGGCTTTCTCCCAAAGAATTTAGACAATCGTTGTTGTAATCTATTTCGGATTGCTGATGTTAGATTGCGGAAGTGTAGGATATTTTTTAGAATTGGTTTTGCCTTTATTTGAGAAAATGCTAGCTAACAAAGGCAAAACCAATTTCTTTATTCCATTCTCTACGGTAATTTATACTGTTGAAAGAAACTCCAAATTACATCGTTGGCGACGATAGCATCCGAAATGGCATCGGCGCCTGCACGTACTTTGTCACCGCCAGGCCATGAGTGCCCACCATCTTCTGTTAAATAAATTTGAATAGCGCTATTATTACAATCTAGCCATTTGGTAAGGGTGTATTTTGTCAAAGTATTAACAGCCTTGACACTAGTATTACAAGCATCTATTTCCAACCACGTATTGATACCCGTCATAACGGGTGGCACTACAAAACCTAACGTACTTCGTCCACCAGTGTAGGGTACTTTGGTGTCAAGCTTAGAATGAATATGTAAGATTGGTACCGACCTAGACGCCAAACAAGGACTTGTTGTTACCATGGTTCCTGCCACGGGCGCAATAGCCGCAATTTTGTTAGAAAGCTCACAGGCAAGTCTGTAGCACATCATAGCGCCGTTTGACATTCCTGTTGCATAGATTTTTTTAGTAGAAAGTCGTGGATACTTTTTGTGCAAATCATCGATTAGATTACTAATAAATTTTACATCATCTATTTGTTTTTCAACGGCATAGTCACAGCAGGTTCCTGCATTCCATGTTCTTGCACCCAAAATACCGTCGCTACGTACCCCCTCTGGATATACAATGGCAAATTGAGATTGGTTAGCTTTATCAGTCAAATAATAATTGGTTTCCATTTGTGTGGCATTTCCCCCACCACCGTGTAAAGCTATTACCAAAGGCACGTCTGAACTTTGATTATAATTGGGTGGCAGGTTCAATAAATACGTTCTTGAAAGCGCATCGACTGTCATAGTTCCCTCTACTCTCAACGATGATGTAGTTGGTAAAGTGGTATCATTTTTTTTACAACTCCCCAAAATTAGAGAGGTCAGCAATAGTAAAACGGCATTTTTCATAAATACAAAAATAGAAGATTAAAGATTTCCCTTTGGATTTGCCACAATTCAGAAGGATTAATGTTGAATTACATTTTCCAGTAAAATGAGTGTTTTTACTATAAAATTTTTGCATAAACAGTACAACGGTTCACCTTGTGAATTCCAATAAGCACAACCAAGAGGTCTCTATTTTAAATTATTACAAAATTCGGGATGACTCATGTCTGCTAGTTTTCTAGACTATTAATAATGACCATCTTTGGATTGCATTAAAAAAAATCTCACTACTCAACATGGAGATTCCTCCAAAAGAATCGCTTCAAGGAAAGAAATTCTTTCTAAATAACGGATTTTGCATATTAATCACCGTTTTGTGCTAATTTTTCCTTTTTTAATGTAATTAGTTTTGTACAACAAATTATTCGAACTGTTATAAAGTGATGGGATGTGTAAATCATTAAATCACAAAAAAAGCTGATAAAACGGTCAGGTTTTATCAGCTTGAAGTCCTCCAATACCGTGGGAAGTGGCAGAGGACAAACGGTTTGGTTCATGTAGTACTCAAACACAATTACAAAAAAATGGGAAATAATTCATTTACGAAAAGAATTTTCTTTGTTTTTCTGGTGACATTAATCAATCTATCGGTTTTTGCACAACAGCGCAAAGTCACAGGAACAATAAATGCGACCACAGGTCAGGTACTGGTAGGCGTAAGCGTTGCCATCAAAGGCACCAGCAAAGGTACTACTACAGACGCTAACGGAAAGTATGGAATTGAGGCTAATGGCAACCAAACGTTAGTGTTTTCTTTTGTAGGATACCAAAGTCAATCCGTACAAGTAGGCAATCGACAAACTTTCGATATTACGTTAAGTGAAGCTACCGAAAATCTCGATGAGGTAATCGTAACGGGGGTATTTGATAAAAGAACAAAGATGGAATCTTCTGTCGCTATTTCGACGATGAACGCCAAGCAAATATCTTCTTTGGCGATTACCAGTGCGGCAGATTTATTGAAAAACATTCCAGGCGTATATGTCAACAATGCCAGAGGAGAAATTGCCAATACGGTATATTCAAGAGGTATTGCTGCCAACTCGATTGATAATTCTTCAGGGTATTATTATGTATCGATGCAAGAAGATGGATTGCCATTGATGAACGTCAACTATGGAACAGATAATTACCTGAGAGCCGATATTATGACCGAGCGTTTGGAAGCTGTAAGAGGTGGAACGGCTTCAATTTTGGGTGCTAATGCCCCTGGTGGTATTTTTAATTATGTCTCAAAAACAGGTGGTAGCACCTTTCAAGGTGAAGTAAGAACCAAACTTGGTTTGGAAGGCAATGGCAAAAATCCTTTTTATCGTGTAGATGCTACGATGGGTGGTCCACTCAGTAAAGATGGCTCATGGACCTATCAAGTTGGTGGATTTTACAGGGTTTCGGATGGAGCAAGATACCCAGGCTATGCGAGCAATAACGGTGGACAGTTGAGAGCTAATGTGGTAAAAAACTATAAATCTGGTAGTTTGAAAATGTTTGTAAAAGTACTTGATGACCGCAATGCGCAGTCTGAGTTTATTCCGACACAAGGTTGGAACAATCCACAAGTGATGTCAGGGCTTTCGACCACAGATTCTTATAATTTACCAGCCGTTTCCTTAACCATTCCTATCAATAATACAGGTACGGCAACATTTAACTCGAAAGATAAATATTATAATCGTGATAAAACTTTTGGCGTAAACTGGGTACAGGACTTGGGTAACGATTGGACTTTTAAGAATGACGCCAAAATCTCTTCCAAACACATGACAGGAAGTGTGCCTGCTGTTGTGACTCCTTTTGCTACAGACAATATCGTATTTTATGCTTTACCTCACTTACTTCAAACAGGTAAACTAGGTACTTATACATTTACCGATAAAGTAACGGGGCAAAACTTGGGTACAATGACTTTTGTGCCGAATATCATCAATGGCAATTTTGCTGGATTCAAGTTTATTCCAGGTGCTAATAATAACTTCCCAGGAGCTAATGTACAGCAAAACTCCTTATTCTTTTTGCCATTATTTTATCAAGATATCAAGATTGATGAATGGATGAATCAATTTTCCTTCACGAAAAAGTTGAGCAATATGAGTTTCAACTTTGGTGGATTTGCGGCATCGTCGCATGTCACACGTGCGGGCGGACAAGAGGATTCGGGGGTAGGTGTGGGTACTATCCAAGACCAGCCACATTTGGTAGATATTAAATTAAATGGTCTAGATGGTAAGACTTATCAAATTACAGATCCGAATGGATTTATGGATTTGGGAAGGGGAGGAGTCACCACTTCAGATGCTACAAAATCACAAATGGCTTTGTTTGTAGGGCATAATTGGTCTATTACACCAGACCTAAATTTGGACTGGGGACTTCGTTATGAACATACCAATTACAAAGGTTCAAATACGCCAGTTACCCGAAATGCCAACGAAAATAATCCTGCTTGGGGTGGTACAGACGGAAACCCATTGACCGTGTATGACAACGGCGGTGGAACGGCAGGAACACCATTGCCTTTTGATAAAACAATCAATACAGTTTCTTTTTCGGCTGGGTTAAACTATAAAATCAATGAGGGAGCAGCGGTATATGTACGATATTCTGATGGTAAAAAAGCCCCAGAAATAGGTCAGTTTTTTAGCGCAACTAGCCAGTTTTTGATTAACAGTTTGAATACAGACGCACAGCATATACAACAAATAGAAGCAGCCTTAAAACTTAAGAAAAACCGCTTTAGTTTGAATGTAACGCCATTTTATAGCTACTTAAGCAATGTGCCAAACTTACAATTTGCGTTTCAAGACTCGAACGGACAAAACTATAATCCAACCACGCAATATGGTAAGTATCGTACCTACGGGATCGAATTGGAAGGTACTGTGGCATTCAACGAAAATCTTAGCCTCAGAGCTCAGGCAACGTTTCAAAATTCTAAAGCTATCGAGTATAAAACATGGATTTCGAGCGGTGTAAACGCTAGTCAAGATGTGCTATTAGATTTTTCAGGAAACGAAACAGACAACAATGCACAAGTCATGTTTGGTCTTACACCGATGTATCAAAAAGGCAAATTTAATACCTCGTTCAACTATTACTACATGGGTTCACGACAAGCCAATATTCCGAATGCTTTCA
Organism: Flectobacillus longus; assembly: GCF_030056705.1. Taxonomy (GTDB): domain Bacteria; phylum Bacteroidota; class Bacteroidia; order Cytophagales; family Spirosomataceae; genus Flectobacillus; species Flectobacillus longus. The sequence continues at coordinate 72,868 of NZ_JASHIC010000022.1, forward strand.
AAATGCCTGCATTTGGTCAATTGGATTGGAGCGTTGGGTATGATGTTAATCCAAAATTGCGTTTGCAGGGAAATATCAATAACGTAACCAATGTATATGGTGTATTGGGCTGGTCTGGTCCTGGTGGATTTCCAGCGGCACTAAATCGCCAAGGGTTTACCAAAGAATATGTAGCTGCCAATCCTAATGCTGTGTATTCAACCCAAGGTTCGATGCCTCGTGCCTATTTCATTACGGCGAGTTATAAATTCTAAGGTTCTCAAAAGAGGTGTAACCCACCTCTTTTTCAACTAAGTAAGGAGATGGGATTAGTTAATTGTATATCCGTTATTTGGAAGTACTCACAATCAGCAGGATATAGCTATGTGATTAATCTAACCTTTCCTGTTTCTAATATCAATGTTTAGCAAGATGAAGCAATTAAAAATAAGTTTGAGTTTTTTACTCTTTTGTACGAATATTTTAGTTTTTGGACAAAAAAAACAGCCTTTCTTTTGGGGAGTAGCCACGGCCGCTTATCAGGTAGAAGGCGCTTACCAGACCGATGGTAAAGGAGAATCAAAATGGGATTTTTTGACCAATAAAGTGGGTATAACGCAATTTACCATTGGGGAAAAACAAACGGGTAATATGTCTATCAACATGTATGACCGCACGCAATACCTCAAAGATTTGGCATTGCTCAAGCAACTTGGTGCTAACTCTTACCGCTTTTCTTTGGATTGGAGTCGCATCATTCCCGATGGTACGGGGGCTGTTAATGAAAAAGCATTAGCACATTACGACCAATTGATTGACGATGTGCTTGCGGCGGGTTTAGAGCCATTCGTGACGATTTATCATTTCGATTATCCCGTTGTTTTGATGCAAAAGGGCGGTTGGGGCAATCCTGCTATGGTTGATTGGTATATCAATTATGCGTCGATTGTCATGAAAAGATTTGGTAAAAAAGTCAAACATTTTATTACATTCAACGAGCCTTACATTGAGTTCTTTTTAGTAGAAAATATGCTTCACGAACAAGAAAGCAAGCATATTCCTCCTAAAGAATACTATATGAGCCAAATGCAAAAGGCTCATAAACAACTCATTGCCAATGCTAAAGCCATTGAATTGTATCGTTCATTACAGTTGAAAGGGCAAATTGGTATCGTACTGAATGTAAATCCCGGAGCTGCTTGGAACGCCAATAATGCAGCCGATGTAAAAGCTGCAAATTTTCAAGATATTCTGATTAATGGCTTGTTTTTAGATCCATTATACAAAGGAAAATATCCCCAAATGGCGATGGATTCTTTGGCAAAATACAACCCTAGTTTTCAACCAAGTGCGAGTGATTTGACCTTCATTGCTCAGAATAAGCCTGATTTTTTAGGCATAAATTTCTATGCTCCTGCCGTAGTAAAGGGCGAAGATTCGGCTATGTCTTTGAAATGGCTAGACAATAATCCTGATGCCATCAAGTCGAATGTTGGTCCTGTTATGCCTGAATATTTGTACAAAATGCTCATACGCTTGAAGAAAGAGTACGGCAACCCAACAGTGTATATCACTGAAAACGGGACAGGATTTGCAGGAGAAGATGTTGTGAAAAACGGAAAAGTAAACGACCCTTTGCGCATTGACTATATCAAACGCCATGTAGCTTATGCCTTAAAAGCAAAAAGAGAAGGCGTAAACCTAGGAGGCTATATGGTTTGGAGTGGTTGGGATAATTTTGAATGGGTTTCGGGATATACCAAGCGTTTGGGACTCATTTATGTCGATTTCAAAACACAAGAACGCATTCCAAAACAAAGCTTTTTTGAATACAAAAAATTGATTCAGAAGTACAAAGGAATTTAAAAAGGCTCTGCCACAGTGATACCGAGCCAGCCCAGTATGATGGCAAAATAATCGAAAAATAGGCCTTCAAAACCAAGCATAAACCCGAAATAACCCTGCTTAAGGTCATCGGAGGAAAGTACGATTTTCCAACGGAATAAATGACAAGGTAGTACTATCTCTTTTTAACCATGAAAAAAATACTTACCTATGAAAACGGACTAGTAGCCTTGATGGCCTTGGTCTTTGGCTGTCTTTTTTTTGACAGATTAGCCCTCAACTTTTTGATTCCTTATGTGGCAAAAGATTTGTCCTTAAATGATACCCAAATAGGACTGTTGGCGGGAGCCTTGTCGTTGGCTTGGGCTTTTTCCAGCTATTTTTCAACAGCTTGGGCAGAAGCCAATGCCAAAAAGAAAACCGTTTTTTTAGTAGCAGTAGGTGTTTTTTCTTTGTGTTCGGTAGGATCGGGGATGGCAAGTAGTTTTGTCACCTTGTTTGCAGCTCGTTTACTGATGGGATTTTCGGAAGGGGCAGTGATACCTTTAGCACAAAATTTTGTAGAAAAAGAATCATCTCCCCATCGTTTGGGGCTAAATGCTGGTATTTTACAAGGCGTAGGCTCAGCTTTGTTTGGGTCTATTTTAGCTCCAGTCGTATTGGTAAAAATAGCCGAGCAAATCGGCTGGCGCGATGCCTTTTATGTGGCAGGTGTGCCAGGGTTGGTATTAGGCTTATTGGCATGGCGTTATATCAAGGCTTCAACTGCTGAAAGTATTGCCGTAAAAGAAGAGAAAAGTATCAATGTCCACGAACTTTGGCAGTATAACAACGTTCGTTGGGGTATCGCTGTGGCCTGTTGCGTATTTGGGTGGTGGTTTGCTACCCTGCCTTTTATTTCAAAATACTTTGTCACCGTTCAAGGCATGACTCCCGACGAAATGGGAAAAACGATGGGACTTTTGGGCGTATCTGGCTTGCTATCGTCGATTATTGTACCTGCCCTTTCCGACAGAATAGGACGTAAGCCCGTCATGTTTATATTCATGGCATTGGGTGTATTATATCCCCTCACTGTATATGCGTTGGCTGGTTCGGCTTTCCAATTGCCTGCTATGTTTGTCACGTATTTTATGATGGGATGTTTGGCCATGGTTGCCGCCGTAATACCTTCAGAAGCAGTGCCAGCACACCTAAGAGCCAAAGCTATGGGCTTGATTATGGGGGTAGGCGAAATTGTAGGTGGTGTGCTTATCCCAGCTTTGTCAGGTATTCTCTCTGACCAAATCAACGCTAGCGCATTTTTGGGTGTTTCGGGATTATTAGCGATGCTGGGATTAATTTTTGTGACTCAATTACAAGAAAAACCTCAGTTAGAAAAATAGATATATGTTTGGTTTTATAGTTTTAAGTTGCTCAAAATCATAATGATATTGGATTGCGGAAGTATAACTTTCTTTAACCCTATGTTTTTAAAAAATGAGTGTATTTTTCAATATTTCCGAAATCAAAAGTCCCCAATCCACAATTGTTTTAGGTGATTGATTCATATATGAGTTGGTAAAAACTTGTTATTTATTGGCTAAAGAAGAACCCACCAACAAATAAGTATAATTTTTCTGGTATAAAATTTACCTTTGTTGGTAATCTAAGAATCAATAACCCCAAGTTTTTACTATCAAATTTATGAAAATCAGAATACTTAGTTTTTCCTTGCTCTCGGTTATAGCTATGCTAAGTTGGGCTTGGATGAATAAAAATCAAGGAACAGAAAATGATTGGAGTGACTACCTCGGTGGCGCAAATCGTAATCATTATTCAACTTTGAGACAAATTTCGCCTGAAAACGTCGGTCAGCTTAAAGTAGCGTGGACGTATGCGCTTCCTGACTCTGGACAAATGCAGGTAAATCCTCTAATCATCGACGGGGTGCTGTATGGCGTGAGTGCTTCTGTGCAAGCTTTTGCTTTGGATGCTTCAACGGGTAAACAATTATGGAAATTTGGCGACCCGCTCAAACATTGGTCAAGTACCAGTCGAGGTGTGTCGTATTGGCAAAAAGGAGATGACAAAAGAATTTTATTTACTACTGGACCAAGTTTGTGGGCTTTAGATGCCAATACAGGCAAACCAATTGATAGTTTTGGCGAGAAAGGTAAAATCGATTTACATAAAGGATTACCAGAAATCGCCCAAAACAAGTTTATCATCTCCAACACCCCCGGGACGATTTTTGAGGATTTGATTATTATGCCTGTGCGTTTATCGGAGGGTGCAGATGCTGCTCCGGGAGACATACGAGCATTTGATGTGAAGACTGGCGCATTGGTTTGGGCATTTCATACTATTCCATATCCTAATGAATATGGCTATCAGACTTTTCCTAAAAATGCCTATCAAAATAAAGAAATCGGCGGTGCCAATAACTGGGCTGGAATGGCTGTAGACAAAGAAAATGGTATTTTATTTGTGCCAACAGGCTCGGCAGCGTATGATTTTTATGGAGGAAATAGAAAAGGGAAAAATCTTTTTTCAAACTGTTTATTGGCGCTTGATGCTCGTACAGGCAAGCGCATTTGGCATTTTCAGACAACGCACCATGATATTTGGGATAGAGACTTACCAGCACCTCCCAATTTGTTGACAATTACGCAAAAAGGTAAAAAAATCGATGTGGTAGCGCAGGTAACCAAACAAGGATATGTGTATGTGTTTGAGCGCAAAACAGGAAAACCTATTTTTCCAATCAACGAAATGCCTGTGCCTAAATCAAGTTTAGCAGGAGAAATAACATCGCCAACCCAGCCGATTCCAAGCAAACCTAAACCTTATGCTCGACAATCAAATACAATTACCGAAGCTCAGATTAGCCCTTATGCTGAAAACCGAGCGGAGTTAATAAAAGAGCTAAAAAAACTCAAAACAGCGATATATCAACCCGGTAACAAAACAGGCGTATTGCTATTGCCCGGCTATGACGGAGGCGCTGAGTGGGGTGGCGCTGCGGCCGATCCAGAAGGAACGCTTTATGTCAATTCTAATGAAATGGCATGGATTCTCAAAATGGTTGAATCACCCAAGAAGGCTCAATTGAGTCAAATGACCACAGGAGAGAGATTATATTATGCTCAATGTTCGGCTTGTCATGGCAAAGACCGAATGGGGAATCCTAAAAGCAATTATCCGTCCTTGTTGGGTATAGAAAAAAAATACGATAAAGCCTATATCAACCGAATTATTAGTACTGGAAAAGGAATGATGCCCGGTTTTACGGCTATCTCGGCAAGTGACAAGCAAGCCATCGTTTCGTTTTTGGTAGGAGAGGAGAAAAAAGAAGTAAGTGCTTCTAATCAAGCAGATAATGAGCCTTATATTCCTTTCAAAAGTGATGGGTATAACAAGTTTTTGGATAATCGTGGTTTGCCAGCGATTGCACCGCCTTGGGGACAACTTACGGCTATAGATTTGAATACAGGGGAGTTTAAGTGGCAAATTCCTTTGGGTTTTGACCCTCTACTTGCCAAACAAGGTATCAAGAATACGGGTGTTGAAAATTACGGTGGTCCTGTCGTTACAGCAAGTGGTTTGTTGTTTATCGCTGCTACCAAAGATGGTTATTTTAGGGCATTTGATAAAAATACAGGCAAGCTTTTGTGGGAAACACAATTACCTGCCGCTGCCTTTGCAACACCTTCTACTTATGCGGTGAAAGGAAAACAATACATTGTTCTCGCCTGTGGGGGCACAAAACTGGGTACACCCAAAGGAAATTTATATGTAGCCTTTGCATTACCTTGATAAAAAACCTTTAGGGCGATGGATTAAAAAGGTACAACCTATTTACCATTGCCCTTTTAATCTATTTTTTTATGAGAAAAGTTTAAAAAAATGAGTTAAAAAATTAAAAATAGACTCTTCCGAATAAAACCTTAATGTTGAAAAGTCAATCCTGACAATTTCAAAAACAATAGAACTATGAATCATTATCGTAAAATGCTGGCCATAGCCTTCGGACTATGTGCATGGGATTCCTTTGCCCAAAACAAAGCCGACTTTCAAACCATTCCTAGCGATGCCAAACCAAGAGTTTGGTGGCATTGGATGAACGGCAATGTAACCAAGACTGGTATCCAAAAAGACTTAGATTGGATGAAGCGCATAGGAATTGGGGGATTTCAAAATTTTGATGCCAATCTATTTACCCCTCAAGTTGTACCTCAAAAATTGGTGTTTATGACACCTGAGTGGAAAGATGCTTTTCAATTTACGACCAATTTGGCGATTCAAAATAACCTTGAAATGGCGATTGCTGGCTCACCGGGCTGGAGTGTGACGGGTGGACCTTGGGTAAAACCTGAGGATGGGATGAAGAAATATGTGTGGACTGAAATGACTGTTTCTGGGGGTAAGAATTTTACAGGAAAACTCCCACAACCTTCCGATATTACAGGAAAATTTGGAAATGTACCCAGCGCTGTTAGTTCGTTGACAGGCGGTGTGCCAGCCATATTACCCAAGTACTATAAAGATGCACTTGTAATTGCTTTTAAAAAGCCCAAAACAGAGGCTGATTTTACAAAACTGAATCCAAAGGTAACGTCTAGTGGGGGAAGCTTTTCGCTCAAAAGTTTGACAGATAATGATTTAGATAAATCCTCTTTTTTGCCACCCGCCGAAATTGGGCAAGACATGTGGGTACAATATGAGTTTGAAAATCCTCAAACATTTAAAGCTTTCTCGGTGTCAGGGGCTGTGCATACGCCTTTAGAGGAGTTTGAAGGTGGTCCCAACAATAGGAGTCTACAAGTGAGTCAAGATGGTGTTACTTTCAAGGAAATTGCCAAAGTTTCGGGAAGTATTGTTCCTCATAACACGATTGCTTTTCCTGCTACTACAGCCAAATATTGGAGATTAGCCTATAAAACCTTGCCTCCAACACCTAATATTTTTGGAGGTATGTTTGGAAGCGCTGAAGCTGCTAAACCTGAAGGTGTAAATCTCGCTGAATTTGTGTTGTATAGCAGTGATAGAATAGACCAATTTGAAGATAAAGCGGGTTTTACTCCTTGGAAAGAAACCTCTTTTTCTACCCAAAATACCTCAGATATAATTTTGCCAACGGAGGTAGTAGATTTGACTTCAAAGATGACAGATGACGGTACACTTCAGTGGCAAGTTCCTGCTGGAGAATGGGTTATCATGAGATTTGGATATTCGTTGACAGGTCGCCAAAACCATCCAGCTTCACCAGAGGCTACGGGCTTAGAGGTGGATAAACTAGACAAAGAGGCTGTTCGAAAATACATCAATACCTATCTTGACATGTATAAAGATGCTACTGGCGGACAGATGGGGGCTAAAGGTTTGCAATATATGATTTTGGATAGTTATGAAGCTGGACACATGACTTGGACAAAGGCATTTCCTGAAGAATTTCAGAAAAGAAGAGGATATGACATCAAAAGCTGGCTTCCAGTGCTGACAGGTCGTGGAATAAAAAGTGCTGAAGCTAGTGAACGATTTTTATGGGATTTTAGAAAAACAATTGGAGAATTGATTGCTGAAAATCATTATGATGTGATAGGTGAGGAGCTAAAAAAGCGTGGAATGAAACGCTATACCGAATCGCATGAAAATAAGCGTATTTATCTGGCAGATGGAATGGATGTGAAAAAGAACGCAGATATTCCTATGTCGGCTATGTGGACGCCAGGCAGTTTGGCGGGTGGCTCAGACGAAGAACCACGAAGCGAAGCCGATATTCGTGAGTCTGCATCGGTGGCCAATATTTATGGTAAACCTATTGTGGCTGCCGAATCTATGACTTCGGTTGGAAATGCTTTTAGTTTTCATCCTGAAAAATTAAAACGAACTGCTGATTTGGAACTAGCTTCGGGTTTGAATCGATTTGTGATTCATACCTCTGTGCATCAACCTTTGGATGACAAAAAACCTGGGTTTTCACTTGGACCATTCGGACAATATTTTACTCGTCACGAAACTTGGGCAGAGCAAGGTGGTAAGGCTTGGATGGAATATTTGGGAAGAAGCTGCTATTTATTACAACAAGGAAGAAATATAGCAGATATCTTGTATTTCTATGGTGAAAATCAAAATGTTACCTCTGTATGTCAACAACAATTACCGACTATTCCGAAAGGGTATGAGTTTGATTTTGTGAATGCTTCAGCCCTAAAAGATGCTATTTCGGCTAAAAATGGAAAGTTGGTATCCTTGGCAGGAAACCAATATTCTGTCTTAAAAATTGACGATAATGCTCAATATATAACCGTTGCAACTCTTCGCAAAATCAAACAATTTGCGGATGCTGGCATATTGATTATTGGTAAAAAACCTTTGAAATCACCAACTTTGTCAGATAGTGAATTGGAGTTCCAGAAATTGGTAGATGAGATTTGGAAAAAGAACAATGTGGTCGAAAACTGGGAGGCTGCTCAAAAACAAGCATTTCCTCAAGCAGATGTTCGTATTGCGCAAACCAATCATGCTATTTTGTTTAGACACCGTTCTGGCGAATCTGAGATTTATTGGTTAAACAATCGCAATGAACAACCAACTGATGCCGAAATAAGCTTTAGAGTAACAGGAAAAACGCCTGAACTATGGAATGCCCAAACAGGTACAGTCGAAAAGGTATCATACCAAATCAAGGAAGGAAGAACCATTATTCCTATTCATTTTGAGTCATGGGATGCTGTTTTTGTTGTCTTTAAGGAAAATACAGACCAATCACAAAATAGTTTGACACAACTCAAAGAAGTAAATGCAACCACTATCGCAAGTCCTTGGAAAGTAAGTTTTGGAGAGAAAAACGTTAATCTCACTCAACTAGGTTCTTGGTCCGACAATACTGATAATGATATCAAGTATTTCTCTGGTACAGCTACTTATGAAAATACATTGGCGGTTTCTGCTATCAACTCAGGGACTCAATATTGGTTGGATTTGGGTGAAGTAAAAAATATAGCTGAAGTATGGGTTAATGGAAAAAGTGTAGGATTACTTTGGAAAAAACCTTTCAAATTGGATATTTCTTCGGCTTTAAAAGTTGGGGATAATACTCTGACAATCAAGGTGACAAACCTTTGGGTAAATCGCCTGATTGGAGATGCTCAACCTGAAACGAAGGTAAAAACTACCTTTACAACCATGCCTTTTTATCAAGCGAACTCACCTCTATTGCCTTCGGGGCTTTTGACAACAGTAAAATTGATTGAAAAGAAATAGTATTGCTGGCGATAAACACGAGTCATTCTAAATTGAGTGATTTGTGATTGAGCGAATGAGTGATTATTTTTAATCTACATTTTCTAGTAGAGACCAATACTTTGCGTCTCTACAGCTAGAATACTAATTCTATAATAATCACTCATTCGCAAATAACTAGTTCAAGACTTAGTCTTGGACTTATTTTTTTTAAAGTTTCTAAACTTTATAAGATTAGACCACAACTGTCTATTAATACGCTAAATCATCGCTCAATTTACCCTTGATAAATCGGTAAGGAGAATTGGAAGATAGCTCCTTGTCCAAACTCTGATTTTACCTGAATGTGTCCTTGTTGTGCTTCAATAAACTGTTTGGCAATCGCCAAGCCCAAACCTGTACCTTTGGGACTATTAGGCGCTTGGAAGTATTTATCAAAAATCCGATCAAGGTATTTGGCATCTATCCCTTTGCCAAAATCTTGTACGCCAAAAACAACCATATTTTGTTCCTGAATGACAGAAATCAAAATTTTACTTTGTACCTCACTATAGCGTATGGCATTGGTCAGTAGGTTGACCAAAACCCAAGCCGTTTTTTCAGCATCTGCCCAGACTTGAGGCAGGGCAGGAGCAAGGTCAATTTGGAATTCAATAGATTTTTGTTGTGCCTGAAATCCTACAGCCATGCTAGCATAATCAATAATCTGAATCGGTGAAACCGCTTCGAAAGCTAAATTGATTTTACCACTTTCTACTTGAGTCAAATCTAATAGCTCGCCAGTGATACCTAATAAGCGCTGACTTTCGTCTTTGATATTTTGTAACAATCCTTGTTGCTCGGCATTTAATTCTCCAATTTTGGAGTTTTCGAGCAAGGATAAACTCATTTTAATAGATGAAATAGGTGTTTTAAGTTCGTGCGAAATCGTAGCTATGAAATTTGTTTTGGCAGCATCTAGCTCATGATATTTGGTGATATTTTGGAGAATAATCACTTTCCCTAAAAGCTTTTCTTCATTTTCTACCAAAATCCATTCTTTCGAAAAATAGGATTCTTTTCCGCCAGTATATATTTTTATTTCCTGATTATCAGTTGATTGATTCAATAAGCTACGCATCAAGTCGCTATGAAGTGCTACATCCAGAGCTGATTTTCCCACTAAATCCTCTTCACTGATATGTAACAAATCTAAGGCTACCGAATTGACAAATAGAATATGCTGATGGTCGTCAAGCCCAATAACTGCATCGTTGAGTTTGTTGATAATAGCCTCGATTCTTTTCTTTTCAGAAAGAATTTGTGCCAAACTCGAATGCTCATATTCATCAAGTTTTTGCGCCATTTGGTTGAAGGCGGTAGCCAATTCACCAAACTCATCATTCGAGCTAAAATGCAATCTTTGCTCATAATTTTTAGCAGTAATAGCTTTAATTCCTTCGGTGAGTTGTTTGATTGGGCTAGCCAGATAGGCAGGAAAGTTGATGACAAAAGTAAATGAAATTAAAAGACAGATAATAGTGATGATTTTCAAATAGTTAAGGGCTTCTTGAGAAATCATTTGCGCTGCCTCATTTTTTCTAAAAATAGCATTTTGATTAATTGTCGCTATTTCAAAAAGGTGTGCTTTTATACTAGGTAAAAATTGAAGGTCATGCTGAGTTTTGTACAAATTCCATACCTTTCTCAATTCGATTGTTTCTTCTTTTTCTCCTTTTTCGGTCAGGTTTTTTTCCTGTTGCTGAAGGTTTTTTTCGAAAGTAATCATCGCCAAACTATCTGTCTGTGTATCCAGATCAAGACTTTCCTGCATTTTCTGGACATAGCTTATTGACTCATAGTTATCGGTGAGGATATTGGCTGATTCTTCTTTGAGTTGATTGAGATAAAACATGCCCATGCCTCCAAGCAAGACAATAACTCCGAATAAAAACAAAAGACCTAGTTGTAATTTGGTTTTGATAGTCATGACAGTAATATTAAATCAATCGGACTCGAAGATAATTTTTTTAGTAATTGGGTAAAAAAGTAGGCTGATTTTAAGCCTCTAAAACCTTCAATAATAGGTTTGCCTAAACACACCGTTGTAATTTGTTGTTGTTCGGCAAAACTCATAATCGTATAGCCGACATCGTTGTGTTTAATTTTGACCACTTCTGCCCCCAATTCAGTTGCCAATTTGAGGTTGTTAATCAAATGTCTTTGTACTGATAAATCAATTTTATCGCCTGCTTCACTTTCGGATTGTACATACAAAACAAACCATTTGGCATCGTAATAAGAAGCTAGACGAGCAGTTTTACGAATAATCATTTTGGCGCGTGGCGCATTGGAGCTAACACAAGCCAAAAACCGCTGTGGACTCAGTTTTACGGCGCTTACTTCATGAATCACTTTTCGTTCTACCTGATGCGCTACTTCTTTGAGTGCCAATTCTCGCAATTGAAGGATATGAGCAGACTGAAAAAAGTTTTTTAAAGCTGTTTCAATTTTGGCAGGCTCATAAATTTTTCCTTCTTTCAATCTGTCAATCAATTCGTCGGCGGTCAGGTCAATATTTACCACCTCGTTGGCTTGTTGTAAAATCGCATCAGGGATTCTTTCGGTGACTTCAACCTCGGTAATTTGTTTAATTTCTTGGTTTAAACTTTCGATATGTTGAATGTTTACCGCCGAAATCACATTGATTCCTGCATCGAGAAGTTGTACGACATCTTGCCATCGTTTTTCATTTTTTGAACCTTCTATATTGCTATGAGCGAGTTCGTCGACAATCACAACTTCTGGATGAATGCGCAAAACACCTTCCAAATCCATTTCCTCCAACAATTTGCCCTTGTAAAAAAGCTGTCGCCTAGGAATGATTGGTAAACCATCGAGCAGAGCGTGTGTTTCGACACGAAGATGCGTTTCGACAAAAGCAATTTTGACATCTACCCCATTTTTCAAAAGGCTATGTGCCTCTTGAAGCATACGGTAGGTTTTGCCTACGCCTGCACACATTCCTATGTAAATTTTGAGTTTTCCTCTTTTCGACGCCCTAATCAGTTCCAAGAAATAGGCGGCAGTATTTGTTTCGGACATAAAGGTTGTATTTATAGGGGTTAGGGGATAGGCAAAAAGGGAATAGTGTTAACCTAAATAATTCCCTTTTTGCCTAGTGCCTCTTGCCTGAACCCTATTTTAAAACTGCACCGCAATTGAGCTGGTGATAGCTAAATTGTCATTTTTGCTTTGGGATTTTTCGGTAAAAATGGTTGAGTTGGCGTGATAATTTTTTGCCTCAATTCTAAAAACTGCATTGTCTGTTACTTGGTAGTCCCAATTTAGTGAATAGCCTGATACTTGGAATCCTTCAGGGGTATTGGTGGGTATTATTACCCCATTTTTGTCTTGATAATATTCGTACCGAGCGGCTAGACGCATTTTGGAGGCTAATTGATAACGGACAATCGCCACAGGCGAATACCAATTATTGTAACCATCTGTATTTGCTTTTTGCTGTGAACCATAGTCAAAACCTGCGATGAATCCCCATTTTTCGTGTTGATAAATAGCGTAAAGGTTTGAGAAATAACGCTTTTGGCTAATTCCATTGATTCCTTCATTGCCATAATAAGTACTCCAGTTGAGAGTTAAGTTTTCGTTGGGTTTATGAGTAATTTGTGTTCCCAGACTAACAGTTTGATTTCCATCTAGTCGTTTGATACGTTGCCAACCGTTGAGTGCCAATACGCTTGCTGTCCATTGCTGATTGGGGCTTGCATAGCTAAGTTTAGCGCCAGACTCATAATAAGGAGAGTTTTCGGCTAGAATACTTCTGGTGAGCGTCCAACAGTCTTTTGAAACAGCGCTTTCGAAACCAATATGCGAAGGCAAAATACCTGCATCGAGCCAAATTTCGTGTTTTTGACTTAATTTAATTCCAACATTTGCTTCAAAAATATGCTGTAACAAAGGGCTTTCAGCTGCCAGATTGTACTGAGCATAAGTACCTGCCATAATGGCTAAATTGGCGCGAGTACGATTGGATGAATAATCTCCTTTGATATACGCTAGGTTGATATTGAATTCATTATGACGATTATGATTGTACAAGAAACTAGGACGTAGATGGTCGTCGGGTTGGTTAAAATCATAGGCATAATACGCATCTACATAACCAGACCAAGTCATGGTAGAGTTGTTTATTTGAGCCAATCCTTTACTCAAAAACATTAGCACTGAGGCACAAATCAATAGTAATTTTTTCATGGTTTTGTTTCAAATTACCTTAGCCTCAAAGGCTAAGGCATGGTTGTTTTTAAAAGGGACTTATTTTTTTATTTGGGATTGCTGATTTCGGATTTAAGAAATAGGGAAATGTACTTTAATTTTTATAAAATTTGAACCCCAAAAAGTAGCTTACACTTCCGAAATCCGAAATCCCCAATCCGAAATTGGTTGAAATCCTTCACAATTCTACATTAGCACTTACAATCTATCCAAAGCCAAATTAAGCTCAAGTACATTTACAAAAGGAGTCCCCGCAGGCGATTTTTCGAGGCTATTAATCACTACTTTTTGAATAATTTCTGTAGAATGGTTTCTTGCTTTGGCGATTCTAGCAACTTGAACTAAAGCGCTTTGTAAAGAAATATGTGGATCCAGACCGCTTCCCGAAGCTGTCAATAATTCTGCTGGAATTTCGCTTGCTTTGATACTTGGATTATGTACCAAAAAAGTATCACGTCGAGCTTGAACAGTTTGAATATAGTCGGGGTTTGAAGGACCTTTATTTGAACCACCCGATACCCCTGAGTCATAATTTACTGCCGAAGGGCGACCCCAAAAGTATTTGTTTTGGGTAAATACCTGTCCTATTTGACGAGCTCCAACGATTTTATCACGAACTTTAACAAACGCTACATCGCCTTTATTAGGTGTAAATTGAGCGATTCCTAAAACTGCAAGAGGATATATAACTACCAACAAAATGAAACAAGCAAGGCTTAATTTGATGGCTGTGAAAAGTTGATTTTTCATAATGATATTTTTTTAATTGAGTAGGCAAAAAGATGAAACCTGCAAAATTTTGCCTACTCCAATGAGTAATATGATATTCAAACTTCAGTTGAAGGGCTGAAATTGAAGTTTAGAGTTTGTTAAACAGCTAAGGGAGAATGAAGAATTATAGATTAAAAAATCACATTTACAATTCTTCATTCATATTTAAAACCAAACTGACACTAGCATATCGAGTAATTTAATACCAATAAAAGGTACTATAACGCCGCCCAAGCCATATACTATGAGATTTCTTTGTAATAAAGCTGAGGCTCCAATTGGTCGATATTTAACCCCACGCAAAGCCAATGGTATCAAAATTGGAATAATGATGGCATTGAAAATTACTGCCGATAAAATAGCACTTTCAGGCGAATGCAAACGCATGATATTCAAAGATTGCAAAGCTGGAATACTTGCTACAAATAAGGCTGGTACAATCGCAAAATATTTTGCTACGTCATTGGCAATCGAGAAAGTCGTAAGCGTACCACGAGTCATCAACAGCTGTTTACCGATTTCTACAATCTCGATTAATTTGGTTGGGTCGTTGTCCAAATCCACCATATTACTTGCTTCTTTTGCTGCGGCAGTACCCGAGTTCATAGCCACACCCACATCGGCTTGGGCTAGGGCAGGGGCATCGTTGGTACCGTCACCCATCATGGCCACGAGTTTACCACTGGCTTGCTCGGCTTTGATGTAGTTCATTTTGTCTTCAGGTTTGGCTTCTGCAATAAAATCATCAACCCCAGCTTTTTGGGCAATATATTTGGCAGTCAATGGATTATCGCCTGTCACCATCACAGTTTTTACACCCATTTTTCTCAAACGTTCAAACCGTTCTTGAATACCTGTTTTGATAATATCTTGTAATTCAATAATACCTAAAACTTGCTGGTTTTGAGCCACTACCAAAGGCGTACCACCATTACTGGCAATGCTTTTGGTTCTTTCCACTACCTCTTCGGGAAAAGAGTTACCTGCCTTTTCTACCCAATTTTTGATCGAGTCCATAGCACCTTTTCTGATACTAATATTACCTAAATCCACGCCAGAAGCACGGGTTTCGGCGGTAAAAGGAATGGCTTTGGCTTCCATCGGTAATTTAGGAATCGTATAGCCGATTTGACTAGCCAATTCTATGACTGATTTCCCTTCTGGGGTTTCATCGACCAATGAGCTTAGCACAACTGCTTCCACAAAATCTTCCGTTTTTTGATTAGGAGCAGGATAAAAATGCGTAGCCTTACGGTTACCAATAGTGATAGTACCTGTTTTATCCAATAACAAAACATCTATATCTCCCGCTGTTTCTACGGCTTTACCTGATTTGGTGATTACATTGGCACGCAAAGCTCTGTCCATCCCTGCGATACCGATAGCAGATAAGAGCCCCCCAATTGTAGTTGGAATTAAACAAACAAAAAGAGATATATAAGCCGCAATCGTGATAGGTGTATTGGCGTAGTCAGCAAATGGTTTAAGACTCACACAGACGATGATAAAAATTAAGGTAAAACCAGCTAGCAAGATAGTCAAGGCTATTTCATTAGGCGATTTCTGGCGAGAAGCTCCTTCAACCAAAGCAATCATTTTATCCAAAAAGCTTTCGCCTGGTTGTGTGGTTACTCGTACTTTAATTTTATCAGAAAGTACTTTTGTACCACCTGTCACCGAAGATTTATCACCACCTGCCTCACGAATCACAGGTGCAGATTCGCCCGTAATGGCTGATTCATCGATCGTCGCCAAACCCTCAATAATTTCTCCGTCGCTTGGAATTATGTCGCCAGCTTCACAAATAAATAAGTCCCCTTTGGTCAAACTTGAAGAACTCACCGATTGTATTTGGTCATTTTTGAGCAATTTGGCAGGTGTTTCTTCACGAGTTTTACGCAAAGATTCTGCTTGTGCTTTGCCACGTGCTTCGGCAATAGCCTCGGCAAAATTGGCAAACAATAAGGTCAGAAAAAGAACAAAAAATACAATAGCATTATAGACAAACGAACCTTGGTCGGGTTGAGAAATACTATAAATACTTACCAAAAACATCACCACCGTACCGATTTCAACCGTAAACATGACAGGGTTGTGGTACATTTGTTTGGGACTGAGTTTTGAAAATGCTGCTGATAAAGCCTCTTTTACCATCTTTTGGGTAAAAAGCGCATTGGATGTCGTTTTCATATTGTCGATTGAGTGTTGGGATAAAAGCATTTATCTGAACTCAAGTTTTTATTTCAAAGAAAAATGTTCTGCTAATGGACCAAGCGTTAAGGCTGGGAAGAAGGCAAGGGCTACTAGGATTAAAATTACGGCAAACATGAGTATCCCAAACGTCAAGGTATCGAGCTGTAAAGTTCCTGCACCAGAAGGAATATGCTTTTTCTTCGCCAAAATACCTGCAATAGCCACAGGACCAATAATGGGAATATATCTACTCAAAATCAGGACAATACCTGTTGAGATATTCCAGAATGGCGTATTGTCGCCTAGTCCCTCAAAACCAGAACCGTTGTTTGCTGCCGATGAAGTATATTCATAAAGCATTTCTGAAAAGCCATGAAATCCTGGGTTGTTGAGCCAACCAATATCTGGTTTTTGATGCGCTACATAAGTAGCTATTCCCGTTCCTAGCAAAATCAAGAAGGGGTGTAAAAGTGCAATGAGCGTGGCAATTTTCATTTCTCGTGCTTCAATCTTTTTCCCAAACAATTCAGGGGTACGTCCTACCATCAAACCTGCAATGAATACGGCAATGATGATAAATACATAAAAGTTGAGAAACCCCACACCAACGCCTCCATACAGTGCATTAATCATCATGCCTAACAGAGCGCTCATTCCTGTCAGGGGCATCAAACTATCGTGCATCGCATTGACCGAACCGTTGGACGTAACTGTCGTAATGATTGCCCAATAGGTAGAAAGAGTTGTTCCGAAACGGGTTTCTTTTCCTTCCATATTTCCCAAAGTTTGAGTAACTCCCAAGTGGTCAATAGCGGGATTACCTTGCCATTCGAAATATAAGGCAGGAGCTATAAGTGCCAAGAAACCTACGGTCATTACGCCAAAAATTACCAAAGCCAATTTTTTACGATTGAGGTAAAACCCTAAGGCAAAGACCATTGCAATGGGAATCAAGATAATACTGATACTTTCAATAGCATTACTCCAATACGTTGGATTTTCGAGTGGGTGACTAGAGTTAGCGCCAAAAAAACCACCACCATTAGTGCCTAATTGCTTGATAGCGACCATCGCTGCGGCTGGTCCACGAGCCACTTGTACGGCATTTCCTTCAAGCGTATGGATATTAGCTTTCCCCTCAATATTCATCGGAACCCCTTCGAAAAGAAGCAATCCTGCCACTACCAATGCTAACGGTAGCAAAATACGTGTGTTCGATTGAATGAAATAGGTATAGAAATTTCCTAGTTTTTGACTTGTTTGTTCACGCATAGCCTTAAATACTACAGCACATGCAGCCATACCTGTTGCGGCAGTGACAAATTGCAAAAACATCAAGCAGGTAATTTGACCTAAATAGGACATTCCTGTTTCGCCTGAGTAGTGTTGTAAATTACAGTTTACCAAAAACGATACGGCAGTATTAAAAGCCAAATCGGGAGACATAGAAGGATTGTGGTCGGGATTCCACGGAAGCCATCCTTGGTTCATCAAAATAAACATAGCGAACAAAAACCAAATCAGGTTGATGCTTAAAAGTGCTTTTAAACTTTCTTGCCAAGTCATTTCGAGCTTGGGATTGATTCCGCCAATTTTATAAAAAAGTCTTTCTATGCCTCCAAATATTTTATCGCTCCAATGCGGAGCACCTGTATAAATGGCAGAAATATATTTTCCTAAAGGCCATGCCAGTAAAATTGTAAGTATAAAGGTGGCAACGATGCCTAATAAATCAGTTTCCATGTTGGGTAATAGGGATTTTCAAAATTGAGTGTTTTCCTACAATAGCGATAGTTGATAGTTAGGCTAAAATTTTTCAGGTTTTAATAAAACATAAAACAAATAGCCAAAAACAGCGATGGATAAAACAAGCAATAGCGTCATCATGATGAATAGGGTTTTGTATATTAAATTTTTTCAAAAAAATCTATCGTCCAATCGAATAGATAGAAGGCCAAAAGACCTAAAAGCACGAGAATGATGGTAAGTAGCATTTTTTTAGGGTTTTTATTTGTTCTTTGCTACTAGGTGTGCCAAAGTCTATTCCAATTCTGCAATTTTTACTATAAAATAATTGTAATAATCTGATTTACAGTTGTTTGATTTTATGATTTTTATTTTGGAAAAAAAATGATAAATAAAAAACCCTTCCAAAATGAAAGGGTTTTTACCAAAATGGAAATGATTGTGAATGTGCTATTGCCTAGTCCAAGACAAAGTCTTGAACTAGTTATAGCTTGAGTGAGATGCCGTATTCTTCCATTTTACGATACAGTGTTGTAAGACCAATATTGAGCAGTCGAGCGGTTTCTGTCTTGTTGCCTTTGGTATGTTGTAGTACTTTTTCGATATGGAATTTTTCTACCGATTGTAAATCCAGACCACTTGGAGCACCGACTTGAGCGTGGTGAATGAGATTGGGAGGAAGGCAATCTTTTTGCAATACACCATCGTTTTGTAGAATTAAGGCACGTTCGATGATGTTTTTCAGTTCACGAATATTGCCTGGCCAAGTATAGTTTTCAAGTATTTGCTGAAACTCAGACGACATGGTAACTTGTTGAAAACCATACTTTTTACTTAAATCTTTAATAAAATGTTTACTCAACAGTACAATATCCGTTTTGCGTTCACGTAAGGCAGGAAGTACAATCTGAAATACCGAAAGACGATAATACAAGTCCAGACGGAAATGCCCTGTTTGGGATTCTTTTTCTAAATCTCGGTTGGTCGCCGAAATTACTCGAACATCCACTTTAACTTCCTTAGTGTCGCCTACGCGTAAAAAAGTACCAGATTCTAAAACTCTTAAAAGTTTTGCTTGAAGGTCGAGCGACATTTCGCCTATTTCATCCAGAAAAATGGTGCCTTTATGTGCTACTTCAAATAAGCCTTTTTTGTCTTTCAGCGCACCTGTAAATGCCCCAGATTTATGTCCAAATAATTCAGATTCAAGGATTTCTCTCGAAAAAGCTGCGCAGTTGATAGCCACAAAACTTTCGCTGTGTCTGGCAGATGCTTCATGAATGGCTTGGGCAAAAACTTCTTTTCCAGTACCTGTTTCGCCCGTCAACAAAACGGTTGTGCTGGTTTGTGCCACCCGTTTTGCCATATTTACCGCATTTTCAATAATAGAAGTTTTACCTATTACCTTATCAAAACCCGTTAAGGATACTTCAGAAGTTTTTGCTTGATTGGCTTTTTGCATCGCCAAATCAAGCATGGGAATCATTTTTTCGTTATCATCTCCTTTTACCAAATAATCAAAAGCACCGTTTTTCATGGCCTTAACGCCATCTTGAATCGTGCCATAGGCTGTCATTACAATAATTTCGAGATGAGGGTACTGAGATTTTAGTTTTGCTGTAAAGTCAACACCGTTGCCATCGGGGAGTTTTACATCCGACATCACGACTTTTATGGGTTGTCGTTCAAGCACTTGCCATGCAGATTTGAGATCGCCAGCTTCAAAAACGGTGTAATCTTCCAACTCCACAATACGTTTGAGCAGTCCACGTAACTGCTTTTCATCATCAATAATCAATACCACACCTTTTGATTCCATAAATTTTCTTTTGTTGACTTATGCTACAAAGTAAATAGAATTATCCTTAGGGTGTATGAATGAAGAGATGTTGTTTATGTCGGAGCGCTGATTTTTGATTTCGGAATTAGGTTTATTTTTTTACTATTATAAAGCAAAAGTTCTCTCGAAGTTTGTGATTGAGTGGTTGAGTGATTTAAGGAAAATCACTCAATCACAAATCACTCAATAGATAACCACGCTTTTATTTCTTTATTTCAAAATTATAACTACCAGATTCTAATGGGATTATGATAAATCCTTTTTCTGATTTAATACCTTTCCATGTGCTGATAGATTTACCGTTTTCTGTAATTTGAGCGATTGATTTAGCAGGTAAATAGAGTGTTGCACTGGTATTGGCAGGCACAGTGGCATGATAACTCCAAGTATTTCCTGAACTTTTCCAAGCGCTATTAATACGTCCGTACATGGAGTCATAATGCCCTTTGGCTTCTGTAATTTGTCCATTTGGATCAGGCGTTGGCATTAGGGTAAATTCCTTAAAACCAGCCTTTTCTGGATGTCTTTGAATACCAAGCGAATAATTGTACATCCAAGCTGCTACAGCACCAAACGAATAGTGATTGAAGGAGTTCATGCTATTGTTGCCTCCAAAACCATTTTCGACGGTATAAGAATTGAGACGTTCCCAAATCGAAGTAGCGCCGTTAACTACCGAATACAACCAAGATGGATATTGTTTGTTGGTCAAAAGCTTGTACGCTAAATCATGATTCCCGTTGCCTGAAAGTGCTTCACTGATGGACGCCGTGCCGATAAATCCTGTCATGAGCGAATAAGCAGGACGTTCGATACCGCTATCATCTTTGTTGGTTCTTGCAACAGTTTCATTCAGATGTTGAATAGCATAAGGTTTGTTGTTTTCGTCAAAAACATCTAATGCCAATGGGATAGCGTACGAAGCTTGGGTGTCTATTAAGACCCCTTTATCTGTTTTGCCCGTTCCTTCTTTTTCGTTTGGTGCACCCCAAAAGCCTGTTTTTACACCAGATTTTACGGTTCTATGAGAGTTTTTGTCAACATAAATTTCGTTGAAAGCTTTTTTGATTTCTTCGCTACGTTTTTTCAAGGCTATTGCTTCCTCTTTTTTACCTAAAATAGAAGCCATTTGACTCATAATATTCAAATCATACGAGAAGTACGCCATCCAGAAAAAGGTGTTATCATTTTTGTTGCCTTCTGGACTAAGCCAGTCGCCCAAAGGTCCTTCGTTGAGGATACCCGTATTTTTCTCAATTTTTGATTCCAAAAAGTTGATATACTTTTTCATGGCATCAAAATGTTCTCCTAACAACTGAATATCACCGTATTGACGATAAGTTTCCCAGGCGACAACAATACCTGCACTACCCCAAAGCGTACCTCCAAAACCACCACCAAGCGGAGCAACATCGGTAAAACGACCATTTTCGTCTTGTACATCACGCATAGCTAAAAGGTGTCGTCTCAAGAAAGAGTTGGCATCGGTCAAATAAGTTACCGTTTTAGAAAATACCGAAATATCTCCACTCCAGCCCATGCGCTCGTTACGAGCAGGCGTATCTGTTGGAATAGAAAGGAAGTTACTGCGCAAAGACCAAGTAATGTTTTGCCAAAGTTTATTGACCAATGGATCTGAGGTTTCGTAGCTTGATGACAATTCATTTACTGAGCTAATTACCAATCCCTTAATATCGGTAACAGGAATAGCTTGTTGGATTCCTGTGATTTCTAGGTAACGATACCCATGGAACGTAAATCTTGGTTGAATTACCTCGTCGCCCCCTTTCAAAATATACTGGTCGGTGGTGAGCGCTGCACGAATATTTTCCATCATCACCATGCCCTCATTACCTTTGTATGCTGCCAAATTAGGGTATTTGATTTCGGCATATCGCATGTTAATGACTTGTCCTTTTTGGCCATTCTTAATTTGAATCTGTGGAAAGCCTACCATGTTTTGTCCCATATCATAGACAAAAACTTTAGGACGGACTTCCTCAACACTCTGTGCTTGAAGCGTTTTGACAATGGTCGCATTTTCACCAATCTGACCAATTAGTTTGAAATCTTTGTAGTCAAAAGTAGATTTTTGACCAAAAACATCACTAAAAGTTCCCATATAAGAGTTGCCTTCGAGGGGTACTTCTACCGCCTTTTTCCATGATTTGTCATCATAATTGCTCAATGTCCACCCTTGAATAGGGGCTTCTTTGGTAGCATCATAAACCTCTCCTTGGAAAAACGAACCATATCTAATCGGTCCGTTGGTATTGAGTTTCCAAGTATTTGGATTTGAGTCAACGACTTGTTCTGAACCATCGGCATAGGTGATAATAATTTTAGCTAAAAGAGATTGTCTATCGCCAAAGAAATTCCAATGGTTGCCACTGTAAGTGATATTTCCACTCCACCAGCCTTCGCTCAGCCATGTACCTAAAGCATTTTTTCCTGCCGAAATGGAAGATGTGATGTCAAAAGTTTGATAGGTATGATTCTTATTATACTGTGTCAAACCTGGGTTGAAATATTCATTACTCACTCGTTTTCCATTGAGATACGCTTCATAGATACCTCTGGAAGTGATATACAAGCGAGCTTTTTGAATAGCTTTTTGACTTACCTCAAAAGTAGTTCGAAGCATTGGTTCGGCATTACGACTAGCGTTAACCGTTAGCAAAGTGTTTTCTACACGATATTGATTTTTTTGTGCCTGAACGCCTTTTCCGATAAAAACATCAGCCTTGGTATCTTCGAAGATAGCATTAGAAGGATAGCGGTAGTTTTTGACTGTAATCTCAGAAAAATACGCTACTTGATTTTCTCCCACTTTGAATCCCATATCAGCTACCATCGGATAACTCAAATAGTCATTGCCCGCACCAACTGGATTGAGATTGAGTCCTCTAGGACCAAATCTTGAATTGGATTCTAAAGAAGGATCTTTTAGCTTGTGAGCTTCGTCGTTACCATCCAAATAAAACTCAAAGAGACCGAAGATAGATTCCGCAAGAATCTGGTGTTTTTGATATTTATTGGATTGATTAATAAGTGATTGAGGAATATTAATAACTTTTACAGGAATATTTTTTTGGTCTGTCTTTGTATAGCCTACTCGATAAATATTGAGCTTTGCGTTGGTGCTAGGCTCAGAGGTTAGCGAACTAATATCCAATTCTATAGCAATATAGCTTTCATTGTTTTGGTGCTCTACCCCCATATAGTTGAGATAGCGATTGGCGAGACGTTGGTCATTAGCGCCAAAAATAAAGGACGCTTTTGTGCTCTGGCTAGCTTCGTCAAGCTGGATAGCATAAGAAAGCTTGAAAACCGAAAGCGCATGAGGATAAAAAACAAGGTCTTCGTCAGTTCCACCTATCCATTTAGCTTGTCCCCAAGCCTCTTGTTTGGAATTCATAAAGCCCGTTTCGAACCATGAGCTTGCCGTTGAACTTTTACCTTTATTATCCCAAACTGTTACAGACCATGTGTATTTGGTACGAGCCAGCAAAGGTTTTCCTTCGTACTGAATAGCATGAGAAATACTAGAATTAACTTTTCCAGATTGCCAAACGACCTGATTTTTGTCATCAGAGACTTTAATTTGATAAGCCATTTGCGACAAACCTTTCATGGAAGATAAGGCTTTCATTTGCCATGAAAACTGAGGAATGGCCAAATCTGTGCCTATTGGCTGTGTTTGATAATTGACTTGAAGTTTGTGTAAGCTAAAATTTGCCCAGACCGCTGGAATGCTCCACAAGCTTACTAGCAAAAGTAGCAATAGACCTTTTTTCATAGGATAGTATTGATAATGTTCTAAAAAAGATGGAATTAGTTCAAATTTAGGCTTTTCCAACGGACAACTATCATATACTGTCTATGTTGATAAGAATAAAAGTGGATATTTTATTAGTAATATTTTGATATTCAGTAAATTATGTAATTTTCTTTTTGATACAATGAATTAAAAATATTTTGTATAAACTAGATATAATGATAAATACAATTTATTAAGCAAATGCCCCACCATCGACTGCCATACAATGCCCTGTGATAAAACTTGATTCATGACTACATAACCAAAGTGCTACATCAGCTACTTCTTGAGGCTGTCCCATACGTTTCATTCTTTGAAAATTGATAGCCTGTTGTAATGCCTCAGGGTTTTCGGCTAATTTTCGACGACCTTGCATAATCATGGGTGTTTCGATGGCTGTGGGACAAATGGCATTGACACGAATATTTTGGGTAGCATATTCAATCGCCGCAGATTTTACCAACCCATTGACCCCATGTTTGGATGCAGCATAGGGAGAGTTTTCGGGCTGTCCAACCAAACCTGCCGCCGACGATACACATACAATGTTGCCGCCGCCCTGTTTTAGCATTTGTTCTATCTGAAATTTGACACAATACCATGTGCCAATAAGGTTGATTTGTATCTGGTTAATCCAATCTTCCTCAGGATATTCATGAACAGGTTTGGATACTGTTCCAGCAATTCCAGCGCAGTTGACAGCCACATCGATTCTCCCAAAATGTTGAATAGCGCACTCTATTACATGTATTACATCTTCTCTTTTTCCAATATTACAAACTACAAAAATGGCATCATTGCCCAAGGCTTTGACTTTTTCCAATACATGGTTACCAAACTCAGGGTTAATATCTGCTAAAATTACTTTTGCGCCTTCTTGGGCAAATGCCAGTGCTGTTGCTCGACCAATCCCAGAGGCTGCACCTGTGACCAAAGCAATTTTGTTTTCGAATCTTCTCATTTTCTGTTATCGTTTTAAAACATCCTTTAATTTCCATCGCTAATGGTGGTACCGCCATCGACGATGATATTTTGACCCGTAATAAATCCGCCTGCTTTGGAAGCCAGCATGACGGCAACGCCTGCAATTTCGTCAGGTAAACCTACACGGCGCAAAGGGGTTTGTGTTAATCTTTTTTCAAGAAACTCTTTGTTTGAAAGAAGTTCTTTGGCAAATGGAGTATCGATCATCCCAGGCGAAATAGCATTGGCTCGGATATTCAAAGGACCATGCTCAACCGCTACGTTTCGGGCCAATTGTACCAATCCTGCCTTGGTTATGCCGTATAAACCTAATGATTTGTTGCCTCGTACGCTGGCAATGCTCGATAGATAAATAATTGAACCACCTCCGTTTTCTCGCATTGAAGGAATCACGAGCTGAGTTAATTCAAGTGCTTGTAATAGATTGACTTGCATTAGTTGCAAAAAATCTTGAGTAGAGATATTTTCCAATGACCCAGCCAATCCAATGCCGACGCAACTGACAAGAATATCTATTTTTCCAGTAATTTGTAGGGTATCATCCACCAAAGTTTTTACTTGGGCAGAATCGCTAACATCACAGACTTTTGCCCATGTAGCAATACCTTTTAGAGAGAACTCTTCTTTCACTTGCTCACAAGCAAGCTCATCATTGCTGGCAATGATAAGTGTAGCTCCATGATAACCCAATGCCTCGGCAATAGCTTTCCCCATGCCACTTGTGGCGCCAGTAAGTAGTGCTACTTTTCCTGTTAAGTCAAAAAGATTTTTCATAATAGACAATATCCTATTTCCAATGAATCATTTTCTGACCACTTACAGGACTTTCGAAAAAAGGAATTCGAGTGCCTCGTAAACTACCTAAGTAAACAGTTTTGAGGTCTTTTCCTCCAAAACTCAAACTTGCCATCCATGGGCAAAGTGTTCCTTGTGTTGCCATCAATATTTCGGGCGTAACTGCTTGATTTTGGTAGGCTTCAAATAGAGCCGCTTTAATTTGAGGATTGCTATCATCTAATAAGGTTATTACGTTTCCATCTGGAGTAATAGCAATTAGTTCATCTGTAAAAATGAGCGTTATCCAAAGATTTCCATAAGCATCAAAAGCAAAACCATCAGGAAAGCCACCTAGTTGAGAGGGGCCATAAACTTCTCGATTATACAAATCTCCGTTGGGTTTTACCCGCATACGACTGATACGCCAAGCGGTACTTTCGACTACGTAAAGCCATCCTTCTTGATCATCAAAACGAATTTCATTAGTGCCACAAAATCCATCAGCAACGATTCTGACGCCATTTTCGTCCATCAAAGCAATATAGCCATCATTGGCACGGGTATTAATTTGGTCGCTCCAAGGTTCGGTTCGAGTGGTAACTGTAAACCAAATTCGTCCCTTCGAATCACGAAGAGGAAAATTAGCTTTTCCTAGTGGCTGCCCATCTATCTCCGTCACAAGTGTAGATAATGAGCCTGTTCGACTTAATTTTTCTATATGATTTGTACCCCAATTGGCGATGATAAAATCTCCGTTTTTATCAAAACAAACTCCGTTTGGTAGAGAACCCTGCGCCTGAATGTAGCGTTTGTCGTTTCGTTCATCACCGCTCGAGTCTGAGCTGATATTCTCAATAGTAAAAGGATTTATGAGTTTTTGCGTACCATCATGACGCATTTTTACTAATCCACCGCGTGCATCTGCTGCCCAAACGGTTCCGTCGGGTTCGGTCAAAATACATTCTGGACGCTGTAGATTTTGACCTAGAAAACCAATAGATTCTCGATTTACTTGCCAACCTTTGAGTGGATTTGGCAAATGATGTTTGATGAGCATACGTGGCTGATTTTATCAATAAAAACTCATTTCTAGAACATTCTCAGGTATATTCATTTTGCTGAATACTTACGCCTGGCGCACGCTCCATAAGTACAAATTTATCTTTGTGAAGAGACAAAAATATTTAGATATTATTGTGAAAAATTAGCACTATACTGGTATTAGTATGCAAAATCAGATATTTCTCTGTTTATAGAATAGAAAATTCGCTCAGTTTTTAACAGTTAATATATTGAGGAGCTTTTGAAGAAGAGCTATTAAAAGAAAAAGGGTTTTATAAGACCAATCTTATAAAACCCTTTGACTGACAATATTATGTTTAATTACTGGACTAACAACTTAATAGTATTGGTATTGTTGAGCTGTATGAAGTAAACGCCAGCACTAAAATGTTGAATGGGAATTTCTATACTACCTTTGAATGACCCAGAATATTTCTCATTTCCAAAGGCATCTATTAGTCTTATTTGGGTATTTCCTTGGTAATCAACCTTTACAGTAACTTTATCGCTCGAAGGATTGGGATATACATTCACTTGTGTATTGATACCCTCATCTATACCCAAAGGGAGCAATACTTCTATTGTTACTTTGGCAGTATTAGAGCAACCGTTTTTGTCAATACCGTTTACGATATATGTTCCTGAATACTTGGTGGCTACGGAGGAAATACTTGGATTCTGAACTGACGAAGTAAATCCAGCGGGACCAGTCCAAGTGTAATTATTGGCACCAGATGCCTTTAATTCAAGGGTTTGAGTTTGATAAACTTGATTTGGAGCTGTTATTGTTATGTTGGGAAGGTCGTTGACTAGCACCTTAGCCGAATCCAGATTGGCACAACCATTTACATCTGTTCCTTTTACTTTAATCAAAAGTTGATTCATGGCAGAAGTTGCGTTTGGAACTTCTAACGTACCATTTGCATTGGCATACACTTTTTGGTTAAAAGTATAGTCGTAAGATTGGGCTCCTGTTGCTTTAAAAGCAAGAGTTTCACCAACACAGGCGGTATCAGTCACTAGTTTAATCACTGGTAAAGCATAAATTGTCCCCTTAAGCGTGTCCTTGTAAGCCATTTTAGTAGTACCAGCATCTATTCGTAACGTGAAAGTACCTGTTGAAATGTTATTAGTTTCAGATTGCCAGACGGTCTGACTACTGTTAGTTTGTTGTGTTGCCTTTAGCGTGTAGTCCTTACCATTGGCTTGTATCATTTGGGAAAAACTAGTGTTTGCATCAATATCGCCCAAAATGCGACCATACACTTTGATTGGCTGACTGTAACAAACTTTTGATAAACTATCTAATCGCAATACAGGTATAACAGTTACATTGGTGTTAGTTGGAGTACCGGCGCATCCTTCGAAATAACATTTTGCCGTGAAGGTAGTAGTAGATACTGGATTGATAGTGAGTAGATTACTGGAAGTTATACTTGCTCCAGTATCTTTTTTGTTATTCCAGCTCCATTGAGTTTGAGTACATCCTTCAGCTTTTAAGGATACCTGCTGACCATATTCTATTTCGTTGTTTGAAGTGCTAAAAGAGGGAGTGCTCAACGTATTTGTACAGGTGTTATAGCGTACCACATAGCCGTCATAGGCAAACCAGAATAACCCATTGTTATCGATCAGCATTTTTCTTAAACCACTTTCTTGGATTTCTACATTTGCCAATATTTTCCAATCTCCTCCTGTATATTGCAAAATTCGGTTAGAATCCCAAGCGAAAATATCTCCAGCACTGTTTTCTGCAAAAAGTCGAGGAAGAATGATATCTCCTGTTTTAGCTTTATTCAAGCGCCAAGTATTTCCATCATACATCAATACGCCATTAGTATTAGAAGCCCATACGCGGTTTTTACTATCCAAAAATGTAGTGATATAAGGAGCAGCAAGTTCGGGCATTGTTGCTTCTGTAAATTCTACCGAACTTCCGTCGTTAGTATTAAATCGTTTCAGTGATGCTTTATTGGTCTGTGAAAATATATAGGCTTGCCAAACATAATCTTTGTTCCAAACTACATTACCTAATCTAACTTGCTCGATTGATGTAGGTACTATGTTGAATGCTAGATTCAGATTACTCCCTGAGATTTTATAAAATACCAAACCATTTACATTACTTAAAGTGCCAACAAGGTAATTATTGGAAATATCTAAGTACATCGGATAAAAATTAGATGAGGTATTGAGTATGGTTGAACTTACCAAATTGCCTGTGGTATTATCCAAAATATTCAAAGCATAGACATTGGCTGGAAAAGAGCCTTGATAGGATATTCGCTTACTAACCTGAGTAATGACTCCTGATTGATTTTGATTGTTAGAACTGTAGAGGGTTGTGGCACGAGCACCAATACTCCCACCACTTGTACTATTGTTTAGCGCTAATTTTTGTCCAGTAAGCGTATTAACCAGTACTAATCCTCCATAAGACAAGTAAGCCAAATGGTTTGTTGCCATATACGCATTGGCATTAGATGTTTGCATAGCTAGCTCATTATCAAATCCTTGATATTTTACTAGATTTGTATCTGTACTACTTGTTTTATTAACAAAGGAGACACTTCTCGAATTGAGGACACCCTTGGGGTAAAAACTAAGAGGATTCTCTCTGTCTCTCGACAATTCGTAGGTTACAGTATAGGTTTGATTGTTTTCTAAGGCTGGAATTTTATAAACATATCCATAGTTAGCAATACGAGTAGGGTTATATTTTTTCTGAAAAACTATAGTATTGGGTGCAGTAGTTTTGACGATAGAGAGGCTCGCTGCTGATTCTCCAGCAGTAAATGTCTCGTCTGCTGTAATAGTACGGGCAATTGAAGGACTAGACACCTGCGTAGTAACAGGGTTTTGGTAGGAACTTTGTGCAAATATCACTTTTCTATCTGACCATGCGCTTTTGGTTGTTTCGTTAATGGCTCGTATCCTCCAGCCCATTCTGTAGTAAAATGAGCCTATATAGAAGCTATTTTCACTACCAGTAAAAGTAAGACTATAGCATGGGTTTGAAAATGTATTGTCATGGACATAGGCAAACTGTACCTCATAAGATTTAGCACCAACACTTGGTGTAATTTTTATAGTATTTAATTTTCCTGCATCAAAAGTCGTCCAATAAAAAGGCATCGCATTTGTACTTGGTGGCAGCAGACTGTTTTCGGATATAATTAAAGTACAAACATTACTCCATCCAGATTTCCCTAGTTGATTAGTAGCCATTACCCTTAAATAGTATTTCGCCGGTGCTTCCAAATTAGCTAACTGAATATAAGAGCTACTTGTAGTATCTTGTCTAATAACTTGCTTGAAATCAGTATCTAAAGCCACTTGAACTACATATTGGTCAGCCATAATAGAGGCATCCCACACAAAAAATGGATTGGTATTGATGGTAAAAAAACTTGGTAACAACACATTCGATACTGTATTAGTGATTTCTTGCATATTGGAAGATGCGTGTTGTTCCATAACTGCTTGGCATAATGGATGAAACTCATCTTTGGCTTGGCAATAACTCATGATTGAGCCCTTAATAATTTCTAAAGATTTCTCATAACAAGCACCTTCAGAAGCATAACAATAGTCAATCGGTCCACCTGGCCACGAACAGCTTTGTGTATGAGGCGAACCAAAGTTATGTCCTAGCTCATGCGCAATAACATTTAAGTTGCCAAGCCCCCATGGGCAAACAGACTCCCGTCCTCCGAGATAAGCTACTCCACCTGCACCAGAAAAGGATTTTGCAGTTAGGTATATTACTTTATCATATTGCTTTCGGAGTTTGTAAAGCTTTCCATTGATATTGGAAGGGTTCCAATGATAATAAAGCCTATCCAACATTGCATAAATATCATAGGTGTCAAAATATGGGTCAGATTGAGCTGTGGTCCAAAAGTTAAAACACGTTACGACCAACTTAATATTCATGTCTCTTTCATACACTTTTGATACCTGACTAATTTGTAGGATTGCCTCTTTCTTAATCAAATTGGTATCGCCATTATATAATTGATAGGTTGGATAATCCACTTCGATGGCAATTCGGGCAACTCTCCCAGGACTGACCGCTGTACGACTGGCTTTCTTTTGAGCAATATACTTTTGGGCATTTTGGATAAAGGCTAGATTTTCGGCAGATATTTTTGATTCATCTGTGCCACAGGCAACACTAGGCTTGTTAGGTTCGGTTAACAGCTGACCTAAGCAAAACTGGAGGGTCATCATAAAACCCATTAGGAGTAGTAACGTTTTTTTCATAGGGTAATTTGAATTTGTTTAGACTAAGTGAAAGTAGAAATTTGAAGTATTTTTTGAGTAAAATATAAAAATATTTTTTATTTAGTGAAATCAAAAATCTACTACTATAATTTAAACAATACCTATGATGTTTTGCTCAAACAACGGTTCAAAATTACAACAAGCCTAAGCCTACTATTTTACAAGATGACTAATATCGTAAAATAGGGGGTAAAGCAAAAAGGCACTAGGAATCAGTATTTTATGCCATCGTTGGAATTATCTCCAACGGGTCGTGCGAAAGTAATATGCCGATAATTATAAGTTTATATACTAAGTTTTTTGGAGAAAACTCCAAAAAAGTGGCAAAGGCACATAGGCGCAAAGAGTTATTAAATCACCCTTTTGCACCTATGTGCCTTTGCCACTTTGTCACTCCTAAATAACGCTATTCCTCAAAATACCAATTCCTTCAATTTCTAATTCTACTACATCTCCTGGTTCGAGGGGACGGTGAACGCTGAAGGTGTTTTCAATCAAACTTCCCCAACCTAAAGTTCCTGAACCTATAATATCCCCTGGCATCAAGGTTACATTATTTTCGGAGGCACGTTCTATCATTTGCTCAAAATTATAATATACGGTTTTGTAATTACCATCACATACGGTTTGACCATTGATACGAGAAGTCATTCTGACATTGAGTCTATCTCCAGCTACTTTTGGTACACTAATCGGATCGGTAAAAACCGTTTCATCGAATGGAATACGATATTGTTCCATTTCATCAGCTGTTACGATGCAAGGACCAATGGCATTGGCAAAATCCTTTCCTTTGTGTGGCCCGAGAGGAATCTCCATTTCCACTTTCTGAATTGCACGGGCAGTCCAATCATTAAAAATTGTATAGCCAAAAATATAGGGACGAGCTTCAGATGCTTTTAGGTCTTTTCCTTTTTTACCAATAATACAAGCCATTTCTAGCTCAATATCCAATTTGGTTTCTTTGGCAGGGCGTCGAATTTCGTCCTCAGGACCATAGATAGCTTGGTGATTGGTAAAATAAAAAATAGGCATATCATACCAAGCAGGCCCGATTTTGTGTCCAAATGAACGAGAAGCATTTTGCATGTGCATCTCAAAACCAATATAATCTCTAAAACTACGAGGGTTGGGCAAAGGCGCCAATAGCTTTACTTCGCTTAAGGAATAATGAGGCTCAACCTCTCCAAGCGCTTTGATAATTTCGAAATACTGTTCGTGATGGTCGATAAAAGTAAGCATATCGGTAGGTAAAGCAGGACTTGCCAGTTGCATATCAACTATGGCGTCTGCTACTAACCATCCTATACGACTTTCTTTTTCTTTATTGAGAAATGTAACAAGTTTCATATACAAAGTATTTTTTTTGAATGTGTGAAAGGATTCGACTTTCCTATTCGATATTATATTTCAGCCGTAAGCGCCATGGTAGTTTTGCCCATAAGCATACCCATGTTGGCACCTTCGGGCAAACTTTGTCCTGAGTATTCCAACACCTCCCATTGACCCAGCGTTTCAGATGCTTCAACAACCATCTGACAACGTTGTAAACGACGGTTCATAAAATTGGCAAAAGCATCGTTGACCGAGCTTGATTTTTGTAACTCTTCAGTTAACACTACGGCATCTTCTATGGCAAGCGCTGCGCCAGATCCCAGTTGTGGAATGGTAGCATGAGCGGCATCACCAATGACTATCACCCGATTTTTATACCAAGGCTCAGTCATTTTTAACGTTTCGAGTGTGCGATAGTTGACCAATTTAGCATCTGTCACTTGTTCTACTAGCTCCTGAACCATGGGTACAGGAAAGGCTCTCATATAAGATTTTAGTTTTTCAACTAATTGATCTTCAGGAATCAAGGGATTGTCTCCTTCTGCTGAATTGAGGAAGATATAACAACTTTCGGCAGTCATTGGGATAATTCCTATTTTACTTTGTTTCCCAAAATAGATATACCCTGTGTCCAAATCTTTGGGACGAGGAAAGGCATAACGCCAAACTGACAAGCCTACATAATTAGGTTTGTATTCGCCAAAGACCATTTTACGAACTTTAGAATTGATACCATCGGCAGCAATCAAAATATCATACGAGCCCGAAGTACCATCTGTAAAGGTTACATCGACCCCATTTTCATGATTATTAATTGTTTCGATGGTTAAGCCCATGCGGTATTTTACCCCAGTTTTCTGCGCTTCATCGAACAAAATATCATGTAAAATCTTTCTCGAAATGCCATTATGACTAGGAAAATGCCCAATCGGAGGTGTTCCAGCCTCACCAATCTGTTGACCTGTAGGAATACAAAGTTTGACTTTTCCATAAGGAGAACCACGACGAATTGCCTCATTAGCCACACCAATTGCATCAAGAGCACGAAGGGCATTGGCTTGTTGAATAATACCAACACCATAAACATTGAATTCTTGATGTAGTTCAACAATTTCGGGTTCGTACCCTGCTTTTTTTAAGGCAATAGCAACGGATTGTCCGCCGATTCCACCACCTACAACTAAAATATTTTTTACCTGTGTCATTTGAGTCTTAATTTTCTAGTTATCAGAAGTTTAGATAATGTGGTAATGTTGGACAAAAGGCGGTGTTTCGAAAAATGGACCAATCAAGGCTCTCCATTGCGTAAATAGTGCTGACTCTCGAAAGCCAACCGTATGGTCTTCAAGCGTTTGCCAATGAATTAGCAGAATATAACGGTTGTTTTGCTCCACACATTTTTGTATAGTAATATTGATAAACCCAGTTGCCTGAGCAATTACCAATTTGGCCTGCTCTAAGGCAGCTTCAAAGGCAATATTTTCGCCTTCTTTTATATCAATAGTTGCTAGTTCGAGAGTCATGATTACATATTTTGTGAGTTTTCGACTAAGTGAATGATTTATTACTCTGCCTCGAATTATTCATTAATAATTGCTACTGCGCGTGTCCAACCAGCACTAGCTTTTTCGATTTTGGCAGGAAAACAGACTACTTTAAAACCAAAAGGAGGCAATTGGTCAAGATTGGCGAGTTTTTCGATTTGACAATATTCTTTTTCAATGCCAACATAATGTGCTTGCCAAATAATACCTGGACGTGGATTTTCTCTAAAATCTGCCGCCTGAATATGTAAAGGAATATCCCAGCCCCAACCGTCGGTACCCATTACTTTGATACCTTGGTCTATCAGCCAGTGAGTTGCTTTGGCTGATGCTCCCACGTGAATTCTGACAAAATCGTCATCATGAATACGCTTGTCGGCATCGCAACGAATCAGTACAATGTCAAAGGGCTTCAGGGTATATCCAATGGCATCGAGTTTTTCTTGTAAGTCCTCTGGTTCAAACATATAGCCGTCAGGCTTATCTGTAAAATCCAATACGACTCCATCATTAAAAAACCACTCCAAGGGCATCTCGTCGATGGTGCGAGAAGGTTTACCTTCACAAGTTGGAAAATAATGATAAGGAGCATCTACGTGTGTACCACAGTGACTTGTGACAGTCAAAAACTCACCTGCAGGACCATTGCCTTCAATAAAAACGTCGGTTAAACCTTCAAAAAGTTTACCGCCCATTTTTTTAGCACCTTCTTTATGGTCTTCGTACACAATTTTGGTAGGAAGTGGTTCTTTTATTTTTTCAGAAATGGTTACTGAGAGATCAATGATTTTCATTTTTGTATCTTTATTTAGTTTCGTACCAAGTTTTTAGCGTATTAAATGCCATCTTCTTAATTCCTGTGTTGGAGACAATACCTTTTCTATTAAAAAAGTCTTGCTTGATTGGTAGAAGTCTTAATGGCGAACGGAAATCCATCAAAACCCAAACCGACGTACCTCTTAGGAAATCGATGTTGTTTAACATTTTGACTTGATTTTCAAATATTCTATTTTGATATTCTTCCGTCCAAATCTCATCAGACTTACCATGTAATCCAGCAACAGCTTCGGCTCCAAACTCGCTTATTATTAGGGGTTTATTGTATTTAGAGGTCCATTTGATGTTAGGTGCTAGTTCTGCTGGTAAAGTGTACCAACCAATGTACTCATTGCAACCCATGACATCTACAAACTCGCCCAGAGGGTCATCTAAACTAAATTCACTTTTACTTTCTTTGGGGAGTAATGCCGCTGTTGTAAGGCGCGTAGGGTCAACAGCCTTTGTTTTTTCGAGGAGTTTTTTCAAAAACATTAATCTCGGTTCTGATTCATTTGTTTCGTTAGCCACCGACCAAAGTATGATAGATGCTCGATTTTTGTCACGACTAATATTTTCTAATAATTGATTCTCTGCATTGGCATAAACTTCTGGCTTTTCAAATTTTACATTCCAATAAATCGGGATTTCAGACCATACTAGCAATCCCATCTCATCTGCCACTCGAGTCATGATTTCGTTATGTGGATAGTGTGCTAGCCTAATATAATTACTTCCTAGCTCTTTTGCCCAAGTCAGCAATGTGCGGGCATCGCCTTCCGAATAACATCTGCCTGTTCTGAATGGGGCTTCTTCATGAATGGCAGCTCCTTTCAGAAAGATAGGTTTACCATTTAGCAAAATTTCTGTTCCACGGGTTTCAATAGTTCGAAAACCAATTTTATCCTTTATCGTCTCATCTACAGATGACAGTAGTACATCATACAACTTTGGGCTTTGAGGTGTCCAATGTTGTATTTTTTTACTGCTAAAATTAATGGTAGCATATCCAGCGGTATCTGTTTGCAGGTTTTGCTTTAGACCAAGTTCAGGAATCTCCACAGTGATGGCTTGAGCTTTTTGCGAACCTGACATCTTAACCCAACCTTTTATCTCGGAAAGTTTTCCCTTTTCGAGTTGAATAAAATAGTCAGAAATATATGTTTCGGGCTCTTCAATGAGATACACAGATCTCGTAACACCACCATAATTCCACCAATCTGCTATTTTGGTAGGAATGTTATCTTCGCCACGTGTATTATTAGCATTGAGAAGAAGTTTGTTTTCGCCATTTTTCAACTCTTTTGTAACTTCAAACTGAAATGGAGTAAAACCACCTTTGTGTTGTCCTATTTTAATGCCGTTTAGATAAACCGTTGCTTCATAGTTTACTGCTCCAAAATAGATAAAGTACCTTTTGTTGGCTTGAGGTACTACCGAGAACTTCTTTCTGTACCACAAATTACCCTCATAGAGAAACAGTTTTTCTTTTTGGGTATTCCAGTCGCCAGGAACATTTATTTTGTCGGCCATGTCCATATCTTGCTCCACCAACTCGGTATTTCTAGGGTTATCGCCATTGTAGACAAACTTGGTAGGTTTTCTATCTTGAATAAGACCAAAACGAGCCAGTGAGCCAACCCCAATCACATCAACTTGGGAGTCCCAAACGCCATCAAGTGAGAGGGTTTTTCGAGCTGACACATTTTGAATGAGATTTACTTGTCCTATTATTTCCTTTTTACTTAAAAGGAACAATATCACTAGAAACAAACATGCTTTTTTCATTTTTTCATAGTTAAACTAAAAGATTGTACTTGCATCTATTTCAACAACCTTCCGCCATCTACTGTAATGATACCTCCCGTCGAAAAGGTTAAGGTATCTGCCAGAGCATGCACGGCATTGGCTACATCTGTTCCCGTCGCAAATCGTCCTAGTGGCGTATTAGCCTTTTGATTTTCTAAAAAAGACGCCTCAAAGTTTTTGGTATATTCACCTTCCACAAAACCTGGAGAAACTGAAAACATACGTATTTGAGGTGCTAAAACTCTAGCCAAAGAGCGAGTCATGGAGTCCAAAGCGGCTTTTGAAGCACAATAGGCGACGTTGCTACCTATACCAAAAATGCCAGCAATCGAAGAGATATTAACTACAACAGATGCTTTCTGTTGCTCTTCGGCAGTTTGTGTTAATAGATTTTTCATACTTCTGACCATGGCAAAACTGCCTCTAAAATTGGTCTGCATGATTTTATCTATCCATTCGTCCGACAATCCTTCCAAGTCATCATGTGCCACTGGCGTGGTAATTCCTGCATTATTTACCAAAACATTCAAGTTGCCATAGCGCTCCGTAACAAAACTTTTGAGTTTTACCAAAGCCTCAGAGTCTGTGGTGGATGCTTGAAAAATACTATGATTACCTTCGCCTAGCTTTTCTAATAATTGTTCCGCTTTTGCCTGATTGGACTGATAGGTCGCAATGACAGCATATCCATGCTGAGCAAACTTCTGACAGATGGCCGAACCTATTTCGCCCGAACCTCCCGTTACGAGCACGGTCGGTTGTTTAGACTTCACTTTTGCCATATTTTCGTACTCTCAAGTCAGCTTGTTCTTTATGTCCCCAAAAGTTTTCAATAGCGCAAAGCCTCGAACAATACTCGCCTATCAACGCACTAGCTTCAGGGGTTCTGATTTCTTGATATGTACACGTTTTCAGGAATTTTCCTACCCAGAGTCCACCTGTATAACGAGCGGCCTCTTTGGTTGGCAAAGTATGATTTGTTCCGATTACCTTGTCGCCATAGGCTACATTGGTTTTATCTCCTAGAAAAAGCCCTCCATAGTTAGTCATTTTGTCAAGGAAATAGCGAGGGTTGTCGGTCATTACTTGCACGTGCTCGCTGGCAATACGATCAGCCTCAGCCACCAATTCATCAACTGTATCGCAGAGAATTACCTGCCCGTAATCACGCCACGATACGCTAGCAATATCGGCGGTTGGCAATACACTCAATTGTCTTTGTATTTCGGTTTCAATACCTTCTGCAATTGCTTTACTAGACGTTAATAAAATAGCTGGAGAAGTTGGTCCATGCTCTGCCTGACCTAATAAATCAGTCGCGCAAGTTTCTACGTCAGATGTATCATCAGCTATTACTAAAGTTTCGGTTGGTCCTGCAAAAAGATCGATACCTACTTTGCCAAACAATTGACGTTTTGCTTCGGCTACATACGCATTGCCAGGTCCCACGAGCATATCTACGCTCTGGACTGTTTCGGTTCCTAATGCCATCATGGCAATAGCTTGAACCCCGCCCAATAAATAAATTTCATCAGCACCCGCCATGTGCATTGCGGCAACAGTAGCGGCAGGGATTTCACCTTTAATGGGTGGTGTACAAGCAATTACACGATTGACTCCTGCTACTTTAGCGGTCAATACGCTCATGTGTGCCGACGCCACCATTGGGTATCTTCCTCCGGGAACATAGCATCCTACCGAATTCATAGGAATATTTTTATGTCCTAGAAAAACACCTGGAAGGGTTTCTACTTCTATATCTTTCAGTGCCGCCTTTTGATGTTCGGCAAAGTTTCTTATCTGTTTTTGAGCAAACTGAATATCTTCGATGACTTGCGCAGGAAGAGAAGCCACAATCGACTCGATTTGTTGAGTCGACAACCTAAAACTCTCTGGCGACCAATTGTCAAGTTTTTGAGAATATTCTCTTACGGCATTATCGCCATTGGTGGCTACATTCTCAAGCATTTCTTCGACCAATGCTCTTACTTTAGCATCAGCTTCTTTACTCTCAGCGTAGGTAATACCTTTTTTGATTTGGGTTACCATGTGTATATTTTTTTTCGGAAATTTGGAGATAGGGAATATTGAGGCACTAGTCAAGAAGGCAATAGGCATTAGTAAAATTTAAACTATCCCTTCTTGCCTAATGCCTTTTTGACTCTTTTAAGCAAACAACTTCTTTGCTACCCAGTCGTACATATTGAAGGTTTTGGTAAAGTCGTCGATTTGGCAATGAGCTGAACCGCTGCTTTCTTTGGGAACTACCTCTAATACGTGCTCACAGGTAAGTGCTTCGTTGAGCTTATAGGCATTTTCTACAAAATTTTGACGGTCGTCTTCACCATGAAGAATATACGTTGGCATAGATATTTGTTGAGCTACATCATCCAAAGCAAACAACTTCAAGCGTTCACGAGCATCAGCCATCGTTTCGGCGCCTACGATATGCTTCACAATTTCGGCCAAAGGGTGATTGTCAGGGCGGTTTTTCCAGATGTCATAATACGACCATACTGCTCCAAATACCATACAAACTTTGAAACGAGGTTCGAAAGCCGCACAACGAGCGGCCATATAACCACCCATCGACACTGCACCGATACCGATGCGGCTGACATCGATATGTTCGGACAGATTCACAATGGCCCAATCCAACACCGCAGTACCAGCTACATTAAAATCATAGCGAGTATGAATATGGTTGAGGCGCAAAGATGCTCCTTGCCCAGGTCCATCCATGGCTAGTAGAGCAATGCCTCTTTCGTTGAGATGTTGAGAAATTCCAAAGTAAAGTTCCTCTGCCAAACTGTCTAATCCACCGAACATAATCATCAAAGGAGGATTTTTGACACCCGCAGGTGCAAACAAATATCCCGGGAGAAACGACCCTTCAAAAGGAATTTCAACCTGTAATGGTTTATGTTCAAAACGCTGTACGGCTTTAATGAAAGCTTCTCGACATTTTAAGTAAGAAGGAAGTTTTCGCTCGTCGTTGGGAACTAAGAAAAATTCAGAAGTACGCAGATAGTTGAAAGCACGTAAATAAGTACGACGAGCCGAAATATCATTGCCATTTTGAGCAAATTCTTCTGCTAAATCAAATACGTTATTACCCATTTTGGACCATGCTTGGTGAAAACTTTCGTTATCGCCTGGGGTTATCTGACTGGCTACTTCTAATACCTCTGCAAATTCGCCCCCACCGTAATGGGCTTGCGTTAAAGCTCTATTGACTTGATAAGAAGGCATATATTGCCCCTGAAAATAATGCCACATCGTGATTTGAAATTTTAGTTTTGTATTAAAAAAGGGTAGAAAAATTGAAGAATTGAAAACACTTTTCTATACTATTACCTTAAATATCAGCAGGTTGTACAACACCGTCGGTTAGTCCTAGTTTTTTGCCTTTGCCCATTTCAGCAAATGGATTGGCAGAACCCCATGCGTCATTGGGATTGTCTTTAAGATAGTGTACATCCAAGTGGTCTGGAGCAAATACCAAACGAGCACAAGCATAATATTCAAATAAAATACCGCTGCCCGGGTCGATGATATAGATAAAGAATCCTTCATCTGCTTTGTGGCGTGTGGGTGCACCCATGACAGATTTGAAACCTTTTTCGATAAAATAGTCTAATGCCAAAAGTACCTCTTCACGACTATCTACATTCCAACAAATATGATTTAAAACGGCTTCATTTTCGCCAATATTCGGGTCAGTAAAAATGGCAATATCATGCGATAAATTAGCAGTTGTCCAGAGCCCGCCAATTGGTGGAATATCGTCAGCAATGCGGATTTCATCTGGATTTCTTAGTCCTAATGCAGACCAAAATACTTTTTCTTCAATATATTTTCCTTTCGAAACCATATAAGTTACATGGTCGATACGACGAGGATTAGCCCCTTTTAGGCGATTGCTGGCATAGCGATCGGCATAAATACTACCTCTTTCGCCACTTTCTCGCAACCATACTACATCCCAAAAAATCTCATGGATATGTCCTTCTGGAGACTTAAAACGGTAAGCACGTCCATGTCCCAAATCGCCCTCTGTCCATCCCAAACCAGCACCAATACTTTCAAGAAAGACCGCTGCTTCTTCCAATGCCTCAGGACTGTCGGCACGCCAGCCAATATGTCCTAAACCTGATTTTTCACTTTGTGTAAGCTTAAGTGTATGATGATAATAATCGCCCCAAGCACGTAGATACACCGAAGAGCCTTCGTTGCCAGTTTCGTCCATTCCAACAACATCTCTGAAAAACTCAACGGATTTTGCGAGGTCTGTAGTCAACACCTCAACATGTGCTAGGTGTGAAAAGTAGTGAGGATTCTTTGCCATATTTTAAATTGTTATAAATCAAGATTATTTATTACAAATTTAATAGCACTATATCCTGTTATTTTTAGCAATTAACGGCTAAAAATATGCAATATCAGATATTTTAGGTTTTTAGTTAAACCTAATATGGTTAATAACAAAAAAAGCAGAGGTTATCCCCCTGCATGAATTATCTTTTTTCTTTAAAAATTAAACTTATATTTTATTAGATAAATACTAAAATTATACGGTTTGTCGATATTCACTTGGTCTAATACCCTTTTGTTTCTTGAAAAAGCAAACAAAATCACTAACTTCATTTTTGCCAACCTTGTAAGCAATTTCAGTGACATTGAGGTTTGTTTGCTTTAATACTACCTTAGCCTCGAGTAGTAACATTTCATTTAGTAAATCATGTGCTGATTTTCCGAGTGTTTTCTTCACACTTTTGTTTAGGTAGTTGGGTGAAATAGATAATAATTCGGCATAATCCGTAATTTTCTGTTTTTGATAAAGCTTTTTTGTCAGGTTGATAGCTTTTCGAAAATGGTGTCATTTAAACCCAAGTATCTTTTTCCATTAAAATAATAAAGTTTAAATAGCTTCTTTATAGGTTTATATTCTACTAAAAAGTTAATACTATCTCAGCGACAAACAAAAGTTGAGTAATCACAGTAAGTAATAGCTATCAAGACCAATCCACAAGAATTTCATAGTAAAATACACTCATTTTTCTGGAAAATAATCCTTCTGAATTGACAAAAAACAGCCTTAGCAAATGGCTAATTGTAATAATAGCACTATTCAAATTTATGACAAAAGATGGGGATACTTATGGATAAAGTGCATGCAGGCGCCAATATCATTTCAGACGCTATCGTTGCCCGTCTACTTAGTTTTAGGCAACTTAATATTTCAAAGTTAGATATAAAAAATTACCAATAATGAAAAATATTTTACCTATAGCTTAATGGACAATATTACAATGAAAAAATAATAACTATTTAATAATCAAATCATTAGTTATTTAATATAAACCTTTACAGAACTACTTGTATACGATAATTTATTGACCGTTTACTTAATTATACTTTATTTTCGATACCTATTTATAATAATTAAGTCTCAGCATTAAGAGATTAATACAGGAAGTTGCAATCTTTGTTTCTTTGAGCTTTGCTTTTAAAAACCACATTTAACTTGTTATTATGAAAACAAAACTACATTTATTGTTAGCAATTATACTTTTATATGCCTGCAAATCTAATGAAGATATAGTTGTAACTACTCCAACGATTAGCTCGATTTCTCTAGAAGGAGTTAGTGTTCTTCAAACAGATATATCCAATACTCAAAAGAAAATAACTATTCGGGTTCCATATCAAACAGACTTAACGTCGATTGCACCCACCATCAAAACCCTAAATACTGTAACTATCATACCTTCTGAATTAGTGGCTCAAAATTTTACACGGGCTGTTTATTACACTTTGATATCAGAGTCAGGACAAAAGGTTATTTATGAAGTTAGCGTAATTACCATGGAGCAGCCAACACCAGTGATTACTAATGTAAGCAAGGATACACTAGAAGCAGGCAAGCAAGCTTTGGTAATAGGCCATTATTTTGGACTCAACCCTACAGAAGTTCAAGCATCATTAGTTAACGCTAGTAAGGAGACCCAATTAAAAACAGAATTGATAGATTCACTACATATACAAATTTACCCACTAGATGATTTATTACCAGGCACTTACACACTTTCTTTGAAAATAAAAAACAAAACAACTAATTATAATAAACCAATAGTAATAGAATATCCTACACCTCAAATTGATTCTATCGATTATTGGAATGCAATTCAAGAAGAGAAAATTAGAGTATTTGGAAAATACTTTTCAAAAAATTATACCTATCAACTAATGCTAGTTGGAAAAGATGAGAAGAAATATTCTCTTGCAACTACTTCAAATGACAAGATAATTGAATGCCAGATTCCAAGCTCAGTGAATCAAGGAGAGTATTCTGTGAAGGTTATCAATCGTACGTTAAAAAAAGAAAGTAGTCCAACAATTCTTCCTCTTACTATATATCGTAACGATATGCCCTATCTGATTGATTCAGAAAAAATTACAGAAAACAGTGTTAAGCAAGGTAAAACAGTAACGTTTTCCACCTTAAACTTTGGAAAAATTACTTCAAGGTTCTATCAAATTCAACTAGAAAATGAGACTGTCTCTATAATACAAAATGCCCTTTATAATGCTTCAAACAATCGTTTGAGTTTTGAAATACCCCAAATTAAAGGGGCATATCATGTAAGTCTCATATTAAGTGATGAAAGTACGATCCTCTACAGGATTAATACTCGATTTACGTTGACAATTGAATAATTTTATCAATTTCTTTTTGCTATTATATCAATGAAAAGATTACTACTCCTGTTAGTGTTTAGTTTTACACTAGTAAAAATTGGTTTGTCTCAAGTAAACAAACCCGTTTTGGATTTAAAAAAATTTACAGATCGAAGTCTTATTGTTAGACAAATGCTCTCAACAGATAGAAACTGTTATGAGTTCTATAAAAATGGCATAAAGCTGATTGAGGGACAAGATTATTTTATTGGACCGGGGTATCCCAATTCCTTTTATTATGTAGGGGGCGGCACACGTGGGGGATTCTATAGTGTTGCGATAGAGTTCGGTTTTTTTAAACCAAACGATGTACTTACTGTAAAGGATATATGTCGAAATGAAATATCAGATCCTATCGTTGTAACCGACGACTATGTGTATGTTGAAGTACCTAAGGGCAATAGTTATTCTAGTAATGGGATAGATGCTACTTATTCGCAGCCTGCCTATGATAAGCTTTCGAGCCCTGTGGTAGTCGGAAAATGTGAGCCCATTTCTATTAATTCCCATGTATTGATGGCGACTGTTATCGATATTACCACGGAATCACCAATAAGCTTAGGAACTTTTAAAGTAAATGGCTCTAATATTACTACTGGAGGCTTTTCGAGTTATTTTGCAGGGAATCCAACTAGTTACCAAATCTCATCAGGACAAGTAATAACATCAAATTTTTTGAAGCTCACAGCCAACGCCTACTATTCAGGATCTACACCATATTCTATTGAGTACAAGCATAATGGTAGTAATACTAGCGGATTTGATTTCACCTTCGGAGTAGGAGGAGTGCAAGTCCGCTTTATTACTAATAACAGTTTTGAAATCTGGAAACGTAATTATTTGGGAGATTTTGATATTAGTCATTTTGATGGTGATTTTAGCAATAGTACCTATAAAATTAGCTTTGATGAAAGTTCCTATCGTATCTATGTCGATGGTGTAGAATATGGCAAGCTTGATCGATTTGTGAAATATACAACCACAACAGGTAGTTTAGATAATAGCTCTGTATTGCCTTATCGTACAGGCGTAAAACTCAATCCTTCTAGTTCAGGGATACATTATGTAAGTGCTACAATCGATGGGGTTTTAAATGTATATCAAAAGCTACTAGTAGTTGAGGATATTTCTTTATCAACTACAGTTGTCAATTCTGGATGTGCTGGGGTCAACTCAGGTAGCATTAATGTATTAACCAATGGAGGACAAGAGCCATTTAGCTATTCCTTAAATAATGGAGCTTTTCAATCAAGTAATATTTTTTCA
Source organism: Flectobacillus longus (assembly GCF_030056705.1). Classification (GTDB taxonomy): domain Bacteria; phylum Bacteroidota; class Bacteroidia; order Cytophagales; family Spirosomataceae; genus Flectobacillus; species Flectobacillus longus. The sequence continues at coordinate 117,185 of NZ_JASHIC010000022.1, forward strand.
AGTTTAGCACCTGGGAGTTATACAATTAAAGTAAGAGATGCTTCTGGCTGTGAGTCAACAATATCCGCGATTGTAAGTGGTAATAGCCCCCTGTCATTATCTAGTTCAGTACAAAATGAAACGTGTTTTAACCAAAAAAATGGGCGAATTACCTTTTCTGCTACAGGAGGTTCAGGTATTTATACTTATTCGATAGATGGTCAAAATTATATTTCTAATAATGTCTTCGATAATCTGTCAACAGGAACTTACGCAGGATATGTTAAAGACCTAAGTGGCTGTATCAGTACTAATCTTGGACTCAGTATTAGTGCTGATAGCAAACTTTTACCTCCATCCGTTATACCTTCGAATGTGACTTGTTTCGGAGGCAACAATGGTAGTTTAAGTATTAATACCTCCAACTCGATACCCAACGGAAGTATCCAATATTCAGTAGATGGAGGAGTAAATTTTGGGGCATCTTCCCAAATACAAGGTCTATCAGCAGGTAATTATCAAATCATCATCAAAGACAATCTTTGTAATGCAACTACTTCTGGAACCATTAGTCAACCTAGTGAAATAATTCCAGCAGTGAATATTCAAAATCAAATATCTTGTAACGGACAAAAAGATGGAGCCCTTTTATTAGGTGCTTCAGGGGGCGTTTCTCCTTATGAGTATTCTTTGGACAATACCAATTATTCGAGCAACTCAACCCGAAGTAATTTAGGTGCAGGCAACTATAAAGTATGGATAAAAGATGCTAATGGGTGTATCAAAGAATCAGGTATCACTACTATCTCAGATCCATCAGTATTGATAGCCACACTTCAAAGCAAACAAGATATAACCTGTAATGGTAACAGCACTGGGCAAATAATGCTAGGAGCACTTGGAGGCACATTGCCTTACAGCTATAAGCTCAGTACCCAAGCCAGCTATAGTTCCAATAATACAATCTCAGACTTAAAAGCTGGATTATATACAGTGCAAGTGCAAGATGGTCACCAATGTGTAACCAGTATGCAAGTTGAATTACTAGAAGCCAGCAGTATTGTAGTAAGTGTCACTCAGAAGCAAGATATACTTTGTAATGGGGCATCAACAGGTCAACTTACCGCTCAGGCCTCAGGTGGAAACGGAGCTTATACATATAGTCTAGAGGGAACTAATTATCAAAGCAATAATATTTTCTCGGGGTTAAAAGCAGGTGCGTATTCGATTTATGTAAAAGATATTACAGGTTGTGTTAAGATTTTGCAAGGTAGTAATAGCACCTTGACAGAACCCTCAGCCTTAGAAATGACTCTTCAAAGTACAGCGGTAAAATGTAACGGTGAGGCAACTGGCTCAATTACAGCAAATGTTGGTGGTGGAGTAGGAGGCTATCTCTATTCGATAGATAATGTCAATTTTATTACGTCAAATCAGTTTACAAGTCTCAACGCAGGGAATTATGTTATTTCCTTAAAAGACGCCAACAACTGTACATTACAAAAGAGCGTACAGGTTACCGAACCAACAGTACTTACAGCCAATCTAGATATTCTTAGTCAAGTCCTTTGCTTTGGAGGAAACTCGGGCTCTATAAAAGGTTTAGCCTCTGGAGGAATCGGACCATATCAGTATTCTTTGGATGGTAACGCTTACCAAAATAATGATATATTTAGCTCTTTGTCCATTGGAGAGTATAAGCTATGGATAAAGGACGCAAATGCCTGTATAACAACGAGTACAAGTAAAACTGTTACTCAGCCCACAGATATTACTTTTACAATTAATTCGGTATCAGCAGTAAAATGCTATCAAGGCAACGATGGTGCGGTAACACTCCAGACTACTGGCGGAGCTGGAAATTATAGCTACTCAATTAATGGGAGTGCTTATCAAACGGTCAATACTTTCAATAATTTGACAAATGGAACCTATTCATTTGTTGTAAAAGATGGGAATAATTGTCAAAAATCTGTTCAAACGACTGTATCCCAACCCGCTCAAGCCTATACAATTTCTTTGGCTTCGACAGAGAACCTTTCTTGTTTTGAAAATAAATCAGGAAAAATAGTGGTTAATAGTCAAGGTGGAACCGCGCCTTACTGGGTTGGTTTAAGTACAAACAACTTACAAGCTAATCCTAGCTTTGAGCAGTTAACTGCGGGTAGCTACTCCGTTTATGGTAAGGATGCAAACAACTGTAGTTTTAGTCTTGGAGGAATTAACCTAACCCAGCCTTCGGATATTTCATTTTCAACCCTAATGAAAAAAGATGTAGACTGTGACTACTACTCAAAGGGAGAAGCCAAAGTTTTGGCAACAGGTTCAAACGGAGGATTTAGCTATATGCTCAGTGGCAACAATAGTCTTGGAAACTCTATTAACCCTATTAGTAATACCACTGGATACTTCAATGAGCTTGCCTCTGGAGACTATCGTGTAACAGCTACTGATGTGAGAGGGTGTAGTAAGAATTATACAGTTACTATTATTCCCAAAAATTCAAAAATAACTTTTGATGTCAATAAATCATTTCCAAGTACCTGTAATTCTAATGATGGAGTCATTACCATAACGAATGTTCAAGGAGGTCGAAATGGATACAACTATCAATTGTCAACCCAACAGACAGCTTCACCTAATTCCCAATTTTCAGGCCTATCCTCTGGAACGTATGTGATTACCGTTAGCGATGAGCTGTGTTACTATAGAAAAAATATTGACCTTTCTGCTCCAAATGGAATTAGGGCTAATTATCAGGTTTCTGGAATCAATTGTACCAATTCGGATGGCAACATTTCGGTTATCAATGTAACAGGAGGAAATGGCGGTTATTTGTATAAATTGAATAATAATCCCGAAACCAGTAATTCGACCTTTAACAATCTTTCACCAAATATATATGCGATTGAAATCAGAGATACCCCACAAAGCTGTAAATATGTATTGAGTGTAGAACTAAAAGAACAGAATCGAGCAGACTTACAGTTGACAAATAAATCTGACGTACTTTGTTTTGGAGGAAACTCAGGCATCATTGCTGTAAGTGGAAATAATAATCAATCACCTTTTCAGTATAGCATAAATAATGGCGTTTGGCAAAGCTCAGGTAGATTCGAGGGTTTGAGCAAGGGTACCTATAAATTATCGACTATCAACGCCTTGGGGTGTCAAGATAGTCTTCATATCATAATTTCAGAACCAGCCTTATTGGTAGAGAGTCTATCCAAGACAGATAATCTCTGCTTTGGAGATGCAACTGGTAAAATTTTTACGAGTGCAACAGGCGGTGTTTCTCCCTACCATTTTTCAAAAGATAACCAAAGCTATCAAAGCGAAACGAATTTTGAGAACCTCAAAAAAGGAGATTATACGATATGGGTAAAAGATGCTAACAATTGTATAAGTACTAAAACAATTACTTTGATAGAACCCCCTCAACTGATAATCAATCCATATTATCAAGATACAATTCGTTGCTTTGGAGAAACTAACGGCGTCATATCCATTCCTACACAAGGAGGTACTCCAACGTACAGTTATTCCTTGGACGGTACAAATTATATCTCAAATAATAGCTTCGGCGGTTTAGGAAAAGGCAATTACACTATTCATGTAAAAGATGCAAATCAATGTAAAACAGAGAAAACCTTAAACTTGACCGAACCTAATCTATTAGAAATAACACAGAAGGATTTTAAAAATCCTTTATGTTATAAATCAAAAGATGGTATCATTGAAGTAGTATCTACGGGTGGTAATAACGGTAATATTTATACTATTGATTACCAAAACCGTAGCCAAAATAGTACCTATTTCAACAATCTTCCCGACGGTACGTATTCCGTAAAAGTGACCGACCGAAAAGGCTGCTTAGCGATAGTTAGTAATATGGTATTAGCAGAGCCAAGTAAAATCAAAACAGTGAGTGTTGGTACTATGCCATTATGTTATGGGGATGGCAATGGCAAAATAAACATCGCAGTAAATGGAGGAACGCCGAATTACCGCGTAAATTTTGAAGGGCTTATCAGTGAGGTCAATGGAACAAATTATACAAAAGAATTGTCTAATTTATTTGCAAAAGCATACACCTTTTATGTGCTTGACAGCCATAATTGTGTAGATACAATAAATTACACTTTGACACAACCTACACAATTACAAAATAAGATTACCATCAAAGAAAATGACTGTTTTGGAGACTTGACAGGACAAGTTCAAGTACTTGGTTTACAGGCTACTCCACCTTACCGTTATTCGCTTCAAAATCAAGAAATAACAGAGACTTTTGAATCAACGGGTATTTTTTCTAAGCTAAAATCTAACAACTATATAGTAACAGTATTCGATTTTAATAACTGTAAATTAAGTACTACAATCAAAGTAGCTCAGCCTGACAAGTTAGTAATCACACCAATTTATCAGGATACTATTAGATGCTTTGGGGAAAACAATGGCGCTATTTTGTTGAAAGTAACTGGCGGTATAAAGAGTTATATCTACTCCAAAGACAGTACGAATTACTTTAGTGATAGTTTATTTACAGGACTAAAAGCTGGGCTTTATAATTTTTGGGTAAAAGATGCCAATAAGTGCCTAGCCACCTCTCAACTATCAGCTACAGAGCCAGCCCTTCTAGACTTAAGTCTATTATCAAAATCTAATCCATTATGTTTAGGTGAGTCAAATGGAATTGTGCAACTAAAAGCTACAGGAGGAAATGGTGGCAATATTTATTGGCAAGATAATGCAACCAAGCAATCAAACGACCGATTTATAGGTCTAACTCAAGGGCAATACACCTATAAAGTAGTGGACCGCAAAGGTTGCCAAGATACAGTTCGATTAGTCGAACTCAAATGGCCTTCAGCAGTATTGGCACAAGTTAGCAAGTCTATACCTATTTGTTATGGTACAAACACTGCTAAGCTCAATGTGCAAGCATCTGGAGGTGTTGGTGCATTTACGGCCATATTAAGCAATACCAATTTAAACAAAACCATCGCATTAAACAGTGGAAAAGGAGTATTTGATTCACTGAATGCAGGAAACTATCTTGTCAAAATCAAAGATGCTAATGGCTGTCAATTACAACTGACCAACACCATTCAAGAAACAGACAGTCTAGAAACTTTTACATTAGGATCGGGTAAAGGAGCAGACACGCTTTGTATTGGACAAAGTATTACGCTGGATGCAAAAAATAAAGGGAAAAATATTCGTTGGTATTTTAACGGTACCGAAGGTGTAGATGAGCTAGCCCGTGCAAATCAATCTACCTATACCATAGTTTCTCCAGGTATTTACAAAGTATCAGTATCTAACAAAACAGGATGTATGGTCGAGAAAAGCTATACCCTCACAAATAGCAAAAATGCACTGAAGGCAGATTTTATCCTTGCGACTCAGGCGTTTGTTGGGGATACAGTAGTTGTTTTAAATACAACAAAGCCTGCTCCAGATAAAGTAGTTTGGACTCCTCCATTAAATAGTATTCAGCTTAGTGAAACGAATAGCAAGCTTACCTTCATTCCAACTCTAGCAGGGAATCTTTCTGTTACATTACGAGCATTCGCAGGAGTTTGTGATAATGTGCTCACTAGAACAACAAACATATTTACCCCAGATAACATTGATCAAACTGATTCTTTGTATCACTACAGAGATTATCCTGTCACTACATCAGCACTATATCCCAATCCAAATCAAGGTAGATTTGAACTGAGTGTGAAAACGAAATTTCCAGTTAATATCAACATTTCAATTGTTCGAGTATCAACAGGTGAAACTGTTTATAATGCTGTTCATACGCCAACAAATCAAAACCTAAATAGTACTAATGTCTACAACTTTAACCTTTCCTTGAGGATAGGAGCTTATAGTTTAATTCTTGAAAGTGGTAAACAAAAAATCTCAAAGCTTTTGATGATAACCAATTAAGTAAGCCTACATATACAAAATGAAAGTTTTAATATTTAACCTAACACTTCATGAAAAAACACCTTCTTAAATTATTGTTTTTGCTCTTGGCCAATCAAGTGATAGTGATAGGTCAGGATGTTGGTGAATTAAAAAAGTTAAAGTCTCCAAAACAAATGTTGAAAGGAAAGGGAATTTCTATCAAGGGTTCATTGTCGGGTACCTATAATATGTATCATGCAAATGGATTAGAAAATAGACAATCTCCCTATAATTATATGTTTACTGGAAATTTCATGATTGACATTTTTAATAAAATAAGAATGCCTGTGTCTTTTAGCTATATTAATCAACAGGCTTCCTATGTCAATCCATTAAGTACTAGCAACTTGATGCCATTTGGTCAGCCATTTAATAGAATATCACTAAAGCCAAAATATAAAAGTGTACAGCTTTTTCTGGGAACAGTATCCCAAACTTTTACACCTTATACTCTTGCAGGGCATAGGTATCAAGGAGTTGGTTTGACATTCAAAGATAAAGATTTCCCCCTTTATGGAAGTTTAATGTTTGGTACGCTTAATCAAAAGGTTAACCCCGATACGATAAGCCCCAACAAACCCAGTTATCAAAGAAAAGGTATGGGGATTCAGTTAGGGTATAAAATAAAGCAGGATTTTATTGAATTGTCTATGTTCTCGGCTAGGGATAGTTACCAACCTGCCGATATGATTCTAGACAAGTACAATCTGACTCCAATGTCGAATATGGTATCGTCCATTCGATTTGCAAAACAATTAATCAAGAAGTTTGTTTGGGAGACTGAAATGAGTGTATCAGCCCTTAGCAGTGATATAAGAGCTGTCAAAAATACAAATGAAAACTTCTTTAAATCATTTGGAGGATTATACAATACTAATGCCAGCACTAGCTATTTTAAGGCTATCCACTCTTCCATTAACTACAAATCAGAGTCTTATCAGGTTGGAGCTGAGTACAAGCGTATAGATCCCAAATATCAGACTTTTGGTAGTTATTATTTTGTTAATGATCTGGAGCTGTTTGGTGTAAAGGCAAGCGGACAAATGCTTGATAAAAAGATTTCTTTGATGGGTGAAATAGCGCAACAGCATGATAATTTAGATCAAACAAAACCTCAAACCTCTAACCGAATTGTAGGCTCACTGAGTGTTGTTTATGCACCCAATGATAAGGTAAACCTCAATGCGTCTTACTCCAACTTTACTGCTTACAGCAATTTTAATCCGTCTTTGTTGTATTTGGCAAAAGCTAGACCATTGGAAGCACTTGATACACTCAATTATCGACAAGTAAATCAGAATATTCAGGCCAATGCACTTTGGCAACTCCCCTCGAATAACGCCAAAATACATCATCAATTAACCAGTTCTACCGTCTTTCAGTTGGGTAACGATGTATTGGGAGGGGCAAATAACAACAATCAACTCGAAAATATAAATCTAACATACGGGAGTACAAATGAGATACTTAAGCAAAGTTGGAGTGCTGGTATTAATTATACCCAAGTAACAGCTCCTACGCTAAGTACTTCGCTTTGGGGGCCTATGTGTTCAATTGCCAAATCATTTTTAAAAGAAAAATTGAAATTGAGTTTGTCAGGAAACTATACTTTTTCAAGTACGCTAGCAATACTATCAAGTGCACAAAAAGCTAATATGCTGACAACTCGTTTGAGTTCTAATTATGCCCTCAGTCCTAATGGAATACTTCAACTAAATGCTAGCTTACTAAGTAAGCAAAGTCCGTCGAACGAAAGTTATGGAGCCAATTTTACTGAACTAAGTTTCAATATTGGTTATCGTCATACCTTTTCTGTAGTTGACTTGAAATTCAAATAAATGAATCACACTAAATCATTGTTTCCATGAATAGATTTTTATTAATAATCCTGAGTATATTCATTGCAAACAGAATAGCATGGGCTCATGTCTCTGAAAATGAAGGCATGTTACCTGTAAAGGAATACTCCTTGTCTGATTGTGAGAAATATGGCTTAAAACCTGTTGACTTTGGCAACGGGCAACTATTAATGCCTAAAAATGATGGTATAAATTATTTTGTAGATGTCAACTCCAAATATACACCCCAAAAGGTAACTGCCGAGGACGTTCGAAATACGATTGATAAACTTCGTAAAGCTGGGAAGGTAGTAAATGATATTCTTAATGTTCATTTAGTAAGTGATCTCCCTGTAGTTATCCAAAAGGAATTGAACGGGGTATCTTACGACATATTACTTAACGCATTGGTATTTACACCTACAGGTAATAGTATCTCGATGAATGCAATGATTAGTACATCTGATAATTATTTTGCATTTGAAGGACAAAATATCAGATTTACAGGTCAAGGAGGCATCGAAAGTGGAAGCTTGAATTTGATGCTTGATAATAATCCTGGGATTAGTAATGTCCAGCTAGGATCAAAGCTTAGTTTAAAGATTACAGGAGGCGGATTTAGTTTTGGATGTAATGGATTTGAAGATTTTTCGATTATTGGTAAAGTCATATTTGATAGGAGCTTAATTGTCCCTGAAAATACCAATGGTGATATAATAACAGGAAATGTTCAATCAGATTTTAGACTCGAACATGTCCGTGACTTCAATGATTTAATAATTGATATTTCGATGCAGCCATTCCAGTTGCCTAATATGGTAGGATATGGTTTTCAAGTAAAAAATGCCATCATCGATTTAAGTTCGCAGGCCAATGCCTCTAACTTTTTATTACCAGCAGAATATACGTCAGCTGTAGATGGTCCTTTATGGAAGGGCGTTTCTATTGGAAATATCGAAGTTCGATTTCCTAAAGAGTACAAAAATCGAACTACAAAGAAACGGATTATCATAGGTGCGAATAATTTACTCATTGATAAAAATGGACTTTCTGGGGAGATATATGGGAAAAATATCATGCAAATCAAAGATGGTGATTTGAATGGTTGGGACTATTCTTTGGATGATGCTCGTATTGTTCTAGTAAAAAACCAAGTCAAATCAGGTACTCTAGAAGGGCAAATTCGTCTATCTATTAGTAATGAAAATCGCCTTTTAGGGTATCATGCAGTCATAGATCCTACTCGAAACTACTATAATTTTACTGTTAGCACAGATAAGAATTTGGAATTTGAGTTTTTGAAAGCTTCGCAAGTAACTCTTAAGCCAAGCTCTTCGGTTAGTCTTACGCTCGAAAATGGAGAATTTGTAGCAAGTGCTATGCTCCATGGACAGCTCGACATTACTGCTAGTCAAGTTTCGTTAGAGCGATATGATTTTGAGCGATTATTTATTTCCACACGAGCACCATACCTTTCAATTGGGTATTTTGGGGGTGGTTCAGGGAAAGAATATAAACTTGGAGGATTTCCTATATCGATTCAATCTCCCATAATAGGCGTTTCAAACAATGAAGTATCCGTTGGATTTGGTGTAAAAGTTAACCTTGACAACATTGGTATTGAGGCGACAGGAGGCTTCACAATACAGGGGATATTTGTAAGTGAAAATAATCGACATTTTTGGCGAAATAAACGTTTCGCTCTCAACAAATTGAGTGTTTCGGCAGATTTGGCTGTTGGGCATTTTGCTGGTGAGATAGATTTTTTTCAAGATGATCCTATATATGGGAACGGTTTTGGTGGGGCCGTAAAGCTAAGTTTGAATACTCCTTCGGAAATGGAGATTGCAGCAATGGCTGTGTTTGGAAAAACACAAGACCGATATTGGATGGTCGATGGAGAGCTAAGTAGTGGGGGAGGTATTGCAGGCTTATCTATCAATTTACTCGCTGGAAGTCTTTACAAGCACATGAAAGCTGTCCCTAATGCCAGAGGGCCAAGAACTATCACTGGTGCTGTTTACGCACCCGATTTCTCTATTGGATGGGGAGGGCGTTTTGGAATAGGGTTTCAGGCAAGTACAGCCTTTGGAGGTATGGCAGCTTTTGAAATTGAGACTAGAGCTGATGGTTCTCTTCGTCAAATTGGCTTTATTGGTACTGCTGCAATCGCTGGAAGTGATGCGATGGTTAATCAATCTGCCGTTAGAGAAAAATACTATCTACTATGTAACGATTCTGTACTTAGCGCTGTAGGTGGTGTAACTTCTCAATTAGAGAATGATCCTAATGGAACAGACACGAGAGCTGTGTCTGAAAAATTTAGTATCCCCACGAATCTTACGGGTTTCACAGTGAGTGTGATTATGAAAATTAATTTTGATGATCATAGCTTTTATGGAAAGGTTGGTGCCAATGTAAGCGTTGCCAATACTATCCAGTTACAGGGAGTTGGCGCTTTTTTATTTGCACCAAATATATGGTTTGTTCATATTGGAGAACCTCCATTATCAGACAGGATTATTGTTCTGTTACCAAGTCTTCCACAGATTGATGGCTACCTTATGCTAGGTCATGGTATTCCAGAATTGCCCAATCCTGAACCAAATGTATTTACCAAATATCCAAATGCAGGACAAAGAAATAGACTCAATGGAGATGCCGCCATTTTAGGAAAGGGTATTGCCTTTGGTGCAGGGTTACAAGTAGCAGCAGGAGGTGATTATAAAATCATTCGTTGGGATGTAGGGGCTCGTATAGGACTGGATGTAATGCTTATGCGCTACCCTGATGGTGCCTATTGCGAAGGTAGATTTGGCGAAGGAATTGGTATCAAAAACTGGCGTGCTGCGGCACAGGTATATATCTTAGGTTGGTTTCATGCCGCTGCTTTTGGGGCAAATGTCTTAAGCGTAGAACTTGGCGCTATGTTGAGAGGTGCCGCTCCTAATCCTACTTATGGACAAGGTGAAGTAGCCGTGAAGTTTAAAGTTCTATTCACTTCATTCAATTTTGATGTGGGTTTCCAAGTAGGTGACGATTGCGTGGTGGTTGGTGGTTCTGATCACACCACAGAAGAAAATTTAATCAATACCTTTTATCCCTCTAATCTTCAGGAAGTAAATCCTGATGTAATACCTAGTGTTAGCTGTAGTTATGATTTAGAACGTGAAACCATACTTCCCGACATTAGTGGTCGCTTCAGAATTAAAGTGATGGATTATACTATGAATTCAATGTATGGCGCGATTTCAGGAACAATGAGCTTTAATGAAGCCGAACCAACTAAAGTTAGTTTTATTCCTAACCCTCCGTTGCCTGCGTTTACTCCAATTACTCAATATGTAAGATTTCAGGTGCAACAGTTTGAAAATGGAGACTGGAAACCATTTATGTACGAGGGCAAGGTATTGGAAGCTTCGAAATCATCTGCATTTATTGTAGTTAAGACTCGAGAGGAAATGAAGCAGGATGTTGATAACTCAGTACAAGTTGCAGAGAAAGAAGCCGAAAAGATTGTGGTAAAAGAAGAAGAAAAAGCGGAAGAAATAAAGCAGGAGGCTGTAAAGACCATCGATAACGTAGTTGCTGTAGCTGATAGTGCTGCCGATGCCTTAAAGGATGGCTGCGAAAAATGTACAGAGGCTGGAAAAGACTCTGTTACCACTATTATCAAGGATCTTAAAGAGGATATCAAAGATGAGGCTCAAGAAGCTAAAAATAAAATTGACCAGATTGTTACCAAAGCCCTTGCAGATGTAAATGCAAGAATAGAACAAGCCAAAGCCGATGTGAATACTAACGCAAACTCCACCAAAAGTTTGATTGATAATGATGCTAATGTTTGTGAGCGAGAAATTCTTGCAAAAAATCAAGTACTAGCCACTAGTGTAAATCGACTATGCGACAATAATAATACCAGTAATTATAAGCCCTATAATAACGGTCGGGATAATAATTATTCAAATTATAAAACTTTGAATTTAGATAATAGAAGCTACTATATTGATTGCTCTGACACTAAAAGTGAAATCAAAAAAATCCTTAAAGAATCAGCCGACGAAATCAATAGAAACTATTTCCAAATCAGTGCAGCTCGTAGCGCCGAAGCTATTAAGCAAAATAAGGCTATCATGGACAAAGCTCAGCAAGATTGTGATGCAATCATGGCAGCGGCGGCTGGTGCCACTCAGGAGGTTATTAATCAGCTAAGAGCTAGATGTATTGAATTAATTCAGAAGGCATTATCCGAATGTGAAAAAGTAGATGGCTATGAGAACAAAACAGATATGTCTGCTTTAATTCAGCAGTTAACAGGTATTTCTTCTCCCGCTTTGGCTACAACGCCACCCCATACAACTGGCTCTGGAGATAGTGGAAACACCAATACCACACCTCCAACCATAGACAGACCAACTACTGGTACCTCTACTGGTAGTACTACTTTTGTGGACGAAAGTGATAATGCAGGCTCAATTATAGGTGGTGGTACTTCTGGTACTATCTCTACTCCATATACCTCACCTACACCAATAGTTCCTGTTGATTACTCAAGTGACATCAATGATAATTTGCCTTCGGGAATACCCAACAACGATTTGTATGCCCAACAATTGTATTGGCAACAGCAACAAGATGAACAAGCTGCTCGCTTGCAACAAATAGCTGAAGAAAATCAACGTCGATTGGAACAAGAGGAAATACAACGACAACAGCAAGAAGCAATTCGTTTGGCCGAGCAACAGCGTCTTGAAGAACTTTCACGTCAGCAAGAGTACGAACGCGAGCAAGAAGTTCGTAGGCAACAGCAAGAACAGCAACGATTATTTGAGCTACAACAACAAGAACTAGAAAATCAAAGAGTCGCTGTTGAAAGACAAAAGGCTGAGCAGGAAGCTATTCAACAAGAAGAACTCCGTCAAATTGAGCAAGATAATATACGTATTGCCAAGCAAAAGCAAATGGAAGAAGAAGCTCAATTAGCAGAAACTACCCGACTCGCTCAATTACAAGCAGAACAGCTACGCTTGCAACAGCTTCAAGCTCAACAAGCTGCTCAGTTGGCAGCTCAGCAAGCCGCCTACGAAAAAGAACAGGCCATTCTGCGTCGACGAGAAATGTCAGATGATGTCTATCAACCCGTGAGACGAATCTTTGAGATTGCAGAAGAATATTAGAATATCTTTTTGAGCTAAGAATGAGGTACATAAGCTCGTAGGAGATACTTCCTGCGAGCTTATGTATCAATCAACTGCTTTAGAATTACAACATACACTTGCTATCAAATTTAGGTGTTAGCAACCTAACCAAGATTATGATAAAAAAACTTGCTATTTTTTGTATATGCGTGCTTTGGACTTGTGTGGTACAAGCCCAAAGTAAAGATGTTGGAATGATTGCAAAAGTCGAAAAAGGAAAAATTATCCTTCGATGGATGCCCCTTAACTACAAGGCTTGGAAAGAAGGTAACGAGGAAGGTTATACTCTCTTAAGAAGAACCATTGCTAAAGCTGGTAAACCTCAAAATGATGCCCCTTTCCTAGTACTTACCCCTCAAAAGCGTAAGCCTTTGGCTCAGCCATTTTGGGAAAATATGGGTAAAAATAATAAGTTTGCTCATGTGGCAGGCAAGCTTTTGTATGAGCCAGTACCCAGCCATGATACTACTGCTCAAAACCTCAACTTTGCCCTTTGTATGCAAATGAGCTGTATGTCTACAAGCATTGCCAATGGCTTGGGGATGTTATTTGAGGATAAATTAGTGGCTTCCGACGAAGAGTATCAATATGCACTAGTACTTTCAGGCAAAAAACTCGTTTTCCTCGAAGTAAATGCTGCTAAAATTACACGCCTCAAAGCTCCTGCAAATCTTTATGGGGAGTATTCACAAGGGGAGTTTTTTATGCGTTGGCAAATGACTGATGCCCTTATGCATACGGCCTATATACTTGAACGCTCCGATGACGGGGGTATCACTTTCAAAGCTCCCGATCCAAACCCTATCCTAATTTCCCAAGAACCTGACTCTTTGGGTAGGGTGTTTGTGTCAAAATTGGATAAATTACCTAAGCTATATCAAAACTATTTCTATCGAGTACGTGCGGTTACTCCTTTTGGTCAGCTATCCGAGCCATCTAATGTATTAAGAGTATATGGTTATAAAGACAAATTGCCACTACCTAAACTCAGCACACATATTACCCCCAAAGGTGTATTGTTACAATGGAGTTTTCCAGATTCGTTACTCAACGACATTCAGGGTTTTAAGATTTTGCGTGCCAAAAAGCTAGGTGAGAAATACTATCAGTTATCTCCCAAAATGCTGTCTCGCAAATCCAGAAGCTTTGTGGATTCCTTACCTCTTAATAGTGCTTATTATCGTGTTGCATTGCTTGACTATGGTGGCAAAGAAGTGACTTCCTATCCCGAAATGGTGATATTGGACGATACACTACCACCTGATCAACCACGTTGGTACAAACCCATCGTGTCGCCCAAAGGTATTGTAAAGCTCAGATGGAAGGCTCACAAAGAAAGTGACTTTTATGGCTATAGTATTTTTAGAGGTGATACCAAAACACATGAGTTTAGTATCATTACTCGACGAATGATTCAGGATACCGTTTATAACGATACCTTATCGCTCAATTTACTCAATAAAAATGTTTATTATACTATTGTAGCCTACGACAAACGACTTAATGCGTCTACTCATGCCGATACTATATTGGTTAAGCGACCTGATATTATACCTCCTTCAGCTCCTAATTTTACCAATTATGTGTTGAGCGACACCAGTATTGTTTTGCACTGGGAAAATAGTCCATCTGCCGATTTGTTTCAGACCCTGCTTTTACGAAAAAACACCAAGGATACCAGTTATAGTATGTTGGATTGTTTTATGGCAAACGAAAACCTTAAAAGCTTTACCGATTATTCTGCCCAACCTAATACCGAATACGAATACCGCTTGGTGGCTTACGACGATGCGGGACTCAGTAATAAAGAACCTTGTAAAATACAGTTAAGCTTATTGGATTTAGGTTTTGGTGCAAGTATCAAAGACCTAACTATCACAGGCGATAGCCTTACTCGGAAAATTGTCTTTAGCTGGAAATACCAACATCCAGCTATCGATAAATTTTTGATTTACCGAAAAAAAGGAAATGGCTATCTGTCTGAGTATAAATATGTCCCAGCCAGTGTACGCAATTTTGAAGAAACCCAAGTGCTATTGGATGTACCATACAGTTATGCCATCATGGCACTTTATAAAGATGGTCGCACAAGTAAACTCAGCCGTAGCGTAAGTATCACCTTATCTAGTCCACAGAAATGAAACACCTATCCAAAATCCTATTATTGTGTTGGGTACTATTGATAAGTAGTCTAAAAATCATTGCTCAAAACTATCCTGTACAATGTACCCCCATTGTGAGTCCTCCCTATAGTTTGTCTTGGACAGACTATGCCACAAGCACCGAGAAATTTAAGGTGTATCTGTTGCTCAAAGACCTTGAGAAACCCTCAGTAGAAGTTACGATTCGTATTCGACTCAAAGGTTTAGGGGTAGTACTCGAAAACATTCCTGATTTTGTTAGCACCAAGCCCATAGTGCTACAGCCTGGCATACCCCAAATTCTTTCTGGAGCACAGCTCTCTGATAACTTTAGTGCCGACAATCTAGTGGCTCAGGGTATTACTCTAGAGGAGCTCTATCAAGGTACAAACCTTCCTGCTGGCTTTTATCAGTGGGAAGTAACGGCCTATTTGCCCGACCAACGACAAGTATCTAATACAGGAGTAACCTTAATGACGGTGTTTCGGGCACAACCTCCTACCATTACCTATCCTGCCAACAATGCGATACTACCCAATACGGGCTTTCAGAGTATCAATTTTACGTGGGTGTCCAACAGCTATTATTCTGTAAACACGGCACAAGGTACTTTGTACCGATTACGACTATACGAAATCCCTGAAGAGGACGAAGACACCGACCCTAATGTGGTGGTCAACGCTGGAATATTACCAGTGTTTATGACGGAGGTATTGGCTACCAATTACCTCTATAGTAGTAGCGACCCCGTACTTACGCCAGGCAAACGCTATTCGCTGCAAGTGCAGGCGATGGATGTCAATGGCTATGACCAGTTCGAAAACAATGGTTTTAGCCAAGTAGTAGCCTTTACCTATGGCACTCAGGGGCAATTAGCCACTCAGCGATGCCTGCGTCCTCAGGAGGTATCTATCGAGCCCGTAGGCGATGCTGGCGTAGTAGTATCATGGACTAACCCCAACGCCGAAGTATTAGACTATACGCTGAGCTATCGCAAGACAACCGATGACCAGTGGATAGAAAAACAAACCTCCGAGTCGAGTTACACACTCTTGCAATTGCCAGCCTCATCGTATGAGTTTAAGGTATTGGCACGCTGTAGTTATGTAAGTAAAAGTAGCTTTAGCCAGCCACAAGGTTACATCATAGCGCAGGAGCCTATCGACAGCACAATGCAGATAAACCCTCCTAGTAATACCATTGACGAGGATACCGACTATACCAGCGAAACCTATACTGTTAGCGATAGTAACCCAAGCCAGCAGTATCCACCAGCAGTATATCAGGCCGAAACACCCTCAAGCACCACCATCGATATCTTGAACAAACCAATAAGGATTGTGTATGAGACTTCGAGTTTACCCGATAGCCTCAAAAAGAGCCTACCAAGTGGTGGAGCTTTACCACAATTATCCTCTAACGCTACAGTAGAGGAGCTGAAGACAGCACTCAATACCTCAAAGATAGACTGCGCCAGTTATCTAGCTGGCTACACCTGCGGACAGCATGACGCCCCTTCAGTGCCTTCAGGAGACATTATCCAAGTAAAAACAGGGGACGAAATAGCGATAAACTCCATTGCCTTTGAGGTAGTAGACCTCGATGGCTCAGGTAATGGCAAAGGTATTGTGAAAGTGCCGATGTTCAAAAACGCTAAACTTGGGGTTGACTTTAAGAACATCAAAATAGCCAAAGGTGGCTGTGTCGTAGCAGGGCAGGCAGAATTATCTCATATCGATGTAGCCTTACTCAGCGAAGAACAACGCAGAAAGTTGGCAGAAATCTATGCTTCCTACAACCTAGCCCTTACCGTGGCTGACTCGCTAGCACCAGAGATATCTGAGACGATCAATTCATTGTCAGACCTGTACAAAAAAATAGCTGAAAAAACTCAGGCTATTTTAGACAAAGTAAACTCTGGAATGAAGATCAGTAGTGCTGAACAAAAGAAACTGGAGGTTATGAAAAAAAGTGCAAAAGATATTGTCGAAAAACAAGTAATGTATTTTACGGAACGATTTGGGAAAAATGGTTCAGAGGAAATTATCAACCTGATTAATACATCAAGTCAGAGTTGTATGTGTCAACAATATATTGCTCCATCTACCCCATCCAAAGGACCTAACGCAGAATTAGAAGAATGTTTTTTTTATAGTGAAGATTGTACTAAATGCTTACAAGAAGATATAAAAAAACAACAAGAAATGGTTACATTATCAAAAGCAATGGAAGACAAGTTAAATGCTATTAAGGGGCAAAAAATGGAATGTGGATGTGGCTGGAACAGTATAAAGTTAATATGGCAAAGCGTAGGAGATAATGGTGATTGTGAAGAAATCGTTAAGGTAATGAATAAGTTTAAAGAAGATTTACAAACATCAGGTACGGCAACAGTTAAAATTCAATATATGCCCTTTGATACCAACAAACCCCTTGGACAGATATCTATTGGAGATATTTGTATTGATAATTTTAGTTTGGAGTTATTACCCCATGATGCATCAGGAGTACAAGTATACTCTAGCAAAAAAGACCAATATGATGATTCAGCAGTTAAAATATCAGGTAATAGCCTAATATTTAATGACTATCAATCTCCAACCACTAAAACTTTAACCCTTAAAACCGACAATAATGATCAAACAATCCTAGTTGAAAAATGGCTATTTGAGAAGGTGTTCTTCAACAAAGTAAATTCTAATAACGAAAGTAATGATTTGAAGTATCAAAGTGGACGAGAATATGGATGGCTCTCCGCTTCTCAAGAATCTCAAAATCCTTGCGATATTGGATATGATGAAGCAGGTGGGTGTAGTTATGGGAAACATCAAATGGCCGTTAGGACTGGAAAAATTAATGAATTTTTCCTTTGGTTATCTGTAAATTATAAAAATGATTTAAAAGAAACTTATAAAGATATAACAGAGGAAGCTATTAACTTGGCAAAAGATGCTAGCTCAAGAAACGAATGTAAAAATTGTAAATTTACTCAGGTATTTAATAAATTTTGTAACGATGATAAATTTATAAGTTTAGCTCATAAATTTATTGCTGAAAGAAACTATAAACCAGTGTATGATAAAATAATTAGTAACTTTGGCGACACTAAATTATTCAAAAACTTAAATTCTCAAGATGAAGAATCTTTAAAAGAAATGTGTTATTCACTTGGAGTTCAGCATGGAGGAGCTTTTAGGGTTTTTGAAATGGCACTCTTAAAGGATTATACTAATTGTTCAGAATCAGATATATTAGATACTCAAAGTTCTGATTGTTCTGCTTCTAAGTTTCCTAAAGCAAATCCATTAAAATCAGAGAAAGATGAAATGATTATAAATGCGAATAAACTTACAATGACAGAATATATCAAAAGAGTTTATGCTGCTAGAAAATTGTATGTAAAAATGAATAAAGTTGAAGGTTGGAAAAATATGGTAAGAAATAGATATAAAACTGAAGAAAATGAAATTTTTGATAAGATTTATTAATAAGGCTAAAATAGTTTTAGCTCTTACTTTTTCGGTAGTAACTGTGAGTAAAGCACAAAGCATAGAGATTAAATACATTCCACTTCATATAACATATGAAGGCGATAGTATTTCTAAAAAAGCTGAAAATTTTACAATTATTAATTATACACTTATTAATCCTTTAATTGCAAGACAAGTCTATGATAGATCGGAAAAAGAATTCGCTAAAATTAATTCAACTATCTCACATTCTAGAAACAAATGTCAATCTATGATAGAGGCATATGTTTCCAAGAAAACTGATTCTACGTATTCAGGGATATTTTACAATACAAATTCAAATAAAAAAGAAAAAAATATTAGGATAACCCCCAATTTATATAAAACTCAATTTGGGAATAATTTTATTTTCCATAGATGTGTTTGTGTTCCATCGAGCTTATTCGTTTTGGATAAAGATTACCAAGAAATACTTTCAGAATTTAATCTGCCAGGAGGATATACCTTAGAAAAAAATGAAATTATTAGTAATTTTTTTTTAAATAAAGTAAACAATCTTAATCTAAAAGATAGTCTCTCAACTGATAAAATTTTAAAGGCTAGGATTTTAAAAGACAAAGTATATTTTTACTCTAGGCCCAATTTAATTACCAATATATATATCATCAAAGGCGATGAAGTAGAGGTATTAGAAGAGAAAGGAGAATGGCTCAAGATTCGTTATTATGGCAAAAAAAACATCGAAGGTTGGATAAAGCGAAGTGATGTAGATTAGGTTTTCTAAGTAATGTTACAATAGTATTGTTACCCTTAACTCTTAGCGAGTTAAGGGTATTTTTATAAATATTGGCTACACTTGCTGACAACACGACGCCCCTTATGTTCCTTCAGGGGACGAAATAGCGATAAACTCCATTGCCTTTGAGGTAGTAGACCTCGATGGCTCAGGTAATGGCAAAGGTATTGTGAAAGTGCCGATGTTCAAAAACGCTAAACTTGGGGTTGACTTTAAGAACATCAAAGTAGCCAAAGGTGGCTGTGTCGTAACAGGACAGGCAGAACTATCTCATATCGATGTAGCCTTACTCAGTGAAGAACAGCGCAAAAAGTTGGCAGAAATCTATGCTGCCTACAACCTAGCCTTGACCGTGGCAGACTCGCTAGCACCAGAGATATCTGAGACGATAAACAACGTTGGAGAGTTTATCCAAAAGCTCAAAAATGACGTAAGTAATTATGTAGGCGGAATACAGGATGCCAAAAAGATGAAAGCCAACTTTAAGTTTGCCGAAAAGTATGCCGAAACCCTACTGAAAGACCCAACATTACCAGACAGTACACGTCAAAAGCTATCCAATGCCTACCAAACAGCCCTCGAAACAAAGGACTTTTTCTGCAACGGTACAGATTGTAACACCACAAGCAAAGACGGCAAAGGTCCCAATCTCATAGAAGAACTTATCTCCCCACTCTGTGAGCAGAACAAAGCCAAGTTGTTGGCGTTGAATGAGGCGTTGGAAGGTGCATTAGATGTTGTTATTGAGAATGACAACAACCAAATAGAGATAGATAAAACTACAGATAATTTAACCTTGAGTATATGTGAAGAAAAAATAGAAAAAGATAAGATTTATATTCGAACTAATGATAAGTGTAAGCTTTCTGCACTGCTTATAACTAAGCCTGAGGTTACAAATGTTGATATTGCTGTTGAAATAAAAGGTTCAAATAAAGAGTCTATAAAAAAAACCTTTAATATAAAGACAAATGAAAGTCAAGATTTACAACTGGAATCAATGTTTGAAGGAAAATATACTATTTCTTATAAAAAAGATAGCAAAACAATCACAAAATCGTTCTATTTCAGGAATAAGAAATATGATTTTGCATGTACTATTTGTGGAAGAGATTTAACTATAACGGATGAAAATTTTAGTATTTTTTTTCCAAATAGCAAAATATATAGAGAAAACCCAGAAGTTTTAGAATATTTTAATGACGCTCTAAAAAAAGCACAATTCAATACTTGCTATCGTCATGCGCATTTCTTCTCGCAATGCTTTGTAGAGAGTGCTGGATTTAATGCAAGCGCTGAAGGTTCGAAATATGGTATTGATAATTTGTTAGAAACATTCAACAGAAATGCGAATATTGACGGGTCTAAAGACCACTGGTATAAACAAACATTCTGGGATGATAAGGACTATCTAAACTATGTTTTGATGAGAGTTTATGAAACTGTAGCAATAGGAGAACAAGGAACAAAAATCCCTAAAAGTAACGGTTATCGTACCTTCAAATTTTTTAAGAGTATATCAGATACCGTAAGAGTTGTTGTCGCATATGACAATATGCCTAAAAAGGGTACATATAAATCTGTAAGTTTCACAAAGGATAAACAAAAAATAAACAAACAGAATGTCATGAATGTAGCATATGCTAATAAGCTTGGTAATGGGGATTCGAAAAGTGGAGATGGTTATCGATACAGGGGGCGAGGAGCAATTCAGATTACGGGAAAATCAGTGTATTATGGCGTTGGATCAAAATGTAATGAATTATTTGGAACTAATTATGACTTTACATCCAACCCTGATATAGTCACAGAACCCATAACGACTGTTCAATCTGCTGTAGCATATTTCATCTGGAAGGGGAAAGATATTGGTAAAAACATTTTAGAAATCAT
This sequence comes from Flectobacillus longus, assembly GCF_030056705.1. Classification (GTDB taxonomy): domain Bacteria; phylum Bacteroidota; class Bacteroidia; order Cytophagales; family Spirosomataceae; genus Flectobacillus; species Flectobacillus longus. The sequence continues at coordinate 138,464 of NZ_JASHIC010000022.1, forward strand.
GGATAAAGATAATTCATTCAATGTAACTAAAGTTGTTAATTCTGCTGGCCTCGAAAAAGAAACTCGAAACCGTAAGTATAAAGATTTTTTAAGTAGTATTTATTTTGATTGTAAACCCAAAAAATGATGAAAAAAATGTTTTTTATGGTAGTTTTTACAATGCAGTTCTATTGTATCATTGCTCAACAACAAAATACTCAAATTTGTAATCAGTTTACAAAATTGAGTGAAAAATATAAGATGATGATTCCTAAAGATTTTTGTATGCCGAACGGATATTTATGCTATTATTTTATCAATGACCGTGATCTAACGTCTGATGGGAAAAATGATTTAGTTATTCATTGGCAAAAATTAAATATGAAAGATGGAGATACAACCTTTGTAACCATATATCAGAGAATTAATGATTCCACTCTTATACACAAAGCCACATTATCCAATTTATATCCCTTATATTTCAAGGAATATGTTTTGGAGTATGCCCCCCCTAAAGATTTAGAAAACATTTTTTCCAAGTTGGCTGAAAATGCACAAAGATTCAAAGTAGAATTTAGAAAAAATGAGATATGGATTGAGCTATTTACAGAAGCGCAAGCAGGGGTTGATCTCTTTTTTAAATATGATACCAACAAGAAAAACTGGTATTTAATCAAAGAGGTATATTGGTTTGGTGATAATTTAAGGATGGAAAGAAAAATTCGTGAAACAAAAACTATAAAAAATGGGATGTCTATTCAGCAATTCAATATGTTTGACTACTTAGACGATTGAGTAAAAGTGCTACACAAGAATTATTTAAACAAAAATACAAGTAAAATGAGAGAAAAAAATATCTCAATCGCCCTACTTACCATCATGGTTTATGAAGCCATTGCACAGTTACCGCTTCTAAATACAAGTGGTGGAGCGGACATTCTATCAGAGGCGCTTATGGAAATTTTTGTGTATGTGCATTTTTTTGCATTACTCGTCATTTTTATAGTTAGTGTACTTCGTAGAAAGCTAAATAAAGGGATCTTGATTCAATTATTATTTGTTCTCTCTATATTAGTAGGAATGTTTATTTGGAATAGAATACAATGGTATCGGCTACCTAAGCAAGAGCGAGACAAACTCTTGGAGTATGAAAAAGAACAAAAAAATGCTTTGTATAATGTTGGATGTGACAATGGAAAACTATGCTTTCAGAACCATAAAGGAGAAATAGTTATACCCTGTATATACGATGCTGGAAAGCCTTTTGTAGATGATACAATTACTTGTGTTGCAATAAAAGGTAAATGGGGGTATATTAATAGAACAGGAAAAACATTGATACCATTTCAATTCGATGACGCTGATAATTTTTATGAGGGGCTTGCGGCAGTAAAGCAAGATAATTTGTGGGGTTTTATCAATCTAAAAGGTAAATGGGTGATAGCCCCAAAGTATGAAAAAATAATACAGCCATTTCAAAATGGTAAAGCACTTGTTCAAATCAAGGACGATACTATAAAAATAAATTACCCTCGGTAATGGGTAATGTTACAAAAGTGTTGGTACCCTTAACTCTTAGCGAGTTAAGGGTATTTTTATAAACATTGGCTACATCTGTGGACAGCATGACGCACCTTCAGGAGACATTATCCAAATAAAAGCAGGGGACGAAATAGCGATAAACTCCATTGCTTTTGAAGTAGTAGACCTAGATGGCTCTGGTAATGGCAAAGGTATTGTGAAGGTGCCTATGTTCAACAATGCCAAATTAGGCGTTGAGTTTAAGAACATCAAAGTAGCCAAAGGTGGCTGTGTCGTAACAGGACAGGCAGAACTATCTCATATCGATGTAGCCTTACTCAGCGAAGAACAACGCAGAAAGCTAGCAGAAATCTATGCTGCCTACAATACTGTACTCAACATAGCAGATGCACTTGCACCCGAAATTGCTGGCGTAATCAATAGCCTAAACGATCGTTTATCTGCTATCAAAGCAAAAAAGGACGCAACAAAGAAATTACTATCTGAGAGTGATTTGAGTAAGCTTCCTCAAATACTTGATAATTGTAGAGATATTTCCTCACAAAGTCAAGTCGTACAAGATAGCCTTGAAAAAGCAATATGTGATATAAAATCAGGCAAACTCAAAGCCCAGCTAAGCAAATTGGAGGAAGCACGCGATGCCAACATCGCCTTCATGAACGAACTTGGACCTGCCTTAGCAAACTGTCAAAACATTCAGTTCGAACCATGGAAAAGTAAACCTTGCAGTGGACCATGCAATTTTGAATGGGAACAAGCCTTTAGCTTTGATTCTACCCAGTGTAAAAAAGGTTTACGCAAAGCCCTTAATGTAAAGTGTATCAACTATTATGAAACACCTATAACGGTACAGTCGGTACGACGTACAGGATCTCCTTCATGGTTTGCCTATTGCAATCAAGTAGGCTTTAAAGAAAGTCTCTCAACCTTTGCTAGAGATTACTGTGAGGCGTCTGTAATAACAAACAAGAAATTTGCCAAAACAAAAACAGGCATTGGCAGTGTAAACGCATCTGGTGACTGGGAACCATGTCTTGACGAAGTCCAACTAAGTGCCTCTGAACTATCGAGTGTAAAGGAAGAAGCCATAGCAGAAGCTTTAGAAGTAGCCGCCATCCAATGGGCACGCTACACAGCAGGAGAGTATTTTTCTCCTCAAGTAAGTGATATTGCCATCAGCTTTGTTCCGTTTGTGAATGTAGCCAACGACCTACGCCAACTCCCCTTTAGTTATTACTATTCAGCAACAGGCATCAGTGATTTAAAGAAAGCAGGGCATTGGACAGGCGTTATAGGTGGACTAGTGATGGATATGCTCGAAACCCGAGGCGCACTCAAGTTTATTGAGACAAATCCATCAATCTTGGGCAAGGGCTTTGAGACCTTTAAACGCTATTTCACAGGAATGCAGTCGGTAGGTAAAGCTTTTATTCGCCCAGGTTTACGGATAAACAAACAAAGTAGAGCCTATGCGATGATAATTCCATTTCCAACAGTCAACCTAAGCGATAATTTCAAATCAGCACTTGATGAAATCAACAAATTACTTTATGAAGGCAAACTTGATGGAAACCTAGTGAAATTAACAGGAGGCGTTGATAGTCAGGGTAATCTATTGGGAGAAATCGAGATTTCCAACCAAAAAGTAACCGTACTTCTCAGCGAAGATGAAGCCAAATTGATTAAATTTGCTCAAGAAGGAGTGAATCCTGCTGGAGATGAACTTACAACTCTTCTGTTAAACAGCGGTGAAGACTTTACTGTACTCACAAATGCAAGGAAATTGCCAGGGGTTTCTACTGGAGCTGGTAAAGATATAACAGGTACTTGGTTAAGAGGTTCGGAAATGAATGCTGGATTGTTTCCTAAGTCAGTTGCAGATAAATTAAGAGGTAGAACATTTAATACTTTTGATGATTTTAGGAGTGCTTTTTGGAAAGAAGTAACTAATGACCCAAACCTATTAAAGCAATTTTCTCCAAAGGATATTGCAATTATGAAAAACGGATATGCACCAGCAGTTTTAGAATCACAAAGAATTGGGGGAAATATAAAATATGTCTTGCATCACAAAACTCCTATAAATAGAGGCGGTGCTGTTTATGACGTAGATAATTTATACATAGTTACCCCAAAATATCACAAAGAAATTTTAGACCCAGCTTATCATTTTGGATATGGCTATTAAAATCTTACCATTATGGCAATGACAAGAGAAGAATTGATAAAATTAGGAAATTTGATTTTAGATTTTGAAGGAACAGAAGAAGAACACACCGAGTTACTCTTATTGTTTGATAATAATGTTCCTCATCCACAAGGTTCAACTTTATTTTTTTATCCCGAAAATTATAATGCGAGGAAGGATGATAGGTCACAATACAATCCTTCAGTTGAGGAAGTTGTAGATAAAGCATTAAGTTATAAGTCAATACATTTATAAATTAGTAAAAATCTCAGTAATGCTATAGAAGCTTTGGTGCCCTTGACGTGAATAGTCAAGGGTTTTATATTTATTACCGCTTGTACTAGAAGTACATTAGAGATAATCTATTGGGAGAAATCGAGATTTCCAACCAAAAAGTAACCGTACTTCTCAGCGAGGATGAAGCCAAATTGATTAAATTTGCTCAAGAAGGGGTGCAAGGGGATGTTGGGACATACACTACAAAAATAAAATGGGGAATAATTAATGTTGATGCCAGACCATTTGGAAATAAAGGTTTTTGGGGGAAAAGAATTGCCCAAAATGACTCAAGAGTTGATGTCTTTGAGCTAAAAGTAAACCCTAATAATGAAAGCTTCTATGTAGAGCATCCAAATGGAGGTTTGTTCAATTCGAAAATCTCAATTTGGATGCATTGCAAGATGGCAAAATGGTATTACAACCTAGTAATTCAATGTATAGAGTTTATGATAAGCCTGAATTTTTAAGGCAAAAAGTTTTAGATGAGGCAATAAGACAGACCCAAGCAGCCAATGCAAAAGGATTAAAAGTTGAATGGTTAGTTTCAGACCAAACAACTGTGAAACAGCTCACACAGTTTTTTACTGAGAAAAATGTAAACGTATTAGTTAAATATTTAGCAGAATGAAATTGATAGACAACTCTCTTTTTGATAAAATTATTTTAGAATCTTTGTTTGAAAATGTTGATGAATCATTATTAGTAAATCCGTCATTTTCTGATGATTTTAAAAAATATTTATTAATTGAAAGATACCCATCCAAATTTAGAGATGCCGTTCCATTACAGCTTTACTACAACAAATACTACTATTTTTTGAAATTTCTTGTGAAATACAAAAAACTAGTTGGGTTTGATGAAGGGTTAGAACAACAAGAGTTTAAAATTTTAGAAGAGGGTGAAATTTACCCAGATATTGATTGGGGTGAAATTGAAAGTATCTCAAATGAAATTAAAAACAGTGAAGTTGAGTGAGATTATAGAAGTTTTAGAACCCTTGACTTTTATAGTCAAGGGTTTTGTATTTATTACCGCTTGTACTAGAAATACACCAAAGGTAATCTATTAGGAGAAATCGAGATTTCCAACCAAAAAGTAACCGTACTTCTCAGCGAAGATGAAGCCAAATTGATTAAATTTGCTCAAGAAGGGGGGAGTGTAGATGTAGCTATAGATGTTGCAAAGGTTACCGAGAAGCAACTTGATAATATTTTTGCAGAGCTTCAAAACAGCCCGCCTTATAAATACACACCAAACACATTAGAGCATAAAGCCGAAAGACGGGCACAGTATAAAGAAAGGATGGGTGATAATGCTAAAGATTATTCCGCTTGGAGTAATACTTACAATGCTAACATGACCAAAGCAAGAAATGCACATCAGGCTGCAGATGATGTAATGGCTTCTATTGGTTGGGGGCGAAGAGAAGTTACTGTACAGGCAGGCTCATACACAAGAAGAATGGATATTGCTGATATCAATCTTAAAAAAGGCGTTGAAATTAAATCTTATGAAACTGGTACTGTATATGCTACCCAAGCGATTATAGGCGAATTAAATGCAGATAAGTTTTTAGTAGAAATGCAAAGCTGGCAGATCGAATGGGTATTTAAAGGCTGTGAGCCAAGTCAACCGCTTCGTACATTATTAGAACAATCAGGTATTACAATAAAATTAGTTCCATAAAATGAAAAGTAAACAAGAATTAGAAGATGGTTATCATTGGTGGATTACCTGTATTCCAGATAAGATTGATAGGCTTGAAGAGTTACTACCCAAAGAATTATATTCAACAATGGATTATACTATTTCTTCGCTAGATATCTTAGAAAAGTTTTTACTTGAAAGATTTACAATTCAGGACATGATAAATGAATCTGAATTGAGGGATTGTTTAGCCTGTTACTTAGGCGTAGTATATGAGAAAAATATTTCACAAGCAAGATGGTATGTCGAACTTGAAAATGAGAAGGATGCTTTTTATGGAGTTCCTATTTTGCGAGTTCCCAATAAACTAACTTTTGAACCGCATTCGTATATTACTACGTTGTTAGACCGAAAAAAAGGCAATTTACTATCGACAATCATTGAAAGACATAAAAAGTATCTAGATGAAAATTGATGCTAGAAACCTTAGTGAAGGGTAGATAGTAAAATTACAGAAGTGTTTGTACCCTTGACTATAAATAGTCAAGGGTTTTGTATTTATTACCTTCTTTTGGTTGCTTGTATTAGAAAAGCACTGCAAGTAATCTATTGAGAGACTTCGAGTTTGACCGATAGCCTCAAAAAGAGCCTACCAAGTGGTGGAGCTTTACCACAATTATCCTCTAACGCTACAGTAGAGGAGCTAAAGACCGCACTCAATACCTCAAAGATAGACTGCGCCAGTTATCTAGCTGGCTACACCTGCGGACAGCATGACGCCCCTTCAGTGCCTTCGGGAGACATTATCCAAGTAAAAACAGGAGACGAAATAGCGATAAACTCCATCGCCTTTGAGGTAGTAGACCTAGATGGCTCTGGTAATGGCAAAGGAATTGTAAAAGTTCCTATGTTCAATGGGGAGGCCTAGTCAATGCTAAACTGGGCGTTGACTTTAAGAACATCAAAGTAGCCAAAGGAGGCTGTGTCGTAGCAGGACAGGCAGAACTATCTCATATCGATGTAGCCCTACTTAGCGAAGAACAACGCAGAAAGTTGGCAGAAATCTATGCTGCCTACAACCTAGCCCTTACCGTGGCAGATTCGCTAGCACCAGAGATATCTGAGACGATCAACAACATTGGAGAGTTTATTCAAAAGCTCAAAAATGACGTAAGTAATTACGTAGGCGGGATACAGGATGCCAAAAAGATGAAAGCCAACTTTAAGTTTGCTGAAAAGTATGCCGAAACCCTACTGAAAGACCCAACATTACCAGACAGCACACGTCAAAAGCTATCCCATACCTACCAAACAGCCCTAGAAACAAAGGACTTTTTCTGTAGTGGGACAGATTGTAACACCACAAGTAAGGACGGCAAAGGTCCCAATCTCATAGAGGAGTTTATCACACCACTCTGTGAGCAGAACAAAGCCAAGTTGTTGGCACTGAATGAGGCGTTGGAACAAGCTCAACAAATGATAGCTGAGAAAGAGACTGAGCTTATCGTTGCGGGAAGTAGTATCACTTGTGGCTGTTCTGGACTTGACGATATCCTAACCTTTGATAGAGATTGTAAAAATGTAATATTAGCTTTAGAAAAGCTCAAAAAATCGATAGCCACAAAAGCCATGTTACATAAATTTGAGGCTTCAATAACTGCGATAGGTCAAATAAAAATAGGTGATGTCTGTATAGACAAAGTATATATCCATACTCAAGAAAGCCCAAGCTTTGAGGTATTACTCCCAAGCAAAAAGAAAACAACAATGGGAGTAGAGTTTGATATTAGTAATTCTACCAACAAATTTAAAATAGACATTCAAGACACCGAAGCTAAAGATCTTAAAATAGATGCCGTTTGGAAGTATTTGAATGGAGAAGGAACCAAAAATATTTCATTTACAGGCGAATTGGACGAAGTACTCCTGAAAAAAATATTTCCAAAAGTATCCGATAATAATATTATAGAACTTTTGCCTTTCTTAAACAAATATCTTGTGGACTTTAATATGAATTCATGTCAGGAAAGAATTATGTTTTTTACTCAAATTGCAGAAGAAACTAATAATTTAGAATTATTAGAAGAAGGGAGAAGCGGATGGGCAAGTAGTACATCAAAGTATAGAGGTCGTGGAATGTTTCAGTTAACAGGATCTAGAAACTATAGAAATTTCGAAGACTACTGTAAATCATTAGGAGAAAATGTTGATTTCATCAATAATCCCTCAACATTAGCTGAACCAAAATATAGCGTGCTTTCTGCATTTTGGTTTTGGGATACAAACAATTGTAAACGATATTCGAGAGAATTAACAGAAGACAATATGCTTAAAATTGCTAAAGTTACAAATTGTGGCTCTATAACCTCTAATTGTGCACATAATGATCAAGAAGAACCATGCTACAGTTGTGAACCTAATGGATGGGCTCGAAGAAAATTAGAATTTGAACGTTTAAAACAATTATTCCCTTGTAATTAAACATAATATGAATAGCATGAAAATATATCTAATTATTACATTATTGTTTTTGTCAGCTAATTGCCAAGGGCAACGTAGTAACAAACTAATATTTGATAAGATACCGTTTGATTTATCACAAGGTCAAATTTATGATACAACTTATATTGACTTAAATTTTGATAATAAAAAAGATATTATCCTAAAATTTGTTTATAATAATTTTGGAGCAGTTATTCCCCAAAATGAATCATCGCAACAATTAGCAATTTATTTAAATGATGGGTATGAAAGATTTAAATATAAATGCAAAAATACAACACTATTATTCTATACTTACACCTCGATTAAGCAGATTGATTTAGAAAAATTTGTAGTTGTCAATGAAGGTTCTGGGCAAGACTGGAATAGATATTACTGTTATTTTATATTTGATAAAACTCAAAATAATTGGTATCTCTATAAGACTGAAGTTTATCGAGGTTTTTATGAAAAAGGAAAAGCGATAGAAAGCCTAAAACTAATTGATATACAGGACTATCTCCAAAATCAAAGGGTTAGATTTAGTGATGTTGACTTTATCAACCTCTTCCAAAAATTCTTAGAAGAAGTGCCCGACCCAGCCTACTATGAAAAAATTAAAGTTAATCAAGCTTCTATATTTAGTACCCCTGACGTTAAAACCAAAATGTATCTAATTAAAGGAGATGAGGTTAAAATTATAAAAGAAAAGGGGGATTATCTTAAAATATACTATTTCGGGAAGAAAAAGATAGAAGGCTGGATAAAAAAGAGTGATGTGGAGTAAAGGAATATAATTTTTCAAATAAGAAAGCCCTCAATTTTTAATAAAAGTTGAGGGCTTTCTTATTTGATATCCAAGATACTGAAAATAAAGATGTTAAAATCGATGCCGTTTGGAAGTATTTGGGTAGTAAAGTTCAAGAGCATCAAGCTACTTTCCCTATTACTGGAGCACAGTTACATGAGATATTTTCGGGAACTTCACAAGAGAGATGCGACGAGGTGGCAGGTATTATCAATAAATACAGTGATGAATATGGGATTGATAATGCCGAAAAAATGAGCCATTTTATTGGGCAGATAGGAGCTGAAACACAATTAAAAACATTGGATGAATAGTCATATTCCGCTTCAAGAATTTTAACAGCCGATAAAACAAGGACGCTTAGAACACACAATGGGAAAGAGGTGCTAAAATATTGCTCACTTTTTGAAGGATATTCCTCAGATGGAACGGGCTGTCCATATCCTTATTGTGATGAAGATATAGTTGTTCCTGAGGGTAGCTACAGTGGTAATTATGCAACTACAACATTTATGCAAGGAATGGGCAAAACTGTAAAGAGTATCATGGTAGATGAATTACCTCGTGACCCCAATTTTTTTAGCGTGGTATATGCTTGTCAGTTAAATAATGGTGGTATCGAAACTGGAGATGGGAATCGTTTTAGAGGACGAGGTTTCATACAAATCACAGGGCAATCCAACTACCAAACAATGGTACAAAATAAGTGGAATCAGGTACATGGATCAGGCACAAAAGATTTTATGTGTAGAAGCACGGAATGTGACAAAAATCTAGATGAAATTGCCAATGATTTAGATTTCTCAATGCTTATATCACTAACTTTCTGGAAGGCAGGTAATACAAATGATTTAGCTATAGAGGTCAGTAAAGCTTCGATTAAGGCTGTAACAAGAGCAGTAAATGGAAAATTAATAGGAATTGACAATAGAACTTTATACACAAACAAAGCGTATGAAACACTTAAAAAATAAACTAATGATAGTTTTGCTTTTTATAGCAAATATTGGTTGTGGACAAAATAGTAGTAATATTTCCTCTAATCTCAAAGATTTTGAAGGAATATGGCTTTTTATTCCACCTGATTGGAGTAATGATACTTCTTTTTTTGCTTTCGATTTTATTAATAATTCCAACAGATTAACTTTGTATTACGAGAAAGATGAAAAAACTATCTCTTCCCTAGGTCCAGATATCATCGGTTTTGCCCCTCAGAATAAGGAAATTCAAAGGTTATCAGATTTAGTTGAAGTTGGCACACGATTGTATTTTTTTACACCCAATCCAAAAACTCCCAATGACAGTATAAAATACTTTGAGGAAGCAAGTCCTAGTTGTTTGGCTATGTACAACGGTATAGCTGGAGAGGAAGAATTTAGTCCACCTGAAAAAGGTAAACCCAATTACTTTACTTTTAATTTTAATGGAAGAGAAAATGAATATCATCAACAAATACATCATTTACCTAATTTAATTGTGCAAGCTCTTTGTCGTAATAGTGCAGAAAAAATCAAATTAGAGGCATTCTTAAAAATCAAGTATGCTATGATTAAAACTATTAAAACATTTTTATATAAGGAGCCAAATATACCTAGCAAAATGTATTTACTCCAAAACGACCCTGTAGAAGTGATAGAAGAAAAGGGTAATTGGTTAAAAATTAGGTACTATCCAGAAAAAACTAACCGATGGATAGGTAAGACTATCGAAGGTTGGATAAAGCGAAGCGATGTAGAATAATAAATGGGCGGTTTCAATCAGAAACCGCTTTTTGTTTTGATACCCCTTGGCCAGATATCTATTGGAGACATTTGTATTGATAATTTTAGTTTGGAGTTATTACCACATGATGCTTCAGGAGTACAAGTATACTCAAGCAAAAAAGACCAATATGATGATTTAGCCGTTAAAATATCAGATAATAGCCTAATATTTAATGACTATCAATCTCCAACCACTAAAACTTTAACCCTTAAAACAGACAATAATGAGCAAACAACCCTAGTTGAAAAATGGCTATTTGAAAAGGCAAAGGGGGGCGATGTGTCTATAACTACTCAAGCAAAGTTCCCTATTACGGGAGTACAATTGAAAGAAATATTTACTAAAACAGAACAAAGTCGCTGTGATGAAGTAGCAATGTTAATAAATAAATATAGTAATAAATATGGGATTGATAATGCCGAAAAAATGAGTCATTTTATTGGACAGATAGGTGCAGAGACCAATTTAAGCCAGTTAAAAGAATTAACATACACGGCAAAAAATATCGAAAATAGCCGTTTTGCGACAACTACAAGAAAGTACAAAGGTAAAAAAGTTATAAAATATTGTGACCTATTTGAAGGTTATGATGCTATTAGTACAGACTCATGTCCTTTTCCCTATTGTGAGCCCCCACTTTACGAAGGTACAACTGGGTTAATCGTTAAAAGCAAGTATGTGAAAAATACTACTTTGTTTGATTACGTATATGCATGCAGAATGGGAAATGGCACCATTGATTCAAAAGATGGTTCAAGGTTTAAAGGGCGAGGGTTTATCCAATTGACAGGGTATAATAATTATAAAACAATGCTTCAAGAAAAATGGGATAAAGTTCACGGTGTGGGCAATAAAGATTTTATGTGTAGAAGTGCTGAATGTGATAAGAACTTAGACATGACAGCCGAGGATCTTGATATGGCTATGCAAACAGCTCTTACCTTTTGGGCAGATGCTAATGCAAATGATTTCGCAGGTGAGGTTAGTAATGATGCTATTAAAAAAGTAACATATGAAATAAATGGTGGTTATAACGGATTACCCGAAAGGAAATTATATACAAAAAAAGCATATAAAACTCTAAAAAAATGAAAGCTGTAATGTCTATTTTAATTATTTTAGTCACATTTAATAAGTGTCATTCGCAAACTATTCCCAGTCAAGTAAAAATTGAAGGTGTTTGGCGTTTTGTATCTTCTAAAAGAGGCTATGACCCTAATTTCATTTGTACAAAAGAAAATAAAATTATCGAAATCACTTATTGGAGCGATACCCAAAAGGCGAGCCTTTACGGTTCCCCCTACTCTTACTATGGCTTTTGGGATGATGCAAGTGGTGTATATCCAAAAAAAGTTACAGAATTGAAATCTGTTGGTAATAGGGCTCTATTTTATGATGACTTAGGCAAAAGTTATGACAGCTTGGGGAATTTAATAAAATATACCAGAAGTTGTTATCTAACATACAGTCCAGAGGGAGATGATGAGTTAGAAATGTCTTCAAACTATATTCCTAACAAACTCTATTTGAATTTTACAGGGAAAGATCCTGATGTTTATGAACGCATCAAAGAAATTCCATTATTTGTAATAGAGGCTTTGCGTAGAAACGAAAAAGATTGGCTAAAATTTAAGTCTTTTGTAAAGTTTAACAAAACTAGCAATAAAACATTTATCTATTCTTCGTCAAAGGTACCTACTAAAATGTACCTCATCAAAGGCGATGAAGTAGAGATATTAGAAGAGAACGGAGAATGGCTCAAAATTCGTTATTATGGTAAGAAAGTAGTAGAAGGATGGATAAAGCGAAGCGATGTAGATTAGGTTTTCAGAATAATGTTACAACAGTGTTGTTACCCTTAACTCTTAGCGAGTTAAGGGTATTTTTATGGTACTAATTAGTTTTCTATTCCTGCGGACAACACGACTCACCTTCAGTTCCTTCAGGAGATATTATCCAAGTAAAAACAGGAGACGAAATAGCGATAAATTCCATCGCCTTTGAGGTAGTGGACCTCAAAGGCGATGGAAATGGCAAAGGGATTGTGAAGGTACCTATGTTCAATGGGGACGCCTAGTCAACGCTAAACTTGGCGTTGAATTTAAGAACATCAAAGTAGCCAAAGGAGGCTGTGTCGTAGCTGGGCAGGCAGAACTATCTCATATTGACGTAGCCTTACTCAGTGAAGAACAACGCAAAAAGTTGGCAGAAATCTATGCTGCCTACAACCTAGCCCTTACCGTGGCAGACTCGCTAGCCCCAGAGATATCTGAGACGATAAACAACATTGGAGAGTTTATTCAAAAGCTCAAAAATGACGTAAGTAATTATGTAGGCGGAATACAGGATGCCAAAAAGATGAAAGCCAACTTTAAGTTTGCTGAAAAGTATGCCGAAACCCTACTGAAAGACCCAACATTACCAGACAGCACACGTCAAAAGCTATCCAATGCCTACCAAACAGCCCTAGAAACAAAAGACTTTTTCTGCAATGGAACAGATTGTAATACTACAAGCAAAGACGGCAATGGTCCCAATCTCATAGAGGAACTCATCACCCCACTCTGTGAACAAAACAAAGCCAAGCTGTTGGCGCTGAATGAGGCTTTAAAAAGTGCATCAAATACAGCCTCTTCTTTGTATGATTATACTCAGCAATATACTACCACTATTGATTTAACTGTACTTGAAACCAATACTGATAAAGGTAAGCTCAAAACAAATGAATGTGGTGAATATTTGATGTTACTTGAGACAAGTTCCGTGGGTAGTCCTTCCTTGGGTATTCCACCGAGTTCGGTACTGGTAGCACCCAAAGGTAAGCTAGCAGCCTCAAGTCAGTTTACAGAAGTAGAACTGTATCAATATATTTTACTTCGAGAAATGTACAGTTCATTAGTTGACTGTAAAACGATAGCCTTATCAAGTAACTATTACATAGATGGCAAGTATAATGAAGCACTATACTTTGTACGTTCGTTTCTTCAAGAAAAGAGCTATATGGGGGCTAGCCCCTCTGTCAATGCTCAAATCCGAGATAGGCTTATCAGAGGCTTGTTAGAGAGCACCTCACCAGATTTGGCAGTAAGTGCTATAAAAAAATATGCTAACCTAAATGCTTATTTCAATGCTAGTAGTGTATTAGAATTTGCCAAGAGCTATGCTGTAGCAGAAGTAGGAGGCAAAATCGTACTTGGCACACTAGGAAGAATCGCCAAACACCCACTCATAAAAAATGCAGTTGGAAAAATTTTAAGTAAATTTACTACTGGGACGGGGGAT